>NZ_CP047409.1:1330410-1995616 GCF_013487865.1 Lactobacillus johnsonii
TCGATAAATAAAAAAAGGGTAGTACTTAAAAAATATATAAGTACTACCCTTTTTGTTAGTCTTTAATAAATTCCTTATAACCCTTATCATATAAGGTCACGGTAAATGTTGCACCCTTTCCAGGTTCTGAATCAACGTCAATTTTACCACCGTGCTGTTTAATAAGAGAAAGAATAATTGACAGCCCTAAGCCAGATTCTCCCGAGCCAATTTTTGCTCTCGATGGATCTGCCTTATAAAATCTTTCAAAAATATATTTCATCTGCTTCTTATTCATTCCAATTCCTGTATCGGCTATTTTAAATTGGGCGCCATGCTCAATCCTTTTAGCAGAAATTGTAATTTTTCCATTTTCAGTAAATTGTAATGCATTTTGAACTAGATTAACCATTATTTGAGTGAAGCGGTCTTTATCGGCATAAACTTCAACTTGCTGCGGACAGTCTAAGATCAGTTCATCATTCTTTTGAGCAGCTTTTTGCTTCATCTGTGTTAATAAATTAGTTAGAACTTCAGTAGCATTGAATTTCGATTGAATCAGACTAATTTTATTATTTCTAATTTTTTCGTAATCTAAGTTTTCGTTCACCAGCCGGATTAATCGCTTTGTTTCACTATGCATTAAAGCAATAGATTTAGGTTTGGCTTCTTCAGGAATAGCATCATATTCAAATCCTTCTAACAACCCATTAATTGTAGTAAGCGGGGTTCGCATCTCATGAGCAGCATCAGCCATAAATTGCTCTCGTCGCTTTTCTTGTGCCTTAATTTCATCATTTGATTCTTTTAAAGCATTGACCATAATATTAAAATTACGTGCTAAATCATCAATCTCATCTGTATCCTTGTGTTTTAGATGGACATTAAAGTCACCTTGTGCCACTTTTTTAGTAGCATTAGATAAGAGTTTTATCTTTCTTGAAATATAGTATGACAAGACAAAACTGATCAATCCACCAATAACTAAAGAACTAAGTAAAGCTGTTAACAGATTATGCTTTTCTCGGACAATCATTTGTTCCACATTTTGCACACGTGAACCGATCCAGATTACTCCCACGAGTTTTCCTTTACTACGCCAGGGAACAATTACACTAGTATATGCATCTTTATTTGAAAAAGAACTTACTCGTCCATCCTCATGATCGTTCCTAATACGAATCGTCTTGCCATTCTTTAATTGCTTAAATAACTTTTGCGGTAATGCCCAGTTCATCGTAGTTTCTGGATAAACTTGTCTATTTTTATTATTAAAAATGCGAAGATTTACATCTTCGCCCTCCATTACTACCTGTAAATTTTTTAAAAATTTTGCATCTAATTCATGTTTAGGATTATCTTTAGCTAAAGCCAGTTTTCCAATCGAAGTTCCATATCCTTCTAAGCGAGTGTAACTTTGAGAATAGGCTTGAATAGTCGCAAAATGAATAGTTGATGAACCAATAATTACGATACTAGTAATTATTACTAGCAAAAAACCTAAAATTTCTTGATAGAATAGCTTCAACTTCTATACCTCAGAATCATCAAATTTGTAGCCCACACCCCAAACAGTTTGAACTACTTGCGGACCAGCTTTCTCTAACTTTTGACGTAGTTTTTTAATATGAGCATCAACAGTTCTTTCCTCACCGAAAAACTCATATCCCCACACTAGCTCTAAAAGTTTATCTCTTGAAAAAACCTGCTTTGGCTTTTGAGCCATGGTGTAAAGTAAATCAAATTCCTTAGGGGTCAATCCTTCAACAGCTTTGTCATCAAATCGTACCTCTCGATGGTCCTTCGAAATTTTTAAATGCTTAGTTACTACATCATATTTTATCCCATTAGAGGCGTGCATATCCTTTTCCAGACGACTTCTGCGATACAGCGCCTTGATCCGTGCTATTAAGGCTAAGGGACTAAAAGGCTTAGTAACATATTCGTCTGCACCAATCCCCAATCCTAAAATTTGATCAGTCTCTGAGTCTCTAGCAGTTAACATAATTATCGGTATTGAGAGAGAAATTGCTCTAATTTCCTTAGCTACTTCCATACCATCCTTTTTAGGTAAATTAAGATCTAGTGTAACGATATCATAAGAGCTTGGATTTGCCTTAAACATTTCAACAGCTTCTACTCCATCTTTAGCTATATCTACGTCCCACTGCTCTTTACTAAAGAACATTTTCATCATTTCCGCAACAGAATTGTCATCTTCAACCATTAATATCTTTAGCATTATTTGTCCTTAAATCCTTTTACTCTAGTATGTTTAATCTTATCCGGCTCAATATAATCATGTGGCAACTCATGTCGAGCACGTAAAAAAGTCTGCAATTTCTTTTCAGTTAAGATTATTGGAGCCAAGATAAACAAATAAAAAGTAAGCAACCAAATCAAAAAGTAGCGATCCCAGTGCAAAAAATGAATTCCTAATCCTAGAAGCGTTTGAATCAAGCCAAACAACATAAAATAATTACGAGCTACTTTTTGTGCATACTGGTAGCTTGCTTCATTAACTGAAGCTAAATAGGACATATATCCATAAATTCGATTAGGGTTAGGCGAAGGAGCAATCAGCCAAATGACCCCGATTACAAACATTATTACCCCGCAACCAATATAAATCATTTGACCAACTCCATTCATTTAAATTTATTCTTTACCCGGAGCTGAAATTACTAAACGCAAGTTACCACTAAAGCTAAAGTTCTTCATTTCATTAGGAATGATAAAGTTGCTTCCTAATTTAATATTATACTCTTTACCATCAGCAATAAACTTACCGCTACCTTTAATTATAGATACTAGAAGATAAGGATGATCATTTAAACTCCAAGCAAAATCTCCATCAACATCAATCTGCCATAAATAAAAATGTGGTGACATTGGTGGTTGTGCTAACGTAGTAATTTTAGCATCTTCTACTGTTTCTGATGTAATTTTCAGTTTCGGATCTTTATGTGGTACTTGAATAGTATCAAGAGATTGCTTAATATGCAACTCTCTCTTCTTTCCTGTCTTCTTATCTACTCGATCCCAATCATACAATCTGTACGTTACATCACTTGATTGTTGAGTTTCAATAACCATAATCCCCTTTGTTAGAGCATGCACAGTGCCAGAAGGAACATATAAAAAGTCTCCTTCTTTTACAGGTACATAACGCAAAAGTTTAGACCACTTTCCATTTTTAATCCAATCTTCTAGCTCTTCCTTGCTCTTAGCATTGTGCCCATAAATAAGTTTAGCACCCGGTTCAGCATGAAGCACGTACCAGCTTTCTGTTTTCCCTGAATCATTTTCATGAATTCTGGCATATTCATCATCTGGATGAACTTGAACTGATAAATTATCATTTGCATCTAAGAATTTAACTAGTAAAGGAAATTCTTTTGCTTTTGGATTACCAAATAACTCAGGATGCTCTAAATATACTTCTCGCAATGTCTTTCCTTTAAATGGACCTGCATTAACAATTGAAGCATCGTCTTTGTATCCTGAAATTACCCAGGCTTCTCCAACCTTTCCATCAGGAATATCATATCCTAAAACAGTATTTAATTTACGACCACCCCAAATTTTTGGTCTAAAGTATGGCGTTAAAAATAATGGTTCCATAAAAAAATCACCTCAATAAAAGTATATATCTTTTTGAGATGACTTTGAAATCACTTTCAACTATTTTTTAGAAAAATTTTTAATTCCAGTAATCAATCGTTCAATTCCATCCTCTACCATCGATATTGGTGAGGCCAAATTAAGACGTAAAAATTGACTCCCGTTACCCCGATAAATACTGCCAGCTGAAACAATTAAGCCAGTTTCTTTTCGAAGATAATCTGCTAATTTTTTACTATCTTTTGAAATTTCGCTTACATCTAACCACATTAAGTAAGTTGCAGGTCCAGAGACAATCTTTACATTTTTCAAGTTTTTATTTATTTCATGTTCAGCATAGATAAAATTCTCATTAATTGTATCTAATAAATCATGCAGCCAATTAAATCCTTCTGTATAAGCAGCAATTGTTGCCGGAATTGCCATTAGATTTGGCTCAGCCAATTCATCACTATTTAGTCCTCGACTAACAATCATGCGTAAATTCTCATCAGGAATAATTACCGTAGCAGCATGAAGAGCAGCAACATTAAACGTTTTACTTGGTGATACGAGGCTGATTACATTATTTTTCAATTCTTTGGTAACAGAGAATGCAGGTGTATATTTTACATTATTTCTAACTATGTCACCGTGGATTTCATCTGATAACAACACTACATGATATTTTTGGCATAAAGCTGCTATTCGCTTTACTTCACTACGCGACCACACTATTCCTGTAGGATTATGAGGATTACAGAAGAGCATTAATGTGGTCAATGGATCAGCTAATTTATTTTCTAAATCTTGCCAATCGATCTCATATTTTCCATCATGATAGCTCAAATCACTTGATAATACATGGCGACCATTATTCTCAATCGAATTATAAAAAATATTATAAACTGGCTCTTGCACCAATACATTATCCCCAATATGCGATATGCGTCTGACAATTGATGAAATTGCTGGTACTACTCCAGTGACAAAGATCATCCATGTTGGATCAGCATTGACTCCATGCTCTAGTTGATACCAACTGCTTACAGCATTAAAATAGTCCTCTCCCGCTTCTTCATAGCCAAAGGCCCCAAGCTTAAGCTTTTCTTGCATTGCCAAAATAATTTCAGGAGCTGTTTTAAAATCCATGTCTGCAATGGACATTGGCAGTTCATTATCTTGTATATTCCATTTTACGGAATCTGTATGTCTTCTATTTACTGCTGAAAATCATATTTCAAATTTATTCACCTTCTTGATTTTGATCAGAAACGGATACTTCTCTATCAACTGGTTCTATAGAAATAATCTTTGTAGCCTTAGGATCAACTTTAGTAGGATCAATAATTACCGTTTCTATCTTTTTAGCCTTAATTATTCCTGAAATTGGATTTTTAATACTAGTAATTTTGCTGTTTATAGTTGCTTTTATATTACTACATTTTTCAAAGGCTAAAGGAGTTTGATTCAAGATACAATTTTCTAAAGTAACATAATCCATGTAGCATAGTCCCTGATCACTCTCAATAGTACAATCTTTAAACGTAATATGACTACTATTCCAGCTCAAATATTCCCCATCTATCTGACAATTAATCAAAGTTACATTCTCACAATTCCAAAAAGCATCTTTTGAAACAAAACTACAGTTCTTACATACAATATTTTTAGCTCCATCAAATACGTAATTTCCAATTACTCTACCATTTTCCATGTAAATATTAGAGCTATCTTTTCCAAAATAATCCCCGTTAATTTCTGTATTTTTAATTGTAATATCTTCACAGGTCCACATTGTCTCTTCTGCATTGGAAAAGAAAACATGGTCTAATGTGATATTTTTGCATCTTCTAAATAGCTTTGGAGCTTGCAGATTAGAATTTTTAATAGAAATATTATTGGTATACCAGATTCCACTTCGAGACATTGTTTCAAAAATCGTATCAGTAATATTAATGTTATTTGAATACCATAAAGGATATTTATATTTAAAAATAGTGGCTTTTATTTCTAAATCTTTGGTTTCTTTTAAAGGAGATTCTCCTTCACCAAAAGTAATATTTTTTAAAATTGTATTTGAAAGGCCATACAAGGCTCTTTCTCCTCCAAAATATTTTTCTTTAATTTTTTGCATATATTTTCTCTTTTATTAAAGCTTTCAAACATCTAGTCTAAATTATGAAAAGTAATTGTCTAATATTTGATAAGCATACTTAAATATACTTCTGACCTATAGATAGGTAGCACTCTATTACTTTTCTAACTCATTATAGAAAAAAGCTATTTTTGAGAAAATTTACAGTTTTTCATCCTAGGATAAATTATATTTATAGCAAAAAAAGATGAATTCAACGGAACTCATCTTTTTTAATTTAATTATTGCGTTTACGTTTTGAAACACCTGTTAAACCAACAGCACCTAATATTGAACTTACAGCACCTAAAACAACTGCTGCAAAGCTATTTTTATCTCCCGCCTTTGGAAGTTTAGACTGACTAGCTTTCTTAACTGGATTCTTTGGAACTTCTGGAGTTGGAGTTTCTGGAGTAGTTGGTACCTCTGGAGTGGTTGGGACTTCAGGGGTAGTTGGTACTTCTGGCTTATCTGGTGTGGTTGGGGTTTCAGGAGTAGTTGGTACATTTGGAATAGGAGTTACAGGTTGGTGTGGCTTCAAGTTGTATCCACCAATTAAATCCCAATCAACTGGTTTTCCCCATTCTCCAGGAAGGGCAGCACTATTTGGAGCATCTTTTTCAAGTACACCCATCATATCTGGATTTTCACTACTATCATCCCAAATCCAATCCCCTTGGTTAGTCATTTTAGCTAAAACAGTAGTAGTGTTATCTGGATTAATTTGTAACAAGAAACTTGGTGCCCAAGTTGCATGCATACCCTTTCCAGCAACCTCACCACGATTAGTGATGTATGAAGTAATTAAAAGTTGATCATCTCTTCCTTCTACTGGAACTGCATAGTATGAATAAGTTGCAGTACGCCAGTTAGCTGGTACAGATGCAGTTAAAACAACGCCAGATTCATTCAATGGAACATAACCATGAGTTAAGTTATCAGAAACATAACCAATCATAGCTACGTTATCACCAACTGCTTTGTTAGTTGCCATCCAAGCATCATCGTTACTACCACGGTTTAATCTAGTAGCAGCAAATAAGTAATACTTATTACCTAATTTAACAACATCAGGACGTTCAATTTCATCACTTACCATTGGTGCACTAATAAGTGGGCTGTAGACCTTTGCAACACTTGGATTCTTAACATCATCATTTAGTTTAATGATACCAATTGCAGCGTTTGACCATTTAGCTCTATCTTTAATATCGGAGTTAGATAAAATTTGGAAGAAATCACCTAAATTATCCTTGTTAGTACCGCCGTAATTTAACCATTGATAAATTTGATCATCACCTTGATAATTTTCGGTTCCAGTACTTGCTTCAAACACAAGGTAACGATTATCATTATCATCATAAATCACGTGTGCATCACGCATTGCGATATTGTCAGCACCCTTGTTAGTTTCTTTCCATTGGTCATAAGTTTGGTAGTGGTAACCATCACCTTCAAAGACAATATGGTCGTTGTCAACATGAGCAATAGAAATCTTATCTTGATCTTTTTCAAGATTTAAGTAAACAGTTGCACTAGCGAGTTTTTGGTGGTTAGTATTATTATCACTAGTATCAACCTTAGTGTAGTAAAGTTGAATTGAGCCATCTTTATTTAAAGTTGCTGATCCAGACCATTGTTGAATAACTGGAGTACCTAGGCCGAAAATAGGACCGGCATTCTTCCAATGATTAAAGTCATTATCACCATACTTGTTGTAAAGAAGATAAATGTGGTTATCATTGACGTTTGGAACTCCCATCATACCAATCACTAATTGGTAGCCATCCCAGTTAGATACGTAACCAGTTTTTGCATCTTGAACAGGCCATGAATCCCAAATTTCCAAATCTTCTACTTTTCCACTTTGAGCATCAAGTGTTTTAGCAGCAGGCATATTTTTAATTTTACTTGCATTGAAGAATGGAACAGCATAACGAGCATCTTGTTCAATTAAAGTTTTAGCAATTTTTTTAAAGTCGTTGTAAGTTAACTGAGTACCACTTTTTGCTTCTTTGGAGAAATTAATTTTATTTAATTCATTAATTTGATCATTAGTTAACTTGCTAGTATCAACACCAGATTCTTCAACGATATCTTTAACTTGGCCCTTTAATTCAGCCTTAGTAGCATTTTCAGCTGGCTTTACTGAACTATCTTTATTTTCCTCAGCATTTGTTTTATCTACTGAGTCTTTCTTTTCAACTTATTTTACATCATCTTTTTTAGTATCAGTAGTTGCAGCATTAGTTGTCTTTTGATCACTATTATTTACTACTTTATCAACAGGTGTTTCAGCGGTAACTGTGTTTGTATTTTTCACATCACTTACTGGCGCATTAGTAACAACTGTTTGAGTATTATTTTCTGTAGTTTCTGTATTTTCGTTTGATTTCTTGGTGTTAGCATCTTCAGCCACATCACTAGTACTTTTATCTGCACTATCTTTTTCAGTTACTTGCTTATTATTTTCATTGTTTACTGAAGTAGCAGTTACTTCTACAGTTTGATTTTCATTAACATTGTCTGCATTAGTAGCAGCATTTGCAGTTGATGCACTTAATACAATTGCTGCTGTTGACAAGGTTCCCATTAACAAAGATTTTCCGCTTAAAAATATCTTTTTATGATTTTTATTTTCCAACATCTTTTCTCCTCCTACATGTTAAGCGTTTAACATTTCATCTAAAAGCCTATCATCTTTTTATAAAAAAATAAATAAAATTTAGAAGAAATTGTATAGATTTAGCGAAAATCCTTTATTAGTGCCGAATGTTAAACGATTATCAGTTTTATTTCAAAGCAGCATTTGCTATTGAATCTTAAACATAGCAGTTAATATATAATAAAAAAGCCTGTAAGTATTTAACTTACAGGCTTTTTACTATGGAGATGAGGGGAATTGAACCCCTGTCCAAACGTATTTCGTCGCTAACCTCTACGATCATAGTTATATTACTTAAATTTCGCTTTGATAAAACGCCATATAACAGGGCTAAACTATCAAAACTAACCTAAGAATCTTATTTCTAACTATTAAGGTAAGTAGTTAAACGTAGCTCGTTAAATGGTAAGACCCGCAGACAGACACGAGCAATCCATCTTTGGATCACGCAGGCTGACTAAGCAGCTACTGCGTAAGAATTTTCGTTATTTGCAGTTATAATTTAACTGTGACGTTTTAACGTAGACGTGACCTACGAATCGCAGTCAACGCGAATCTACGCCTGTCGAATCCCAAAACATCCCCAGATGTTTCAATGATATCACAGTCCTTATTAAAATGCTATAACTTTGATTTTAACCTTATTTGTTTGACTTATCCAATTTTGCTAAGCGTACAACATCACGTGCAATCATTAATTCTTCATTTGTTGGAACAATCATAGCAGTAATTTTTGAATTTGGTGTAGTAATCACACCTTCATGGTTAGCTTTGTTGGCTTCTTCATCATATTCAAGACCAAGCCAAGTAAGACCATCCATAATTTGCTTTCTTACACTTGCATCATGTTCACCAATACCTGCTGTAAAGACTAAAACATCTAATCCACCCATTTCAGTCATGTAGGCACCAATATACCGAACAATTCGATTAATAAATATATCTTTTGTAAGTTGAGCCTGCTTATCACCATTTTTGATAGCTTTTTCAATATCTCTCATATCTGGTGAAATTCCTGAAAGGCCCAATAAACCAGATTCAGTATTCAACATCTTGATAACTTCGTTAAAACTAGTGATATTTCCTTTTTTCATAATAAATTGAAGTAAAGAAGGATCTACATCACCACTTCTAGTACTCATCGTAATTCCTGCAACAGGACTAAAGCCCATTGAAGTATCAAAAGATTTTCCATCTTTAATAGCAGTAACAGATGCACCACTACCCAAGTGACAAAGGACCATCTTTAAGTCCTCAACCGGTTTATTTAAAAGGTCAGCGGTACGACGTGATACGTAGCGCGCAGATGTACCGTGTGCACCATATTTTCTAGCACGGAATTTTTCGTAATACTTATAAGGAACAGAATATAAGTATTGAACTGGATCTAATGATTGATGGAATGACGTATCGAAAACTGCAACTTCTGGTACATTAGGCAAAACTTTCATGAAGGCATAAATACCATCAGCTTCAGCTGGGTTATGTAAAGGTGCATAGTCACTCATATTGTAAATTTTCCAAAGGTTATCTTCAGTAATTACTGTACTATCGGTAAATTCTTCTCCACCAGCAACTACACGGTGACCTACGCCCGCAATATCTTCTAAAGAATCAATAACATTATATTCTTTAAGCCAGCTAAGTAACTTTTGAACTGCTTCTTCTTGGTTAGCAATATCACTTTGTTCATCATGTTGACTACCATCAGCTAAAGTCATAGTAAAAACAGAGCCTGGTAATCCTACCCGGTCAGCCATACCAGATGCAATTACTTCTTCATTATCAAGAGAAAACAATTTGTACTTAAATGATGAACTACCGGAATTTACTGCTAAAACTTTTTTCATATCTCTACCTCACATGCTTATTAAAAAATTAATCTTTATTCTTATGATACCAATCATTTAACTTCATATTAAATGCTACTAAAGATTCTGGTCCCTTTAGTGAATCTAATTTAGCAACCAATACTTCCCGCTCTGCAGCATGATCTCCATGATTTTGGAAAACCAAAATTGATTTTTGCTGAATTTGACTTGAAAACATATTATCCGGCAAATCTACAATAGCTTGAATATTAACCTTTTTTGCTAACCAAGTCATGAATTCAGTAGAGCCTTTGCCAGTAAATAGTAATCTAGGCACCACTAAAAATGCAAAACCATCTCTCTTAAGATTATTTACAATTTGTTCAATGAACAAAGTATGGGCAAATGAATGTCCTTCCTTTGCATGATTTTCAAAGCGTTGAGCATTATTATCTAGTGGATAGTAGCCTACAGGAAGATCACTCAAGACAATATCAGCCTTTTCAATCATCCATGGATCTAATGCATCTTGACAATATAAATCAATTTTCAAATCTTCAAGATGAGCACCAATATCAGCCAAGTCTAATAGAGATTCTTCATTATCAATTCCAATTAGATTGTAATTATTTTGAGAGTGATTCTCTTGTATTAATTGTCTAATTACTGAATAAAGTAAATTTCCAGTCCCAATAGCTGGATCAACTACAGTTTTTTTACCAGTAGGAACAATTTTTTGCCAAATCAAAGCAATTATTGTAGCGACCACCGATGGTGTAGGCATTAAGTTATAGTCACTAGCATCTTGAGTAATTGCCTTTAAAGCTAATAAAGTAAATATTTGTACTTTCAATGCCCGTGGCAAATTCTCACAATCTAATTGACGATATTCTTCAGTCAATTCAGCTACAGTTTCCTTATCAGGAGCACCTGACTCAACTTTGATCTTTCCGTTTTCTAAATTATCAAAGGTTTCCGTCAATGCAGATGAAAAAGAAACATTAAGAGACTTTTGTAAATGCTCAATAGCTGTCTGAAATTTTGGATACAATTCTTCTACTTTTTGCATTTTTCTTCCTTCTTTAATATTCCTTCTAATATTTTATAGGTATCCTCAAATACTAGCAAGCACTCCTTATTACTTAGAGAAATAATTTATTAAAGAAAGATTGCTTTCCATATTTTCGGTAAAAGTATGCTGATACATTAACGTAAAAGTAATACAGATATTAATAAGCAGTAAACTACTAACCAGAGCACTCCCGTTTACTCGATTAACTCTTTTTTTCTTTCTCATCAACTGGATTCACTTCCTTTTTTTCTGGTAAATCTGTTTTAAAATACATTTCACTTTGTCTACCATCTTTTTCAGTTATCAGGATTGTAAATGAATCTTTTGACGTAGAACATCTAATTTTTTTAACTTTAAAAAGTAGAGGCATATGTCCACCCTCATCTGTCCGCATTCTTAAAGTATCATTTAAGCTTAAATCAATCACATACGTCTCATAAGTTGGATCAGTCTTCTTTTTCTTTTTATCAGAAAATTTTCTGAGAATAATTTTAGTTGGATCTGATCCAGTTGTACTTACTTCAACATGTCCACTTTCTTTTAAAAAATTATTTACTTGTACATAACTATATGCAATTTCATTTATTCCACCTTTTTGATGATTAATTTTTCTAAGTGTATTTACGAGTCCAAAAAGTATTTGCGCACAAAAAATCGTAACCGCAATTGCAAAAACTGCCTCTAATAAAGTAAAACCTTTTATTCTTTTCATTATTTTTACCTATGATAGACATGATCATGGACTAATAATATTTTCTTATCACTATGTTTAAAAATATATTCAGCATAGGATTTATCTACTCTTTTTTCAATTTGTTTTTCCGTTTGTCTATTTTGCTTAAGTGTCAAGCCTAATAAAATCACTCCCAAACAAGCAATTGTAAATCCTAAACATGCTTCCCAGAAAATAAATCCTTTTATTCTTTTATTCTTCAACCATTCTTCCCCATGTCATTTGTATTTTTATTTTCTTTTCTTTATTACCATTCTTAATCGTAATCGTCCTTGGTGAAATTGTTCCCCGATTACTAATGTAAAGATTATCAAAATTGTAAACTCTAATATGTTTATCTAAATAAACTTGTGAAACCTGATGCGGCTCCTTTATTTGAATCGAAGAATTATTATCAAAATATGACAAAAAATATGATTTCTTTTTTACTGTGGCCAGATGTAAATACTTATCAATGGTGGATTTCACTTGACGTGTACTATTATCTAAAACCACTTGTTCCTTGATATTTTTAACATAAAGGGTTGGCATCAAGACGAGAAGACAAACAATTGCTAATGTAACTACAGTTTCAATTAAAGTAAATCCTCTTAATTTTTTAAAAATCATTTTTGTTGTAATTTTTCATATCTTTCTTTTTGCTTTTGAGAAATATACTCCTTCTTTACAAGTTCTTCTAAGGAAGTTCCATCTCCATTATCTTCAGCCAGCTGTCTTTGTGTCTCAATTGTTGTTCTTAAAGCCTCATCAGTCTTACTCGTAGCTCTATCTTTTTGTTTGCTTAGTCCTGGCACAATCAGCAAAATTAGCATTGCAATGATAGCAATTACAATTACCATTTCTACTAAAGTAAATCCTTTTACTTGCTTATTTTTTATAATAAATTGTTTTAATTTTTTCATTTTATTTTTCCTCTACATAGTTTCCATTAAGTGATACATCGGCATTAATATCTTTAAATACATCCCTAAAATACAAATCCCAATAAAAATAAAGCATATCGGTTGGATATTGAGAATTAGGCTATTCAATTTTAGATTCAGTTCATAAAAAAGTGTCTTGCTAAGCAATAAGGCACGCTTTCCAATTTCCTTTCTAGTTGTTCCAGTTTCTAGAAGCATGACCAAATTATCAGGTATGAAAAATTCTTGCTCAATAATTTCTTTAATTTCAGTACCCTTTTCTAGTTGATCTTTTACTTTTACCCCGATAACTTGTTGTAATGACCTATCAGGTTGCATAGCAGTAAGTTGACAGATTTTTTGTAGTGAAAAACCATTAATTAATAAAACTGCTAAATCAGACACAACTAGATAATGAACATATAACCGTAAAACAGCTCCAATCATAGGTAAATTTGTTAGTTTTTTAAGAGCATAATAATCTTGTTTATTAAGTAATCTAATTGTTTTACTAATAAAAAATACTGCTGTAATAACCAAAAGTATCAGGCCACCAAGCATTACATTACTAGTCAAGTCATTATCAGATATTTCTGTTTTTAGAAATGTTTGCATACAAATTAGCAAGGTAACCATCATCCCAACTAAAAGCGCTGGATAGGCTAATTCTCCCTTTAATTTCTTTAATTGCTTATTCTTTAATCGAATAAGTTTACTCATTTGATCTAAGCAAGATAATAGATTTCCATCAATAACTGCTAGATTTATTTGGGCAGCTAGAGTGCTAGAAAATCCCACTTCCTGCAGTACGTCTCCCAACTGGCTTCCTTCTTCTACTCGCTGATTTACATAAAGAAGTTGACTAGAATTACCCCTCCAAATTTTTGGTAATAGTCTCAAACTAGCATTCAAGGAATATCCATTAATTAAAGCCTGCCTTAAATAATCAATAAAAATCAATTGGTCAGCACTATTTAACTTATCCTTCTTCAAAAAGTTGCTGAGTTTTTTCACTAATCTTTCCTCGTTTTACTAATTGATTTAAACTATTCTGCCAATCATGCAAATTACCACGTTTATCGTTATTAGTGATTGCTTGATTAAGCATTTCTCCATATCCAATATCCATTAAACAAGCAACATCATTTTTATCTTTTATAGGTAATAACCGTTGATAGGAAACCGCCGTTAAGCAATTACTCAGTTCATCTTTAGTAATACCTAATCCTTCAAGACGCGATATTGTTTGCAAAGCCGTCTTAGCATGAATAGTAGCTAAAACTAAATGGCCGCTCAGGGCAGCATTAATACTGATTTTTGCTGTTTCTTGATCTCGAATTTCACCAATAATTAAAATATCCGGTCTATGCCGTAAAGCTGCTTTCAACAAATCGGGATATGTAATCCCCGCAATTAGATTCACCTGCGTCTGTAAGAAGTCTGGATTCCACACTTCAACTGGATCTTCAATAGTCATTACAACTTTATTTTTTCCAATCACTTGCGCTAACTCATACATGGTTGAAGTTTTTCCCGATCCTGTTGGCCCACTTGTAACTATTAATCCACGTTGATTGGTAAGTTTTTTAATTAAATTAAACTGCTCCGGAAGAAAATAATTATTATTCTTTTCTCCATAAATCAACCTAACTACTAAAGATTCAGCTCCGGCAAATTCTCCAACACTAGAAAAACGTAAAAATATCTTTTTTCTTTTAAACTCGGTCTGATACGCTCCTACCTGGGGTCTACGCCGTTCAGAAATATCCATCTGTGCTTGAAACTTAAAATAATTTAAGAGCTCTCTTCCACCATGTCGACTTAACTCTTGAATTTTATCTAAACCCATTGCAGTTCGAATTTTTACCTCGTATCCATTGATAATAGGAAAGATAAAAATATCACTAGCATGTCTTTCAATCGCCTCTTCTAAAATTCTTTCCGACATCTCATTCACTCTTAATCCCTCCTTTACTCTATATTTATTAGTACGCAAAAAATCAAAATTATTTTTTATTATTCAAAATAATTTGCAAAAAAAATGGACTGACCTAAAGGTCAGTCCAAAAAAATAGACCTAAAATATAATTTTAGATCTATTTTGCGATAAATTATTATTCATCATCATCTGCAGCAGCAGTATATACATTAGAAACGTCATCGTTATCTTCTAATGCATCAATTAAATGAGCAAATTGCTCTTTCTTATCTGCTGGAACTGGAGTGGTGTTTTGTGGAATCATAGTTAATTCTGCATTAGCTAACTTATAGCCAGCTTTTTCCAATGCATCACGTACAGCAGTAAATTGCTTAGGATCAGTGTAGATTTCAAATGCATCATCACTAGTTTCCAAGTCGTCTCCACCAGCATCCATAACATCAAGCAAAACTTGATCTTCATCAGCGTCAGTAGTTGAACGATCAATTACAAGGTAACCCTTACGGTCAAACATGTAAGCAACAGAACCAGTTGCACCAAGAGAACCACCATTACGAGTAAAGGCAACACGAACATCAGAAGCAGTACGGTTCTTGTTATCAGTTAAAGCTTCAACTAAAACTGCAACACCACCTGGTGCATAACCTTCGTAGGTAATTTCATCATAATGTTCATCTGAATTACCTTCAGCCTTTTTAATAGCACGTTCAATGTTAGTCTTAGGCATGTTAGCTGCACGTGCTTTATCCATAACCATACGTAAAGTAGGATTTCCTGAAGGGTCAGGACCACCACTCTTTGCAGCCATATAAATTTCACGAGATAATTTTTGGAAAACTTTACCTCTCTTAGCGTCTTGCGCATTCTTGCGGCCTTGAATATTGTGCCATTTTGAATGTCCTGACATAAGAATCCTTCTTTCTTTTTATTTAATATAGTTAACCTTGTCAATCATAACGCACTAAAGGTTTAAATTCAATCTAGGAATTGCTTTTTTCTGCACGATGTCTAAGCCAATAACCAAAAATACAAATTAAGATCGCTAAAAGTGCACCAGCTGAATCAAGCGCTACATCATGAACACTGGGTGTTCTATCTCCAGTTAAATACTGGTGAAATTCGTCTAATCCCGCCAAACCAATGATACCTAGCCAAATAAATAAAGGACCACACCATTTCTTAAACAATCGATCTAATCCCAAACAAGCAAACAAACCCACTAAAAAATAAGATGAAAAGTGAGCAAATTTTCTCATGACAAACTGTGTCATCCCAGCTTCACCATTGTCCAAAACTGCATTATGCCATCGTCCACCATAATAAATATTCCAATTTCCTACTATTCTTTCAATAATTGGAAAATGACGATGTATAAATCCTGGTGACATCTCTTGCTCATGATAAGTCATTGAACTAGAAATAAACAATCCCAGTAATACAGCAATCATTAAACATACAAAAATAATTTCTCGCTTAGTTAACAAAGTTTTTTTCATTTTATAACTTTCCTACTTTCAAGCTCTTCAGCAACTAAAGTAATTATTTTCTTAGCTATTTCTACTTTAGTTGTCTCTGCGATATTTTCATTTGCTTTATCTTTTCTTAATACCGTAACCTTATCCCTATCGCTTCCAAATACTCCCTGACTAACATTATTGGCTACAATCATATCTGCATTTTTATTTTTCAACTTTTTAGTCGCATTTTCGAGTAAATCATTTGTTTCAGCTGCAAAACCAACCACAACTTGCTGTTCTTGCTTTAAACTTCCCATTGTTTTTAAGATATCAGGAGTTTCTTTTAAATAAATTTTTAGTTTATCTCCTTGATCTTGCTTTTTAATTTTATGATCTATGTAGTTCACTGGCTCATAATCCGCTACAGCAGCCGCCATAATTAAAGCATCCGCAGTAGAAAAAGCTTTCTTCACAGCTGCAAGCATTTCTTCAGTCGTCTCTACATGAATAACCATCATTTTTGATGACTCAGGAATAGGAACTGAAACATGTCCTACAATCAAAACAACTTCTGCACCAGCCCTAAGAGCTGCATTTGCTAAGGCCAGTCCCATCTTTCCACTAGAGCGATTGCCTAAATAACGAACAGGATCAAGTGGGGAGATAGTTCCGCCAGCAGTAATTACAACTTTTTTACCAGCTAATTCATCATTTACTTGAAGAGATGAGTTTATCCAGTTCATGATTGCTGCTGGTTCAGGCATTCTTCCCTTACCATTATATCCTTCAGCTAAACGGCCCGTATCAGGATCCATTACAAAGATTCCATCTTGCTTTAATTGCTGTAAGTTTCTTTGGAATGCAGGATTACTCCACATATGGCTGTTCATTGCCGGAATAACATATTTAGGTGCAGCAGTTGCTAAAAACGTTGTACTTGCAGCATCATCTGCTATCCCATTGGCTATTTTTGCAATAAAGTTAGCTGTTGCCGGAACTACAACCGCAATATCAGTCCAGTCGGCCAATTCAATATGCTGAATTTTATCAGCTCTATTCTCCTTCCAGAGATCAGTTAATACTGGATGCTTCGTTAAGGCAGCTAAAGTTTGTGTTCCAATCAAATGAACTGCCTCTTCGGTCATCGCTACCCTTACTTCATGTCCTTCTTTTTGAAAATCACGTACAACACTAATTGCCTTATATGCAGCAATACTACCCGTGATATATATTGTAGCTTTCATTTTTTATCAACCTTAATTCATAATTTCTTTCTACTATAACACAAGCTTACTAAGTCGAATTACTAAAAATAAATTAGCAAATTAAAAAATATTAGTAAATTCTGCTATGATTTATATTGAATGCAGATCTAAACAACATAATTCGAAAGGATAAATATATAGAATGAGAAAACATTATCAAAAGATTTTTGCTCTCTTTTTTGCAATTAGTAGTCTTGTTTTAATTCTTACTGGCTGCTCAAAAAAAGAAAATTCATCAAATAAAATTTCTATCGTAACAAGTACTAATATTTATGCCGACATCGCGCAAAATGTCTTAGGAAAATATGGTAAAGCAACTGCTATTATTACTAACAGTGCTACTGATCCACATGACTTTGAACCAACAACTGCAGACGCAAAAAAAGTTCAAAATGCAAAAATTGTTGTTGCTAACGGTTTGGGCTATGATTCTTGGCTTCCTAAGCTTGCTAAATCAACTAATAAGTCTGCTGTTTTAGTTGGCGAAGATTTAATGAATCTAAAAAATGGCGCAAATCCGCATATTTGGTTTGATTTAAACATGCCTAAAAAATATGTTAACTATTTAGTTGAGCGACTCTCTAAAATAGACAAAAAACATGCAGCTTACTACAAAGAAAATGGGAAGGAATATCTTGCAAAAATCAATAAGATACAAAAAATTGCAGATTCTATTGATGGTGCAAAACAAAAGCCAGTATATGTCAGCGAGCCAGTGTTTGACTATGCCTTAAATGCTACTCACTTTAAGATTGGTGATAAAGCTTTTGAAGAAGCAATTGAAAATGAAACAGATCCAAGTGCCAAAATTATTCATCAAATGAACCAAACAATTAATAATCGTGGAATTTCTTTCTTTGTTAAAAATTCTCAAGTAAGCAGTTCAACTGTTAATAATTTTGTAAAAAGAGCTAAGTCAAAAAATATTCCAATCTTGCAAGTTCGTGAAACCATCCCCAACAATACAAGTTACATAAAATGGATGACAGAAAATTATCAGAATTTAGCAAATATTAATAAAAAACTAGACTAAGTTAGTTTATTAAAAAGAGGGCCTCTAATACGAGACCCTCTTTTTCACTTTAAAATATCTTTTAACTTTATATTAAATTGCTGTGGAATTTCCGCCATAATTACATGTCCCGTTGGTGACATAATAAAGCTATTTATTCGGCTATTCTTTTGTTCAAGCTTCTTTTCATATCCCTCTCGATAATAAGGACTTTCCTTTGCAACAAAAAAAGTAGTTGGAATTGTTGTTTTTTCTAAAACTCTTCGCCAATCTAATGACATATGATTTTCAAGCAAATCTACATTATCTTTTCTATTAAATGGATTGGCTTTCTTGGCCTTCATTAACTTAGCATACACATTATCATCCAAGCCATTATATGTTTCATGAACCCGTGGCCTTTCTTGGCATTTTTTTAAATAATTTTCTTTTGTATAATCCATAAAGCCATATTTCCAATTTTCATCATCAAGCATTTTAGGTGACTGATCTATTAACAATGCTTGTTTAACCAGCTTTGGATTATTTTTCATTAAACAAAAGATGATAGAAGCGCCCATTGAATGTCCCATAAAAATAGCTTGTTTGATTTTCAAAAATGATGTCAATTCATTCAAATCTTGTGTCAAACGTTCGATAGTATGACCTTTTTCTGTTCGTTGGCTTTTTCCCATATTTCTGTGATCATAAGTTAAAACTTGATACTCTAATTTATTTAAAAATGGGACTTGTGCTGACCATATTTCTTGATAGGCTCCAAAGCCGTTAACCAAAACAATATTTTTTCCTTTTCCCGTTAACTGGTAATTAATTTCTACATTATCACTTGTCTTAAATAGCATTTTTATTCCTGCCTCTGCTTAATTTTAATAAATAGACAGCCTACAGCCGCAATAATTGCGGTAATTAAAGCTTGTGTTAATCCACTGCTTAGGCTTACATTAATTCCGCTATACACACTTTCATGCAGCGAACTCGTGGCAATCTGGGCTGCATAAGATAAAACACCATATGATCCAATAGCCGCAATTAAAAGTGGAATAAGGGCTACTTTTTTTCCAAACAAAGCTAAAGCCATTGCCAAAATATATAGTCCAATCAACAAGAAGTAAATTAAATGATAAATCTCAGCAGCCTGTTTTACCGAATCAGAATTTTGCCTCAACTGTTCATTTACCAATTGTAATATGACTTGATTAAAAACTTGCTCCTGCTGCGTATCATTCTTTAAATTCAGATCAACATCCGTTAACTTATCATTAGCCAAATAATTAGTGCTTAATTGATATAATCCTTGATAAGATGTCTTTAATTTGATATTTTTAGGCAACTGCGACAAGAGTGTATCTTCAATACCTGAATCTTGCAGAAAACTAACACCCATTTGTAAATCACTATTATTTGCTTGATCAACCACCTTATTAATAGAACTTTTTACTAAGCCGGCTGTACTGTCTACTTTTAATTCTACGGGACTAGTTAAAGTTAAACTCAATGATACATAGATGAGCCCAACTACAACCAATCTCCAAATCCATTTTACAAATTTCAATTTTTTCTCCTAATGAAAATTTTAAGATTATTTTTTTACACTTAATAAAGTAAATCCATAGATTTTTTAGTGCTATATAATAAAAGTGTAACAAATATCAAAGGAGTTCAGCATGATTGATGAAAAACTAAAAGAATTTTTCAATAAATTTCCTCATATTAAAGAAAATAAGCCTTTACAAAATACTTTAAGTAAAAAAATTAAAAACTTAATAAAAAAAGAAATTCAGCATGGTGCCAGTCAATTTGAAGCAGAACAAAAAGCACTTTTAAATTTAACGGATCTTGATACCATGCTTTCTCAACTAAAATCTTTAGAAGAAAATGACTATGTAAAATATAATGATTTTTTCGCCAAAATTTTCGATTCAAAACTAGTCAATGAACTAAAGATAAAATTAAATCAAATTGATGAAATTCATCTTAACTATCGCTTGGGTGATATTTTAGTTTTACCAACCAATTCTTCCCAACTAATCGTACATGACTTTATGTCTCGCGATATTAAAAACCTACACTCAACAGTTGAAAAAGTTGGAAATGTTTTAAAAATTACCCAAGGCCCTCGCAAACTAGTTGGTATTTTTAAAAATAAAACTTTGCTATTTTTACCTAAAGAGTTCACTGGTTTTCTAACTATTCGCAGTCAAAGTGGGGATGTCTATATTAATAAGATTTCTAATTATTGTATGGTAGATGTAACTGCGGTTTCAGGAGATTTTCTATTAGCTCACTCTACTCTTAAACGAGTACAAGCAGACTTAAAATCCGGAGACATTGTCATTTCTAATACTTCCGCTAATGTCTTTCATGTTAATGGTCACTCAGGAATGCTGGACAGTAATGATGTGAATGCAAAAGAAGAAATATCTTATCACACAATCAGTGGAAATATGGAATTAGAAAATATTAATACTAAAAACTTTTTTGTGGATACTAAAAGTGGCAAGATCGCTGTAAATGGGCTTACAAGTGAGAATATAGATTTAGTAACCGATACCGGATTAATGCTTCTAAATAATCTTACTGGAAGTGGTAATATTAAATCTGATGTGGGGAAAATTAACTTATCACTGGCTGAAAAGTCTAAATTTAATTTATCAATTCAAAGTAAAGTTGGTAATATATCGGTTAATGTCCCACCGGCAATATTTTTCAAATTCAAAATTAATACCAAAAAAATTGGTCCAACTGATTTTCCTCTTGATGCCATTATTTACGGAAACGATGATTACGATAAAATTGAAGGCTATGTTGGTAAGGAAGATTCAACTAATTTAATTGATATTTCAAGCAAAGTAGGAAAAGTTTCGATTAAAAATCAAAATTAATAACTATCAAAAAAAGAATGTATCGGAATCTGATACATTCTTTTTTATTGAGATCTAAATCAAAGTACCTACTTTATATCCTAAAAATACTAAAATTAAGCCACCACCATATGATAGCAATGCATATAGGGTGAATACACTGTAATTACGATCTCGCCAATGAGACAGCAATTCAACGTTTAACGTTGAAAATGTTGTATAACCGCCTAATACTCCTGTTCCAATCAAAGCATAGATAAAGGGTGAGAATTTACGAGAAAAAATAAATCCCAATAAAAATGCTCCTGTAAGATTTATTAATAGCGTTGCGTACGGAAATTTCTCAGACCAATGTTTTTTACCATAGTTAGTAATGCCATATCTTAAAATTGCTCCCCAAATAGCTCCGAATCCGGCTGTTAAAACTGTTATCATGCTTTTTCTGCCAACTTTCTACCTGTTCTTTTACCTACTAACATTCCCAAATAAGCAAATAAAAAACCAATAAAGATCGAACTAAAGAAATAAATAGTTGCTTGACTATTCATCCCACTTTCTAATTGCTTAAGCGTATCTAAATTAAAACTTGAAAAAGTAGTAAAGGAACCAACAAATCCTGTACTTAATCCAGTAACTAGCCAATCTCTTCCTTCTCGGTATTCAACAAAAAAATAAGTAAAAAATGCTAATAAAAAGCAGCCAATAATATTAGCAGTCAAAGTTCCAGTCTGTGACCAGATTAAATTTAAATAGGCTCGCAGTCCACCTCCAAAAAAAGCAAAAATCCCTACACTTAAATAATTTTTCAATCGTCTATTCATTAAAAACCAGCCTTCTTAATGCATACGCTATTCCGTCTTCATTATTTGTTTTAGTTATAAAATTAGCACGCTTTTTTATCTCAGAAACCGCATTTCCCATAGCTACTTTATAGAATCCCGATACATCAAACATAGAAATATCATTAGTTTGATCACCGAAAATCATTACTTCATCTTCTTTTAAATTTAGTTTTTTAGCTAACTCTTTTAACGCATTTCCTTTAGATGCATGCTTAGAATTAATCTCAATCAAAGTTTCATCTGAAGTTGAGACATTATATCTTTCAAATACTTCCTCTGATAAATTCCCATAAATATTCTTCATTTCAGCTGGAGATCCTGAAAACATTGCCTTAGTAAATTTAATATCTTCCGAAATATCTTTTAGTTCAGAAACCTCTATTGGCATTCTTGTTAACCAACTTTCACGTGATAGATAATAGTTAATAAAATGATCTAATGTAATAAACTTATCTCTTACTTCAATATGAAAATTTGCTTGTAATTTATCAGCAATCTTTTCAAAAAAGATAAAATCATTATAGCTTAACAGTTCTTCAACGATTGCTTTTCCTTGAGAATTTAACACTAAAGCTCCATTAAATGCAACAACATACTGAGTAGAATCCTTTAAGTCCAATTCATTAAGATAGTCCTTAATACCTGGAAATGGTCTACCTGAGCAAGGAACTATTTTTATTCCCATCTTTGATGCCTTTTGAAGTGCTTGCTTGGTTTTAACACTTATTTCTTGTTTATCATTTAATAATGTTCCATCAAGATCTACAGCAATTAATTTTATATTCATTAGTTTTTCTCCTTATGTAATCGGTTACTCTCCTTTCTATTATACAAAAAATGCATAAAAAAAGACGACACTACCTCCCTGTTGATCCAAGAAAGTAGGCGTCGTCAGATATTAATCGGTTAAATTGGTGAACACCATCACCATATTAAATTTTAAATAAAGCCAAAAATAATTAGTTTTTAGTTTGAACCCATTTCTTCTTCAACAACCTTAGCAACTTCTTCACAGTACTTGTCAGCTAATTCTTGTGTTGGAGCTTCAGTCATTACACGAAGCAAACTTTGAGTTCCAGATGGACGAACAAAAATACGTCCTTCACCACTTAATTCTTTTTCAACCTTTTCAATGGCTTCAGTAATGCGTTTATGTTCTTTCCAGTCTTTTTTATTTTCAACAGGAACATTAATTAAACGTTGTGGGTATTCTTTAAAGTCACTCAATAATTCACTGAGGGATTTACCGGTATCCTTCATTACATATAATAAATGTAATCCCGTAAGCATCCCATCACCTGTGTTGTGGTAGTCGCTGATAATAACGTGACCTGATTGTTCTCCACCAAGATTATAACCATTAGCTCTCATTTCTTCTGAAACATAACGGTCACCAACTTGTGTTCTTATATTTTTAAGACCACGTCTTTCCAAAGCCTTTGTAAAACCAAGGTTACTCATTACAGTTGTAACAATTGTATCTTTCTTTAAGCGACCATGATCAGCAAGATATGAGCCAATAACGTACATAATGTGATCACCGTCAACTTCGTTCCCATTTTCATCGACAGCAATACAACGATCAGCATCCCCATCAAATGCTAAACCTAATTGAGCACCTTGTTTTACAACTTCTTCTTGTAATTTCTTAGTATGAGTTGCACCCACATGATCATTAATGTTTAAACCGTCTGGATGAGTTGCAATGGTAGTAAAGTCAACCCCCATATCAGCAAATAATCTTGAAATCAAAGCACTAGCAGCTCCATTAGCGCCATCTACAACAACTTTAATTCCACTTAATTCTTCTGGTAAAGTATTTTCAATAAATTGTAAGTACTTAGAAGCTCCTTCATGGTAATTTGTTACAGTTCCTAAACCTTCTGCAGAAGGACGTGGAAGCTTATCCTCAGGTGCATCAATCAATTTTTCAATTTCTTCTTCTTTAGCATCAGATAATTTCAAACCATCACTACCAAAGAATTTAATTCCATTATCTTCAACCGGATTATGTGAAGCTGAAATTTGAACACCAGCATCTGCCCCTTGTGCACGTACTAAGTAAGAAAGACCAGGAGTAGTAATTACACCAACTTCTAAAACTTCAATTCCGACGGAAAGTAGACCAGAAATCAATGCGTACTCTAACATTTGTCCAGAAATACGTGTATCACGAGAAACTAATACCTTAGCTCTTTCTCCATCTTTTTTATCCTTAGTAAGAACGTATCCTCCATCACGACCTAATTTAAAAGCCATCTCTGGAGTTAAGCCAGCATTAGCAACCCCCCGTACACCATCTGTTCCAAAATATTTAAGCATAATTTTTAACAACCTTTCCTTGTTTTATTCTTTTTTAGCAGTAGTATCAGTTACTTTTATATGAACTGGTATCACTGATGGTGATGCCTTAACAACGCCATCTGGCAATTTAAGTGCGACATTTTTCGTAATGTCATGGTTAATACCGCTTAAATCAACCTTTAAAGGAAGAGACGTTATTTTCTTGAGCGTATTTTCATCACCATATATCTCAATATTTTCTTTCTTTGCAGTTAAAGAATAAACATGAGTCGAAGATTCATTCTTCGAAGTTACATTTATTTTAACCTTCTTCTTAGATAAGCTAATTGGGATAGTAATATATGCCGTTACTGGATCCATAACGACGTTAAGCTGATGTCCATCTTTATCAAGCGCTACCAGCATTTCTTCACGTTCAAATGTGCTGTCTATTCCCTTTGGTAAATTTGCCCGAGCTACTACTCGGTCAACTTGGTTAACTTCGCTTTTAGCTCCAGTAATATTAACTACTTCTGGATCACTTTTAGCAGTTCCAAGATTATATCCATGAGCTACAGCACTCTTATTATACTCTATTTGTACAGGAAGAGTACGAGATTTTCTCTTTTGAATATTTACGCGTACTTTACTTGGGCTAATATTATAAGTTAATTGACTACTTAAACCATTTACCTTAATTGGTACAGTATGCTCTCCTGTTTTTAAATGGCTTAAATCAATGTAGACACGGAAGTTTTGAGTATTAATAGTAGATGTAACTAAAGCATTCGATCCCTCTAAAGTTAAATTTACTTTTTCAGGATATCCCGTTACATAGTAGTTATCCGTATTAACTGAAACTTGTAAGGGTACCTTAATTACCTGGGTTTTAGTTGCAGTTTTTAAGGTTTCTTCACGTCGGCCTTGAGTAACATAACCTTGCTGATTAGATGCTACATAAACAGCTAATAAAATAGCCAAAATCAAAGCAATAATTCGATAGAACCAAGGTTTATCAAAAAACTTTTTCATTTTTTATTTGACCCCCAATTCCAAACATGATTTACAATTCTTTGATACCACTTTGGCTTTTCTTCTTCCTCTTTTGGAACTAATTGAGCATTTAAATATTTCAAATATTCTTCTCTAGTTAGATCAAGCATAAACTGGCTATTACGAGTAATAGTTACTCCACCGGTTTCCTCTGAAACAACGATAGTAATTGCATCGGTAACTTCTGAGATACCAACAGCTGCACGGTGACGTGTCCCAAGTTTTTTAGGAATCATACTATTATCAGAAAGAGGTAAATAAGCTGCAGCAACTGCTATTCGATTATTGCGAATGATTACGGCACCATCGTGCAATGGCGTATTAGGTATAAAAATGTTGATTAATAATTC
This sequence comes from Lactobacillus johnsonii, assembly GCF_013487865.1. Taxonomy (NCBI): domain Bacteria; kingdom Bacillati; phylum Bacillota; class Bacilli; order Lactobacillales; family Lactobacillaceae; genus Lactobacillus; species Lactobacillus johnsonii. The sequence goes on from NZ_CP047409.1 coordinate 1,356,375, forward strand.
ACCAGTGATATCAGCATCAATTGGAATACCGGTTTCAATATAGTCCTCTAGTCCTGTATTTTGTTGAATCGTGATCAAAGCACCAATTCTTCTCTTTGACATATACTGAATTGCTTTATCTAATTCTCCAATCATCTTTTCAGCAGCTTGCTTTTCAGTCATTGTAGTCCCACCAAAAATTGGTGATCTACCTAAATGCTCTAAGCCACGCCTAATTTCTGGCTGGAAAATAACAATTATTCCAATTACTGACCAAGAAAGAATTTGATCGACAAAATACGTTAACGTATGTAAATGTAACAACCCAGCTACAATTCTAACCAGAATAATTAATGATATCCCTTTAACTAATTGAACTGCTTTAGTCCCTCTTACCAACATAATTAAACGGTAGATAATGTACCATACAATTAAAATATCAATAATATTCATCAGGTTTTGCCAGGTAAATATTTGCTCAATATTAAACTTCATTGCCACCCTCCTAAAATTCAATTATAAATAAACCAAGCTCTTATCGACCATACATTTTAAATTCGAGAAATAGATCATTATATTCTTGAATTTTCTTTGGACCTAGGTCTTGATAAACTTGTAAATTTTTCATTGCTTGTTTACTTGGATAAAATTGTTTATCGTTTTTTACTTCCTTTGGTAATAATTCTTGAGCTTTTACATTAGGAGTTGCATACCCGATATACTCTGCATTCTGAGCAGCATTTTTAGGATCAAGCATAAAATTAATAAAAGCATAAGCACCCTTTTTATTCTTTACGGTCCTAGGAATGACAAAATTATCAAACCATAAGTTTGAGCCCTCAGGTGGCACTACATAATGTAAGTGTTTATTATCGTTTAGCATTGTACGAGCCTCTCCAGACCACGTTACTCCAACAGCCGCTTCATTTTGAATCATATACATTTTTAATTCATCTGAAATAATTGCTTTTACATTGGGTCCGAGACCATCCAATTTTGTTTTTGCCAATTTTAGATCTAAAGAATTAGTAGTATTTAAAGACTTCCCCATAGACGCTAAAGAAAGTCCCATAATATCTCTAGCAGAATCAACTAATAAAATATTATGCCGATAATCCTTGGACCAGAGATCATTCCAATGCTTTATTTGCCCAGGTTTTACAAATTTATCATTATATACAATTCCTAACGTTCCCCAAAAATATGGAACAGAGTAGGTGTTTTTTGGATCAAAAGAGTGATGTAAAAACTCACTCCCAATATTTTTGTAGTTTGGAATTTCTTTAGTATCAATTTTATCAAGCAAGTTAGCTTTACGCATTTTTGAAATCATGTAATCTGAAGGGACGCAAATATCGTATGCAGTACCACCTTGTTTTATCTTCGTGTACATGGCTTCATTAGAATCAAATGTTTCATAAATTACATGATATCCAGTTTGTTTTTCAAATTTCTTGATTAGCTTGGGGTCAATATAATCACCCCAATTATAGATAATCAAATTTTTGTTATTAGTGCTAACACCATTATTATTTAATTGTTTAGCCCCAGCTTCTAAGCCAAAACAAACCAATAGAATAGTCACAATTCCAATTAACAGCTTCTTCATTGTGCACGCCCCTTACCAATATGGGTTTTATGATTAGTAATTACATAATAAATAAGTACTAAAATCATTACAAAAATAAACATCACAGTACTCAAGGCATTGATTTCTAGGTTAATTCCTTGGCGCGCACGTGAATAAATTTCTACTGACAATGTTGAAAAACCATTTCCTGTCACAAAAAAAGTAACTGCAAAATCATCTAAGGAATAAGTCAAAGCCATAAAAAAGCCAGCTAAAATCCCAGGCGTAATAGCTGGGATCATTACCTTGCTATAAACTTGCCAAGTGGAGGCACCTAAATCTCGAGCTGCATCCACTAAAGAATAATCAAATTCTTTTAAGCGGGGCAAAACCATTAATACAACAATTGGAATCGAAAAAGCAATGTGACTTAATAGAACGGATCCAAATCCTAAGCCAATCCCTAAAAAAGTAAAAAAGATTAAAAAACTCGCCCCGATAATTACATCTGGTGATACCATCAAAACATTATTTAAGGCTAACAAAGTTTTTCGTCCTTTTTTATTTTTAGTCTGACTAATTGCAATTGCTCCAAAAGTACCAATTATAGTGGCAATCAAACTAGATAAGAGTGCTAGTAAAATTGTTTCTAGAAAGATAGCTAATAGCCTATTATCATTAAAAAGATCCTGATAATGACTTAAAGTAAACTTTTCAAAATGATCCATATTATGACCACTTGAGAAAGAATAAAATATTAAATAAAAAATGGGCAAATACATCAAAACCAGAACAAAAGCAAAATAGATTCGGGACCATTTTATTTTTTTCATAGTTTGATCTCCTTTTTATGATGATGATCTGATGAGGTAAAGAGCATAACAATCACCATTAACACTATTAATACCACACCAATTGTCGAACCCATTGACCAATTCATAGTCGTCATAAAGTATTCTTCAATCGCAGTACCAAGGGTAATTACTCGATTTCCTCCAATTAGCCTAGTTAGCATAAATAAAGAAAGTGAAGGTATGAATACTGCTTGAATTCCTGACTCAACTCCAGATTTTGAAAGTGGCCATAAAACCTTAATAAATGTTTGCCATTTACTTGCGCCTAAATCATAAGCTGCTTGAATTACAGCTGGATTAATGTCACAAATTGCATTATAAATTGGCAAAATCATAAATGGAATTTCGATATAAGCTGCAACAAAAATAAAGGCAAAATCAGTAAACAAAATATTTGCAGGTGCTATTCCAAAAAGGCGTAGAAAATTATTCAATAAGCCATGCTTACTAAAAATGCCAATAAATGCGTAAGCTTTCAAAAGCAAGTTAATCCAAGTAGGCAAAATAATCAATAACAGCCAAAATTGTTGGTTTTTCATTTGGCTTAAAATATAGGCAATTGGATAAGAAATTAGCAGCGTAATTAAGGTAATTAAGAATGCATACCAAAATGAATTTAGAGTCATTCTTAAAAAAGTACCATTAACAAAAAATTGCTGAAAATTCTTTAAAGTAAAGCCATCATCCCCTTTAAATGCATTAATTGTAATCAAAATAATCGGGGCGATAACAAATAACCCAAGCCATAGAATATAAGGAATGAGAAAAAACAATTTACTTTTTTTCATATCTTACTCCTCTCCTTCATATGCCTCTAAACGCTTATCAAATTCAGCTTCACTTTCGCCAAAACGCATAACATGAATATCTTCAGGATCAAAATATACTCCTACTTCCTTACCAATTTTAGTTGGATTAGTGGAGTGAATTAACCATTCATTCTCGTCACTATCAATAGCCTTAATTTCAAAATGATCTCCTAAAAAGAGCTGACTTTCAACCACAACTCTTAGTTTTCCATGTTCAATATCAGTGATATCTAAATCTTCAGGTCTTAAAACGACCTCTACCTTTTCACCAGGTTTAATACCTGCATCAGCACATTCAAAACGATGATTTACAAATTCTACTTCATAATCCTTAATCATTCGTCCACTTAAGATATTAGAATCGCCAATAAAGCGAGCAACAAAGTCATTAACTGGTTCATCATAAATATCAACCGGACTACCACTTTGTTGAATTTTCCCTTCATTTAAAACAAAAATTTCATCACTCATTGCTAGGGCTTCCTCTTGATCATGAGTAACAAAAATAAAAGTAATCCCCAGCTTTTTTTGAATTTCACGTAATTCAAATTGCATATCTTTTCTTAAACGTTTATCTAAGGCAGATAAAGATTCATCTAAAAGTAGTACCTTTGGCTGATTAACAATTGCTCTAGCAATTGCAACTCGCTGCTGCTGTCCACCACTTAATTCAGAAATTTCTCGGTTTGCAAAGCCATCCAATTGAACCATGTGTAAAGCTTCTTTAACAGCTAATTTTATTTCTTGCTTATCCTTTTTCTTGATCTGTAAACCGAATGCCACATTTTCAAAAACATTCATATGAGGAAACAAAGCATAATTTTGAAAAACAGTATTAATTTTTCTTTTAGCAGCATCTAAATTAGTAATATCTTTCCCATCAAAAAAAACTTGTCCACTCGTTGGTTCGCTAAATCCAGCAATTATTCTTAAAATAGTAGTTTTCCCCGAACCCGATGGTCCTAATAAAGAATAAAATTTTCCCGATTCAATCGTTAAATTAATGTCCTTTAGTGCTACAAAACCATCATCATATTCCTTACGAACATGCTTTAATTTAATAATATCGCTCAATTTTTTCTCACCATCTATCTCATAAAAAAAGCTACAAGCCGTTACTTGTAGCTTTGTACTAGTATCTAATCTTTTTCTTTTCCAATAATTCTTACTTCAGTTTGTAAATCAATACCAAAGTCTTTTTTTATTGTTTTTTGAATTAAATGAATTAAATCTAAATAATCAGTAGCTGTAGCACCGCCAACATTAACGATAAAGCCAGCATGCTTCATTGAATCTTCTGCTCCACCGATTCTTTTACCTTGCAGACCTGCTTTAATAATCATTGGTCCTACGAAATGTCCTGCTGGACGTTTAAAAACACTTCCACAAGAAGGATATTCTAGTGGTTGTTTTGCTCTGCGTAAACCATTAAAATATTCCATCTTTGCTTTGATAGCCCACTTATCTCCTGGCTCAAGACCAAAAGTAGCACTCACAACAATATCTCCAGTTTCTTGAACCACGGAGTGGCGATAGCCGAATTCCATTTCATCATGTGTGTAAGTCTTAAATTCACCAGCACGAGTTAAGACACGAACAGACTTAATAACAAATTCTGTTTCACCGCCATAAGCGCCCGCATTCATAAAGACTGCTCCTCCTACACTACCTGGAATACCAGCCGCAAATTCCAGACCGCTTAGACTAGCTTCACATGCTGCTTCAGATGTATCAATAATTCGTGCCCCAGCATCAGCTGTAATAGTTGCTTCATCTTTATTTGCAACAATTGTGTCCATTTTTGTCAAAATCAAAACTAATCCAGAAATACCACCATCTCTAATGATCAAGTTGGAAGCATTTCCAATAACAGTTAAGGGAATCTTATTCTCTTTAACTGTATCTACCAATAGTTCTAGCTCATTTAAATTTTTAGGAAAAGCAAGATACTGCGCAGGTCCTCCCGTCTTAGTAAACGTAAAACGGCTCAATGGAATATTTTCTTGAATATCGATCCCCTGTTTTTTTAAATCCATTAGTTGCATTTTTATCTCTCTTTTCCTTAAATAATCATCTCTTTAATCATACCGCATTAAATGGATAGTTTTCTACCTTAAGTGTTATACTAAAAAGAAAAATAATGTTTTATTTCAGAGGATAAAAATGAACTTTACTGCAATGGATTTTGAAACGGCAAATAGTCATCCTGAAAGTGCCTGTTCTCTTGCTTTAGTTATGGTTAGAAATAATGAAATTGTCGATCGTTTTTATACAGTTATCAATCCGCAAATGCCTTTTGATGGACGAAATATAAGAATTCATGGCATTACAGCTGAAGATGTAAAAAATGCACCAACAATGGCTGAAGTTTGGCCAAAAATTAAAAAATTATATCAACCAGGAATGTTAGTAGCGGCCCATAACGCTCGCTTCGATTGCCGCGTAATGGAAAAATCACTGGCTCGCTATAATATTCCAGCCCCCCATTACTTTGCAATTGATACTTTAGCAACTAGTAAGGCATTCGAACCCGATCTTCCTAACCACAAGCTAGATACAGTGTCAGACGCTTTAAATATTAACCTATGGCATCACCACAACGCTTTAAGTGATAGTGAAGCTTGTGCAGGTATTTTAATTGAAGAAAATAAACGTGTCGGAGATGATCCAATCAAAAAAATGGTTAAGCCCATCTAAGCTTAACCATTTTTATTATTCAAAATATTTTTTTATTTCTGACAACCAAACCTTGTTTCTTTCTCCGACAGCTTTAAACTCAACTATTCGTTTGGTAGAATCCCATGAATCATCTACACGCTTAATTGATAGTTCGAGATAATCGTTAGGTAGGTCTTCAATAATAAATTGTGGCCATTCAATTACAACCAATCCATCCTCAGCTAGATATCCGGGCATATCAATACTTGATAAATCTCCATCTTCTAGCCGGTACATATCCATATGGAAAAGTGGTCTCTTACCTTCCCGATATTCTCTAACAATTGTAAAAGTGGGACTTTTAACAGGACGTTTAATTCCCAAAGCTCTTGCAATTCCTTTAGTTAATGTAGTTTTTCCGGCACCCAAATCACCAGATAAGAGCAATAAATCATGCCCCTTACTACTTTCACCAATTGCCTTACCTAATTTTTGCATCTGTTCATCAGAATTTATTTCTAATGAGTTCATTTTATTTCTCCATATTAGCTTGTGCAGCAGTTAAAATAGCTAATAAATATACATCTTCCGTCTTACATCCACGTGACAAATCGTTAATTGGAGCAGCAAGACCTTGCAATACAGGACCAATGGCGCTGAATCCACCTAAACGCTCTGCAACTTTATAAGAAATATTACCGGATTGTAGTTCTGGAAAAATAAATACATTTGCATATCCAGCAACTGCAGAACCTGGGGCTTTTGCTTCTCCAACCCGAGGGACAATTGCAGCATCAAATTGTAATTCTCCATCACAAATCAATTCTGGATATTTTTGATGTACTAATGCAGTCGCTTCTTGCACCTTAGTTACCATTGGACCCTTTGCTGATCCCTTAGTTGAAAAACTAAGCATTGCAATCTTTGGCTCAAGGCCAATCATTTCAGCGGTTTTACTTGATTGATAAGCAATTTCAGCTAGCGTTTCACTATCTGGATCAATATTAATAGCACAATCAGCAAAAATATACTTTTCATCTCCGCGTTCCATAATCATGGCTCCTGAAACACGACTCATGCCTTTTTTAGTCTTAATAATTTGAAGTACTGGACGCACAGTATTAGCAGTAGAATGAGTAGCTCCTGAAACCATCCCATCCGCTTTCCCTTCATAGACTAACATTGTGCCAAAGTAAGAAACGTCTTGGAGGATTTCCTTTGCTTCTGCTAAAGTATTCTTTCCTTTTTTTAACTCAACGAAGTCTTGACACATTTTCTCAAAATCTGGGTAAACTGCTGGATTAATAATTTCAATTGAACCTAAATCAACATTCAAGCTTTGAGCAGTCTCTATTACCTCATCAGGCTTTCCCAGTAAAAGTGGTTTAACAATGCCTTCTTTTTCGAGGCGAACAGCAGCTTTTATTATTCGATCATCGTTTCCTTCTGGAAAAACAATTACCTTCTTTGATTCTTCTGCTTTTTTCTTAAGTGAGTCAAATACTTTCATAACAAATTAAGCCTTTCTTTTTTATTTATAGATAATATTTTACAATTTCAAAGCTTTTTCTCAAAACAAAAACTATGCCATGTCTCCTACACGTACTTCTTGAGGTAATTGCCAATCAATTGGACTTTCACCAAATTTAATTAAAGCATCATTACATCTAGAAAACGGACGTGAGCCGAAAAAGCCACGATCTGCTGAAAAAGGACTAGGATGAGGAGATTTGATAATTACATTCTTTCCCTCATCAATTAAAGGAATTTTATTTTGTGCAAATCTTCCCCATAAAATAAATACAACTTTCCCCCGATCACTTAATGCCTTAATAGCTGCATCAGTAATTACTTCCCATCCTTTTCCTTGATGTCCATTAGCCTTTCCATAGGGTACAGTCAACACTGCATTTAGGAGTAATACGCCTTGATCGGCCCATTTTTTTAGATAACCATGATTTACTGGAACTGCACCCACATCATCATACAGCTCCTTATAAATATTTTTTAAAGATGGAGGCAATGGGACTCCTGGATTAACACTAAAGCTCATTCCAGTAGCTTGACCTGGATTATGATATGGATCTTGTCCTAAAATTACAACTTTCGTATCTGCAAAACTTGTTAGTTTAAAAGCAGTAAAAATATGATACATATCGGGAAATATCTGTTTTGTTTGATATTCTTCTTTTAAAAAATTACGTAATTCTTGATACTTCTCACTTTCAAAAACCGGTTCTAAAACTTCATCCCAATCATTTCCAATTAATTTTTTCATACTTATTCTATCCTCTTGTCTCTCTAAGAAATCCAAGTTCATGATATCATATAGATAAAAGATTGGAGGACTTAAAATGATTAAACTTATTGCAAGTGACATGGACGGCACGTTGTTAAATAAACAAATGCAAATTTCATCTGAAAACATCGCTGCTATTAAAGAAGCACAAGCTAAAGGCGTTGAATTTTTAGTTGCAACAGGTCGGGCACCTTCCGAATCCCAAGGAATACTTGCTAAAGCAGGACTTCATACCGGATTTATTAATTTGAATGGTGCTCTGGTTTTTAATACAGCTGGCAAACTAATTGTAAATGAGCCAATTCCTAAAGAACAAAGTATTAAGATTAATAAATTACTCAAAGATTCTGGTTTTTACTTTGAGATAGTTGCTGCTGATAACGTTTATTCCGATTCTCGTTTGCGCAGAATTGCTAACTTTTCTGATCTATTAGTTGATCTCAACAAAAAATTAACTTTTAAAAAGGCGGTTTCTTTTGCTGCTGGTTCAGATGAAATCATGAGAATTAAATACGTTTCTGACTTTAAAGATTTGCTTGAAAAACCCGACTTTGAAGCCATGAAATTTGTTGCTTTTCATCCTGATGGTCCTAAAGTATTTAAACATATTCGTAATGAAATCGGCAAAATGGGTGACTTAATTGTTACTGCAAGTTCTTCAACCAATATTGAAATTAACAATATTAAAGCTCAAAAAGGCATTGCTTTAATGGATTATGCACGGCTGCAAGGCTATCAACCAAATGAAGTAATGGCCATTGGTGATAATCTTAATGATGAATCAATGATTCGCATGGCTGGTGTAGGTGTAGCAATGGAAAATGCTGCACCTGAAATCAAAAAAATTTCTAACTTTATTACCAAAAGTAACAATGATAATGGAGTTGCATATGCAATTCGTCATTTTTGTAAATAAACATAATTTTTCTAAAGGTAGATGAAATTATGCGTTATACTGTCCAACTTACACATGGTCAAACTTGTGGTCAAATCCCAGTAAAAAATGATCAAGGGGAAATAGTTTATATTTTAAAGGGTAATCTTAATGAATTTAACCAACCAATCATTCTAACTGATATTAACCGTAATGAAATTGGTCGACTTTATTTAGACTCTAACCATCTTTTAGCAAGTTATAGTATTGATGTGGTCAATCATTCTCTAGTCAAAGTAAAGAAACTTAATAGTCGTTTTACTAATTTATTCTATATTACTCGGTTAAATTATTGGATCAAAGGTAGTCTAAAGCAAGGTAGATACGGCTTTTACTCAGGTATTAAAAAAGTGGCTAGCGTCTGTTCGCTAGTCACCGATATGGGGCTTACATGGAGCTGTAATATCTCTCGTCCTGAAGATGTCCCCTTTATTATTTTAATTAGTTTGCTTTTTACACAATGGCATACTAAGCCCTTGTTTTTGCCGACTTTTAATTTTCAAAATCGAATTAATGCACTCTCTTAATCATAGTTTAAATAGTAATGTGAAAAATTAAACACTTGATATTGATGAGAACAAACATGCTTTTGAAAATCGATCAATTCAATAATGATTGCTAAATCTTCCAATAAATAACTATAACTTTTATTACATCCATGACTTATCCAAAAACAGATTCGGTCATAGAGGATATTAGTCAATTGCTTAAGTATAAGCTCTGAAAAACTTCCTCGTTTGTAAACATATGATCGAATATATTGAAAAAAATGTTCTCTCATCTTTTCACACATGCAGTTTTCTTCACTTAAATTATATGCATTGTAAAAATATTGTTTATGTTTTTGAATATAGCTACATAAAATATTAAGAATTTGTCTTAAACTATTCTTTTCATTTTTACGTAATTCTTTTTTCAGCTCTAGCAAAATGCAAGCTTCAATACAGTTATTTATTTTTCCATATCTCAAATAAAAAGTTCTTCTCCTAATTCCTGCTTCAATACAAAGTTTAGAAATATTTATTTTCTTTATATTCGTTTGAGATAACATATCATGTAAAGCTATTTGAACTCGTTGTAATTCATCCAGCATTTCATTCTAATTTCCTTTCTAAGCTAACCTATGATCACTCTCCAATCTTACATAGTTTTATTACTTTAACAGGTTCTTAAACGGTGTGCAACATTAATAATGTAATTAGCGTTATTTTTAAATATTTCTTTAAATTTAATAACAAAAAGAGAATCAATCTTTCTTCAATGATTGATTCTCTTTTATTTTAATTAACTTTTTTAACCATATGATCATACATACGATCTCCGATCGTCATGGTAGAAGTCGTTTTAAAGCCCATATAATCGTACAAGCGAGCAGCTCTAGGATTATCTTGATCAACGTTCAAGCTTATCTTTTTATATCCCTTTTGCCTTGCCATATCGGGAGCAATTTTAATTAACTCCTGTCCAATTCCTTTTCCCCAGTGTTTTGGAGAAACAGCAATAGCATCTAAATACCATTCATGTGGTAGTGCTTCTTTATCTGAAAAAATGACTGCGTCAAGAGGTAACCCAACTTTCGGATATGCACTTTTTAATGAGATATCAATCAGACCTTGATCATCATAACCATACATTACTATTAAACCAATTGGTCGATCTAAATCATCGGTTTCTACCCACATACGATTATGCGAATAACGATAATGAGGGGAATAAAAGCCATGTTTCATTAAATCATAAAATTGACTCTCTGGAAGAGCTTTAATAGTATCCATATCCATCTCATCAAAGATTTGTTTCAAAATTGGATAAACTAAAGGAAAATCAGTTAATTTTGCCTTTCTAATCATTTATAATTCACCTACTAAATCCCATACTTACGATGAATTTCACGGTCTTGATCACGCTTTTTAATAGTTTGACGTTTATCATATTGCTTCTTACCTTGTCCTACACCAATTAAAACCTTGGCAAATCCATGCTTTAAATAGACTTTTAAAGGAATAATAGCCATTCCCTGTTGAGCTTGAATTCCAGCTAGACGAGCAATTTCTTTCTTATGAAGCAACAAGCGCCGTGATCGTAAAGGATCATGATTATAGCGATTACCCTCTTTATATTCACTAATATGAACATTTTCTAAAAAAGCAGATCCATTAATAATTTGAACATATCCGTCCCGCAAATTAATTCTACGTGCACGAATTGATTTAATCTCAGTTCCAGTTAACGCAATTCCGGCTTCAAGAGTTTCTTTAATAAAATAATCATGACTTGCTTTTTTATTTTGAGCAATCAAATTATCTGCTTTTTGTTTCATCGTTTTCTTCCTAATTATTTTTTATTAGACTTGACAGCTGTTGTTTTACGATGACGAATCTTAAAATTATGGCCATTATTTACGTGAGAAGTGTTGTTATTTCTCTTATTTCCACCATTTTTACGTCCTTTATCAAAGCTACGTTTTCCACGATTATTACTTCTTTGAGGACGTTTTGGTGCATTCGGATCATAAATTTCAAAGTCTAATTGATGTTGCTCCACATCAGCTCTAATCAACTTAACTTTTATTGGCATCCCAATCTTAAACTGCTTATGTGAATTACGTCCAGTTAAGGTTAATGATTTTTCATCAAAATTATAGTAGTCATCGTTTAAATTAGAAATATGAATTAAACCTTCAACAGTATTTGGCAATTGAATAAACATTCCGAAACTTGTTACTGAAGAAACAATTGCATCAAATGTTTGACCAACTTTATCAGCCATAAACTCAGTCATCTTGAGATCGTTTACACTTCGTTCAGTATCAATTGATTTTCTTTCTTGTGTTGAAGTTTGTTCAGCAACATCTGGAAGTTGTGCCTTAAAGTGCTTTTGAATATCTTGATCCATATTTTCATTCGCATATTCATGAATCATACGGTGAACCATTAAATCAGAATAGCGACGAATTGGTGAAGTAAAGTGAGTATAGTACTTAGCTGCCAAACCAAAGTGACCCAGTGGTTCAGGAGAATAATGTGCTTGCTTTAAGCTACGAAGCATCATCATTTGAACAACAGCTTCTTCAGGTGTACCCTCGGTTTTAGCTACAATCTTTTGTAAATCCTTTGGCTTTACATCACTTGGATCAGCCTTCACATTTAACCCAAATGCACCTACAAACTCAAAGAATGATTGCATTTTTTCTTGATCTGGCGTTTCATGTACACGATAAAGGAAAGGAGCATGTTTCTTATAGTAGTCTTCCGCAACTGTTTCATTTGCCATCAACATAAAGGATTCAATCATTTTTTCAGCAGTGCCACGTTCATGAAGAACAATATCAGTTGGCTTACCTTTATCATCGACTACAATTTTTGCTTCTGGTTCTTCAAAATCAATAGCACCATGTTGGTGACGTTTTTTATACAAAATATTATGTAAATCAGCCATTTCATGAAGCATCGGAGCTGCATCAGAATACTTTTGTTCTAATTTTTCATGATTGTTTGGGTCAAGAACTTTATTAACATTATTGTAGGTTAAACGTCCATGTGACTTCATAACTGATGGATAAATTCTATATCCAACACGTTTACCTTCTGGAGTAATTTCCATATCACATGATAGAACTAAACGTTCTACACCTTCATTAAGAGAACAAATACCATTTGATAATCTAAATGGAAGCATTGGGATAACACGATCAACTAAATATGTACTGTTACCACGAGCAAAAGCTTCTTTATCTAGCGGTGTGCCTTCTTTTACATAATGAGATACATCAGCTATATGTACTCCTAAGTGATAGTTACCATTAGGGAGTTTCCAAACTACGACTGCATCATCAAAGTCTTTAGAATCGTCACCGTCAATTGTTACAGCTGGTTGATCGGTAATATCAACCCGTTTACTTTTTTCTTCTTCAGTTACATGATCAGGAATGTTATTTGCTTGATCCATTGCTTCTTCAGGCCAATCAGTCCGAATATCATTATCAACAACAATTGACATGATATCAACACCAGGATCATTCTTATTACCGATTGTGAGAAGTGCTACACCCTGCATTTCATCTGGTTGATCTTCATCAGGATATTTAGTAATAGAAATTTTCACCATATCACCCATTTGTGGCTTAACACCATTATCAGTGATATTAATTTTATATTTCTTTAATTTTCTATTTTCACTAACAACATAACCGTAAAATCCACTTGATTTCACTACTTCATCAGAATATGGATGAAATTCTCCAACTAAAGTTTCTACACCACGTTCAGTAATTTCTTCGATTTTACCTTCTGGACCTTTGCCATTCCATGGATTAGCACCAGCAATAATTTTTACCTTAACGCGGTCCCAATCAATAGCAAATTTGGTATTATGTTTATCAATAAAGGCATCTTCCATGCTTTCATCATCAAATCTGACAAAACCAAATCCCTTATCATTTGCCTTAAAGGTACCTTCAGCAACAGTGTTTAATTGATTCAACTGGTACTTTCCCTGACCATCAGTTACAATCTTTTTACTATGCTCTAAAAAAGTTAAAGCTTTAACCAAATCAGGAAAATTCAATCTTTGGCTACGACTAAGATCATTTTCAAGTTGATCCACATCATATTGTTCTTGAGGATTATGTCTAAATGTTTCATAAACATCAGCTAAAACTCGTTCATTCTGTGTCATTATATAAATTGCCTCAATTTCTTTATAAAATAAGTTAAGTTAAAAGAAATTAAAAAAGCCCTCCTGTGACCGGAAGGCTTTTTTTACTTGGATGAAAGTACTGCCAAGATCAAAGCAAGAGCAAAAAAGAGAACCAATAATACAGCGGTAATCCTTTCCATTAATGCTTCAAATCCACGCTTCTTTGTCTGGCCGCTAAATACTGCACCGCCGGACAATGCGTTTAAGGCATCTTGTTGCTTTTGCGGCTGCATCAACGTAGCAATAATAATTAAAAAGCTAACAATGATGAGTAGCGTCATGACGATATTATACAAAGCGCTGCCTCCATTACCTAAATTTCTTACTGTACTGATTTTACCATATTTAGCCAGTGAATGCTAAAAGAAAAAGGGAGTCACCTAAAGCAACGTCCCTTTTTCTTTTATTTCAACTATTAATTAAAATTGTTTGTGTAAGTTGTAGAAACTGTGAATTCCTTTGTATTGAGCAGTTGAACCCAAAGCTTCTTCAATTCTCATTAATTGGTTGTACTTAGCAATTCGATCAGTTCTTGACATTGAACCAGTCTTAATTTGACCAGCATTAGTTGCAACAACTAAATCAGCAATTGTAGTATCTTCAGTTTCACCAGAACGGTGAGAAACAACAGCAGTGTAGCCTGCTTCCTTAGCCATTTCAATAGCTTCAAAAGTTTCAGTCAAAGTACCGATTTGGTTAAGCTTAATTAAGATTGAGTTAGCAACACCCATCTTAATACCCTTTTCAAGGTAGTTAGTGTTAGTTACGAATAAATCGTCACCAACGATTTGTACCTTATCACCTAAACGTTCAGTGAAGACTTTCCAACCTTCCCAATCGTTTTCGTCCAAAGGATCTTCAATAGAAATAACTGGGTATTTGTCAACGATGTCTTCCATAAGTGAAGTCCATTCTTCAGCAGTGTATTCACGGCCGTCAGCAACAGTCACATACTTCTTAGTATCCTTGTTGTAGAATTCAGAAGCTGCACAGTCAAATGCAATAGAAATATCTTGACCAGGCTTGTAGCCAGCACGTTGAATAGCTTCAACTAAAATTTCAAATGGTTCTTCGTTGTTCTTCAAGTTTGGTGCAAAACCACCTTCGTCACCTACAGCAGTTGATTCACCACGTTCTTGAAGCAAGCTCTTCAAAGTATGGAAAGTTTCTGCACCCATACGAACAGCTTCATGAAGAGACTTAGCACCAACTGGCATAATCATGAATTCTTGGATATCAACGTTGTTATCGGCGTGCTTACCACCGTTAATAACATTCATCATTGGAGTTGGTAAAACATGAGCGTTTGGTCCACCTAAGTATTCGTATAAAGGTAAACCTAATTCATCAGCTGCAGCACGTGCACTTGCTAATGAAACAGCCAACATAGCGTTAGCACCTAAACGACCCTTGTTTGGAGTACCGTCAAGGTCAATCATAGTTTGGTCAATTAAACGTTGATCAGTTACATCTAAGCCAATAACAGCTTTTGCAATTTCACCATTAACGTTTTCAACAGCAGTTAAAACACCTTGACCAAGAAAACGAGACTTGTCACCATCACGTAATTCTACTGCTTCATGTTCACCAGTAGAAGCACCAGATGGTACGATAGCACGACCAAAGCCACCTAATTCAGTGTAAACTTCAGCTTCAACAGTTGGATTACCACGAGAGTCAAGAACTTCACGTGCGTGAATATCAGTAATAACAGACATGGAGATTCTCCTTTTTTCTTCTAATTCCGTTTAAATAAATTGTTAATTAATCTTGGTAGTTTACCAATGCTAAGAATGATTCTGGATCAAGAGAAGCACCACCAACTAAACCACCATCAATGTCAGGCTTAGACATTAATTCTTTTACATTAGCTGGTTTTACTGAACCACCGTATTGGATACGAACGTTTTCAGCAGTTTCTTCATTGTACAAGTCTTTTACAGTTTCACGAATAGTCTTGCACATTTCTTCAGCTTGATCAGCAGAAGCAGTCTTACCAGTACCGATAGCCCAAATTGGTTCGTAAGCAATAACAAGTTTAGAAACTTGTTCTGCAGTTAAGCCATCTAAAGCAGCTTTAATTTGAGCTACTACCCATTCATCTTGCTTGTTAGCTTCACGAGTTTCAAGAGATTCACCACAGCAAATGATTGGAGTTACGCCATTAGCAAATAAAGCCTTAGCTTTCTTGTTAATGTCTTCATCAGTTTCGTGGAAGTAACCACGACGTTCTGAGTGACCAATAATACAGTAGTCAATACCCATTTCATTCAAAACTTTAGGTGAAGTTTCACCAGTAAAGGCACCTTCAACTTCAAAGTATGCATTTTCTGCACCAGTATGTAAGTTTGAGCCTTCAGCAGTCTTCTTTAAAACATAAAGATCAACTGCAGGTGCAGCAATAACTGATTCAACTTTACTTGGATCTGGTAACTTACCCTTAACTGCATTAACAAATTCAATGGTTTGTTCAGGGTTCATGTGTAATTTCCAGTTACCAGCAATAATTGGTGTACGCATTAAAAATTCCTCCTAATTTTACTTGTCAGAAACACAAGCGATTCCTGGTAATTCTTTACCTTCAAGGTAGTTAAGTGAAGCACCACCACCAGTAGAAATGTGGCTGATCTTAGGAGCGATTCCTAATTGCTTAGCAGCAGCAGTTGAGTCACCACCACCAATAATAGTTACAGCATCCTTTAAGTCAGCTAATGCACGACCAACTTCCAAAGTACCTTCTGCGTAATTTGGCATTTCGAATGCACCCATAGGTCCGTTCCATACAACAGTCTTAGCATCTTTTAAGATATCTCTGAATTTTTCAACAGTCTTAGGACCGATGTCAAGACCCATTTCGTTGTCAGGAATATCGTCACCAACAACTTCGTGAGGAGCATCATTTGAGAATTCAGTAGCTGCAACGTTATCAACTGGAAGAACAATCTTGTCGCCAGCCTTTTCAAGCAAGCTCTTAGCAAGTTCTACCTTGTCAGCTTCAAACAATGATTTACCAATCTTGTGACCTTGTGCAGCTAAGAAAGTATAAGCCATACCACCACCGATTAAAATGTGATCTGACTTAGGAATTAAGTTTTCAATAACACCAATCTTATCTGATACTTTTGCACCACCAAGAATAGTTACAAATGGGTGAACTGGATTTTCAACAGCATCACCTAAGAACTTAATTTCCTTTTCAAGTAAGTAACCAGCTGCTGCAGGCTTACCAGCCTTCTTCATAGCAGTTGCAATACCAACATTTGAAGCGTGACTTCTGTGAGCAGTACCAAATGCATCGTTTACAAATACATCACCAAGACTTGCCCAGTATTCGCCAAGCTTTGGATCGTTCTTAGATTCACGTTTACCAAAGTCGTTGTCAATATCTTGGAATCTAGTGTTTTCAAGAACAACAACGTCGCCATCCTTCATGTTGTCGATAGCTTCTTCTACTTCTTTACCTTCGTTTTCTGGTACAAAAGTTACAGGCTTTTCTAATAATTCACTTAAACGTTCTGCTACTGGACGTAATGACAATTCTTTCTTGTCAGCATCTGACTTAACACGACCCAAGTGGCTAAGCAAAATTGCTTTACCACCGTGATCAATGATGTATTTAATAGTTGGTAATGCAGCAACAATACGGTTGTCGTCACCAATAACACCATTCTTAATTGGAACATTGAAGTCAACACGAACTAAAACTTTTTTACCTTTAAGATCAAGGTCTGAAACGATTAATTTAGCCATTTAAACTAATTTACCTCCGATAGATTATTTGAAAAAAGGCGGAGGAAGTAATTCCCTCCGCCTTCTCTCGTCTGCTTACTTAAAATCAGTAATAAACAATTAATGATTAAAGAGTAGCAAATTTCAATAAAGTACGAACCATTTGGCAAGTGAATGAGTATTCGTTGTCGTACCAAGCAACAGTCTTAACTAATTGCTTGTCACCTGCAGTAGTTACCATGGTTTGAGTTGGGTCAAAGATTGAACCAGCAGTCATACCTAAAACGTCGCTAGAAACGATGTTGTGGTCGTTGTATGCAAATGAAGGACTTTCGTACTTCTTAACTGCTTCGTTAACTTCGTCAGCAGTTACATCCTTGCTTAAGATTGAAACTAATTCAGTTACAGAACCATCTGGAACTGGAACACGTTGTGCGTGACCGTTCAACTTACCGTTCAATTCTGGAACAACAAGACCAATAGCCTTAGCAGCACCAGTTGAGTGAGGAATAATGTTGATAGCTGCAGCACGTGCAGAACGTAAGTTACCACCACGTACAGGACCATCTAAAAGCATTTGAGTTGAAGTGTAAGCGTGGATAGTAGTCATAGTACCAACTTCAATGCCGAATTCTTTTTGTAAAGCATTAACCATTGGTGCTAATGAGTTAGTAGTACATGAACCAGCTGAAACAATCTTGTCATCAGCAGTCAAAGTATCATCGTTTACGCCGTAAACAATGGTCTTCAAGTCTGAACCTGCAGGTGCAGAAATTAATACACGCTTTGCACCAGCCTTAAGGTGAGCTTCTGACTTAGCTTTGCTAGTGTAGAAACCAGTACATTCAAGAACAAAGTCAACGCCATCGTTCTTAACCCAAGGAATGTTTTGTGCTTGTGGTTCAGCGTAAACACGGTACTTCTTACCGTCAACTACGATTGAGTCATCAGTTGCTGAAACTTCGTGGTTGAAAGTACCATGAGTTGAGTCGTACTTAAGTAAGTGAGCTAAAAGTGCTGGAGTAGTCAAGTCGTTGATTGCAACAACTTCAATATCTGAAGACTTTTCGCCTAAATCCATAATACGACGGAATGCTAAACGACCAATACGGCCGAAACCGTTAATACCAATTTTAACTGTCATATCCTATATTCCTCCTTAGGAAATATGTAAGTAACAATTTATTTTAAACGGGAATTACTTCCCCTTTAAAACCAAGTTTGAGGCTCCTTCATCCGTGATTAACCACGTTTGTTTAGGAGCATGATGCATGTAAGCTACAATTGCAGAAGCTTTACTAGCCCCAGCAGCAATTGCAAATACATGGGGTATTTTATCTAAGTCTTCTAATTGAAGACCGATCCGTGGGATACGTTTTACAAGTCTACCTTGTTGGTCAAAGAAATACCCAAAACATTCGGCCACAGCTCCATCATTTCGAAGCTTGGAACTAGTCATTACATCTAAGCCACGTCTTTTTGACATGACATCTGCTCTACCAATTCCATGTATCACCATATCACTATTATAAATGTTTGAAATCGCATTCGCAATATCTGTGTCTTGAAGCAATAAAGTCAAGGCCTCAGATGAAACATTTTCGGGTAAATATAACCCTTTATGTTTTCCACCTGTCTCAGATGCCATCATCTGAGCAACAGTATTACTCTGGATTTCAACGCTTTCTCCAACTGCTCCTCTTCCGGGAACAAATAACAAATCCCGATAGCGGCTTAATTTAGGAGAAAGATGATGGGCTACTCCCGCCACAGTAGTACCACCTAAAACAGTAATAATACTTTTTCCTAATGGTAAAAGTAAATCAAGCGCAGAGTTAAGTTGTTCACCCATTAAGTCAACAACGCGCTCTTGTCGATCCATGTCACCAGGAACAATAATAGCTCGATCGATCCCTAATTTTTGTGCCAATTCAATTTCAGTTTGACTAGCATTAAACAAACGATCGATTAAAGGAGCAGCTTCCTTTAAAGTTCTCTTTCCTTTATCAGTTAATTCCATACCGTAGCTCTGGATATTAATGAGTCCTAACTGCCGCAGATAATCAGTTTCAGTTCGCACATTGCGCTCGCTTAATCCTAATTTTTTAGCAACAACTCTTCGCCCAACTGGAGCTAACAGCGAAATCTGTTCAAGAACAAGAAAACGTTGCCGAATTATTTTTAAAACATCAGGAACTAAGCTTTGCAACAAGGTTAAATCCGAGTCCATTGCTCGCTCCCTCTATTGGGTCAAAAATGATACCACCATATGACGGTAAGCGACCCAAAAAGCTTAAAAATATTAGAGAGACGCGAATTAACTATATTTCAATTCACATTTCTCTCTCGACAGTTTTTAGTATAGCAATATCTTTTTTTAAATTCAAGATATATCATTCAGAATAATTAATTTGTACTTTCTATATTTTCTGATATACTTATTTTAGTTTGTCGTGCCCTTAGTGTAATGGATCGCACGTAAGATTCCGGTTCTTAAAATCTGAGTTCGACTCTCAGGGGGCGCATAATAGAAACAGCCAGCATTTGCTGGCTGTTTTTTCATAATTTAATTACTCGGTTTATTTAGAAATAACCTATCATTTGTAAGCATTTTCGTTATAATTAAAATTGGTGTTAATTATGTACATAGACAGAAAGGTTATTTTATGATCGAAGAAGAAAAAAAGTCTAATGCCAAAAAAATGCTTTGGCCTACACTGGCAATGATGGCATTTTCAACTGTTTGGGGCTTTGGCAATGTTGTAAACGGTTATGTTTACTTCGACGGTACTAAAGTTGTTTTCAGCTGGGTTCTAATGTTTTTGCTCTATTTTGTTCCGTATGCATTAATGGTTGGAGAATTGGGAGCTACCTTTAAAAATGCAAATGGTGGTGTCTCATCTTGGGTCAATGCAACCATGGGTGCAAAATGGGCATATTATGCCGGATGGACCTATTGGGCTTGTCACGTCGTTTATATTTCAAGTAAGGGTACGGGTGGCTTAAGAGCGATGGCTTGGGGTATTTTTGGAAATACCAAATGGTATGATGGTCTTCCAACAGCGTGGACGCAACTTGCCACTTTAGTAGTTTTTCTATTTTTCTGCTGGGTCACTAGTAAAGGAATTCCAGTTCTTAAGAGTTTAGCTACTATTGCTGGATCCTCAATGTTTATCATGTCTATTTTGTTTATCATTATGATGTTTGCTGCTCCAGCAATTAATCCTCACGCAAGATATTATTCAATTAACTTTAATTGGAAAAGTTTAATGCCAACATTCAATCTTAAGTATTTAACTTCTCTTTCAATTCTAGTTTTTGCTGTTGGTGGATGTGAAAAAATATCTCCTTATGTAAATAAAGTTAAAGACCCTTCAAAAAACTTCCCGAAAGCAATGATGGCTCTTGCTATTATGGTTATGATTTCTGCTATTTTAGGAACATTTGCCATGGCTTTGATGTTTGATCCTAAAGTTGTTAACAATAATTTAAATGAATATATTTCAAACGGTGCTTATATGGCATTCCAACGTTTAGGTGAATATTACCATGTTGGTGGCTTGTTTATGTATATCTATTCATGGTGTAACGTTATTGGCCAATTTTCTACCTTGGTTATTAGTATCGATGCTCCACTTAGAATGTTATTAGGCAGTAAAGAAGCCAAAAACTTCATCCCTAAGAAACTACTTAAAGTTAATAAATATGGAGCATATATCAATGGTATTTGGATGGTTGTTATCCTTTCCGGTGGTTTAATTGCAGCTCAAGCTTTACTACCAGATGCACAAGCTGTTATGGCGCAATTAGTTAAATTAAATTCCACTACAATGCCAATGCGTTATTTATGGGTATTTGCAGCCTATATCGCTCTTAGAAAGCAACAAACAAAATTTGATACTTCTTATCAAATGACAAAGAATCAAGGGCTTGCATACACTGCGGGAATTTGGTGTTTCATTGTAACAGCTGCATGCTGTGTTTTAGGAATTTATTCTCCTGATCCCTTTACACTTTTCCTTAATATTATTACTCCAATTATTTTGATTGCTTTAGGATTGATTTTACCGGCAATCAAGAAAAGAGAAGATGGTAATAATCCATTAATGGATTAATTACAAATGGCCGATATAAAAGTATATCGGTCATTTTTTCTACATAAAATTAAGCTTCATCAGTTGACATGATTAAAAGTAAGTGATTTAATTAGCACTGTACTTATTAGAGTGCTAATTTTGTTTAGGAGGTAAAATTAATGCTCGTACCTACAGTTATTGAACAAACCGCACGTGGTGAACGTGCTTACGACATTTATTCAAGATTATTAAAAGATAGAATCATTATGCTTAGTGGTGAAATTAATGACCAAATGGCTAATTCCATCATTGCTCAACTTTTATTCTTAGATGCACAAGATAACACTAAAGATATTTCTCTTTACATTAATTCTCCAGGTGGTGTTATTACCTCTGGATTAGCAATCATGGATACAATGAACTTCATCAAGTCAGATGTATCTACAATTGCCATTGGTATGGCTGCTTCTATGGCTTCCATTCTTTTAACTAGTGGAACTAAAGGTAAACGTTTTGCATTACCAAACTCAACAGTTCTTATTCACCAACCATTAGGTGGTGCACAAGGTCAACAAACTGACATTCAAATTGCAGCTAATGAAATTTTGAAGAGTCGTAAAAAACTTAACCAAATTTTACATGAAACCACAGGTCAACCTCTTGATAAGATCCTTAAGGATACTGAACGCGACAATTACTTGTCTGCTGAAGAAGCTAAAGACTATGGTTTAATCGATGAAATTTTGGTAAATCAAAAGAAAGACTAATTTTGTCAGACAAAAATAGAGCTCACATAGTGAGCTCTATTTTTTTATTTAATTTTCTTCCTTTAACTGTTTCGCTATTTCACGAATTTTTTGAAAACGATGATTAACCCCTGACTTTGAGATTGGCCCATCAGGTACTTGCGCTGCAACTTCCTTAAGAGAAAGTTCGGGATGCGATAACCTAAAACGAGCTAATACAGTTAATTTTTCAGGTAAATTTTCTAAGCCAAATTTTTCTTCAATCAATTGAATATCTTCAACTTGTTTAGCTGCCGCATTCGCAGTTTTTTTTAGGTTAGCTGTATCGCAGTTCACTAAACGATTTACGGAATTACGCATATCACGCATAATTCTCAGATCTTCAAAAGCTAGCATTGCGTTCACTGCACCAACTATATGGAGAAAATCACCAATTTTTTCTGCTTCTTTTAAATAGACGATATAGCCACTTCGTCTCCTAGTTTCTTTTGCATTTAAATAAAAGAAATTGTTCATTAACTTTAATAGATCTTGATTGTGATCTTCATAAAGAGAATAAATCTCTAAATGATAGCGACTAGTTTCTGGATTATTTACACTTCCAGATGCTAAAAAAGCTCCTCTTAAATAGGACATTGCTCTTTGTTCCGAAGACATAATCTTTTCAGGAATTCCCGTAATAAGACCATTATTACTATCAAAAATTTCTAAGTCAGTTAGAATTTCATGAACTTGTTTTTGAAGTCTAACTAAATACTGATAATTTTTCTTTAATTTCATCTTCTTAGAAACAATTAATAGAGGTTCAATTCCATAAGCAGTCTTAATAAGAGAAAATATTCTCCTTGCAATCGCTGGATTTTCAGTTGTAATATCCAAACTAAATTGATGATCGTGCAGGCTAAGTACTCCGTTCATTCGCAAAAAAGCTGCTAATTCTGCCTTAGCGTGTTCGGGATGAACTGGCAGACTTGTAAGTTCTTTTTTTACATCACTTGCGTATGAAACCATTAACTAGTCCTGTTCCTTCTGTCTTCGACAATATGCTTCAAAAGCTAAATTCAAAATTTCATCAGCTACTTTTTTTCCATCATGAAAAACCAATCCACTATGTTGATCGATAAAGTCAGCTGTAATTACTCGACAATCTTGAGCCCTCAATCCGGCAAAATCATTCCTTACTGGTTCAAGATAAGCATCATAATCAGCTGGGTTAAATTTAGTCATATCAATCTTAGCGCCGTTAACCAAAGCT
The DNA here is from genome assembly GCF_013487865.1 of Lactobacillus johnsonii. Lineage (NCBI taxonomy): Bacteria > Bacillati > Bacillota > Bacilli > Lactobacillales > Lactobacillaceae > Lactobacillus > Lactobacillus johnsonii. The sequence continues at coordinate 1,379,982 of NZ_CP047409.1, forward strand.
GTATTAATATAATGGCCTCCTAAGTGGTCATTAATAACTTGCACATGCTCAGCTGCTGTAAAATGATCTGTTTCACCTTGCTGGGTCATAATATTACAAATATAAATTACTTCAGCTTTAGTTTGTCTTACAGCATCCCCTAAATTAGAAATCATCAAATTAGGTAAAATCGATGTAAATAAACTACCCGGTCCTAAAACTACTGCGTCTGCTTGCATAATAGCTGCTAAAACTGGCAACACAGCTTTAGGTTCTTCATCTGAGTCAGTATCGGTAACCCAGACACGTTTAATCCTCTTGTCTTTTGATGTGATTTCTGTTTCTCCTGATTCAGTTGTTCCATCGACAAATTCCGCATTTAAAGTCAAAGGCTCATTCGAAGCAGGAAAGATTCTTCCATCAATTCGCATCATTCTAGATAGGGATTGAACAGCATCAAAAATATTTCCCTGCATTTCATCTAAGGCAGCAATAATTAGATTTCCAATTGCATGACCTGCAAAAAATGAGTCAGATGAATTAAATCGATATTGAAAAATATCTTTTTCTTCTTGTGGTAAATCAGATAAAGAAACCAATACATTTCTTATATCCCCTGGTGGCACCACATTAATATAATCTCTAATTGCACCGGACGATCCGCCATCATCAGCCACAGTAACAATAGCTGTTATATCAGCGTTTTGCTCTTTTAAAGCATTCAAAATCACAGGTAAACCTGTCCCTCCGCCAATAACAACAATTTTAGGGCGACGTCCACGAATGACACGTACAATTTTATTTTCTCCGTACGCCATCTCCGCTCCTTTATTGTCCAATATAACGACTAATCTCTCGGTGAGAAATATCAACAGGATATTTTTTAGCTAAATCAACTGCTAATTGGCGTGCAATTGAAACGCTTCTGTGCTGACCACCTGTACAACCAATTGCAATAGTTAATTTTTCTTTTCCTTCAGCAATATATCCTGGAATAGCCGTCTCCAACATATCTAAAAACTTAACATAAAACTCTTTAGTTTCTTTCTTGCTCATTACATAATCAAAAACTCGACGATCTAAACCAGTAAATGGTTTAAGTTGAGGAATGTAGAATGGATTCGGCAAAAATCTTACATCCATCACAATATCTGCATCAATTGGAATACCATATTTAAATCCAAAACTCATTACCTCAATTGAAAATGTCCGAGTTCGATTGTCTCCAAACTTATCTACTAATTTTGTCTTTAATTCTTTAGTAGAAAGATGAGAAGTATCAATAATTATATTTGAAATGTTTTTTGTTCTTGATAAGATATTTCTTTCTTCTTGAATTCCATCAAGCAATCGACCTGTATGAGCCAAAGGGGGCAAACGTCTTGTTTCTTTATATCTAGACACTAAGACATCATCTGAAGCATCTAAAAACAAGACTGTTGACTGAACATTTTGACTATCTTCCAAAGACTTGATTTCATCAACCAAATCTTTATAAAAACTCTTTACTCTCAAGTCAACAACTACTGCTGCCTTACTAAAATCCGAAGAATTGTTAATTAATTCCCAGAAACTTCCCAATAATTCTGGTGGTAAATTATCTACCACGAAATATCCCATATCTTCTAATGCTTTAATTGCCACAGTTTTACCCGCGCCACTCATGCCAGTAACAATCAATAATTGTTTCTTTTGTTCAGCCATAATTATCCCTCCTTAATCGATATTATAACATACCGGGTGTTCCATTTTTGAAATAAAATAAAAAGTCGTCATCTTTGGAAACGTCTCCAATGATATACGACTTTTTTAATTTTATCTGTGCATCCATGAAACAAAAATTTCATTGATTCCAAATACCATTAACCAAAATGCTACTAAGTAAACTAAAGTAATAGCGGCTAACATTGGGTTAAATAGTAAAGCAAAAGCAATAATTAAACTAATGATGTTTAAAATTAAGCAAAGAACAAAGTAACCAGTTGAATATTCACGTAAGTGCCATGAGAAAATAATCCCAATAATCGAATCAGCTAAGAACCAAATAGCAAATAAAATAGCTAAAGTTAATCCCCCAATTTCACGTGAACATAGGAACAAAACACCAATTACAATATCAATAATTGCAGAAATTATTGTTACCCAGCTCAAATCAAAAATATTATGAAATTTAACATATGCTGAAATCCAAATTAGACCTTGTAAGATTGATAAAATACCAAATACAAATACAAATGCTTGTAAACCACGACCAGGGTAGCGTAATAACAAGAACGATGCTATAACAAACAAAATCCCTGCTATAAATGAGCCCCAATCAAAGCCTTGATGTCTAGAATTATAAATGTCGTTCATTTTTATATCCTCCCAGATAATATTCTACACTTAATTTTCTAAAACACCATTAACTTTCTCCTTGCTCCTTTTTATTATTTATCATTTGCTTAGTTAACTCAGTATCTCTTTCAAGGACAGGTTTTAAATATTGGCCAGTATAACTTTCTTTTACTTGAGCAACTTCTTCTGGAGTACCAGTAGCCACAACTTGTCCACCGCCATCTCCTCCTTCAGGCCCCAAATCTATTAGCCAATCTGCATTTTTAATGACGTCTAAGTTATGTTCAATAATTAAAACGGTATTTCCTTCATCAACTAAGCGTTGCAGTACCTCTAACAGACGTTTAATGTCATCAGTGTGCAACCCAGTAGTAGGTTCATCTAAGATATAGAAATTATTCCCAGTAGAAAGTTTTTGTAATTCAGAAGCTAACTTCATTCTTTGTGCTTCCCCACCAGACAGAGTAGTTGCTGATTGTCCTAACTTTACATATCCTAATCCTACATCAACAATTGTTTGTAACTTACGATGAATTTTTGGAATATTTTCAAAGAATTTGCATGCTTCATTAATTGTCATGTTTAAAACTTGAGAAATATTTTTTTCACGGTAGGTTACTTCCAAAGTTTCTGAGTTATATCTTGTTCCGTGACAAACCTCACAAGGAACATACACATCAGGCAGGAAATTCATTTCTATCTTAATGATTCCATCTCCATGACATGCTTCGCATCGACCTCCCTTAACGTTAAAAGAAAATCTAGCCTTGGTATATCCACGCATTTTTGCTTCATTAGTCTGTGCAAATAAAGTACGGATATCATCAAATACACTAGTATATGTGGCTGGATTACTGCGTGGAGTTCGTCCAATAGGACTTTGATCAATATCTATAATTTTTTCGATATTTTTATATCCCTTAATTGACTCATATTTACCGGGCTTTGCAGAATTATTATTTAACTTCTGTGCTAAAGCACGTTTCAAAATCAAGTTAACTAATGTTGATTTTCCGGACCCTGATACTCCGGTTACAACAACTAATTTACCTAAAGGAAAATCAACAGAAATATCTTTTAAATTATTTTCTTTTGCACCAGTAACAGTTATTTTTTTACCGTTACCCTTTCTTCGCTCTAGAGGAACTGGAACAATCTTTTTACCAGACAAATACTCTCCAGTTAAAGAATGTGGATTCTCCATTACTTCTTCAGGTGTACCAGCAGCCATCACCTTTCCGCCGTATACTCCTGCTCCAGGTCCCATATCAACTAAGTAATCAGCTTGTTTCATGGTCTCATCATCATGTTCTACTACAATTAGTGAATTTTCAAGATCTCTCATTTTCTTAAGAGAAGAAATAAGTCGATCATTATCACGCTGATGAAGTCCAATCGATGGTTCATCTAGAATATACATGACTCCTGATAAATTAGAACCAATTTGAGTTGCTAGTCTAATTCTTTGCGCTTCTCCACCAGATAGAGTGCCAGCAGAACGAGATAGAGTAAGATAGTCTAAACCAACATTAATTAGAAATGTTAAGCGATCCCGTACTTCTTTCAAAATCGGTTTAGCAATCATTTCTTCTTGTTCACTTAATTTAACTGAATTGAAAAATTCTAATGCTTTTGCAATAGAAAGATCAGATGCTTCAGCAATATCTTTACCATTTACTTTCACTGCTAAAGCTTTTTCATTTAATCTTTTACCATGACAAGTTGAACAAGTAAGTTCAGTCATATACTTACCCATTGCATCCCGCATGAATTTAGACATTGGATGATGATATCGACGATTGATATTATTTAAAATTCCTTCAAATTCTTGAACTGTATCGTTTACTCCAAAATCTCCTTCAAGATGGAATTTAATTTTCTTTCCTTTAGATCCATTTAAAATTAAATCTTTTTGTCTTTTAGTTAATTTTTTATATGGTTTATCTAAAGGTATTTTCAAGGCTGTACAAGCTTGTTCTAACATAGCCGTATAGTACTTAGAATTAGCCCATGGAACTAAGGCTCCATCATTTAATGACTTATCCTTATCAGGAATTACCAAATCTTCATCTACAGATAGCTTCATCCCTAGTCCATCACAATCAGGACAAGCTCCAAAAGGTGCATTAAATGAAAATAACCGTGGTTCCATTTCACCAACAGTAAAACCACAAATCGGACAAGCATAGTATTCTGAAAAATTAATGCGTTCGCCCTTAATTACATCAACATCCATGTAACCATCAGCTAAACGAAGGGCTGCTTCTACCGAATCAAATAACCGACTACGAATATTTTCTTTAACAACTAAACGATCTACAACAATATCAATACTGTGTCGCTTGTTTTTATCTAACTCAAACTCATCAGTAATTTCATGCATTTCGCCATCTACAATTACCCGTACATACCCTGCACGCTGAATTCGCTTAAATACCTCTTTATGTTCTCCTCTTTTAGACCGGATAACTGGAGCTAAAATTTGAATTCTACTTCTTTCAGGCAAATCCATTACTCGATCTACCATTTGATCTACACTTTGTCTTTCAATTAAAGTTCCATCATTTGGACAAATTGGATGACCTACACGAGCCCATAATAAACGTAAATAATCGTTAATTTCTGTTACAGTTCCAACTGTTGAGCGCGGATTATGTGATGTTGTCTTTTGATCAATTGAGATTGCGGGATTTAATCCATCAATTGAGTCAACATCAGCTTTATCCATTTGTCCTAAAAATTGTCTAGCATAACTTGATAACGATTCCACATATCGTCTTCTACCTTCAGCGTATAAGGTATCAAATGCCAGTGAACTTTTTCCAGAACCTGATAAACCAGTAATAACCACTAATTTATCTTTTGGAATTGATAAACTTATATCTTTTAAATTATGTTCCCGTGCTCCGTGAATAACAATCTTATCATTTGCCATTTAACTATCCTCCTCTACTTTTTCTTTTCATGCACCTGTTTTTTTAAGTCCATAATTGCATCACGCAAGTTAGCTGCTTCTTCAAAGTCCAGTTTCTTAGCAGCTTCCCGCATTTGTGCAGTTAGAGTCTTAATCATATTTTGTTTTTGTTTCTTAGTCAATTCATCAAAGTTTAAGTCAGCAAAACTTTCCTTATTCTCTTTATCCTCACTATCTTTAGTGATAGAAATTACATCTCTAATTGGTTTAACGATAGTTTTAGGAGTAATGCCATGCTCTTTGTTGAACTTCATTTGTAGACTACGTCTTCTCTCCGTAGCATCAATTGCTTCACGCATTGAATCAGTAATCGAATCAGCATACATAATTACCTTACCATTTGAATTTCTAGCAGCCCGACCAATTGTTTGAACTAAAGGTCTGGTAGAACGGAGAAAACCTTCTTTATCAGCATCCAGAATTGCAACTAGAGAGACTTCAGGTACATCAATACCTTCTCTCAAAAGATTAATCCCTATCAGTACATCAAATTTTCCTAGTCTTAAATCTCTAATAATTTCAAGACGTTCTAAAGTTTTAATATCAGAATGTAGATACCGTACTTTTATTCCCAAATCTTTCAAATAGTCGGTTAAGTCTTCCGCCATTTTCTTAGTTAAAGTTGTAACAAAAACGCGCTCATCACGTTCAATACGCTTATTAACTTCACCAACTAAATCATCAATCTGTCCCTTAATTGGTCTAACTTCAATTTCGGGGTCAAGCAATCCAGTAGGACGGATAATTTGTTCAACCTTATGATCAGTTTGATTAAGTTCATAATCACCAGGGGTGGCTGATACATACATGATTTGATTTACATGTTTTTCAAACTCTTCTAATTTTAAAGGTCGGTTATCTAAAGCAGATGGAAGTCTAAAACCATAATCAATTAAGGTTTGCTTACGTGCTCTATCTCCATTGTACATTGCCTTTAATTCTGGCATGGTGGCATGTGATTCATCAATTAAAATTAAGAAGTCATCAGGGAAGAAATCTAACAAAGTATGTGGTGGTTGGCCAGCTTTCCGTCCTTCCATGTGTCTAGAATAGTTTTCAATTCCATTAGTGTAGCCAACTTCACTCATCATTTCCATATCATAAGTGGTTCTTTGTTTAATTCGTTGAGCTTCTAAAAGTTTTCCTTCCCCTTCAAACTTTTTCACCTGAATATTCATTTCATCTTTAATTGAGGCCAAAGCTCTTTCCATAATTTGTTCATTAGTAACAAAGTGAGTGGCTGGGAAAATAGAAACTTGTTCCCGCTCTCCAATTACTTCACCGGTCAAAGAATCCACTTCAACAATTCGGTCAATCTCATCACCAAAAAATTCAATTCTAAATGCATGATCAGAATATCCCGCTGGAAAAATTTCTACTACGTCACCACGTACTCTAAAGCGTCCACGCTGAAAATCAATATCATTACGATCATATTGAATATTAACTAAATCTCGCAATAACACATCTCGACTAATCTCTTGACCTTCAGATAAGGAGACTACACTAGCCGCATATTCTCTTGGATCACCTAAACCATAAATACATGATACTGAAGCTACAACAATTACATCATTTCTCGACATTAAATCACTAGTGGTCTTATGACGCAATTGATCAATTTCATCATTAATTGATGAATCTTTCTCAATATAAGTATCAGATTGTGGTACATAAGCTTCCGGTTGATAGTAATCATAATAAGACACAAAATAGTCCACGGCATTCTTAGGAAAAAATTCTTTAAATTCACCATACAGTTGACCAACTAAAGTTTTATTATGAGAAATTACTAAAGTTGGCTTATTTAACTTAGCTATTACATTCGCCATAGTAAAAGTCTTACCGGTTCCAGTAGCACCTTCAAGGATTTGTGCTTTTTCTCCTTGCTCAAATCCATCAGTCAACTTTTTAATTGCTTGTTCTTGATCTCCTGCTGGTTGAAATTTAGAGACAAGTTCAAATTTTTTATTTTTTTGTCGTCTAATCATTTTTCTTCCTCCGCAAAAAAAGTTGGACTAAAATAGCCCAACTTCTATATAACGTATTTATTTTACTACAGCGAACGTATTTTCGCACTATTTTTGCATTACTTTAATAAATTAGCTAATGCATCTTGATACTCTTCTGCGGCCTTTTCTGCAGTTTCAATATCTTTCTTATTTACTCCAACATAAGCCTTAATTACAGGTTCAGTTCCTGATGGACGAAGAGCAACCCAAGTTTCATCATCTAAGAAGTACTTCAAAACATTAGACTTAGGAAAACCAGCTAATGGAGTTTTCTTTCCATCTTCAATGGTTTCTTGGGTTTCGAAGTCTTGAATCTTAACAACTTTTGCACCATTAATTTCAGTTAAATGTTCTTTACGTAACTTACTCATTAATTCAGCCATCTTCTTTTGACCACCAATACCGGGCATTTCGATAGCCTTAGTAATTTCGTAAGCTACACCATATTTTTGCCAGATTTCTTGTAATCCATCAAAAACAGTCATTCCTTTAGATGCATAGTAACTTGCTACTTCGGCAAACATTAGTGCACCTTGCATAGCATCCTTGTCTCTTGCGAATGGCTTGAATAAGTAACCGTAACTTTCTTCAAATCCCATCAAGAATTTACCGTCATTTTCTTTATTCATTCGGTCAACTTCTTCACCAATGTACTTGAATCCAGTTAGCACATGCTTAGTTTTAATACGGAAATCATCAGCAATCTTAAATGGAAGTGCACTTGAAACTACTGAAGTTACTAATTCATAGTCGGATGAAAGAGTTCCGTTTTCCTTCATATGAACTAATAAGTAATAGGCCATTAATGTAGCAATTTGATTACCAGTTAAAACTTGGAAATCACCATCTGATTTTCTAACAGCAGCACCCATTCTATCGGCATCTGGGTCAGTCGCAATAATAACATTTGCATTAACTTCATTAGCTAGTTTAAATCCTGGTTCAAATACATCACGGTATTCTGGGTTAGGTTTGATAGTTGTAGGGAATTCTGGATCAATGATGGATTGACTTGGAACTGGAATCACATTGTCAAAACCACCTTGTCTGAAGGCGCGATCATACAGCATCTTTCCAGTACCATGTAGTGGAGTATAGATAATCTTTAATTTATCAGCATTAGCCTTAACCATTTCAGGACCAACAGTAACATCCTTTAAACGAGCTAAGTATGCTTCATCTACATCTTCACCAATCAATTGTAGCGTGCCATTAACCCGTAGTTCTTCCACGGGAGCAGCTTTAACGCTAAAAATGTCATCAACTTTTTGAGCATAAGCAAACAAGCGATCTGCATTTTCTGGCGCCATCTGAGCACCGTCTTCACCATAAACCTTATAACCATTATATTGTTTAGCATTATGTGAAGCAGTGATGTTAATTCCAGCAAAGGTATTTAAGTGACGGACAGCAAATGATAATTCAGGAGTTGGTCTCAAATCATCAAATAAGTATACATGAATTCCATGTGCACCTAAAATACGAGCTGCGTGTTCGGCGAATTCTCTTGAGTGATAACGTGAATCAAAAGAAATTGCAACGCCACGTTTCTTAGCTTCTTCACCATTTTCATCAATTAGTCTTGCAAGACCTTCGGTTACTCTTCCCACAGTAAACAAATTAATTCTGTTTGTACCAGGTTCAAGTCTACCTCTCATCCCGGCAGTACCAAAATTAATATCTTGTCCGAAAGCATCTTCAATCCACTTTTCATCTTTACCTAGATCATTTAATTGATCTTTTAAATAATCAGGTAAATTATTTGCATTAGTCCATTGACTATAAATTTCTTTTGCGTTCATAATTTCCCCTTTACGTAAATTTTATGGTTTCATCTGCTATTTTAACGCAACTCATTGTGAAATTGCTATCATATAACCATAAAATTTTTCTATGCATCAAAGATACTTATGACCCTTACTTTATAATCACTTGAAATTCCAGTTGATTTTACGTTCAAACTTTTCATAAGGAAGTAACGTAATCTCTCCTAAATCGGCTCCCTCCGCAGGTGGACATTGGGCTTCTAATGTAATTCCATCATACTGTCCAATATTATTTGCAACACCAGTATGATTAAAGTGATTAGCTGTATACATCACAATTGCAGGTGCATTCGTAGTCATAATCATTTGATGATTTTTTGATGTTAAGATTGCAGCCGGCTGCATTCCATTTAAGATAAAAGGATGATCTAAACCATTACGCAATTTAATTTGATCATCATCACTGTTTAAAGCTAGAGAAATTTTCTTTTTCTTTCTAAAGTCAAAAGGAGTATTTTTGACATTTTTCATCCCTTGATTCGGTAAGCCATCTTCACCAACAGGCAAGTAATAGTCAGCTGCAAGTTGTAGTTCTAAGTCAGCTGCTTTTTCTCCTAAATTAAAATAAGTATGATTAGCTGGATTAAAAATTGTTAATTGGTCACTTACAGCCGTAAGTATATAAGTTAGGTTGTTCTCATTATCTAACTTATAACGAGCATGTAATTTCATATTACCCGGATAGTCATTAGTACCATCTACGTCAAAAAGGAAAAAGTCAACTTGAGCTTCTTGATCAGAATTTTTTAGCTTAAAATTCCAAATCTTCATGTCAGTTCCACGGCCTCCATGAATATGATTTTTTCCATCATTTTGAGGTAATTGCTGGATCTGTCTTCCATGTTTCCATTGTCCTAGACGAACGCGACCACAAATCCGACCAACTGTCCCACCTAAAAAATTTCTTTCTTTTGAATAATCTTCTGGACTATTCAAAGTCAAGATCATATTCTCCTGATTCAATAAGATTTTCTCTAAAGTGGCGCCATAATTGAGAAGATTAACCTGCACTCCATGATCATTTTCAAGGCTGATCTCACACAAATCTTGGCTATCTTTACGTCCATACTTTTTAAAACTATTTTTCATTTACCTATCTACCTCGCTTATCAAAGCATCAGTAAACTTTTGCCAACCTATTTCTCCATCTCTATTATTCTTAAAAACACCCGCACACTCGAGTACTCGATCAAATATTTCAACTAAAGCTTGCTGTAAAACCTGGTCAACATTTTCTTTGGTAATCTGAGAATCTGTTTTCAGTTTTCTAGCCCAATCAAGGTGACTATCAGCTATTTGATTATCTTGATTAAGTAAATACTTCTTAACTTCCTCTAATTCTCCTTTAAGTCTTCCGGGTAAAATTGCTCTACCCATTACTTCGATTAAACCAATGTTTTCTTTTTTAATGTGCCAAAGTTCAGCATGTGGGTGGAAAATTCCTAATGGATATTCATCACTAGTATTATTATCACGAAGAACTAAATCTAAAATAAAACTTTCTCCCTCACGGTGCATGATTGGCGTAACAGTATGATGTTTACTATTACCTTCAAAAGCTTTAATTTGACGAGCTGGATCGCTATAATGATCCCAAAAATCAATAATTTTACTCCCTAAATCAATTAGATCTAATGAATTTTTACTAATCAAGCGTAGATCACTCATTGGCCAATCAACTATACCAGCCTTAACTTCAGGATATTTTTCAAAATAAATCTCTTTTTTAATTTTAGCCTTCATCATTGGAAAAATATGACGTCCACCTTGGTAATGTTCATGGGCTAGCATTGAACCACCAACAATTGGTAAGTCTGCATTTGAACCAACAAAATATTCAGGCAGCTGCTTTTCAATATCAACTAAATTAATTAAAGTTTGTTGATTAATAATCATTGGGATATGCTTTTGATCTAAGAAAATACAATGCTCATTAAAATAGGCATACGGTGAATATTGAAAGCCCCAAGGTCGACCTCCGATCATCATCCGGATTATTCGCAAATTGCTGCGCGCATTTTTTCCATATCCACCTAGATACCCTTCATTTTCTAAACACAGTGCACATTTGGGGTACTTGTTTTCCACATTATGAGCTGCAGCTGCGATTGCTTTAGGATCTTTTTCAGGTTTTGAAAGATTAATTGTTATTTCCAATTCATGATTCTTAGAGCTCTTTCCAGAAAAAACAATATTTTTAGCAATAGCTTCTTTTTTAACATAATTATTGTCAACACAAAGTCGATAAAACCAATCAGTTGCAGTCTTAGGCGACTTTTGCATCTTTTCCCAGAAAATTTCATTTACCTTTGAAGGTGCTGGTATTTTTAAATCATATAATTCATCATTCAAAACTTCACGTGAGGTAATATCATCAGGGATTTTTTTTTGATCTACAGCTATTTGCACAAGTTGCTTTACAGGAGATAGATTTTCATCATATTCTTCATCTTCATCTCCTACCAAAGCCTTAATTTTATTAACTAGGTAAACATAATCTAATTCTTTATACGTTCCACTATCAATCACTTCATGCGCAAATTTTTCAATAACTTTCATTTTTGTAGCTCCTTAAGTTTAAATTTTCTTAGTTCCATCTACAATTTCTGCGTCATAGAAACTTGCATCATGACCTACTTTATCGCGATATATTTTACCAACATTTTTCTTAAACGCTTCTGCTTTATCTTTTTTCACAATTGCAATTGCACTGCCGCCAAAACCGCCACCAATCATTCTGGCACCTAAAACACCATCTTGTTTCCAAGCAGCTTCTGCTAGTGTATCCAGTTCTTTACCTGTTACTTCATAATCATAGTGGAGAGAAATGTGGGATGCGTTTATCAAATGGCCCAATTTTTCAAGATCATTATTTTTCATTGCCTTAGTTGCTCGGATCGTTCTTTCATTTTCATTAACTGCATGACGAGCACGTTTTATTTCTGTCTCATCATTAATTAAATATGCATATTCGTCAAAAGTCTGACTATCTAATTCACCTAAAGAAGTAATATCAAGCTTAGTTTTCAATTTTTCCAAGGCATTCTTACATTCTCTTACCCGATCGTTGTAAGCAGAATCGGCCAGAGTATGCTCTTTATTGGTGGACATAATAATAATCTCATGGTCTCCTAACTTAAGAGGCATGTATTCATATTCCATGGTGTTGCAATCAAGGAAAATTGCACTATCTTTCTTACCCATAATGCAGGCAAATTGATCCATAATTCCCGAGTTTAAACCGACAAATTCATTTTCTGTTTTTTGACCGAGTCGGGCTAAATCTGGCCGATCAATATCTAAATCAAATTCATCTTTTAAGATCATTCCCATTAACATTTCAATTGCTGCACTTGAAGATAAACCCGATCCGGAAGGTAAATCAGCCTTAATATACAGGTTAAAGCCATGATTAATCTTATTTCCATCTTCTCTTTGTCGTAAATAAGTTATCATTCCTTTAAAATAATTTGCCCAGAATCGATCATCTTTTTCTACTGTATCGTCATTTAAGTCAAATTCTACAATTTCACCGTCTACATTACCTGAATAAAGACAAACTTTATTATCATTTCTTGGACCATAAACACCATAAACCCCTAGACTAATAGCTGCCGGAAAAACATGGCCCCCATTATAATCAGTATGCTCTCCAATTACATTAATTCGACCTGGTGAAAAAAATACGTCTTTTTCATTTTTACTAAATACTTTTTGATAATTTTTAATCAATTCATCTTTATTCATAATCTTTACCTCGTAAATTAATCAGTCATGTGTAATCGTTTTCATAAATAATCATAAAACTATTTATCATTTTAGTAAATAAATTTACTATTTTTTATAAAAAAAGTGCATTAAATTTTTAATGCACTTCGTTAAAGCTTTTTCTTATAACTAAATTAGTATTCATGGTTAAATGAACTTTTGGCAAATCTGAGTTAGTAATTCGCATAAGTAAAACAGAAATTGCTAACTTACTCAAAGCAATTTGATCAATATTGTATGATGTGAGCGGTGGTGAAACATATTTTACGACATCAATGTTGTTAATGCTAATAATAGCAGTATCTTTTGGTACTCTAATTCCTACCTCGTTAAAGTACTGCAAAACACCCACACTTAATGTATCGGATGCAATAATAAAAGCATCGGGTAACTTTTCCCCTAATTTATTAACTACTTCTTTTGCTAAATCATAGCCATTTTTCACACTAACGATTCCTTTAGCAAAAACCTTAACATTTTTTATACCTTGAGTTTTACAATACTCCGTAAACGTAATCTCTCGAATATCCCGCTGCGGTTGATGGTCTAAAGTAAAGCTTTCAGCACCGATATAGCACAAATTATTATAACCATGCGCTATCAATTTCTTAATTGCATCCTGTACAGTTAATTCAAGATTAGGCTGAACTGAATCAAATAATTGTGGAGCAGGATTAATATCAATAAAGACACCATTGGGTAAAACATCGTGTAGTTTTTCTAATTCTTTATAGGTAAGTTCAGCTGTTCCTACTCCAATAAAACCTTGAAAAATTGAAGCTTGGTGTATTAACTTATTAAATTCAGTGAATAAAGTTAATTTAATACCTTTTTCTTCCCCCACTTTATTGACAGCATCCCGTAAAAAAGAAAAATATTCATCTTGAAGTTGTTCATTTCCATTCACTCGATAAAGCAATGCTATTTCTGGCTTTAACTCACTTACGTTATTAATCTTTTTAAAATATCCTAATTCATTGGCTACTTTTAATATTTTACTTTTCGTTTCAGGAGTAACTGACAAACGTGGATCATTATTTAATAAGCGTGATACAGTTGCCGGTGAAAATCCAGATTTAGCAGCTATCTCTTTAATTGTTGTCATATTTTCCACCACTTTTTCTATTCAAAAATACTCTATCATAATCCTAATTAATCTGCTATTACTGAATAATTTATTACTTAAGTAAATAATTTATCGATTCTTTCATAATATAAATAATTTTATATACAAAAAAGCTGTCTATCGTTGATAGACAGCTTTTCATTTATGACCTTAATCTTCATCGAGGCCTTGGTAATAGTTATATACTTCTTGACCAGCAATACTTCCTTCACCAACTGCCGTTGCAATTTGACGGAGTTCTTTTGCTCGAACATCACCCAAGGCAAAGATACCATCAACTTTAGTACGCATATGATCATCCGTTAAGATCCAACCTTGTTCATCAGTAATACCCAAGTCTTTAAAGACAGCAGTTTGTGGTTGAATACCAACGTAGATAAATACACCAGCTACTTTAACTTCTTTTTCTTCACCAGTTTCTTTATCCTTATACTTAACACCAGTTACCTTGTTTCCGTCACCAACAATCTCTTCAGTCTGAGCATTCCAGATAAACTTCATCTTATCATTTTCAAAGGCCTTCTTTTGTAATTCAGCCTTTGCGCGAAGTTGATCACGACGATGAATAACAGTAACCGACTTAGCTGATTGAGCTAAGTAAAGGCCTTCTTGAATAGCAGAATCACCGCCACCAATTACTGCAACATCTTCATCCCTAAAGAAAGCAGCATCACATACCGCACAGTAAGAGACACCTTTTCCAGCATATTCTTCTTCACCTGGTACTCCAAGATGCTTATGAATTGCACCAGTTGCAATAACAACAGCATTAGCTTCATATTCACCTGAGTCAGTTTTAACAACTTTCTTCTTACCATCCTGCTCAATACTTTGAACATCGCCATACGCAAATTCAGCTCCAGCATTTGTTGCAGTCTGATACATCTTCTCACCTAATTCAGGTCCTTGAATATCTACAAAGCCAGGATAGTTATCAATACCAGCTGTATTATTCATTTGACCACCATAAATACCGCGATCAAGAATTACAACCTTTAAGTTGGCCCGAGCGGCATATAATGCAGCAGTCAATCCACCAGGACCTGCTCCAATTACGATTACATCATAAGTCTTTTTCTCAGACATATTCTCGCCTCAATTCTTACTTTTCGTAAGTATATCTTACTATTAAAAAATAAAATTGCAATCTTTTTGCCTAAAGTTGAATTTCAGGCTTTGGGTTTCTTCCCATCATTGTCTTAATTTCTTCATCAACATCAGCATTTTCGTAAAGAACACGGTAAATTGCTTCACTAATCGGCATATCAATATTCTTTTCTTCTGCTAATTCATGGACAGCTTTAACAGTAGTAGCACCTTCCACAACCTGTCCCATATTTTCTAAGACATAGTCCAGGCTCTTTCCTTCACCGATTTGCTTCCCAGCACGCCAATTACGAGAATTAGATGAAGTAGCCGTTACGATTAAATCACCAATACCAGAAAGACCGGAAAAAGTCATTGGTTTTGCGCCGAAGTACTTAACTCCTAAACGAGTAATCTCAGCCAAGCCTCTAGTCATTAAAGCAGCTTTTGCATCGTCACCATACCCCTTACCCACTAAGATACCAGCAGCGATTGCAATAACGTTTTTAACTGCACCACCTACTTCCACTCCTACTAAATCATCATTGGTGTAGAAACGGACATAGTTATTTGAAAATACTTTTTGTACTCTCTTAGCATTCTCTTCACTAATGGATGCACAAGCAATTGCAGTTAAATCCTTTTGAGCTACATTTTCAGCATGACTAGGTCCTGAAATAGCTACTATTTTTTCACTATCATTTGGATAAACTTCTTCAGTTAAAATATCTGAAATCAGTTTTTTACTCCCGGGTTCAATTCCTTTAGTTGCAGTTACCAATAAAGGAGTAGCGCCAGTTTTATCTAATATTTTACGTACATTTTTAGCAACGATACGGACTGCTTTAGTTGGTAAAACAAATAAAACAATTTCGGCACCATCCAATGCTTTTTCTAAATCTCCAGTAGCGGGTACATTAGGATTAAGTTTCCAATTTTTCATGTAGTGAGTATTGGTATGATGTTCATTAATTTCTTGGTTAACACTGTCAATGTTTCCATACAATACTACATCATTTCCGTTATCAGCTAACATTGAACCAAGAACAGAACCCCATGAACCATTACCTAAAACTGCAATCTTTGCCATTTTTTTACTCAAACTTTCTATAAAAAATTATTTCTTTCAATCTCTATTATACGGGTATTTTAAACCGCTGCCAGCCAAATACCACTTTGGTTTTACAATCTTACGACGATAAATCCAAAGAATAATTGCACCAAAAAATAAAATCAAGCTCAATGCTTGTGAAACTCTAATAGTATTAGCAATGTATAAACTATCTGTTCTCATTCCTTCAACAAAGAAGCGAACAGCAGAATACCAAATTACATAACCTAAAAATATTTCTCCACGCTTAAAAAGATGTTTTCTATGACGTAAACTCAAAATCAAAATCAAACCAATTAAATTTAAAGTCGACTCATATAAATAAGTTGGTTGATAATATGAACCGTTAATGTACATCTGCTGAATAATAAAATGAGGCAAATGTAGACTTTCTAAGAAAGACAAGGTTGTTTTAGCACCATGTGCTTCTTGATTCATAAAATTACCCCACCGAGCAATTACTTGGGCAGCCATTACACCTGGAGCAATGATATCAAGCATTAGAAATGGCGGTAGCATTCGTTGATGACAAAAAATTAATAATACAATTAGTCCCGCAATCAAACCACCGTAAATAGCAATACCACCGTTCCAAATAGCAATTATTTGATCGGGATGTTGAGAAAAGTAGCCCCATTCAAAAACTACATAATATATTCGGGCCCCAATAAAACCAATTGGAACTGCCCATAGGAGAAAGTCAATAAAGTCATCAGGCATAATATGCCTTTTCTTTCCTTCATTAATTGCCATTAAGGTTGCTACTAAAACTCCAGTAGCCATTAAAATACCGTACCACTTAACTTGAAGCGGCCCTAGATTAAAAGCTACAGGATTTAAGGCTAAACTCATTTCCTGCTGTCACCTTCGTCTTTTTTAGAATTATCTGAAATTAGTTCAGTTAGATTTTGTTCAAATTTTTGGCTAGCATCATAACCCATTTTCTTAGCTCTGAAGTTCATAGCAGCTACTTCAATAATAATAGCTAAATTCCGTCCGACTTTAACTGGAACAGTTACTTGCGGCACATCTACTTCAAAAATCTCACGCGTTTTTTCATTAAATCCTAAGCGATCATAATTAGCTTTTGGATCCCAATTTTGCAAACAGATTATCAATTGAATTTCAGTACTGTCCTTAACCGCTCCAGCACCAAAAAGATTCATTACATCAATAATTCCAATTCCGCGAATCTCCATTAAATGCTTTAGAATTTTAGGAGCTTCTCCAACTACAGTCTTGTCATCTTTTTGATATACATCAACTCGATCATCTGCAATTAACCGATGTCCACGTTTTACCAAGTCTAGGGCTGTTTCTGACTTACCAACACCAGAATTTCCAATAATCAATACACCCATTCCATAGATTTCTACTAAAACACCGTGAATACTCTTTCGAGGCGCAAGCTTTTCATCTAGAAATTGAGTAATGACACTTGATAAATGTGTTGTAGCCATATTACTAGAAAGAACAGGTATCTTTTCTTTCTCAGCTGTTTCAAGCATTTCTGAAGGAATTGGTAAACCTCGTGACACAATGAAGCAAGGCGTTTCTGGAGTTGCCATTTTGTTAAATACTCGCTCACGCAAATCATGATCTAAACGTGCACTATAAGAAATTTCTGTTCTTCCTAGCAATTGGATTCTATTTTTAGGATAAAAATCAAAATAACCTGTTAATTCTAAACCTGGACGAGAAATATCAGAAGTATTAATTAATTTTTGATCTAAATATTCCTTTCCTTCAACCACTCTAAGTGAAGGAAGATCTTTTACTAATTCACTTACTTTAACTGCTTCAACCATTTTTGTTATCCTCTTTATCTTCTACATCTTTGACTGAAACATCTCGTGCTTTCTTTCGCTTTTGATTATTAGTGGACGGCTGCACTGGATTATGGCTATTAGTTTCATCTGTATCTTTTTTATTGCCAGAAAACTTAGCGAGTAGCCAAATAATCAAGGCAACAATTATAGCAACAGGTAACAAGCCAATAAAGAATTTAAATATTGAAAATAAAATACTTAAAATCACCAAAGCAGCTAATACTAATATTAAAATAGTTACAAATCCCATAGATCTTTTCCTTAAACTTTAGTTCGGATTTTTTTGGCTTAAGAGCCACTGTAAGTAGGCATAAATAAAATTATCTAGTTTTCCATCCATTACACCATTTACATCACTAGTTTCAAAATTAGTTCGATGATCTTTTACCATATTGTAAGGATGAAAAACGTAAGAACGAATTTGAGAACCAAAACCAATTTCTTTTTGATTACCTTTAAGTTCTTCTGTCTGCTTTCTTTTCTTCTCTTCTTCGAGCTGGAATAACTTTGCCCGTAACATATTCATCGCAGTTTCTCTATTTTGCAATTGAGACCTCTGAGCCTGCGATGAGGTAACAATACCAGTTGGTAAGTGGGTAATTCGAACCGCACTAGAAGTCTTATTAATATGCTGACCTCCAGCACCACTTGAGCGATAAACGTCAATTCTTAAATCATCTGGATTAATATCAACCTCAATGCTTTGATCAATCTCTGGTATTACCTCGACAGAAGCAAAAGATGTATGCCGTCTTTTTGCCGAATCAAAAGGAGATATTCTTACTAATCTATGAACACCATTTTCAGATTTAAGTAATCCGAAAGCATTTTTTCCTTGAATCCGGATGCTTACACTTTTAACACCAGCTTCTTCACCAGGTTCATAATCTTCAATTTCAAATTTTAAATCATGGCTAACTGTATAGCGTTGATACATCCTCAAAAGCATATCAGCCCAATCCATAGCTTCAGTACCACCAGCACCCGGATGAATTTCCATTAGAGCATTATGTTGATCATATTTATCTGACAATAATAATGATAATTCATAATCATGAAAACTTTGTGATAATGACACCATTTCTTCAGATAATTCTTCACTCAATTCAGGATCTGGATCTGCTTTAAGTAACTCTAAAGCAGTTTGAGCATCATCGAATTTTGCTTCAAGTTGCTTAAAGTTTTCACTTTTTTCCTTCATTCGATTAGTATCATTAATTAAACTCTGAGCCTGCTCTTGGTTATCCCAAAAACCAGGTTCTGCCATTTTTTGCTCATTAATCGCAATACCCTCATTCAATGAATCGAAGTCAAAGAGACCTCCTGAAATGCTCTAATTTAGGACTAAGATCATTTAATTCTGCTTGAATTTCGCTAATCTCCATTTTTACTTTCCTCACATTACAAAATTAATTTTTACTTTAATAATAGCAAAAAAGAGAGACATTATCTGCCTCCCTTTGTTTTTATCGACTAATGTTTTGTCTTATTTGAGCCTTCATAAATAGACGGGTGGCATCAAATTCGATATTACTGATCATTTCCTCAAACATTCTATAGCCAGCTTCTTGATATTCAACTAATGGATTTAGTTGTCCATATCCTCTTAGACTAATAGATTGTCGTAATTGATCCATGGCATCAATATGATCAGTCCAACGTTCATCTACAACACGCAAAATAACAACTTTTTCAAATTCTAACATTTGCTCAGGATCAGCAAGTTGCTTTTCTTTTTCAGCATAATTGTCTTCTGCAATCTGATAAAGTCTCTTCTTAAGTTCTTCCGCACTTAAGTGCTTCATATTAAGCTTTTTAGTAGTTTCTTCATCAGTAATGGCAGAGGAAATGAAGTCTCTTATTTGATCATTACGCCAATCTTTTTTGTCGCCTTGGGTGTACATATCAATTTGATGATCAATAGTCCGTTTAATCATTGGCATTAAAACATTTTTCAATGATTTTTCTTCAGAAATAACTTGCATTCTTTCCCCGTAAATAATTTCACGTTGTGTACGCATAACATCATCGTATTGCAAAGTTTGCTTCCGAGTATCGTAGTTGTTACCTTCAACACGCTTTTGAGCTGATTCAACTTGTCTAGTAATCATACGTGATTCAATGACTTTATCATCATCATTATCAGATATTCGATCAAGGAATAATTTTACTCGATCTCCACCAAAACGCTTCATCAAATCATCTTCTAGAGAAAGATAAAATCTTGTTACACCAGGATCACCTTGACGACCGGATCTACCACGAAGCTGATTATCAATACGACGAGACTCGTGACGTTCAGTACCAATAACAGCTAAACCGCCTAATTCTTTAACACCTGGTCCTAATTTAATATCAGTACCACGACCAGCCATGTTAGTAGCAATTGTAACTGCTCCTCTTTGACCAGCATTCATAATGATCTCTGCTTCTTTAGCATGGTTTTTAGCATTCAAAACTGCGTGTGGAATACCTGCTTGATTAAGCATTTGACTTAAACGTTCAGAGCTTTCAATAGCTACAGTACCGACCAATACCGGTTGTCCTTTTGCGTGACGTTCCTTAATTTCTTTTACTACAGCTTCAAATTTAGAATCTAAAGTTGGATATAAAACATCAGGCAAGTCTTTACGAGCAATTGGACGGTTAGTTGGAATAGTGATTACTTCCATGTTATAGATTTCACGAAATTCTTCTTCTTCCGTCTTCGCTGTACCTGTCATACCTGCTAACTTCTTATACATTCTAAAGAAATTCTGGTAAGTGATAGTTGCTTGAGTTTTAGACTCTTCTTGAATCTTAACTCCTTCTTTTGCTTCAATAGCCTGGTGAAGTCCATCAGAATAACGACGGCCTTCCATTACACGTCCAGTGAAAGAATCAACAATCATAACTTCACCATTTTGAACCACATAGTCGATATCTTTCAACATAATGTAGTTAGCTCTTAAAGCTTGATCAATATGGTGAACTAAGACTTGGTTATCAATATCATACAAGTTCTTCAAACCAAAGTGTTCACAAGCCTTTTTAATTCCTTGATTGGTCAAATTAATTGTTTTAGTTGGCCAATCAATCTTGTAGTCACCATGGTCTTCATCATCATCTACATCGTCATCACTTTTATCTTCAACTAAAGTTTTAACAAAACGATCAGCACGAATATATTCACTGTTTGCTTGCTCTGCTTGTCCGGAAATAATCAATGGTGTTCTTGCTTCATCAATTAAAATTGAGTCAACCTCATCGATAATTGCATAATTAAGTGGACGTTGAACCATTTGATCTTTGTAGACAACCATATTGTCTCTTAAATAATCAAATCCCAACTCAGAGTTAGTTGAATAAGTAACGTCACAATTATAAGCGTCTCTCTTTTCGTCTGCAGACATCGAATTAAGGTTCAAACCTACAGATAAACCGAGCCACTTATATAATTGCCCCATTTCACTTTCATCACGACTAGATAGGTACTCATTAACTGTTACTACATGAACACCTTTCCCCGTTAGGGCATTTAAATAAACTGGCAAAGTAGCAGTTAATGTTTTACCTTCCCCAGTCATCATTTCGGCAATATTACCGTAATGAAGTGCAATACCACCAATAATTTGAACACGGAAAGGATATAATCCTAACACTCTTTTTGCACCTTCACGTGCTGTAGCAAATGCTTCTGGTAGAATATCATCTAACGTTTCACCATTTTCTAAACGCTTACGAAATTCTGGTGTCTTTGCTTGGAGTTGCTCATCAGATAATTTTTCGTACTCGTCTCCTAAAGATTCTACCTTAGTTGCTAATTTTTCAAATTTCTTTAATTCTCTTCTATCGTTATCGTAAATCTTTTTAAGAATATTAGCCATTTAATCGGTCCTTAAATTTAAATTTTGTGCACAAATCTAAAATAATACTATGTAATTTTAACATTAATTTGGAAAAATGAGAAACCTACTATTGCAAGAAAAAGCCTCTTAAGCTTATCGCTGCTCAAGAGACTCTTAATTTATAAGATTGTTTTAATTATTCGTTAGTTTCAATCAAGCCATAACGACCATCATTTCTGCGGTATACAATGCTTGTTCCATTTGTATCTGCATCTTCAAAAACAAAGAAATCATGACCCAACAAGTCCATTTGTAAAACGGCTTCTTCTGCACTCATTGGCTTTAAATCCAAATGCTTGTTACGAACAATATCAAATTCTTTAGGTGCTTTCTTTTCTTCTTCTAAGTCTTCATAGAAGAAATCTTTTAAGCCCTTCTCACGACTCTTTCTGTTAATACGAGTCTTGTATTTTCTGATTTGACGTTCTAGTTTTTCGGAAACAAAGTCAATACTCTTGTACATATCATCAGTTGTATCTTCTGCACGTAAAACTAAGTATGGAAGTGGAATAGTTACTTCAACCTTAGCAGTGTGATCTGGATAAACCTTTAAATTGATATGAGCAATTACATCAAAATTGATTTCGAAGTACTTTTCGAGCTTATTCAATCTCTTTTGAACATAATCTCTTAAGGCATCAGTAACTTCGACATTTTCTCCACGAACATTGTATTTTAACATTGTAGATTCTCCTTCCAACGTCTTATGACGTTTTTTCTTACACATTTAGTATAGCAAATTGTAAGCGGTTTTACTAATGATTTATCTGCTAATTGTAAAACTATTTATTTTACAATTAGGATAAACTTCTAAAAGAGCATCTCGTGCATGATACAGGGTTCTACCGGTCGTATAAATATCATCTAGCAATAAAATTTTTCCACTAACATTTTTATTATCGATAGCCGAAAAGGTTTGCTTAGTCAATAACCGTTCCTCCCTATTCTTTTCTCCCTGAGCCTTCTCCGTATCTGCCTTAACTAATAATTTCGTTAAAGGGACTAACTTTTGATAAATAGAAGAAATTGTATCAAATCCTCTTTTTTCTAGATGACTGGGCGAGCTGGGAACAGGAACATAATAATCAGCACTTGGCAACTGGTCAATCAACTCAGCTAGGACATGACACAAAATATAATCTCCATATCTTTTGTACTGCACCATAACATCATGGAAAGTATCATTATATTGATATAAAGAACGATTATCTAACAAATTGCCTGCATATTTCCGCTTCCACTGTAGACAATCATTACATAGTCCTTTCGTATCTATTTCTTTATTACAACCTGAACATATTTTTCCTTTCTTTTTAACAAACTTTTTTAAACATTCAGAACAAGTATATTTTTCCTTGTACTTAACAAATAAAAACAATTTTTCATAGTCTATCTCTCTTCGAAAAGAAGAGTGACACAATAAACAATTACTCACTTGTTCATCATCCTAATCTGTTTCATCGCTTGCCGAATATTTTTAGTATATTTGTGATAACAAAATAAAACTAGCCCATCTCTATCATCCGCACTTCTTCCTACTCGTCCTGCAATCTGAACTAAACTTGGAGTATTGTAAATCGGATCATCTGCCGCAATTACAATTACTTGAACATGCTTAAAAGTTACTCCTCGTTCTAAAATCGTTGTTGTCAGTAAAATATCAATTTCTTGATGACGAAATCTAGCGACTTTAGTTTGCCTTTCTTTGTCACCCGCATATACGCTTACAATCTTTTTCTCTTTAAAAATAGCACTCAAATGTTTCTTATATATGGGCAAATCTTTGATTCTCGGAACAAATACCAGAATAGGTTTATTCATATTTATAATTCTACTAATCTGTTTAATCAGAGCAGGATGAACTTTTCCTTTACTAGAAATAAAAGGTTTAAAGAAATATTTTTCTTTCGGTACAGGTAATAATCCCTTATGAAATCTTCTCTTCAGCAAAGAATAATTAATTACCTTACTTTTGGCCAGTTTTAATAATTTTTCATCTGGAGTTGCAGTTAGAAAAAATGTACATCCCTTTTCTTTTACAGCATTTTTAGCTGCAAAATGAAGCATTTTATTTTCATAAAAGGGAAAAGAGTCTACTTCATCAATCACAATCAAATCAAAAGCCTGGTAAAATTTTAAAAGTTGATGTGTTGTGCATATGACAAACTGCTCATCTTTTGCATCATGATATTCACGTCCATGATATTTTCCAATTTCTACTTTTTCAAATGCTGCTTGAAAGCGGGGAAATAATTCATCAACTACATCAATTCGAGGCGTAGCAATTGCTATTCGGAAGCCATTTTTTAAAACTTCCTCTACTACTTTAAAGAGCATCTCTGTCTTACCGGCTCCAGTTACTGCATGAATTAAATGATTTCGTCGTTCTTTAAAAGAATTAACTAACTCATTAGAAATCAATTCCTGTTGATCAGTTAATTTTCCCTGCCAACTTAGTGGAGTAACTATTTTAGGATAAGTACTTTTTTCAATGTTTCTTTCTAAATTCTTCTCTTCACTTATTCTTCCAACTCCAATACATTCTCGGCAATATAAATATCTATTAGGTAATGTTGCATCTGCTTTAGTGTTACATCGTTGGCATAAACCATTTATCATTGCAGGAACTTTTGTCGTTTTACTATTTATGTTATGGTTATTTTGACTATCTATTCATTGTCGTCCTTTTAATTCACTCATCAATACCACCCTATATTAATTACGCAATTGGAGGCGATTTTTTGTCATCAAAGCAATTAAGCTATCTAACAATCAGTAAATCTGGTCAACATGAGATGGTTATCAAAAAAAGTAGATTCATCTGCTCGTTAGCTCGTACTAAAACAGTGGAAGAAGCCCAAACATTTATTGAGCAAGTTTCAAAAAAATATCACGATGCCACTCACAATACATATGCTTATACTTTAGGATTAAATGATAATCAAGTTAAGGCCAGTGATAATGGTGAACCTTCCGGAACAGCAGGCATCCCTGAACTAAAAGCTCTTCAATTAATGAAATTAAAAGACGTAACTGCTGTAGTCACCAGATATTTTGGTGGTATTAAATTGGGCGCTGGTGGATTAATCCGCGCTTATTCAAATTCCGTAACTGAAGCTGCTCAAAATATTGGTGTTGTAAAGTGCGTCATGCAGCAATTAATTGAATTTACAATTCCTTATAATCGACTTGATGAGGTTAATCATTATTTAAATGAAAATAAAATCCTCATTGATAATCAAATATATACTACTGATGTAACAATCCAAATTTTTCTAGATCTAGATCAAATCACTCAAGTTGAAGAGGATCTAATTAATTTATTATCTGGAAAAGTAGATTTCAAGAAAATAGACCAAAGATTTAATGAAATTCCTGTTACTGATTTAAATTTCCATGAACAATAAAAAAGATTTACGCTGTTTTAACGTAAATCTTTTTTATTTGTATTCTTTTTATTTAATCGTCTTACTTTTACCTCAGGATCTGCACGTTCCATTTTATTAATAGTGTGTTGAAGAAAATGCAAAAGTGGTTTATATTTTTCGCCCAATAATCCGATCGTTTCAACAAAAAGTTCAACTGCGAATAATAGACCTAAAATTAATAGCCAGATTCCCCACCGAGGAGATACTAATGAAAGCAATGAGACAAAAGAAAAAATAAGTGAAATTCCATAAATAGCTAACACAGTTTGACGATGGGTTAATCCCATTCGCATTAATTGATGATGTAAGTGATGCTTATCTGCTTGAGATATATTTTTCTTATTTAATTTTCGTCTGATCATGGCATAAACTGTATCAGTAATTGGAACCCCTAAAATAAGGATTGGCACTAATAATGACACAAAAGTTACATTTTTTAATCCCTTTAAAGAGAGAACGGAAATCATAAATCCAATATATAACGCACCCGTATCTCCCAAAAATATCTTCGCAGGATGAAAATTATAAGGTAAAAAACCCAATAAACAAGCTGCTAGCATAATACACATAATTGGAACATAGTGTTGCCAACTCTTTAAAAAGAAGAAACCAACAATTCCCATCGTTACTAGAGAAATTAAGGTAACACCAGTTGCTAAGCCATCTAAACCATCAATAAGATTAACAGCATTTGTTAGAGCAAGAATCCAAAAAATAGTAAGAGGGAAACTCCACCAACCTAGTTGAATATGGCATAAAAATGGCAAGCTTAACTCTCTTACTTTAATTCCAGCTAAGAAATATACGACCAGGGATGCAACAAAAATCCCAAACATTTTTTGTCTAGGTTTTAACTCTAAAATATCATCAATCAAACCCGTTAAGATAATAACACTGGATGCCAATAATACTGAAAAAAGTTCATGAGTCGGAAAATCTTTCCGTAATAAGACAAATTCTCCAATATTAAAAGCTACAAATATTGCTAATCCACCAATAGTAGGCATTGGCTTTTTATTGATGCGACGAGCATTTGGATTATCAACGGCACCTAATACAAAAGCTAATTTTCTAATAAAAGGAGTTATAGCAGCAGTAATAATTACTAATAAGAATATTTTAATAATTGTTTGAAACATAACAATCTACTTTCTTAAACTTCTTTTTTTCATTATACCTACACCCCAATATAAACACAATAAAGCGGTAAACAAAAAAGACGAATCTTAAGATTCGTCTTTATTTAGCTATTGCAACAGCACGTTTTTCTCGAATAACAGTAACTTTGATGTTACCAGGATATTCCATATCTTGTTCAATTTGATTTCTAATGTCATGAGCAAGAATAGTAGTACGAGCATCTGAGATCTTATCTGGCTCAACCATTACCCTTATCTCACGGCCTGCTTGAATTGCATATGCCTGTTTTACACCAATGTGTCCCTTTGCAATCGTTTCTAGTTGTTCTAGTCGACGAATATAGTTTTCTAGAGATTCGCTTCTAGCACCTGGTCGAGCTGAAGAAATTGTATCAGCAGCTACAACTAATTCTGCAATAAATGATAACTTAGGAACATCATCATGGTGAGCAGCAATTGCATTCACAACCAAATCTGGTTCATGATACTTTCGTGCAAGTTCAACACCAATTTCTACATGAGAGCCCTCAATTTCATGATCAATGGACTTCCCAATATCGTGTAATAATCCTGCGCGTACCGCTATTTTTTCGTCTAAACCAAGTTCAGCAGCCATCACACCTGTTAACTTACCTACTTCAATGGAATGAGATAAAACATTTTGTCCATAAGACGTCCGATACTTTAAGCGTCCTAAAATCTTTACCAATTCTGGATGCATCTTATGAATACCAAGTTCCATTAAGGCACTTTCACCAGCTTCGTAAATATCATCATTTACTTCTTTACGAGCACGATCAACCATTTCTTCTATCCGCGCTGGATGAATTCGACCATCTTTAATTAAACGCTCTAAAGCTCTTTTTGCAATTTCACGTCTAATTGGGTCAAAACCACTTAAGACTACTACATCTGGAGTATCATCAATGATTACATCTACACCAGTTAAAGCCTCAAATGAACGGATATTTCTACCCTCACGGCCAATGATACGACCTTTCATATCATCACTTGGTAAATTAACAACTGAAACAGTTTTTTCAGAAACCGTATCGGCTGCACTACTTTGAATTGCATCAACAATTACTTTACGAGCAAAATGATCTGCTTTTGCCTTAGCAAGTTGATTACTTTCTTCAATCATTTCTGCTCTTTCCTTAACCAATTGGTCTGAAAGTTTATCTAAAACGATCTTTTTAGCATCTTCTTGATTCAACTCTGCAACTTCATAGAGCTTTTTCTCTCGCTCGGTCACTAATTGATCGGCTCTATTTTCTTTTTCTAGAACTTGAGCCTGCAATTTTTTAATTTGGTTTTCTTTCTGTGTGAGTTGTGAATCTTTTTGATCCAACAAACTATCTTTATGATCAATAGCATCTTCACGTTGCAGTAAGCGATTTTCTTGTCTAGAAACCTCTTGACGTCGTTCATTAAGTTCATTATCCACTCTTTCGCGATAATGATGAATTTCTTCTTGTGCTTCCAGAATTTTTTCTTTTTTTGCATCTGCTGCAGCTTTCTTCATTGCTTCTTTTTGTGAAGCAAGATCAGCTTCTACAGCTTTAGCTTTACTTTCTGCATCTGCCAAGATGTGTTTTGCATCATGGGCTGCATTCTGTGCTTGAGTTTCCCACTTATTTTTACGGATACTATAGCCAGCACAACCTCCAACTAAGACAGAAACAATAGCGACAGCAACAGGAACTAAAATTGTATTTACCATATTTTTACTATCGCCTTTTTTATAGAATTATTTCACACATTATTAATAATAAAAGTATCCGGAAGTGATGTCAATCATACAAAAAACCTTGGCCTCTAAAAGCCAAGGTTTAACTGTATCTGTCGATTATTTTTTTTCATCGGAAGCATCTTTGTTTACTGGTACTTCCTTGTCCTGTTTTACCTTTTCAGGATTTTCTCGTTCTTCAATTGCTTTAGCATCAATTCCATAAGCTTCACGAACTTTTTCTTTTACTTCTTCGTAAACATCAGGATGCTCTTCTAGATATTGCTTAGCATTCTCGCGGCCTTGTCCAATGCGATCATCCCCATATGAATACCACGAGCCAGCTTTCTTAATGATATCTTTATCAGCAGCCATATCAATTAACTCACCAGTTTGAGAAATTCCTTTCCCATACATGATATCGACTTCTGCCACTTTAAATGGAGGAGCAACTTTATTTTTTACAACCTTTAATTTAACTCGGTTACCAATTACGTCTGATCCTTGTTTAATTTGTTCTGCTCTACGTACTTCTAATCTAATCGTAGAGTAAAACTTCAAAGCACGTCCACCAGGAGTAGTTTCTGGATTTCCAAACATAACCCCAACTTTTTCACGAATTTGGTTAATGAAAACAGCAATAGTTTTAGTTTTAGAGATATTTCCTGAGAGTTTACGTAAAGCCTGACTCATTAATCTGGCTTGTAAACCAACATGTGAATCTCCCATGTCACCGTCAATTTCGGCTCTTGGCACTAAGGCTGCCACGGAATCTACAACTAAGATATCAATTGCACCACTCGCAATAAGCGTATCTGCAATTTGCAGACCTTCTTCACCAGTGTTTGGTTGAGATAAAATTAAGGAATCAATATCAACACCTAATGCTTCGGCATAAGCAGGATCCATCGCATTTTCCGCATCGATATAAGCTGCCGTTCCTCCACGCTTCTGAACTTCTGCAACAGCATGAAGAGCCACAGTTGTTTTACCAGAACTTTCTGGTCCATATACTTCAATAATTCGTCCACGAGGATAGCCACCAACTCCAAGAGCTGCATCTAAAGCTAGTGAACCGGAAGGAATAGTGGAAATTTGAGTGTCTACTTTTTCACCCATGCGCATCACTGCGCCTTTTCCAAAGTCTTTTTCAATCTTCTTTAAGGCAATGTCTAAAGCCTTCTTTTTATCATCTTTAGCCAAATCTCTTCCTCCTTATTCCATTTATAATAATTATACTTGGTTTGACTACCTAAAAGCAAGAAAAATACGAACTAGCGTTCAATATTATATTTCTCTATTTTTTATTACGCATTTTTTATTAATTTTTTTCAAAAAAAAGAAGCATCTCTGCTTCTTTTAATCTTAAATTTCACCTTTAAATACATCGCCGCTTTGCTTAAAGTAATCGTAACCAGAGTAAATAGTAAAGATTAAGCAAATGTACAATAAGATTGTACCAATATAGTACACATCACCAAGCAATAAGAAAATAATCGAGAGCATCTGAGTCGTAGTTTTAATTTTACCTGGCATTTTTGCTGCTAAAACTTGGCCTTTATTTTCAGCCAAAATCAAACGTAAACCAGTGACGGCTAATTCACGACAAACAATAATAGCTACTACCCATGCAGGCGCTAAATTTAATGAAATTAAAAATACAAAAGCTGTCATCGTTAGCATTTTATCTGCTAATGGATCAGCAAATTTTCCGAAGTTGGTAACTAAGTTTCTTGAACGAGCAATATGTCCATCCAAAAAATCAGTTATTGATGCCACTGCAAAAATTACAGCTGCTAACACATGAGACCAATAAATATGTGCTCCTAAGAAAGTTGCACTACCTGCTG
The DNA here is from genome assembly GCF_013487865.1 of Lactobacillus johnsonii. NCBI lineage: Bacteria > Bacillati > Bacillota > Bacilli > Lactobacillales > Lactobacillaceae > Lactobacillus > Lactobacillus johnsonii. Next base: position 1,410,063 of record NZ_CP047409.1, read on the forward strand.
GCCAATTAAAGATTAAGACTAGCATAAAAACTGGAATCATGAAAATTCTAAACATAGTTAATTTATTTGGTAAATTCATTAACGGTTACTTTGACCTCCATTATTTTGGGTAGTATTAGTTTGACCTTGTGTGTTCTGCGTATTTTGCGTATTGTTTTGAGTAGTTTGGCCATTTTGTGTATTTTGATTTTGTTGGTTTTGTTGTGTTTGATTATTTACATTATTAGTTGAACTTTGAGTAGTTGCACTACTTTGACGAGTACTACTACTTTGGCTACTTTGATTACTCTGTCCAGCAAATGTAAATCTAATTGTCATTGGTGAAGCTGGATTAGTTGCATTATGTGCATTTACCTTCTTACCGGCTAAAGTCAAAGTAGTTGATACACTATTCCCCATTTGTACAGAAACATTGTTTACATTTTCTGGTAATTGAACTGAGTGCTTCTCATTAGCTTTCAAAGTTCCTTGCCAAACAGAAGAACCATTTACTAAAATTTGTGCCCAAACATCATTCTTAGTGGTTCCTAAAGTTAAAGTTCGGTCACTCTTCAATCCACTAACACGGTAACTATTATTACCTAAACTAGAAATTTTAACTTCTGAGGTTGTAGTTTTTGGAGTTGATTTCTTCTTTGATGAAGCTTTAGATTTTGAAGATTTGATATGAGAAGAAACGATTACATTCTCAGCTTGATTTGCTGACTGTTGATTGGTTCCAGTAAAGAAGCGAGTGTAAACAATATAAACTACTAGAATTACTAGAACAACACCAACTACTGTTGCAATTTGAGGTAAATAGTTACGCCATAGTCCCTTACGACTATTAGTTGTCTCTTTAATTCTTTCGCTCTTATTGTCGATTGAATTTTCAACATATTCTTCTGGTTTTGCTTCAGGTACTTCAGATTTATAATCTGCTAATAATTCCTTGCCGTTAAGACCAACAACATCAGCAAATTGCCTAATAAAGGCTCTAACGTAAAAATCTCCCGGTAATTGATCAAAATCATCATTTTCAATTGCTGTAAGATATCGACGCTGAATCTTAGTTATTTTTTCTACATCTTCAATTGACATGCCCTTTGCCTTACGAGCACTGCGTAATTTATCTCCAATATCTGCCATAATATCCTCTCAACTTTTTGCAATAATTCAAATATGAGTATACCAAACTAATCGACCATTAAACAAGCCAGCCACCATCGACATAAATAGTTTGTCCAGTTAAATAGTCTGAACGTTCATCAAGCAAATTTTCTACCCAAAAAGATATATCCTTCGGATCTGCCAATCTTCCTGCAGGAATTTCATTTTTAACTTCATTTAAAGTTTCAGCATCAAAAATTGCATTCATTGGTGTATCAACTGCTCCAGGAGCAATCACATTTACAGTTAAATTAGCCGATGCTACCTCACGTGCATACCCTTGTACAAAGCTTGATAATCCACCTTTACTGGCACTATACACACTCTCTAGCGCACTTGCTTGTCCTCCATACACAGATCCAATAAATATTATTCGGCCATGTGCCTGCTTTAAAAGCTGGGATTCTAAAAGGGAAGTTATCTTTATCGGAGCTAATAAGTTAATTTGGATAATCTTCTCAATTTCATCTAATTCTTGACTTCCAAGAAATTGATAATTAGTGATTCCTTGTGTAAAAATTACAGCACTTATTGGTAAGAGATTTGATATTATTTTTTTAATTACATCATCTTCAGCCAAAAAATTTAATTTTAATGAAAAAAATTCTTGGTCTGGATAGTTTTCAATGAATTCCTGTACCATTTTACCGGCTTCTTGTTGGTTATGATTGTAATGAATATATAAAGACCAGCCATTTTCAGCCATATTTTCTGCAATAGCTCTTCCTATTCCACCAGTTGCTCCGAAAATTATTGCACGCTTCATTTAGTTAGCTTCCTCTTTACCTTTTAAAGTTGTAGTAAATATATCACTTTTATCCAATATATTTTCAACAGCTGTATAAAATTCATTAAAACTTAAAGATTGAATTGCTTGAGCTGCCGAATTAAAATTGTCATTTTCAAGTCCATATTCTGCTTCTTCAATAGCAATTGTACTAAGATCATCAAATTCTCTAATAGTCTGTGCCAATGCTTCCTTTTTTTGAAATACAAAGGACTCTTCCGTAACAGGAACTTCCAAAAGTTGGCTCTTAATATTCTTTAAAAACAAATCTGGCTTACTAGAAGCGCCAATAATTGTAGCAAAATTACCCGCAGTAGTATATGAGACCTGCAGCTCCATTGGTGAATTTAGAATACCTTGTTTTTGCATCTTTTCAAACCAAGGACTAGTTACTCCTAGCTTTGCTTGAAGCATCATTTCAAAAATACTTTGTGCTGTGCTATTCCTCAAACCTACTTTTTTAAAGTCAGGTAGTTTTATTCCTATACCGACCCTAGACGTAATTAAATCGGATGCAATAATTTTATTATGCTCTTTTTGAGAATTTACAATGGATAATTTTTTAGGTGCAACTTTTTTAGAAATTAAATATTTACTCTCAAGTTTCCCTACCTCACGTAAAATTTCTTTAGTTTGGTTTTCGCTGAATCCACCACAAGCAACAAATTCCATCCGGCAACTAACATAGTTATTGTCATAAATTTCTTGTAAAATTTCTGGCGTCATTTTTTTCAAACTAGATTTTGTACCGGTTAAATCTTCTGCCAAACTTGTTTTCGGAAACATCATTTGCATTAATTCATAATTTACTTGCCAATTGGGGTCGTCTTGATACATCGCTAATTCTTGAGCAATAATTTTTGATTCTTTAGCAACATTGCTTTTGGTGAAATGCGTTGTTCCGACTAATTCAAAAATTAATGGTAAAACCTGACGCCAATGTTCAGTAAAGCTCGCATAAAACATTGTTTCATTATAGGTAGTAAACGCATTCGTCGAAGCTCCAAGTTCTTCAAAACGTTGCGAAATGTCACCATCTTTTTTAGTAAATAATTTATGCTCTAAAAAATGTGCTCCACCACATAATTTTTGAGGATCACTGCCACCAAAATCTACGATTATTCCCATAAACTTTTGTGCAAAAAGTGGTCTCCTAATTACTTTTGCACGAAATCCAGACTTGTAATCTCTAGTTGTTACATCTAATTTTTTCATTTTAAACAATAGCTTTCGTTAAAGTATAATTTTTGGCTGAATTCAATTAATTTATCTATCTTAAAGCGATCAACATCAGCAATTCTCTGTACAAAAGTATAGTCACGCCCTCTTAGAGCATTGGCTAGCATCTGAATCAAAATCAAATCTTGCCGATCAGTACTAATTTGGTAGTTACGCTTTAAGGCAGATTTAGCCTTAGAGAAAATTCCTTCATTCACTTTTCCATCTTGTACTGCTTTTACACCCATTTTAATTGCTTTAGAAGCAGCTGCTATTTTATCTTTAGAAATTCCTGTACTAATTAAAAATAGAGAATTATTGAGATAATTAGTCGCATCAATTGCATATGCTGCTCCTAGTTTTTTTCTAACTTCAGTAAAGAGCTTAGACGACTCATCCCCAGCAAGATATTCTCCTAAAAATAATCCACCAAATTGTTTTAAATATATTGGAAGAGATTGATCATACCCATACCCAATTAAAAGCTGTGCTTGTTCACTCTTAAATTGTATCTCTCTTTCAATTGGATTTTCTTCTGCAGGAAGAGACAATGTAGAAACTACAAAATCATCAAAATAGCCAGGCCAATCAAGTTGTGTTTGAACTAAGTCAGTTAAGCTATCGGGATCTTGTGCTTGTCCTAAACAAAAAGCTGGAGCATTTTTCAACGTATTAAAAAATGACTTAATTTCTTCTAAACTAGCGTTTTTGAGTGTCTTTTCATCCCCAAAAACACTATCTTGGTAACTAGGCATATTTCGATACCAGGTATTAAAAAATCCGCTTAAAGAAACATTCGCCGGCAACTCATAATATTGTTTTCTTTCTTGTTCGAGTTGCCTTTTTGCTAATTCTAATAATTGACCATCAAAAAGAGGCTCTTTTACCACCTTAAAGAAGGCATCCATTATTACTTTATAATTATAGTCCGGATCTAAGATTTCACGTGGTTCAACGAAATTTATAGTATAAAAAACTACGATTTGATTTCCAAATACTTCAGGAAAAACTTGCAAACTCGTATTATAAAGGTTAGAAAAAGTTTTTGCCTGTAAGTTTATACCCGGAAATTCTTTAGTGGCATTGCTCTGCATGCAAGCTAAGATATTTGCTAATGCCAGTGTTTTTTTATCTAAAGGTAAACGTAAAAAACAGCCCAACGTGGCTGTTTTAAATTTTAAATTATGGTCAATTCTAATATTTGTCATAATTACTGGTCATCGTCCTTTTCTGGTGGAATAAGTACTTGTCTAGGTTTTGATCCTTCGGATGGTCCGACAATTCCTTTAGCTTCCATTTCGTCTACAATTCTTGCAGCTCGATTATATCCAATTCTAAATCTACGTTGAAGCATAGAAACACTAGCTGATTGTTGCTTTCTCACTAAGGCTACTGCCTGATCATAAAATTCATCTTCAGGCTCATCTTCATTCTCAGCTTGACCCTCAGAATCATTTTTCGAAGGAATCATATCTTCGTTATATACGGCCTCTTGTTGTTCCTTTACCCAGGATACTATTTTTTCTACCTCAGTTACAGAGATATATGCTCCCTGAACTCGTTCAGGTTTAGCAGCACCAATTGGCAAGAAGAGCATGTCTCCACGTCCCAGAAGTTTTTCCGCACCAACTTGATCCAAAATAGTTCGCGAATCTACTCCACTAGAAACAGCAAAAGAGATTCTTGAAGGAACATTTGCCTTAATTAACCCGGTGATGACATCAACACTAGGTCTTTGAGTCGCTAAAATCATGTGAATTCCTGCTGCTCGCGCCATCTGAGCCAAACGAACAATTGCATCTTCCACATCATGCCCGGCAACCATCATTAAATCACTTAACTCATCAACAATCACTACAATATAAGGTAGCTTTTCCATTGCTGAATTATTTTTATCAGCATTATTTTCAACTACTTTTTGATTGTACTCAGTAATATTTCGAACGCCTCCAGCAGCAAAAAGCTGGTAGCGTCTTTCCATTTCTTTAACAGTTTTACGCAAGGCATTCGTTGCTAATTTAGCATCTGTAACAACAGGGATTAGTAAATGGGGAATTCCATTATATACAGAAAGTTCAACCATTTTTGGATCAATTAGTACTAACTTTACATCCTCAGGGTAAGCCTTCATCAAAACACTAGTAATAATTGTGTTAATTGCAACAGACTTACCGGATCCAGTAGATCCCGCGATTAACAAGTGTGGCATCTTACGTAAATCTGCTGAAATTACTTTTCCTTCAACATCTTTGCCTAACGGCACATCAAGCGAAACCTCTTTTGATTTTGCATCTTGATGAACCATAACATCTTTAAATGAAACGGCAGAAGTAGTTCGATTCGGCACTTCAATACCAATTAATGGTTTACCTGGAATTGGAGCTTCAATACGGATATCTTTTGCAGCTAAAGCCAAAGCAAGATCATCCGCTAAGTTGACTATTTTACTTACTTTCACTCCAACTGCTGGCTGGACTTCATAGCGAGTAACCGTTGGACCTAATACAGCTTTTTTTACGATAACATGCACGCCAAAGCTCTTAAAAGTTGACTCTAAAACTTCTGTATTTTTTTGAATTAAAGCCTTGTCTTGACTCTGATCTACATTTTTTATAGGTGACAATAAATTAATTGGCGGCTTTTTATAGTTGGGATTCTTTGGCTGACTACTTTGTTTTGTCTCTAAATCTCCATGATCAACAGTTTGAAGTTCTTGTTTCATCTTTTGATCTTCTTCAGCATAAGAATGTAAAGCTGGCAAATCATCTGTAGAAGTATCTTCAACTTCTGTTGCTATCGGAGTGCTTTCTTGGGAAACTTCAATTGGAGGCTCAACTTTTGGACTGCTTTCTTCCTCAACTTTATTAGAAGCCGCAGGTTCACTATTAAAATCAGACATACTTGGGAAAGTATCATCATGATTATCTAAAGGATCAGTTAGTTTTTCTCGATTATTTAATTTTTCTTGCTTATTTTGCTCATGCTTTTCAACTAAATCGCTGTATTTACTTTTTAAAGCTTCCCCAGCATCTTTATTTTTTTCAATTACTAATTGTGAACCTTTTTGAAAACCGGACAGCAAGGTAGCAAATTTTACGTTACAGATCATTAAAATACCGATTAGCATCATCAACAAAGATATTACTTCAGATCCTACGGTTCCCAAAATTGGAAAAACAAGTTGATAAAACATGCTTCCAATAAAGCCGCCACCAACCTTAGTTGTAATCTGCGCCCGGGAAAATTCTTCACCAATTGATGTCAAAAAAGCATTTACAAATCCTTGATGAATCATCATTTGATTAAAAACGCGAGAACTTTCCCAAAGAAGTAAGCCCAAGTAAAATACGCCTAACCCACTCCCACGCTTCAAACTAAAATGCGGGGGTTGATTATAAATAACCATCACTAAGCCAAACAAACCAAGAATAATACTAGCTAAATAGTGGCTATCACCAACAAAAAATCGAATTAAATTAATTAGTTGTTGACTAAATAAACCGAAATGAACGCAACTTAAAACTGCTACTAAAACAAGTACTATTCCTGTAATGACCCAGTCCATACTTTGCTTTTTCTTTTTAGTAGTTGTTTTTTTCTTTTTTGTTGCCCTGCGTTTTCGCTTTTTAGCCATCAAGATACCTTCTCAATCTTTTTATTTGTCATCTTTATCTTTTTGATTGTCCTTGTTTAACTCGTTAAAGTTTGACTTAAAACTAAGGTTAACCGGGTGGTCTAAAGTTAATTGAGTAATTTCATAAGTCAAAGTCTCAATTTCTTCAACTAAAGGTCTAGAAAGTAGTTGATAATCTGACGGTTCTAAATCTGAACCATCCCCAAAATAGTCAACAAATTGAACCACTCTAGTAATTACTCCACTAACTGTAAAGTCACCTGGAGCAGGTGATACTTCAAAAGGAACGGCAATTTCGAAATATTTGCCATTCTTACCTTCATCTTGACTGCCATCTTCTAAATCTTGGTAGACTTGTCTCAATGAAACATTAACTTCATTTTTCACCTTTTGTTCATCATTTAAATCATAGTGAAAAGAACGAACTACGATTGGAGTCATATTTTTAAAATCCATTTTAATTCTCTCCTAAATTTCTTTCATAACGTTCAGGACGATTGTAATTATCCTTTAACTTATCATTTTCATAATGGTGGCTCTTTTCCATATTTGGAAAACCTTGCTGTCTTAAAGCCTCTAAAAGAACCATAGCAACTGAATTTGATAAATTATAACAACGAATATTATCAGACATAGGAATTCTAAGATTCCTATCATAATATTCTCTCATAAAAGTTTCTGGCAAGCCTGTTGTTTCTTTACCAAAAACAAAATAATAATCTTTATCGGGATCCGTATAGTCTACTTGAGCATAATTTTTTGAAGAAAACTTTGAAATTAAGTACATTTCATCATTTGGACCAAGTGTATTTAAAAAAGCTTCTAAATCATCATGCATTCTAATATCAACTTTATCCCAATAATCTAATCCAGCACGCTTCATTTTTTTATTATCAATTTGAAAGCCAAGCGGTTCGATTAAATCTAACACTGTATTAGTACCTGCACAAGTACGAGCAATATTTCCCGTATTTGCTGGCATCAATGGTTCATAAAGTACAACGTGATTTGTCATAAAAAACTCCTCTTGTAAAAAAACGCAGCACCTGTAATATGGCAAGTACCACGCTTAATTCTATCTTCAATTCTACTCTTTACTTCCTTGAGTATCACTATCTTCGATTGACTCATCATCATAAAGATTTGAAATCTTACGATAATAATTGAATAGTCTGGTTACAATTATTTTGATTACAGCATAGACAGGGATGGCAAAAATAACTCCCCATAAACCAGCTACTGCGCTTGCACCAATTAATAGCAAAATAGTTGTAACAGGATTCATATTCATCTTATTTCCCATTACTAGTGGTGAAATAACGCGTCCTTCAAGTGTTTGCTCTATAGCAAAAACTATTAAGACTTTGATCAACATCATTGGAGAGCTGATTAATCCTAAAATAATTGCAGGAATAAAGGCAATAAATGTACCAAAATATGGGATCATATTCAAAATTCCAGCTAAAACTGCTAATGTAATTCCATAATTTAATCCAATTAATGAATAACCTATTGCAAACATTACTCCAACCCAGAAGGCAACAGTAATTTGACCTCGAATATAGGAAGCAACTGCTCCGTTAATATCACTAAGTAAGCTTGAAAAACTAGGTTGTAGTTTTTTAGGAGCAATCTTAGTCACATAAGGATTCAAACGATGACCATTTTTTAACATAAAGAATAAAACAAATGGTGCTGTTAATAAGGTCATAAAAATCATTGTAATTACGTTAACAGCAGATGACAAGTTACTCAAGGCTAAATTGAAGCTATCCTGACCTGTTTTAAACATTTTAGTTTGTGCATCAGAAATAGCTCGATTAATTCCTCCGCGAACTCCATTTAAGCGTGGATCGCGAATCATCTTTTCGAAACCTTTTTGTGCATCTTTCCAATAAGTTGGCCAATTCTTTACTAGGGAATCAGTTTGATGCTGAATAATAGGGATCAAAGTATTAATGATCCAAATCAATCCTCCTACAACGATAACAAACAGTAGAATGATCGTAATTATTCGGGGAACTTTTAATTTTTTCTCCATCCAATCAACTACTGGATCCATTAAATAGTATTGGATTGATGCAACTAAAATTGGTGGAAAAATTGCATTAAAAAATGTCCAAAAAGGATTTAACACAAAAGAAATTTGGTTAAATACCAAAATGATCAAGAAGAACAATAAAATATTAAGTAAGGCTATGCTAAAACGGTTGTTCAAAAACCACTTAACAAAAAAATTACTCTTCTGATGATGTTTTTTTACATCCATAGCTTTCCCTCTTATCTATGTTCATAGGTAATCCAGTCGCCTACCTTAAATTCTGGCAATTTTTCTTTAGAATCTTTTTCTAAATATATAGCATTAGTCATTGGCTTTTTCGGAACTTCATCAGTAAATACTAAAGTAGCATGACCAATAGCTTGCATATTCATTTGAACCATTGGTCCAACATATAGAGCTAAATAGGTAGTGCCATCAATTGTGATAGAATCGTCTTTTTTAAAGACAAATTTTTCTACTGGTGTTGCTGAATCGAACTCTTGCAATACAGCAACATCCCGCAACTTATCGGTAGCCTTATTATCAAATAAAATTACGATGTTATCTGCTGGATCCAATGCTTCCGAACCAATAGCAGTAATTGTAGAATTCCATTTCATTTTTATCAACCTCTTTATTAAATTTTACCATATCAACTTATTTATCCAATAACACTTAATTACGATTGCCTATTCTTATTAAAAGGTAGAAAATAAATATGTTATGGAAAGTTTTATCAGGAGGCTAACATAAAAATTATGAAAGTTTGGTTTGGTGGCTATACGAGCCATGACTCAAAGGGTATTTATACCGCTAATGTTGAAAATGATGGAACTGATATTAAACTAATTAATATTAAAAATATTGTTGAAGTTGAAAGACCAACGTATTTCCAATTAGTTGGTGATTTATTGTTTACTATCATCCAAAAAGACGACCAAAGCGGTATTGCTACCTATAGAATTAAAAATGGTGAAGCTGAAAAATTAGATACCTATTTTCACAAAGGAGCAGCTCCTTGCTACATCAGTGTTGATCCACAAAAGCATTTAGTTTTCACTGCAAACTATCACTTAGCAACTATTAATGTGTTTTCTTACGACAAAAATGGAAAATTAACCTTCATTACTAACGACAAGCATGAGGGTCATGGACCAAGAGTAGAACAAGATCAGGCCCACCCACATTTCTTCGATGAAACTCCTGCTGGTAATTTAGTTTCATGTGATTTAGGAATCGACGCTGTTGATTTTTATAAGTTAGACGATAACAGATTAAAACACCTAGCACGCTATCAAATGGAAAAAGGCTTTGGTACTCGGCACCTTACCTTTTCACCAGATGGTAAAACCATGTACATTGTTGGTGAATTATCTAGTCAGGTTAATGTTGCCCGTTTAAATGAAAACACTTGGGAATTTGAGGATATAGCAACATATAAGACTATCCCGGATGATTTTACTGATCATAATGGAGCTGCTGCAATTCGAATTTCTAAAGATGGAAAATTTATTTATATTTCTAATCGTGGTCATGATTCAATTGCTGTCTTTAAAGTTTTAGATGATGGAAAACTAGAATTAGCCCAAAGAATTTCTGTCTTTGGTTCCTTCCCACGTGATTTTAACTGGGATAAAGCAGAAAAGTACCTAGTTGTAGCTAATCAAAATACTAATAACGCAACTCTTTACCGTCGAAACTCTGAAACCGGTAATCTAACTCCAATTCAAAAAGACATTTCTGTTCCTGAAGCTACACGCGTATTATTTGAAGAAGATTAAACTCATTCTATAAATTAAGCCATGAATATTCATGGCTTTTCTTTATTTATTGGAAAAAGGATATACAATATGCAAAATAATGCAGCTGATAAACTTTCACCTTTCACGAAATTAACAATAGAACAACAAAATCTAATTACTCAAATTATTTCTTTTACTAAACAACACATTAATCGGAACTTTCCCGCTGTTTTCACCATCTATGGCGAGGCTGGTACAGGAAAAAGCGTTGTTCTTTCTTCCCTGTTTTACCAAATACAAAAATTACGTCATGATAAAACTAGTAGTATTTATCAAACTAACAATTATTTTCTTGTTAATCATCCAGAGATTTTGAAAGTTTATCGTCAAATTGCTGGAACTTTACCTAACCTCTTAAAGAAAAATTTTCAAAGACCAACTACTTTTATTAATCAATTAGATAAAAAAAATGAACAGGCTGATATTGTGATAATCGATGAGGCCCACTTACTTCTTTCTAAGCCAGATCATTACAATAATTTTTATCATGATAATCAGTTAACTGAAATTATTAAAAGAAGCAAGGTAGTGATTTTAGTATTTGATCCATATCAAGTACTAAAAATGAAAACTCTTTGGACTAAAGATCGCCTAGAAAAAATTATCGATCCCTATCCTCATCAAAAATATCATTTAAAACATCAATTTAGGATGACTGCTTCTTCTGAATTACTTAGTTGGTTCAATTCATTTACTAAACATAAAATCATTGATCCTATCCCTACTAATGCTAATAGCAACTATGACTTTCGTATTTTTGATGATGCCGAGAAAATGCGAAAGGAAATCGTTAAGCGTAACTGTGAAGTAGGGTTAAGTCGAGTTCTTTCTACATCCGGCTATCCTTCGACCTTAGATGGAGGCAAACATTACATCCAAGAAGGAAAATTCAAAATGCCATGGGACCAGTATAATTACACTGCTACCCCTTGGGCTGAAATACCAAAAACAATTGACGAGGTAGGTTCAATATATACTTGTCAGGGATTTGATTTAAACTATGCTGGTATTATTATCGGACCGCCCATCAGCCAAATCCCAGGTAAAAACAAAATCCGTGTTAATTTGGACAAAATAACTGATATAGAAATGTTTAAAAAGAGAAAAGATCTATCTGATCCTCATGAAATCAAAACCCTTGAAGAAGAAATGGTTCTTAATTCTCTAAATGTTTTATTTAAGCGTGGAATCAAAGGAACTTATCTTTATGCTCATGATCCTTTGCTTAGAAAAACTTTAGTCTCTATGTTCAAGCAAGCAACACAGAAGACAAAATAAAAGATTATGGTTTAAAACAACAAACCATAATCTTTTTTAATTCTCATTTAAATAAATTGTTACATCTTTAAATTAAATTTGCTTCTTCAAGCAATTCTTCAATCCATGTTCCCTTAATCTTCTTCATACCAGCTTTTACAGCTAACTTTTCTGGTAATGGCATCTCTTGATCTGCTAATTTCTTTTTATCAGACATGTAATACATAGCACGAAGTAGTTCTCGAATATCATAAACAGAACTCCAAACTTCTGGAACTCCTCGATCTACATTAAGTAGTGTATAAACAGATTCCATAGCTGTTCTAACTGAATATTCTGTAGTAAACACTGTATCTCTAGTAGGACTTTCAGCAAAGTTACCAATAAATGCTAAATTTTTTGATCCTTCTGGTACAACAGCTGGCCGGTCCCCATCATGACGAGGCATGAAGTAACTAGTAATATAAGGCATATATACCGGAACGGTGTTCATATTTTCTTCTGAAGACAATTCTTTAATTTCACTTTCTGGTACACCCAAATGATAAAGCATTTCTTCAGCAATTTCTTGTCCAGTACAGTCGACCACCTTTTTCTTAATATAATTCCCCTCAGTATCTGAATACAAAGCATAGATCCAGACTACAATTTCATTCGGCTTTTGAGTTGGAAAATGAGGTTGACGGTGAATAGTAAAACTTAGACCCCAATTTGAATCTGTAACCGTAATAATTCCACCAGTATTTACCTTTCCATCATACAAACTACGTTTAGTCAATCTTTCAAAGTAAGGAGCTACTTTTTTATTCTTTAATGTTGTAGTTGCAGAAACAAACCATGATTTTTCAGGTAAGTTTTCACTAAAGACGTCAGGATGACCAAACGCAGGATCTTGTTTAGCTAGGTTTTCCCATAACTTCCAAGATCCACCCTTAGCATGAGTAATTGGCGCAGGAGTAGTTTGGTTGCCGTAAGTAGAACTTTCAGTAATTGAGCCATTAGTTACAAAGACAATGTCATTTTCAGTTAAGTCAATATCTTCTTGCTTACCGTTCTTCTTCATCACAATCTTTTTAGCAACTTTTTCATTTTCTTCATGGTCAACTAATACATTTTCTACTTGAACACCATATTCAAACTTAACGCCATGGTCTTTTAAGTATTTAAGTAATGGTTTTACCATAGAATCATATTGATCATACTTGTTAAACTTCAAGGCAGTAAAGTCAGGTAATCCATCAATATGATGAATGAAACGCATACAATAGCGCCTCATCTCTGCAAGAGAATGCCATTTTTCAAAGGCAAACATTGTTGACCAATAAGTCCAAAAATTAGTTTCAAAAAATTCAGGTGAAAACCATTCTTCAATTGTTTTTCCTTGAATTTCAGATTCTGGTGTTAAAACTAACTTAACAATTTCACTAGCATGCGAACCCAATTGATACAGTCCATCTGTTGGTAATTCATTGCCACGCTTATGAATCAATCGACAATTCGAGGAGTTAGGATCTTCTTTATCAAGCCAGTAATATTCATCTAAGTAAGAAGCACCTGGTATCCGCAATGAGGGAACTGATCGATACATATCCCACATACATTCAAAGTGGTCTTCCATTTCTCTACCACCTCGAACTACAAAACCAGCATTAGGCCGGTTAGTCCCATCTAGAGAGCCGCCCGCAACATCCAATTCTTCTAAAATATGAATTTTATCACCAGACATCTTAGCATCTCGAACCAAAAAGAATGCTGCTGAAAGGCCCGCTAAGCCACTACCAATTATGTAAGCCGACTTCTTGTCTACATCCGCCGGCTTTTTCGTATCCGCAAAAGCTTCATAGTTTCCTTTTGAATAGTACATACAAGTGATCCTCTTTTCTATATTCGAATAGTATTAACACTTCTTATATACAATTCTATGTAAAGCGGTTACAATAGTCAATAAATTTAGCTGTTATATTTATAATTTATTACTTATCAAGTTCTTCCATAGTGTTTCCATATCAGTCGGATCTGATATTTCAATTTTTTGTTTTTTTTCTGAAAAGGGGTCATCAAATTCAAGATAAAAGCAATTTAAAGCTTGTCGCTTAAAATTATCTTCAATTCCATACAACGGATCACCAAACAGAGGATGTCCTAAATATTGCATGTGCACCCTAATTTGATGAGTTCGTCCGGTCAAAAGCTGTAATTCTACTAAACTAGCACCTCTAACTTGATCTAAAACCCGATATTTTGTAACTGATCTTTGTCCGTTGTTTACTACTCCGCGCTTAACTCCTGTATCTAGTTTGCCAATTGGAGCATCAATAGTTCCTTGTCTTTGTGTTTCTTCAAAATTTCCATGCACAATTGCATGATATCTCTTAATGAAGTCATTCTTTTCTATCTTACTAAAACGTGCATGGGCAACTGCGTTTTTTCCTACCAAAACTAATCCAGATGTATCTCGATCAAGTCTTGTAATCACATGTGGTTTAAGCTCAGTTTGTTTTTGTTGTTGAAAATAGTGCAATAGGCGATTTACTACTGAATCACTATCTTCATAGCGCGATGGAATTGATAATACTCCGGCTTCTTTATTAATAACTAAATAATCTTTTTGTTCAAAAACGATATTTAGCTTCTTAGACGAGGGCTTTAACCATTTATTTTCTTTTTCTTCTCCTAAAATAAAAATCACCTCATCCCCAGCATGTAGCAAGTAGCTAGTATACCGGCGGTGATGATTTACTAGAAGCATCCCACCATGATGCTGGCTATTAGTCAAAGCCCGTTTAGAAAAACCATTTTTTAATAAAAAACGCCCCAGTTTCTGAGGTGTTTTATTTTCAAATTTTAATTTAAAATATTGCATTATTGTTTATCTTTAGGTTGGCCGATAAAGGCATCTTCTACACGATTCCAAAAATGAGTATGTTGATACTTATCAAAGCGAATAACATGTTGAGAAATACGGTATTCAATTTTCTTAATATGCTTATGATTAAATTCATACCCATCAAATGTAACTACATAGTGATCATCACTACCTGTTTCTGGCTTGATCGTGATCCATTCATCGGGTGCAATTACAATTGGAGATGAGAGCGTTCTAAACACACGATTATTAATTGAAGCTATTTCAGTCATTTGTAAAGCTTTTAAACGTGGATGAATAACAGCACCGCCTAATGACTTACTATAGGCAGTAGAGCCAGTAGGTGTTGAAACACATAGTCCGTCTCCCTTAAAACTTTCAAAAAACTGGTCTCTGATGTAAACATCGGCCTTTAAAGTCTTAGAAACTCGTTTAATAGTTGCCTCATTTAATGCAAGCAACTTTTTCTTTTCACCTGCTCCAGTAGTAATGATCAATTCCAAGAGTGGATAGGAAGCTGAAGATGGTTGCTTCTTAGTCAAATTATCTACCATTTTGTTAATTTCAAAATTACGCCAGTCAGTATAAAAACCTAAGTGTCCAGTATGAACACCAATGAATCTAATTTTATCAACTAGATCTTGGTATTTATGAAATCCTGAAATTAATGTTCCATCTCCTCCGATAGTAATTACCACGTCAGGATTTTCAGGATCAATTTCAATTTTTCTAGCATTTAGTAATTTTTCCAATGCTTTAACTACTGCTAAGGTTCCAACTTTATTATTATAAACGAGTGCGACTTTCATTATTGCTCTTTTCCTTTAGATTTAGTAAAAATTCTCTGTGCTTCCTGCACTTCATCTTTAATTGATGACATTTCTTCATCTAACTTATAAGCAGCTTCAGCTGTTGTCTTAAGTCGCTTAGAAATATCTTCCGGGTATTTTCCCTGATATTTATAATTTAGTGTATGTTCTACTGTTGCCCAGAAATTCATTGCTAAGGTACGAATTTGAATTTCAGCAATTATTTTTTTTGGTCCATCAGGTAAAAAAACTGAATATTCAATTACCATGTGATAGGATCGATATCCTGATGGTTTAGCATTTTGAATATAGTCTCTTTCCTCAACTACCTGCATATCTTGCCGTTCATGAATTAGATCAACTACTCGATAAATATCATCGACAAATTGACACATAATTCTAATACCAGCAATATCTTGCATATCATTTTCAATGACCTCAGGGGCAATAACACGCCGTGTCATTTTCTCTTTAATTGAATCAACTGTTTTAACACGTCCGACCACGAATTCAATCGGCGAATGCTCACCCTTGTTTAAAAAACTTTGTCTAAGTGATCGAAATTTAACTTTTAATTCAGAAACAGCCTGTTGATAAGGCCATAAAAATAAATCCCAATCTTTCATGTATAAATCCTTTCCGTTTCAAACAAAATTATTCTACCATATAGAGGGATAACATTAACTAGTGAAAGGATAAAATTATGAGTAAAAATTTAGAAATTGAATCAAAAACCCTACTAGATAAAGAAACCTATGAGAAAATGCGTGCAGCTTTTACCGCAAAATCTGATTTTATTCAAAAGAATTATTATTTCGATACACCAGACTCTGATTTAAAAAATAGTGATGCTAGCTTAAGAATCAGAATTCTTGTTGATCATGCAGAGCAAACTATTAAAGTTAAAGAAACTAATCCTAAGGAAAATAAATATAGTGAACGAGTTGAAATTAATGATTTACTATCTGTAACCCAAGCAGAACAAATGACTCAAAGTTCATATGAGGGTACCTTCTTTTTATTTGGAGGGGATGTTGGTGATTACCTCCAAAAGCATTATTCCAATGAAGCAATTCACTCTTTGAAATTAATTTCCTGGAGTCAAACTCGAAGAATACTAGCTAACGGTCCAGAAAACTGTGAGTTGACTTTAGATTTAACAGAATTTCCAGATGGATACTATGACTTTGAATTAGAAATTGAAAATGACGATCCTGATACTATTAAAAAGGTACTTTCTCAATTAGAAAAGCAATTTAATTTTACAATTAATAAAGAAAATACTAATCAAAGTAAAGTACAACGTGCTTGGGAACATAAAAAATAAAACAAATTTTTTTCCATTTCATTCATTTTCTGATACAGTATTCATGAACTTGGATGGAGGAAATAACAAAATGTTTGAAATATTTTTCTTTGTTAATCCAATTGGGATTAACTGTTATCAAAATGAGCAGGAAATAATCGCTGCAGTCAGTGGTTACAATCAAAATATTTCTTACCACTTTATTCCCATGACTACGATGAACACAATTCGTAACGATATCAAAGCTAGACATCTTTCTTCAAATAACGTCGAAGTTTTCAACACTTTTAGTCAAAGTGCTTACAACGCCACTAAAGATTACCACACCCTAAAATTAATTGTCGGCAATAAAAAAGCTAGACAATATATCATTAATTTGCAGCATGCGATTAATGATATGAATAAAACTTATTCTCCAGAGCTCGTTGATGAGATTCTAAATTCTTTAGATGTTTCAATAAAAAACTTCAAAAAGAATCGAGAATCAAACTACATAAAGCTATCAATGGATAAAGATTTAAAACTCGCTGACGACTTAAATGTTGTCACTACTCCTACGACCATCATTTTTAACTACGATGATGACCGAGGAGATTCTGGTATGATGATCGAAGGCTGTGCAAATCGTGAAGAAATTGAGTCTGCAATCGTTGAGGATAAACAGACTAGTAGTGATAATAGTTTACGCTTGTTATAATTCAATTAGGCTAGATGATTTTTTGAATCGTCTAGCTTTTTTTGTAGATAAGTTATTATTGGACTCTTTTCCTTAGGCCCTCTCAATTCTAAAAATAACTCATCAGGTATATCCTCTATTGAAGAGTGTAATTGGTATAACAAAGAAGCAATTTCTAACCCTAGTTTGCTTTTCTGGGTAATTTGTTTCTGTAAATATATTTTTTGATCTTGAATAGAAGTATACTTTATCTTTCGTCGATTAGCTGGAACAAAAGTAAATAAATTTGCAATTCCCTTCTCATCTAAAGAAAAATGTTTTATCTCATAGCTTATTTCTGAACTAAGTGCAGCCTTTAAAATATTAAATTTCAGTGTAATTACACAACTAAATGGATTAATTTCTAAATAATACCATTGCCATTTTGGGCTATACCTTAAAAATATTTCTTTTGAACGATTAAGTTTATTTTTTAAATAATGCCTTTGCCCCACAATCCAAATATCTTTTATGGATAGTTTTTCGTATAAATTATGTCGATGATTAAATTCTGTTTCACTTAAAGGTGCGCATTGCACTTCAAAAGCTAATTTATTTTCTACTAATACATCAGCTCTCAATTGTTGGTCGAATAAAGGAACTTCAACTTCTGAATTAACTCCATTTGCTTTTAGTGCAGTACATAAAAGTTGCTTTGATTGATAATGTTCTTCCTTTTCTCCTGTTCCTTTTACTTGATAGAAATGTTTAAAAAATGGTAGTTTTTCTTCAGATAAAATCAAAATCATTCGTTTCCTACAAGATGGACAAGTATAATAATCTTGATTCAACTTCTTAAATCCTTTGTTAACTTGTTCTGCTTCGTTAATTGCTAAGACTAATTTTTTATTTAAAATAGCCGCGTACATTTTATCGCCCAATATTATATACGCAAAAAGAGAGATGATTTTTTTCATCTCCCTTTTTTAATCGAAATATTCTCTTATATTCCCTAATGCATCTTGGCCAATTAAGCACTTAGCATTTTTCTTTATTCTTTGGAATTGCTTTTCAGTCATTCCATTTCCATATTCATTAGCAATTACCCAAGTATCTTCGGGTTTCAATTCTACATAATTATCATCTAAATAGGCTAAATCTAGATAGTATTCATGATGATAGGTATATAAACTGGAGGCTAATCCTTCAACCTTTAAAGCATCCGCTAAGGCTGCAACTAAATCAATACTATCCAGCTTAAAGACGCGACGATTATCACTGACTAATTTTTCCCGATCATCATTAATTTCAGTTTTGCGTTGATTGTCATCTTCGCCAGCTCCTAGTCCCTTTAAAAGATCTCGTAATTGATCATTCGGATTGTTACTACTATCATCATTACCATCAGGTACTTTTGAAATAAGTAATTCTAATCCCGAACTACTTGGCATCACCTGAAAAGTAACGGGATCTCCTTTAGCAAAAGTATGATCTGTGTCGACTTCACTTAAAATTTGATAGAAGAAATGTTGAATTTGACTTTTGTTTCCTAACAAGTCGAGCATTGTTATTCCGCGTTCTTTAAGTTCATCTGCGTCCATTGTTACACGAATGGTATTTTCACTTATTCTGTGTACTTCCACTTATTATCACCTCGAAGTCTCTATCTTTAATACATTGTAACCTATTTTCCTACTCATATAAAAACGCTAGCTTAAAAAAAGCTAACGTTTTTACAATTTTTAATTAAAAATCAGCAGTCATTGCTTGGATCTCTTCAAGTTCTAAGCGACGAACTTTACGAGGAAGAAATCTTCTAATTTCATCTTCGTTGTAGCCTACCTGTAAACGTCTATCATCCATAATGATTGGACGTCTTAATAGGCTAGGATTCTTTTCAACAAGATCAATTAGTTGATCAATTGATAAATCATCTAAATTAATCTTTAAGTTTTGGAAAGTACGGGAACGAGTAGAAATAATTTCTTCTGTGCCGTTTTCAGTCATTCGTAAAACTTGCATGATTTCCTCTTTATTTAGTGGATTGGCGAAAATATTTCTTTCCTTAAATGAAATATCGTGTTCCTTCAACCATGCTTTAGCTTTACGACATGAAGTACAACTTGGTGATGTATATAAATTTAACACTTAACTCCACACTCCTTTGCGTGTAGAAAAATAACTACTGTTTCACTTACATAAGATATTGTATCACAAATACTTGTCTTTTATAAGTTGTAATCATATTTCTTTTATTAGCTTACATAATATACTTTAGCAGCAAATATTGAAGTTTGTGTGAAGTTCCAACAAAAAAACAAAAAAGAGTACTAAAAGTACTCTTTTTTCTAATCAAGAATATTAAGTTTCTTCATAGTTTCTTCAACTAATTTCTTGTTTTCATCAGCAGTTTCTGAAACAAAACAAGCTTTATTTGCTAATTCTTTAATATCTTCAGTATTGATCTTCTTCATCAAACTTCTGATACGTAAGATTGAAGTTGCACTCATTGAGTATTCATCAAGTCCCATTGACAAAAGGATTGGGAACATAATGTCATCACCGGCAGCTTCACCACACATACCACACCAAATACCGTTTTCATGAGCACCATCAATAGTGTGCTTAATCAAACGTAAAACAGATGGGTTGTATGGTTGGTAAAGATAAGAAACGTTATCATTACCACGATCAGCAGCCATAGTATATTGGATTAAGTCGTTAGTTCCAATTGAGAAGAAATCAACTTCTTTAGCAAATTGATCAGCTAATACAGCAGCAGCTGGAACTTCGATCATCATACCAACTTGTAAGTCGTCACCGATCTTAACGCCTTCTTTGGCAAGTTTATCTTTTTCTTCAGCTAAGATTTGCTTTGCTTCACGTAATTCTGCCAAAGTACCAATCATTGGGAACATAATTCCTAATGGACCATATGCAGAGGCACGAAGTAAAGCTCTTAATTGGGTTCTAAAGATATCCTTGTATTGCATTGAAAGACGAATAGCACGAACACCTAAGAATGGGTTCATTTCTTCTGGAAGATCCCAGTAATCTAAGTGCTTGTCTCCACCAATATCACAAGTTCTAATGATAGTTTGCTTACCATCCATGTCTTCGATAACTTTCTTGTAAGCATCAAATTGAGCTTCTTCGGATGGGAAGTCTTTTGAATCCATGTATAAGAATTCAGTTCTGTACAAACCAATTGCTTCAGCACCGTTTTCTTTTACACCCTTCATATCATTAGGAGTACCGATATTAGCAGCGATAATGAACTTCTTACCATTTGCAGTTACAGATGGTTCATTCTTTAGCTTCTTCCATTCTTCCTTTTGCTTAGCGAAGGCTTCACCTTTCTTAGTGTATTCTTCGATTTGAGCATCAGTTGGATTAATGATAGCATCGCCGTCTAAACCATCGGCAATAAGCATATCGCCATCTTTAACATCTTTAGTAATCGTTTCAGTACCAACAACAGCTGGAATTTCCAATGAACGAGCCATGATTGCTGAGTGAGCAGTTCTACCACCAACATCAGTTACAAATCCCTTAACGTACTTCTTGTTAAGTTGAGCTGTATCACTTGGTGTTAAATCATAGGCTACTACTACAACTTCATGGTCAATAGCTGCAGGATCTGGCAATTTTTTACCAAGAAGATGTGCCATAAGACGCTTTGAAACATCGCGTACGTCAGCTGCACGTTCTTGCATATATGCATTGTCAGTCATACCTTCAAAAATAGTAATGAATTTTTGAGCAGTTTCATCTAATGCAGCTTCAGCATTAATTTTTTGATCTTTGATTTCTGTTTCAATGGCCCCAGTAAATTCTGGGTCACTTAAGAATAGAAGGTGAGCATCAAAAACTTGTGCTTCTTCTGCTCCTAAACTTTCCTTAGCTTTATCACGAACTTTTTCAAGTTCTTTAGTTGATTCTTCAACAACTTTTTTAAAGCGAGCTACTTCAGCATCAACATCGCTAACTGAGGTTTTAGAAAACGAAAGGTCAGGTTCTACCAAAAGGTAGGCTGGTGCAACTGCAATACCATCGCTGGCTGCAATTCCCTTTAAAGTTTTCGACATTATTCAGCTAAACCTTCCTTTTTCATAGTGTCAGCAATAGCTTCAATTGCTTCTTTAGCATCGTCACCATCAGCAGTAATAGTTACATCTGCACCTTGGCCAACACCTAAAGACATAACACCCATGATTGACTTCAAGTTTACTGATTTACCGTTGTATTCCAAGTTAATATCTGAGTTAAACTTAGAAGCAGCTTGTACCAACAAAGTAGCTGGACGAGCATGAATACCAGTTTCAGCAATAATATGAAATTCGCGTTTTTCCATTTTAAATTATCTCCTTTAAAATCAAAAATAATCGGGAGTTTTATACCCACTCGTTTATTAGGTTATCATGTTTTTTAAATGAAAACAACACAAATGTAAATGTTTACATTATAAAGTACTTAATTTTCATTATCAGATAAGGTATAAATTATATCCCCACCTCTCTGAGCAATTCCAGTTATACTCTGTCTTTTTCCATAGCTTCTAAGAGCCAATTGGAATTGAAAAGCATCTTTCGGACTAACCCTATATTCTTTCAATTCACCACTGATAATTTTATCTAATATTTCTTTATAATCCATTTCTTATACTTATCTCCTTGAAGTTTTCATATCTTTATAAAAAAATTTTGTTCTTCATCCTATTATATCAATTTTCTATAAAAATCTGGGCTTACCACTTGCAATTAGTAAGTATCCGTACTATGATATTAGCGAGTTAGCACTCATATACTAAGAGTGCTAAAACAGAAATATGGCCTGAATATTGTAAGAAAGGCGGAAATATTAATGCTATGCGATAACTGTCATGAACGTCCTGCTTCCATTCATCTTTATACAAATGTTAATGGGCAAGATCGTGAAATTTCATTATGTCAACAATGTTATCAAGAATTGAAAAATCAACAAGGACAAAATAATAGTATGAATAATAATGCATTTTTTGGCGATTTTGATGATTTATTCAACGCCTTAAATAATAACAACAATGAACAAAATAATCCTCAAGGCCGTGATCCACGTATGCAAATGGGTGGTGGCCGTCGAGGTGGAAATAATGGTGGTCAAAAATCTCTACTCGACCAGTATGGTACGGATTTAACCGACTTAGCAAAAAAGGGTAAAATTGATCCAGTTATTGGTCGTGATAAAGAAATTGCTCGCGTTATTGAAATTTTAAACAGACGGACTAAAAATAACCCTGTTCTTATCGGAGAAGCCGGTGTTGGTAAAACCGCTGTTGTTGAAGGCTTAGCACAACAAATTGTCGATGGTTCAGTTCCAGCTAAACTTCAAGACAAGAGAATCATTTCTTTAAATATGGTATCAATGGTTCAAGGGACGGGAATTCGCGGTCAATTTGAACAAAGAATGCAACAATTAATCAAAGAATTAGAACAAAACGATAATATTATCCTATTTATCGACGAAATTCATGAATTAGTTGGTGCCGGTAATGCTGAAGGTGGTATGGATGCTGGTAACATTATTAAACCAGCCTTAGCTCGTGGAGATTTCCAATTAATTGGTGCTACTACTATTAAGGAATATCGAAACATCGAAAAGGATTCTGCCCTTGCTCGTAGATTCCAACCAGTAGAGGTTAAAGAACCTACAACTGAAGAAACAATTAAGATTTTACAAGGCATTCGTAAGCGTTACGAAGATTACCACCATGTTCACTATACTGATGAATCTATACAAGCTGCCGTAGATCTTTCTTCACGCTACATTCAAGATCGTTTCTTACCTGATAAAGCCATCGATCTTTTAGACGAAGCTGGTTCAAGAATGAATCTCACTATTCCTTATGTTGATAGTGAAAAAATCAAAGAAAGACTGGATGCTGCTGAAAGCTTAAAGCAAGATGCTTTAAAAAATGAGGATTACGAAAAAGCTGCCTACTATCGTGATCAAATTGAAAAGTATGAAAAATTAAAAGATCAGAAAGTAGATCCTGATCAAACACCTAAAATCACCGAAAAGATCATGAATAAGATCGTTGAGGAGAAAACTAATATTCCTGTTGGTGACTTACAAAAACAAGAAGAAACTCAATTAAAGAATTTAGCTACTGACCTTAAAGATAATGTAATTGGTCAAAACAAAGCCGTTGAAACTGTTGCTCGTGCAATAAGACGAAATCGAGTTGGATTTAACAAATCTGGTCGTCCAATCGGCTCATTCTTATTTGTAGGACCTACTGGTGTAGGTAAAACAGAATTAGCTAAACAATTAGCTAAGCAAATCTTTGGTACAGAAGATGCAATGATTCGGTTCGATATGAGTGAATATATGGAACAATATTCCGTATCTAAGCTCATCGGATCTGCACCAGGTTATGTAGGTTATGAAGAAGCTGGTCAATTAACAGAAAGAGTACGCCATAATCCATATAGCCTAATTTTATTTGACGAAATTGAAAAAGCTCATCCTGATGTACTCCACCTATTCTTGCAAATTCTCGATGATGGTCGCTTAACTGATTCGCAAGGTCGCACAGTTTCATTTAAAGATACCATTATCATCATGACTTCTAATGCTGGTCAAGGAATCAAAGAAGCTAGCGTAGGTTTTGCAGCTGAAAACAGTCATCAAGAACAATTTAAGAATAGCTTAGGTCAATACTTTAAACCTGAATTCTTAAATAGACTTGATGATATAGTTGAATTTAATGCACTTGATAAGAAAGACTTAATCAAGATTGTTGATTTAATGCTTGCAAATACCAATGATATGGTAAAAGATCAAGGCCTACATATTGATGTTACATCTGAAGCAAAAGACCTTCTTGTCGAAAAAGGTTATGATCCTTCTATGGGTGCTCGTCCACTTCGTCGTACAATCCAAGAAGAAATTGAAGATAAGGTAGCCGATTATAAATTAGATAATCCAGCTGCCAAAGAATTAAAAGCTGATGTAGTTGACGGTGAAATAGTAATTAGTGAAAATTAATTATTTAAGAGTAAATAAGAGCCACATAATTTGTGACTCTTATTTTTATTTTTATAAATTCTATAAAAAGGTTATACTTAAATTGGGATTTTAAAGACACATTTATATATCGAGGTTATAAATATGATGCATTTAATTGATGTTACAAATAGCTACCGTGATTTAGTCCAAAGACAATTAGCAGCTACTAATAGTCAATTCGTAAAAGTTTACTCTTTAGGTAATACCACAGTAGTATACAGCGAAACAGCTGATAAAATTGAAATCGTTATGGAAAATCATAAACGTCCTATTAGACAAGATGAAGTAGAATTTGTTATTAAGCGTCTAATTCATGAAGATCGAATTTATGATATAACAGTTGATAAAAGTAGAAAAATCATTTCTATCACTTGTGATCGTTAAAATCACAAAAAAGCCGTGGAGTTTTTCCACGGCTTTTTTCTATCTTATAATCTTGAAGTCAACTCAACATCAGGATACTTATCTTTAAACCATCTCTCAGCAAATGCATTTTCAAATAAGAACAATGGCTCGCCATCCCGATCTTTAACCAATAAGTTACGGGATGATGACATTTTAGGATCTAATTGATCTGGGTTAATCCAACGAGCTACACGGTTTCCTAACGTATGGAGTTCAACTTCTGAATTGTATTCATTTTTCATTCTGAAAGAGAATACTTCAAATTGTAATTGACCAACTGCCCCCAAAATATAATCATCAGTTGAATAGCCACGGTAAAGTTGAATTGCACCTTCTTGAACTAATTGATTCATCCCTTTATGGAATGACTTTTGTTTCATAACATTCTTAGCAGTTACTCGCATAAAAATTTCAGGCGTAAATTGTGGTAACTCTGGATAGACAATTTTCTTCTTTCCAGCATAAATTGAGTCACCAATCTGAAAATCACCCGTATCGTACAAGCCAACTATATCTCCAGCTACTGCATCAGAAACCTGTACACGTTCACTAGACATAAACTCAGTTGCAGTATTTAATCTAACCGGCTTCCCAGTTCGAGCTAAAGTTACATCAATTCCCTTCTTGAATTCACCACTTCCGATTCTTACAAAAGCGATTCGATCACGGTGGTTAGGATTCATATTGGCTTGAATTTTAAAGACAAAACCGGAGAATTCTGGATCATCTGCGGCTAGCTTTTCATCGTCATTAACCACATGTTCCTGAGGAGCAGGTGCTAAATTAACAAAACTATCTAAGAAAGTTTCTACACCAAAATTAGTTAAAGCAGATCCAAAGAAGACTGGTGTTTGATCTCCTCTTAAAATCTTATCTTTATCAAAAGTATTCCCAGCTTCTTTAAGCAAGTCGATATCATCTAAAGTCGATTGGTATAAACTATCCTGTGCTAAAGCCTCATCTTCAGATAATTTGCCATTTTCATCTAATGGCATATAACGATCATCATCGTCTTTTCGATAAAGTTCAACTCGATTGTTCGCAATATCGTATAATCCTTTTAATTGCTTACCCATACCAATTGGCCAGTTCATTGCTACCCCTTCAATACCTAGCAAATCTTCTAATTCAGCAATTAAGTCTAACGGTTCACGTCCATCCCGATCTAATTTGTTCATGAAGGTAAAGATCGGAATACCTCTCTTCTTTACAACTTTAAACAGCTTTTTAGTTTGAGGCTCGATACCCTTAGCAGAATCAATAACCATTACTGCAGCATCAACCGCCATTAAAGTACGATAGGTATCTTCAGAGAAATCTTGGTGTCCAGGAGTATCTAGAATATTAATTCTCTTTCCCTGGTATTCAAACTGCATTACTGAACTAGTAACTGAAATACCACGCTTTTTTTCAATCGCCATCCAGTCACTAGTTGCATAATGACCACTTTTACGTGCTTTAACTGTACCTGCACTTCGAATTACTCCACCAAAAAGGAGCATTTGTTCAGTGATTGTAGTCTTACCCGCATCAGGGTGAGAAATAATCGCAAATGTACGTCTTTTTTTCACTTCATCCGTTAACTTTGTCATTAATCTTTTGCTTCTTCCTTTTCTTGTTTTTCTGGAATTGTTAGTAGGAGTGTTAATAAACGCGAGCCTTTCATTCGTCTAGTGGTTAAAACTATCCCGTTATCAAGTTTAACGCTCAACTTCTCTCCCTTAGCTGGAATTAGACCTAATTTAGTAATTACATATCCAGCAACAGTATCCACATTTTCCATTACTAAATCAGTTCCAAATTCTTCATTAAAGTCAGCTAAAGGCATTTTCCCATAAATCACATATTCTCTTGGACCAATTTTTGAAAATAATACCTCAGCCTTATCAACTTCATCGTCAATATCGCCGACAATTTCTTCAATTAAATCTTCAATTGTTGCGAGCCCAACAACACCGCCGTACTCATCAGTCAAAATCGCAAGCTGTCTTTGAGTCTCCTGCATCTCGACTAACAATTCTCCTAATTCAATAGTTTCAGGTGCAAATAAGGGCTTAAACATAACCTGATCGTAATCTAGCTTATCAAAACCAACTTTGTGAGCTTCTCGTAAAACAGTTCTAATATGAATGACGCCTACAATCTTATCTTTATCCCCATCATAAACAGGCACTCTTGAATAAGGTTCTTTTAAGATCTTATCTAAGTTTTCTTGAAAACTATCATTAATATCGACCATAAAGGCATCAGTTCGAGGCACCATTACTTCTCGTGCCATTTTTTCCTCAAATTCAAGAATACCTTCCATCATTGAATATTCGCGATCACTAATTTCTTTTTGCTCATGTAATTTATTTAAAATTTTATTTAACTTACGTTGGCCATCAATATCTTCTTCGCCACGAAATTTAGCTCTTAATTTGCTAAATATATCCCCCGCACCGGGATCACTACTCATCTTTAAATTCTCTCTTTCTATTGATGTATTAATGCCCATTTTAACTACAATTATCGGTAATTATATCACATGCAAATATATGATAAAATAAGGAACAAGAAATGGGGTCCTATAGATGAAAAAACAAAACATCTACTTAGTCTTTACTTTTTTACTATTAATTCCGTATCTTTGCAGTTTAACCTTAATTGGTATCTGTTACAATGCTCTAGTTAGACACTCTAGTGATATTTTTAGAAGTTTTATTGGTGCCTTAGTTGGTGCAATTATTATGTTTGCAATTAAGGCCACTATTCAGCGTCCACTTGATTTAGTCTCTGACGAAGTACCAAATAACGTATTTAAACAAATTCTACGTTTTTATAGTATTCGTAGACGTAAATTTCTACTTATTTGTAATTGTTTAGTTGACTTTGCACTCTGCTGGCTTGCTATGGATTTAGTAAGAAAATTCTTCTCACTATCTTTTATTATTGGTAATTCTGTTGGGATAGTCCTATTGATCATGCTAATTTCAACATGTATTGGCGCCTATATTGAATATGATAATCTTTCTATTGACCCCAAACAGAAATAATTATTTTGAACTTTCTTCAGAACTGGCATCTAGATATAAAATCTGGGCCAGTTCTTTTGTTTCTAAGTTTAACTTAGCTAAAACATATGGCTTTTCACTGTCACCTAAGTTTTCATACATCGTAATGCCATCTTTTGACAATTTATCTAAAAAAGTAGGAATAACAAAATTTAAAGGTTGGCTAAAGAAAGCTAAATTGCTATCTGGTGTATCAATTTCTGCGATTTCTGAAGTAGGTAATTCAAATTTATTTAATCCTTCAACCGGCATTTGCTTGTCATCAGCTAAGACTCCATACCAAAACATAAAGTTTTCTGGTCCAAATACTACCAAGCTTGCTCGTTCATTTTCATACCCATTGTCTTTGATAAACTTTTGGAATACAGAATCATTTTCCATCTCTTGAATAGCAGCTGTATATGTCTTATTTTCATCAATTTGATTTGGCATAAAAACCTTACCAATAAAATTATGTGCCGAGTATTTTTCTTTCTTCATTTTCTCTCCCCTTAAAAAAGCTTCGATCTAAGTCAGGACGCAATTGGTTATAGCGTTCATACCAAATTTGCACAAACTTCTTAGCAAATGGTCCCTTCTTTTGATCAATCCAATCTAATAATTCAAAACTAGTACTACGCAAAATACTATCAATCTCTTCGCTATAATGCCAGCGTTTTTTGTTCATAGCATACTCATCGGCATCTAGAAGTCTTTTTTCTCCATCTGGAAAAACTTTAATATCTAAATCATAGTCGATGTATTTTAATGCTTCTCGGTCCAAAATAAATGGACTAGCTAAATTTGCATAGTATGCAACACCATCTGGCCTAAGCATTGCTATCACATTAAACCAAAGTTTACGATGAAAATAAACAATTGCTGGTTCACGACTAATCCACTTTCTACCGTCTTCTTCGGTAATCAAGGTCCGATCATTAACGCCAATAATAATATTTTGTTCTGTTTTAACTACCATAGTGTCACGCCAATTTCGGTGTAGCGTACCATTATGTTTATAGCTTTGTATTGCGATATAATCGCCTTCACGAGGCATCTCCATGATCTTCGCCTCCTAACTAGATATTATACCAGCAAATTAATATTCATCTATTTCTTCTAAATCTACTACTTCACCACTTAAAAAACTATCAATCTCTCCACTCGAAAAACCATGTTGAAATAAGTATCTTTTAACTTTCTGTCGTCTCTTAAAGTCATCATCTCTTCGATAACGACGCCAAGCTTTGATTCCTTGTTTTTCCAAAGCCTCTAGTTGATCATCTTCTGTACTTTCTAAGTCTAACTGATCAACTACAAGTTCTCCCAACTCTTGATTAAAACCATGTGTCTGTAGTTTTTTTAGAGCTTTTTGCTTAATTTCTTTATATGACATTTTTCCTACTTGATGACCAATTGAATGTATTAATCGCACTCCAGCTTCTACCCATTCCTCATCTTCTACTTCATATAGAGCATCCTGAATAATATCATTGGCTACACCTTTTTGTTTTAATTTATTACTAATCGATCTTGGACCATCTTTTCCTACTCTAAGGTTATTCTGGATAAATAAGCGTGCAAAATTATTATCATCAAGATAATTTAATTCTATTAAGTTTTCTATAGCACTTTGACTAGCTTCTGGACTAATCCCCTGCTTATTTAAATAAGTTAAAACTTCATATACACTACGCGGCTGATAGCTTAAATAAGACATAGCTAACTGGAGCGCATGACTATCTGCTTCAGCTTTTTTTATTTTTTCAATATCTTCAAGGCTTAGTTCAGTTCCTTTTAACAGTCTTTTTTCAGCTAATGTTCTTTCACTGACACTGAAGGCATATTCATTATCAATAAAAATATTATAGCGGCCCTTCCGCTTTTGTGTACTAATCTTAGTAATAATTGGCATTATTACACCTTCTTCATTTTTTTATTTCTTCTATATTATAATAAATTAAATACTTGTATCACTTGAAAATAACGCTTATGCTTATTGTGACACTTTTTTCATGAATCAATCGAAATGAGGGCCTTATTTTGACAAAATTTACTAAAAACAAACAAGAAAAAAATATTATCATCACTATTAAACGCTTGGGTATTAATGGTGAAGGTATTGGATACTATAAAAAGAAAATTATTTTTATTCCTGGTGCGCTTCCAAATGAGGCAGTTGTTGCTAAGATCGTTGATCGCCATCCACACTATCTGGAAGGTGAATTAGTAAGAATTAAAGAAAAATCTCCTGACAGAGTTACCTTTCCTAAAGGAGTTGATCCTGCAGTTGGTGGATTAGAACTCGCACACCTTTCTTATTCAAAACAACTTGAATTTAAACAACACCTAATTCTAGAATCGCTTAGAAAATATCATCCAAGAGACTATATTAAATATAAAGTTAAAAAGACAATTCCTGCACCAAACGCTTGGAATTATCGAAATAAAGCTCAATATCAAATTGAATTTAATAAGGGGAAGAGTAAACTTGGTCTCTATGCTCCTAATTCCCGTCGTCTTATTGACCTGCCTGATATGCCTACTCAAACAAAAGAGACTCAAAAAGTAGAACGTGAAATTAAGAAACTAATCGATAAACTTCACATCCGAATTGCCGACTTTAGACGTCATACCGATGGAATTAAAACCATTGCCGTTCGTCAAAGCAATGCTACTGGTGAAATTCAGGTAACTTTAATTACAATTGGTAAAAAAATTAAAGATCTCAAGTTACTTGCTAGTCATATTATGAAACTTCCGAATGT
The DNA here is from genome assembly GCF_013487865.1 of Lactobacillus johnsonii. Lineage (NCBI taxonomy): Bacteria > Bacillati > Bacillota > Bacilli > Lactobacillales > Lactobacillaceae > Lactobacillus > Lactobacillus johnsonii. Next base: position 1,440,842 of record NZ_CP047409.1, read on the forward strand.
AGTTTCTGTTTTCCAAAATGAAACTCAATGGCAAAATCCTCAAGTTTGGGGCAATAAAACTATTAAATTGTTCGGAAAGTCACATATTACAGAAGAAATACTAGGTAAAAAATTTAAGCTTTCACCACGCGCATTTTTCCAGCTTAACCCTGAACAAACTACTACTCTTTACTCAGAAGCCCTTAAATATCTTGACTTAACTCCTGATCAAACTTTGATCGATGCTTATGCGGGCGTTGGTACTTTGGGAATCTTAGCTAGCGATCAAGTAAGACAGGTTATTGGAATTGAATCTATTCCTGAAGCCGTAATCGATGCTCAAGAAAACTGCCGCTTAAATCATGTAAGAAATGCGGAATATATTCAAGGAAATGTAGAAAAATTACTTCCAGAACTAAAAAATCAAGGTGTTCCAATTAATGCATTAATCGTCGACCCTCCACGTACAGGATTAAGCAAAAAGTTAATTAAAACTCTACTTGAAGTAAAGCCTGAAACCTTTGTTTATGTTTCTTGTAACCCAGCTACTCTTGCAAAAGATTTAGTTCTTCTAAGTGACGCTTATGATGTTAGGGTAATTCAACCGGTTGATATGATGCCACAAACACCACGTTGGGAAGGCGTTACCAAACTAGTTTTAAGAAAAAATAAGTAATTATATTAATTTAAGCAGTCGATGTGACTGCTTTTTTTGTGCTTATAAAAAAGGTTGTAGACTGCCTGGTCTACAACCTTTTTTCAAGTGGATGAGGTAAATACTATCTAGCGCCATAACGTCAGTATCTGGGTTTGATATTATGACTTGATCAACATCACTTGTTTGCATCTGTATTGAATAACGACTATTTGATCTTACTAAGAGAATCTTGTCTTTAAAACACTACAATCTGGAGATAAAAACTATTTACAATATTATTCTACCTCTCCACACATCTTATTATAACAACTATGTAAGCGAATACAAGTTATTTAACTTGATATTGGCGGATATCATTACGAATACCAGCAAAATAATATCTACCAGTTTCTTCATCACTGATAAGTTCAACATTGTTTTCTGGATCTTCCAAACCTGCAGAAAAGATTTCCTCATATTCGGCAACACTAAGCTTGCTTCGATTATCTAATAAAGCTTTATCTCCAACCTTATCAAGTTGTTTTTCATAGCCTTCAACTACATTTGCGGAATAAAATTCAGCCATTGCACCTGAACCATAAGAAAATAGACCGACTAAGTCTCCAGCTTTTAACCTACCATTTTCAAGTAAACTAAGTAGACTCAAGTATAACGATCCAGTGTAAATATTACCTACATTTGCATTCAATTCTTTAGCTGCAGTAAAGCTGTCCATTAACCGGGCATTTGTTTCTTCATCCGTTCCCTCAACAGCTAATCTATTTGCCTTTAATCCCATCTTAGTAAAAGGTAAGTGGTAGACAATAGCAGCAAAATCTTTTGTTTCAAGATTCTTTTGTTCTTTGTAAGCAGAAAAAGTATGTTTGAAAAAGTCTAAGTAAACCTGGGTAGAATACTTTCCATCTACCTTGGCTGTTTTAGAATAGTTAGGGCGCCAGAAATCATTGATATCCTCACTATAAGCACTATGGCCTTCATTTAATTCTAAAATTCTTGGATTACTAGAAATTAATAAACTAACACTTCCAGCTCCTTGAGTAACTTCACCAGCAGTATTAACCCCATAGCGAGCAATATCACTGCCGATAACAATAGCAGTTTGATCAGGATGAAGTCGTACAAAATCTTGGGCAATCATTAAGCCAGCCGTTAAGCCAAAACATGCTTCCTTAACTTCAAAAGCTCTCACAGTAGGATCTAACCCTAATGCCGATTTTACAAATAAAGAGCCAGATTTAGATTGATCCACACTACTTTCAGTACCAAAAATCAAAAGTCCTACTTTTGATTTATCAATCTTATCGATATAGCGTAGAGTTGCATTAATTCCCATTGAAACTGCATCTTGAGTTGGATCTGCAACGCTCATTTTTTTCTGTCCAATCCCAATTAAAAATTTATTTGGATCTTGATTCCTAGCATGGGCTAAATCCACCATATCAACATACTTATTTGGAGTAAAATATCCAATTTGATCAATTCCAACCTTCATCTTATTTTTGATCCTTTCTCATTTCGCTTAAAAATTCAAAAGCTGCTTCTTGAGTATATTTTTTACTTTCCTGCAATTTTTTTAAAACTATTGCTTTTTCACCTTCACTAGCTTTTAAGGTTGCTACTAAATTTCTCGCCTGCAATTTCATATGCCCAGCTTGAATTCCCTTAGTAGAAATTGCTAAAAGAGCTGAAAAGTTATTTGCTAAGCCAGTTGTCGCAATAACTTCTGCTAGTTGCTTGGCAGATATATTACCTAATAAACTAAAGCTTTGTTGAACGTCTCGACGAGCCTTAATTGAGCCACCTACTACACCGATTGCTAAGGGAACTGTTACAGTCCCCACTAGTCTATCTTCTTCAATTTTCCACTTACTCAAAGATGTATAGGCACCATTTTTATTAGCCCAAACAGCAGTTGCTGCTTCAACTCCACGATAATCATTACCAGTTGCAACTAATACACTATCAATACCATTCATAATTCCTTTATTATTAGTCACTGCCCGGTAAATATCAGTTTGTCCTATTTTACTCAATAAAGCTATCTTTTTAGCAACTTTTAATCCTCCTACACTGTCAATTGAAAGACTTACTTTAGCACTAGTCAATTGCGTAGGATAATTAGACAAAATTGCATACAGAGTTTGTTCAATATCTGGCTGCTTCTCTAATTCATTTCCTAAAAATTCTAAAATAGCATTTGTTTTATTAGCTCCCATAGCTTCTGCTGGGTCAACCAAAACTCTAAGAAAAACTAAATTTTCTTTTTGAGAAGCTTCAATTTTACGAACTCCTCCACCATGCTTGACTAAGCTAACGAATTTTTTATTAGCTAAGCTAATTAATTGAGGAAATTCAGTAGTAAACTTAGTTAAATCAAAATTATCAGTTACCTCTAAAACAATTTGACCATATATTCCATTTCGTCTACTATCAGCTACTGCTCCACCATTTTGATTAAAAATTTTAGCTGCATGGTTTGCTGCTGCAACAACCGATGGTTCTTCTACGGCCATTGGTACTTGATAATCTTTCCCGTTAACTATTAACTTAGGAAGCACACCAAGAGGAAGACGGACTTGACCAATTACATTTTCACTAAGTTTATCTAGTCTTTCCAAAGTTTCAGACTCAATCTCACTTAGTTTAATTCCTTTTTCAGTTAAAAAGGCTCTTCTTTCCTCCGGTAACCATTGATAAAATTTCTTTTTAGATGATTCTTCTAATTTCATATGCGATTCCTTGGCCACCGCCAATACATAGAGATACAATTGCTCTTCGACCATTAATTTTACGCAAACTGTTTACTGCACTCATTACTAAGCGCGTACCGGTTGCACCAAGCGGATGTCCTAAACTAATTGCTCCTCCAGCGATATTTAATTTTTCTTTTGGAATATTTAGATCACGGGCTACAGCATATGCTTGAGCTGCAAAGGCCTCATTAATTTCAATTAGATCATAATCCTCAATTGTGCTATTAGTTTTTGTAAGTAATTTTTTAATAGCAAAATATGGTGCGTATCCCATATAAGCAGGATCACAGCCAATTTCTGCATAGGCACCCAAGTATGCTAATGGAGTTAAATTTAATTCATCTAATTTTTGTTGATTAGATAACAACAACATACTTGCGCCATCAGTTAACGGTGAAGAATTGCCGGCCGTAACTCGTCCATTTTCCTTAAATACAGGTTTTAATTGACCTAATGCTTCTAAACTAGAATCTGGTCGAATGGTTTCATCATGATCAAGAATATGACCATCGAGTTCAATTGGTGCATACTCTTCCTCAAACCAGTTGTTCTCTTGGGCTGCATAAGCCTTGGCATGGGAATCACGCGCAAATTCATCCATATCTTGACGCGTAATATGGTATTTATCAGCTACATCCTCAGCCGTAATTCCCATCGGCTTTCTCGAATAAGCATCCCCAATTCCATCTATCATTAAACTATCTTGATATGCTGGATTTTCATCATGCTTTTTACTTTTATCAAGTAAAAGTGGTGCATTTGTCATACTTTCTGCCCCACCTACAATTGAAATTTGAGAATCACCTAGTAGCATTTGACCTTGAGCAAAGCGCACCGCCTTTAAACTTGAGCCACACACATCGTCTACACTAGTCGCTACTATAGATTCAGGCAAACCTGATCTAAGAGCAATTTGGCGGGCAACATTTTGCCCTAGACCAGCGCTTAATACATTTCCCACTAAAATATTATCGATTTCATCTTGTGGAACAATATTCTTTTTCAATAATCCCTTAAGTGCTAACACTCCTAAGTCAACAGCATTTTTATCCTTATAAAATCCGCGGTACTTGCCAAAAGGAATTCGATTCATTCCTACTATATAAACATCCTGTAACACTCTTCCACCTCTTAATAAAAATATTCTATTAACATCATAGCTCACGCCATGCATCAAATGTATAAAGTATAATTTTTTTAATCAATTCTAAAAAAAGATTGCTAACCAATCTTAGCAATCTTTTACATATACTTATTCAAAAACTCATTTACTTTTTCTTGATATTGAATCGGATGAGTTGCAAATGATTTAGCGTGTTTTGCTCCAGGAACAACCCAAATTTCTTTTGGGCCATTTGCTGCCTTATAGTTTTGATAGACCATCTTGGTTGGTACAAAAGTATCTTTAGCACCATGAATAAATAATATTGGCTTTTTATTTTTAGCGACTTGGTTTACGCTACTGGCATCTTTTAAAAAGTAACCTGCTCGAATTCTAGTTATTCCACTTAAAATTTCAACTAAAGGAAAACGAGGAAAAGCTGGAAAATGATATAAGTCTTCTGCTTCGTGTTCTATCTCATCTTTAACATTGGTGTAGCCGCAATCTTCAATATAAGCTTTCACTTGTTTAGGCATTTTTAACCCACTTGACATCATTGTGGTAGCACCACCCATACTTACACCAAAGATAGCAATCTGACTCTTATTTCCATTCCTTTTAATAACCTTCTCAGCCCATTTTTTAACATCTACTTTTTCACGCCAACCATACCCAATATAGTTTCCTTCACTTTGTCCATGACCACGCGCATCCGGTAAAAGAACATTGTAGCCTAGTCTATGAAACATAGCCGCATATGCTCCCATTGTATCTTTATTATTCATAAAACCGTGTAAGACAATAACTGTCTTTTTAGAATTATTTGCTGGAATATAATTTGCATCTAACCTCAAATTATCGTCTGCTGATTTCATAATCCACTTTTGTTTATGCACATTTTGATACCACTTTTTTTCCTTGTACAGTGGATCAGTTTTAACTAGCTTAGTATCATTGTTAATAAAGGATTTATGTCCTGGAACAACAGCAACTTGATAGAAATATAGGCCTACAGCTAAAAAAATACCACAAACTGCTAAAATAGAGATAATAATTACTTTTATTTTTTTATTCTTCATCTTCATTAGAAGACCTCGGTTCTAAAGTATAATCTATATTATCTCTAAAAAAATATAGAAATCAAGAGAGGATAAAGATCTATGTACTTAGATGATTTCTTAATTTTAATTTCTGATCTCCATCCTAATTTCCAATTTTTTTATCAAAATAAAAAAGATGGTGTAATTGACCCAATCAGTAAAATCCAAATCGATGGAGAACGATGCCTTTTATATACTGGGGAAAATGCTAAGACAATTGCTCAAATCAACCATTTACTGGGTAAATTAAAGTCTAACCATCTTCCTATCTATGTATGTCCGAAAAATACAAACGAAAAAAGTAAAATTTTTGGTATCAAAATAAATTTAGTAAAGGGGCAAGTTTATATTTTATAAAGCAATATAAAAGGGTTGTGGAAAATCTACTTTCCACAACCCTACTTTTTATCTAAATATTCATTTAAAACTCTCAAAACTCCGTTGTCATTATTACTCGGAGCCAGATACTTTGCATGTTCTTTTGCAATAGCCATTCCATTTTCCATTGCATAACTATATTTTGCAAAATCAAGCATTGGAATATCATTACCACTATCACCAAAAGCAATCAAATCTTCACCAGTTAATCCAAAATAAGCCAGTAACTTTTTCAATCCAGTTGCCTTATTAATCCCATGTTTAACAGCATCAATCGCTACTGGATTTGAAGCAAAAGTAGTCACAATCTTCCCATATTGCTCATTGAATTTTTTCTCAATCTCTCCAGCTATTTTACTATCATGATGAAAAGTCAATTCAATAAAAATATCATCAGGTAACTCTTGCCAGTCACTAATTTCTACACTTTCTTTAGCGAAATATTGCAAAAATTCCTTATCTTTTGCTGGTGCTTTAGTTCCAATATATGCTGTCTCCCTACCATAGGCCATTGTCGCCATACTTCCATAGGTATGATGAACAAAATTAATTAAATCAATGGTCTGCTTTTTAGTTAATCCTTCAACAGCAACTTCTTTTCCTTCAACAATTAGTCGAGAACCATTGGCAGTTACAAAATCTATGCGATCAATAAATTCAGAAAAGTCATTTTTTAAACGAGCAAATGGACGACCACTAGCTACAATAAATTGAATATTATGTTTTTCTAATTTATTTAAAACATGGGCAAACAAATCATGATCATAGCTTCGTTGATCATTTAAAAATGTTCCATCCATATCAACCGCAACAGCTTTAAAAGGAATAGTCATATTTTCTCCTTACTAACGGTGATTTAAGGCACCATTTAATTTCTTATGATATATAAAGTAAATAATTAAAATAATTGGTACAATAACCAACAAAACTGGGTAAAAATAATCTGGAGCCAAATTTTGAGCAGTCACCCCACCGATCATTGGACCAGAAGCCATTCCTATATCTAGGCCCAAATAAAAAGTCGAACTAGCTAATCCCTGCTCTTCAATTGGAGCTAACATCAAAGCAGTAGACTGATTGACAGAGTAAATAACCCCGTATCCAATCGAAAGCATAATTGCAGCTAATCCCATTAACCAATTATTGACCATAAAAGTAGCAATAATTAAAAATAAAATCATAGCAATTAAACTTAACCAGAACCAAAAGCCAAAACGAATTAAATCAAAATACTTTTTTAAACCAATTCTAATTAATAATAAGGCGATCGCATAAATTACAAAAAAATAACCTACAGCAATTGAAAAATGTTGTCTTTCTACATACACTACAATATCAGCTTGTGTAATAAAATATGGAATCGCAAAAAAAGTAGTTAATAAAGCTATCGGAATAGCATCTTTTTGAATGATTTTAATTTTTCTTTTTTTGTTATTAGTAATTTTAGGCTTAGCATGGTTTCCAACAAATTGAATAGAAACAATCATTAATAGTGCTGCAAGTACAGCGAGCCAAAGAGCTGACTTATAACCAATTATTTTATACAAATTAATAGCGAGTGCTGGGGCCAGAGCCATGGCTAAAGCATTCATCAAACCATAAAATCCCATCGCTTCTCCAACATGACTGCGAGGAACCAGAAATGCTAACCACGTAGTCATACAAACCGTTGCCAGCACAAAACCCGTACCATTAATTAGCCTAAAAATTAAAAGCCAATTTCCTGATGGAGAAAAACAGTAGCCTGCCACCCCAATTAAAATTAATACTCCTCCAATAAAGGACAAACTATACTTTGAAAAACGGTCAGTTAAATTACCAGCGACCGGTCTTAAGAACATTGAAACTACACTCATAATCCCTGTTATCACACCGGCAAATACCGCACTAGCACCTAAACTGATTGCATAGCCATTAATCAAGGGTGTTACAAACATTACTGAGAACATAAAAAAGAAAGACGCGGCCATAACCAGAATAACGTCTTTAGTATAAATTGATTGCTTCTGTTTCAATTTTTTACTCCTATCTAGCATTATCACTTTTAACTTTATCATACTTTGAGTTTAAGCAAAAAAGCCAGTTGAATAAATCAACTGGCTTAGTAGTTTATCTTACTTAATTAATAACCCATGTAACGGTATTAATAACCCATGTAACGGTCTCTTTCCCAATCAGAAACTGATTGAGTGTACTTAGACCATTCAAGGTTCTTAGAATCAATAAAGCTTTGAGTTAAGTGTTCACCTAAAGCTTCTTGAATTAGTGGGTCAGCCTTAAAAGCTTTTACAGCATTATGCAAAGTAGATGGAAGTGGTTTAATGCCTCGCTTAGCTCTTTCTTCTTCAGACATTTCAAAAACATTAGAAGTAATAGGAGCCATTGGCTTCTTAGCCTCTTTAATACCATTTAGTCCAGCAGTTAAACAAGCTGCAAGGAGAAGATATGGATTAGCAGTTGGATCAGCTGAACGCATTTCTAGACGAGTGTTAATTTCTTCAGCATCTGGAATACGAACAAGTGGTGAACGGTTCTTAGAAGCCCAGGAAATATAAACAGGAGCCTCAAAACCAGGAATTAGACGTTTATATGAGTTAACAGTTGGATTACCAATTGCTGTAATTGCACGGGCATGTTCCAAAATTCCATTTAAGAAATAGAGAGCTGTATCTGATAAGTGGAATTCACCATCTTTATCATAGAATACGTTTTTACCATCTTTAAATAAAGACATATTAGTGTGCATTCCGTTTCCAGCTTGACCTTCTACAGGCTTAGCCATAAATGTAGCATACAAACCATGCTTTCTTGCTACTTCACGAACAACCATCTTAAATGTTTGAACACGGTCAGCAGTAGTTAAAGCATCATCAAATCTAAAGTCAATTTCTTGTTGACCATCACCTACTTCGTGGTGAGCAGCTTCAACTTCAAAACCGATACTTTCTAAAGTTTCAACAATATCGCGACGACATCTTGCACCAGCATCGTCAGAAGTCATATCAAAGTATGAAGCATGATCAGGAACTTCAGTAGTCCAGTTACCATCTTCCCCTAACTTAAATAAATGAAATTCTGCTTCAAAACCAATATCAAAATCAGTAAAGCCCATTTCTTTCATTTCTTTAAGAACACGCTTCAAGTTGTTTCTTGGATCACCTTCAAAAGGTTCACCATTTGTCTTGTGAACTGAACATACTAAACGACCGATCTTTCCACCCTTTTCATCTCCCCAAGGCAAAACTGCCCAAGTAGAAAAGTCTGGGTATAAAACCATGTCACTTTCCTCTAGACGAACAAAGCCATCAATTGAAGAACCGTCAAAACGAATATCATTAGTTAAAACTTTATCTAATTGGCTAGTTGGAACTTCAACGGCTTTAGATGTTCCGTTAATATCGGTAAAGGCTAATCTTAGAAAACGAACATCGTTATCTTTAACACTCTTTTTAATATCTTCTGCAGTAATAGTTTTACTCATTGTACACACCTATTCTAAAGAACTATAGTCCAATATTATAATTGGTATAGTCCTTAAAAATCTATTCACTACTTGTGCTTATGCACATTGAATACAATAGCAGACCAAATTGGTCTCGTCAATAAATATTAATATTTCTTTAGCTATATTTTAAACTAATTGTTATAAAGAATACTAATAATACACTATTATAACCATAATTTTTTATTTGTTTAAAAATTCATTTATTTTTCTAAGAGCCTTTTCAGATACTTTTTCATCTTGCAAAGGATCAAGCCAAACAACAGGTAATTGGTGTTTGAAATATGTCAATTGACGTTTAGCATACTTTCGAGAAGCTTGTTTCAGCTTGTTCACACATTCATCTAAAGTCTTTTCTCCAGAAAAATATGGAAAGAATTCTTTATATCCAATAGCTTGAATTACTTGATGTTCACGAGACCTATTTTCATAAACGAACTTTGCTTCTTGTAGTAACCCATGCTCCATCATTTTATCTACGCGCATATTTATTCTCCGATAGACTTCTTCTCGATCACTATTTAATCCAAGAATTAAAGCATCATATCGCGGATTAATCTTTCGTTGTTGTTCACTAAATAATTTACCCGTTCTACTAATTACGGTTAATGCTCTAAGAGTACGACGACTATTTTGCGGCGCTATTTTTTCTGCTGCTGCTGGATCTTTCGCTTGAAGAAGATCCCACAACTTATTTTCTCCATTTTCTTTTAAATATTCTTCCCATTGTGGATCAACGCTTGTTTGATACTCCCCTGGTTCACCAAGTTGAAGCTGGTTGACCAAGGCATTAATATAAAATCCGGTTCCCCCCACAACCAATGGAATGGCTCCATCAGCAACAATTTTATCTACTGCTTTGGTACCTTCAGCAACAAAATCTTTAACAGAATATTCTTCAAAAATTGAACGTTGATTAATTAAATAGTGTTTTACTCGTTTTAGTTCTTCATCTGTTGGCTTAGCGGTACCGATACTTACCTCTTGATAGATTTGCATTGAATCACCAGAAATAATTTCTGCATTAATTTTTGGAGCTAAATCTAACGCTAGGTCTGTTTTTCCGATCCCGGTTGGGCCAATTAGTACAATAATTTTTTGCATATAAAATCCTCTTATTTTCTTGGTATCAATTCTAACAAAAATCTCCTCTTTCTTCAGAGTTAATATAGCAAAAGGCTTTATTGAATTAAGAATTATTGCTAAAATTTGAGGTGATAAATAATTTCTAGGGAGGCATTTGTATGGCAAAGAAATTTGGTGCCGGTGTTGTAACTGGTGTTTTAGCAACTGTTGGTGCACTTGCAGCAGGACTTGCTACTTACAAGAAAAAGGTAGTAGAACCTGAGCAAAAAGAAGCTGACAGAATCGAACAAAATAGAATTAAAGCCAACAGAAAGAGCTACTCAGCTCACCAAGGCTAAATAAAAAAGAGAGATTAATCCCTGTAAAAAGGTGTTGATCTCTCTTTTAATATTTAGAGGCCTTAGTTTGACCATCCCATTTTTCAAAACCGTCTTTTAGCCAGTATACCTTTTCATACCCCTTCTTTTGTAAAAAGCGTGCTGCTCTTACTGTCAAGGCATTTGAATCAGAATAAAGATAAACTGGTAAATCTGGACGAATTTCTTGATATTGATATTTGAACATTGTATAAGGAATATTACGTGCTCCTAAAATATGTTCTTTTTTAAAAGGTCCTTTTTCACGCACATCAATAATTTGTGCTTTTCGCTTTCCCTTTTCAAATTCTTCATTAGTTAATGCACCACCGACTCTTTTGGATTGGATCCATGTCCAAAGCCAACTCAAAGCAAAGGCCAAAATAATGATGATTAAGATAATGTTGATAATCCCAAAAATATTCATTAATTACTTACCCCTATATAAGAATTTCTATAGTACTATGATAATCCATTACTATCTTTTGCGCTAGTTTCCTTTTCTTCTTCAATTTCATGTTCGTGACTTAAAATCAATTTTGCATTCATGTATTCTTTCTTAGAAACTACACCTGCATGATATAAATTATCCAGTTCAATTCCCATTAGTTCTATGTCCCACTTACGTTTACCAACATAAACGATAATATTAAACTTTTTTAATAGCTTTTGAACATCATGTAAATTTTTCATTATTAATTATTAATCACTATTCCCTGATGTAAACAGAAGACAACATAAATAATTATTACTACTGCTGCGATAACTCTTAACTTGTGATGATATTGTCTCAAATGGGCACTACCAAAAATTATTCCTAAAAGAAAACCAGATATTAATCCACTGAGATGGCCTAAGATGTCAATATGACTTGCAAATAAATCAAGCGCTAAGTTAATGATAGCTAATGCTAAAGCTTGTCTTCCTAAATAATTAATTGCCGGAATTGCTCGATTGGCTAAATAAAGAGCAATTACTACACCAAAAAGTCCAAATAAAGCTGTAGAAGCCCCGGCACTAACTACCGAATCGCTCCCATATGCATAACTTAACAGATTTCCACCAATCCCGGACAATAAATAAACTGTTAAGAATCGCCAGTGACCTAAAAGTGGTTCCATAAATTGACCCATGTAATAAATCATTACTGCATTAGATGCGATATGTAACCAGCCGATATGTAAAAATTGCGCTGTAAACAGACGCCACCATTGATGTTCAACAGTAACAAGTTGATTATTCATTGCCCCAAGGCGAACTAGAGTATTAATATTAGTCGAGCCACCCATTATTGTTTCGATTATGAAAACAACAAAGAGTACAATTAAAATCGCATTTGTAACAAAAGTGCTAGAAAATCGATTAGTATTCAACTTTTGCATTATCCATCATCCCCTTCATTTACTTAAAATAAGATTTTCTATTGGAATATCATGATCCTCAATTTTCCATTTTGTTTGATCAAAAGCCTGAACGGAATTAACTAGACTAACGGTTTGAGTAGGATATTTCTTTAAAAAGCGATCATAATATCCACCACCAAAACCAAGCCGACTATTTTTATCTAATCCATAAGCTAATCCGGGTACAATTATTAAATCTAAATCATTTTTTACCTCAGCTTTTGGATCGTGATTTTCTAAAACTCCAAACTTAGTTTTTTCTAGAAAAGTGTTTTTATTATAAAGTGTAAATTCCATCTTTCTATTTGGTAAACACCGTGGAATATATACTTTCTTTTTTATTTTCCATAAAGTAGCAATAATTGGGGCTGTATCGACTTCTAGAGCCATTGAAATAGAAATACCAACATTCTCTACTTGATGTAATAATCGGCTTTTAAGTAGCTTTTCTTTTAAGATTTCATCTTCTAATTGTTTTTGCTGAGTTTTTCCAAATTCAGTCAGTTTTCTTATTTGTAAATTTCGTAAATCTTTTTTATTAATTAAATTCATTAAATAAAATATTATTAGATACAAAAAAACAACAGGAATTGCCTGTTGCTTTGATTACTTAGTTTCGCGGTGAAGTGTTACCTTTCTTTCAACTGGGCAATACTTCTTTAAAGCTAAACGTTCCGGATGCTTACGCTTATTCTTTTCAGATAAGTAACTTCTATCGCCACATTCGGTGCATTCAAGGATAATATGTTCTGCCATGTTTTCCACCACCTACTTATTTAGTTAACTGTTAAACTATACCATGTTTTCCGTACTTTTACCAGTACTTTTCTATTTATTAAGTTTGAAGTAGTCTTCAACCATTGCCTTTGCCACTTGCAAAGTATATGAACCTTCTTTATCTGGGGCCAGTCCTGGGAAGACCACAGCTACAGCGATTTCAGGATCTTTTGATGGGGCATAACCAACAAAAGTAGCGTTAATAACTTCTGGCGCATTCGGATTACCTGGGTTATCTTCATCATAATAAAAAGTCTGAGCAGTACCAGTTTTACCAGAAATCGAAGGCTTAACGTTCTTTAATGAATGGGCTGTCCCCCATGAATTAGTACCATGAACAACACGATACATCCCTTGATGAATAACATCAAGTTGATCCTGCGTCCAAGGAATACGCATCTGAACCTGTGGCTTAGTGTTATGAAGAATTGATACTTTATTACCTTGCGAATTAGTCTCACCAACTGATTGAACTAAATATGGGCGCATACGATATCCACCATTAGCAATAGTTGAAATATATTGTACTAATTGAATTGGCGTATAAGCATCATAGTTTCCGTAAGACAAGTCAAGAACAGAACCTGTAAGCAATTGACCAGCTGAGTTATATGAGCGACCTTGAATACCTGAAACTTCTCCAGGAAGGTCTACACCAGTTTTTTGACCCAAACCAAACATTGCAAAATTACGTCTCAATTTAGTAAATGCATCTGAAGGCATTGAGATAAAACTATGTGGAGTATATTTAGCATTTACCCATCTTAAAGCTAATTGCATCATGTAAATGTTACTTGATACTTCAAGAGCTGTTGGGGCATCAAGACTACCAAATGTACCAACTGGGTAAACAGATTTCTTAATTGGAGAACCTGGCAAGTAAATTGGCGTATCGGGCATTACGTTGTTAGTTGGTGTAATAACACCATTCATTAATCCACCCGCAACAGTTGCCCCTTTGACTGCAGACCCCATAACAAAGGATTTATTAATTACACCTAACGCATCATCAGTATCTTTATTAGTCTTTGCATTATGATCAATACCTGCAATCGCTAAAAGTGCTCCAGTCTTTGGATTCATCGCTACTGCATAGGCACCATTAGAATACTGCGTAGCACCTGCAGCTTTAGCAGCCGCATATTGCTTCTTCAGTGCATCTTCTACTTGTTGTTGATATTTAGCATTCATTGTCAAAATCAAACTGGCACCACTTTGTCCTTTATAGACAGTCTTAGTTTGTTCAACACCATCTCCGGACTTAGTAACTACCTGTGACTTAGACTTAGTTCCTTTCAGAAGCGGCTCATACTTTTCTTCTAAGTAACTTGTACCTACACGGTCATTTCGTGAGTAACCTTGTGTTAAGTAGTACTGCAAGTTATCACTTGGTAAACCAGCTTTTTCTGAAGAAACGGAACCAATGATACTTTTAATGGATTTTCCATTTGGATAGCTTCTGGACCAGTCAGTTCCAATACCTACACCTGGCAATTCAGATAGGTGCTCTCCAACTAATGCCATTTCTCTATCAGTTAGACCTTTATTTTTAATATAGATAGTAGATAAAGTGTATGCTCCAGAAATCTTATTAAAAATTAAAGCAGCTGTTTTTTGACGTTTAGTAAAATGGATATCTTGCTTTTCAACACGTTTTAAGACATTGTTATAGATTTGACTTGAACTTAAAGCATCCCCATTACTGTCATAACGTTCAGATCGAGGCAGCTTAGCTGTTTCTTTTTCTGATATTTTACTGTTAGCTAAATAATAATCATAAAGCTGTCTTTGGGTAGGTTCTTCATCATCAAGTGTTATATATTGACTTAAGCGATTAGAAATTTTATATATTTGACTAGACGTAATGCTAGAATTTTTGGTATAAGTAATTGCGTTATTAGCTTTATTACCTACCAAAACTTTACCGCTGCTATCATACATCACACCACGTGGTACATTATTTGATACAATCTTTTGGTCGGTTTGCTGTACCTCTGCTTGAAAACGTCCACCGTAGAAAAGCTGTAAGTAGGCCAATTGACCAATTAATAATAAAAATAAAACTAAAATGACGCCCAAAATAATTTTCATTCTTAGGGGCGTCGAAGTGGAATTTCTATTCGAACCTTTACTCTGTTTTAAATAATTCAAAATTCTAACCTCACTAAACTAGAATTGATTTTAGCAAAAAATGCATCTAAATTCTATTTTTCTCCCAGTGAAAATCGCAATAATTATATATTCTTAAGAAGTAGGGTATTTATCAATGATTATCAACAAAATTAAAACATATTTTAAAAATAAATATCTATATTGGCTTTCTTTTTTACTGCCTACTTGTATCTTTGCAAGCTATTTTCTATATCGAGGCCAGGAAATTTTAACCGTTGATCTAGGTCAACAATATATTGACTTTCTTTCTTTTTATAAAAATAATCTACTCTCTAATCCTTTAAACTTTATTTTTACATTCAGTAATGGTCTAGGGAGTTCGTTTATTGGAACTAGTGCCTATTATTTAAATAGTCCCTTTAATTTTCTACTATTACTTTTTTCAAATTCATCTTTACCAATAGCTATTCTTTTAATTATTAGTCTAAAAGTCGGCGCTATTGGTTTAAGTAGCTTCTTTTATTTTCAGAAATTTTTCAAGGGTGATAATAAAATTTTCGCTTTAGCCGCTAGTCTTGCTTTTGCACTGAGCGGTTTTGTTGTTAGCTATAATTTAAATCTCATGTGGCTCGACAGTCTAATTTTATTACCTCTTTTACTAGACGCAATTGATAAATTATTTGAACAAAAGAAACACTATTTTTATCTTACCACGATCACTTTCTTACTATGGTTAACTAATTTTTATACTGGTTTCATGGTGCTATTTTTTGGCTTACTTTATTTTATTACTGCTCTAATTAATCATTCTTTCTCAAGCAAAATTATTTTCCACTATTTCACTAAGAGTCTCTTAGGCACTACCCTAGGCGCCTTTGTATTATTACCAGCCTTTTTTGAAATATTAAATGGAAAAATTAACTCCGACACTACCCTTTCGCTAGGTTTTCAGTTTGCACCATATCAAGCTCTTGATAAATTAGTAATTGGCGCATTTAATTTTACTGAGATGGAAAAAGGACTACCTAACATTTTTCTAACTAGTATTTTTACTCTATTGTGCCTCCTTTACTTTATCAATCAACATTTTTCCCTAAAAGAAAAATTTACATCAGCTATTTTACTATTATTTCTATTCCTATCTTTTAGCTTTAACCCACTAGTTCTGTTATGGCATTTAGGCCAATATCCTGTTTGGTATCCAGCACGCTTTAGCTTTATCTTTTCTTTCTATGCAATCTATCTGGGTGCTCAAGTTCTCGCACATACACACAAATTTAATCTTACGAGCAAAATAGCTAGTCTGCTTTTAGTAATTAGCTTAAGTATCTTTCTTTTATTAAGTATCCATCAAAAAGAATTTTTGAGCCAAACTAATATTATTCTTACCATCCTTTTTCTTTTATGTAGTTTACTCATAATTTTATTTTTTAACTATAAGTGGATCCCAGTAATCTTTTTCGGAATAGTAGGACTAGAAGTAAGTATTAATCTGCTAGCAAGTTTAGATAATATCTCTTATCAAAAAAATTTTGATTATGCTAATTTCACTAGTAATGTTTCTCAAACTACAACCTATTTACATAAATATGACTCTGGCTTATATCGCACAGAAAAGACATTTACTCGTTCCGATGATGACCCATTCAGTAATAATTATTATGGGGTTAGCAACTTTAATTCTATTTCTGATCGTGCAGCTATTAATTTAGTAGATTATCTTGGGCTAGAAAACAATGATAATTCTTTTACCAATAATTTCGCTACGCCCTTATCCGATAGTCTTTTAGGCATCAAGTATAATATTGTTCCCATTAAGAATAGGCGTAATTTACCTAAAAAAGAACAAGTTGTATTTACGAGTGCTTTTTATCGACCAGATTTAGTTACAAATACAGTCGTTAAAAGTTTTAAACAATTACAAATTAGAAAAAATTCATCTGCTTTACCACTTATTTTTATTTCAAATACCCATCAGAAAATCACCTTCTATAATAATATGCCTGCTACAAATCAAAATAATCTCTTTAGCAGCATCGTCGGTCAAAAACTTAATCTTTTCAATAGTTTATATCTAACAAATCCAAGTAAACTAAAAAACACTAAGCATAGTAAGAATATCAATGAATATAAAAAAATTAATAAAAATAAAACTGCTACCATAACCTTTAATATTTCCTCATTTGAAAAGGGAGCTTATTACCTCGAGCTTCCCTCAAACTTAACTACTAATGTCACTTCTATTATTGTTAATAATCATCAACTTAATAATGATGACTTGGGAATTTCAAGTAAATTACTAAATATTGGCTATTATTCAACAAATACTCCCATTAAAATTGTTTTCACTCTAAACACTGAAAATATCAATTTAAATGGTATTAGAGTTCTCCAATTTAGAGAAAATGAATTTAACGAAATTATACGTAAATTTAATCAAAAACAACCAATAACCGATCAAACAAGTCCTATTTCTTTAACTCTTGATTACACTGCACCAAAAAATGAAACTTTAAATTCTACCATTCCTTATTCAAAAAATTGGCTGATTTTTGATAATGGTAAACTTCTGCAAACCCAAAAATTTGCCCAAACATTTTTAAGTGCACCTCTAAAAAAAGGTACCCATCACCTTACTTTAGTTTATGTACCAATTGCTTTCTTAATTGGTCTTATAATTTCGATTATATCAACCATAATTTTATTTATTTTCAAACCAAAAAGGGATTAACTTACTAGCTTTTACGTAAGTTAATCCCTTTTTTAGATAAATTATTTAAATTAGTTCAATGTCTTAACGTCATTGATAGTAACATCAAAAGTTCCACCTGGAGTGTTGATAGTTACTTTTTCGCCTTTCTTTTTACCAAGTAAAGCTTGAGCAATTGGTGAATCATTAGAAATTTTTCCATTAAGCGGATCAGATTCGTCAGATCCAACAATAGTATAGGTTTCTGGATCATCAGTACCTACTTCAGTGTAAGTAACAGTTTTACCAATAGAAACTTCATTAGGATCAACACTATCTGCATCAACAACTTGTGCATACTTAAGCATTTGTTCAATTTGAACAATACGTTGTTCTACAGCACTTTGTTCATCTTTTGCTGCATCATACTCTGAGTTTTCTGATAGGTCACCGAATGATCTAGCAACCTTAATTCGTTCAATAACTTCTGGACGTTTTACTAATTTTAAGTTTTTTAATTCCTTCTGAAGTTTTTCTTTACCTTCAGCAGTCATTGGATAAACTTTTTCTGCCATACTAAAAATTCTCCTTACCTATACTTATTTTTCTTTGCACCAAACAGCTTATGTTTTCTACCTAAAAAAGTCAACCATTTTTACTGGCCTAAACTACTATTTCGTTTCAAATGTTCGTCATAGTTTTCGTTGTAGTAAACCTTACCAGTCTTAAGGTTTGCAACAAAGTAGAGATAGTTAGACTTAATTGGGTTCAATACAGCACTAATTGAATCTAGACTTGGATTGTTAAATGGTCCAGGTCCATATCCTTTATGAACATATAAGTTATATGGTGATCTTACTTTAATATCCTTTAGTGATAAAGAATGTTTATGCTTATTCAATGCATACATTACTGAAATATCTGACTGAAGTGGCATATTAGCTTTAAGTCTGTTAAAGAATACTCCAGCAATCATACGCCTATCTTTAGTTTTAACACCTTCACGTTCTACTAATGAAGCTAAAGTTAAAACTTCCTGTACTGTTAAGTGCTTCTTCTTAATTGAACTGTAGTATGGTTGCAAAACTTGATCAGTCTTATCAACCATTTGGTTAACTAATTCTTTTAAAGAAGCGCCTTGATAAACGTCATATTTCGCTGGAAAGAGATATCCTTCTAAATGATAGCGAACACCCTTACTGTTCATAGAACTAGTTAAAAGTTTAGGATATTGCTTCTCCAAACTCTTCATAAAGCTCTTATCTTTCATTAGCTTTAAGAAATCTTGTCGACTATACTTGGTATTCTTGCTAACTGTAGTAGCAATACTATCAATTGTTTGTCCTTCTTTTATTAGAACATGACCAACAACTGGACGACCACCTCCACCTTGCAATTGGCTCACAATCTCTTTGTTATGCATTGAAGGTGATAAATAAAAATTCCCTGCTTGAAAATTTGTCGCACTATGACTCTTTAACCAAAAGTTGAAAACGGCCGCATTTCTAATAATCTTTTTCTCTTGTAAAATTTGAGCAATTTGACTATTAGTTGCTCCCGCAGGAATATGAACACTAACAACATCTTCATCATGTCGATTGGCTGGTTGAAGTGCGTATCCTACGTAACAGCCTCCAATCAAGACAACTAAAACTAAAATCGCTCCTAGTCCACTAAGGATCCAACGAGTAACCTTTTTAGATGCCTGTTCCTCTAACTCATGATTTTTCTTTTTGTCTTGATTTAGCAAATGCTTTTCCTCCGAAAATCACAAAAATCTAAGACAATTATAGCAAAGCTCCCCAGAAAAGAATTAACGAACTTTAATCTTTAGACTTTCTTTCAGATCTGCTTCAATTTTTTCCATTGCTGTAGCTACAACTTCATCAGTTAATGTGTCTTTTTCATTTAAGAAAGTTAATGAGTAAGAAATTGATTTATGACCTGATTCAATTTGACTTCCGGCATAAACATCGATTACTCGAATATCGTAAAGATATTTGCCTCCATTTAACTTAATTTGAGCTTCAATTTGTGCATTAGTTACATCATTAGGTACTAATAGAGATAAATCTCGCTCAATAGCTGGGAATTTTGGAGCAGCCTTAGCTTTCATCCCTTTATGAAGCATAGAAACAATTGCATCTAAATCAATTTCATAAACATATATCTCACTGCCACGTAATGCTTTGTCAAGTGTAGTAACAGCATGGGCTAACATTCCAATTAGACCAACGTATTGATCATTAATATAAATACCGGCAGTTCTAGTTGGATGCATTCCTTGAACCAGTTCAGCGCGATACTCTACATCTTCATCTTTGATACCAATTGCTCTAAATAAGTTAGTTAATTGGCCCTTTACAAAATAGAAGTCAATCTTTTGGTCTAAATGTTGCCAATTGGCTGCTAAAGTATGTCCTGAATAAAGAGCAGCTAAATGTTCATGTTCATTAAATGTATTATTTTCATGATCATAAACTCTGCCTTGTTCAAATAAAGCTAGTTCTTTTTGCTTACGGGCCATATTATAGCTTGCAGCATCAACCAATCCTGTTATTAGGTTTTCTCTCATAGTTGAACGACTTGAGTTTAATGGCCATTGAACTTCAACTACTGGTTTAGGATCTTTAGTAAATGAAATTGCTTTTTCTGGGGAAGTCAACGAGTAAGAAATTGCTTCCATCAATCCTTGACCTTGAACGATATCCTTAATTCTACGCATAGCAGTTTCTTTTGCTGAGTAACCACCATGAGTTTCAGCTAAAAGTGGTTGAGTAGATTTCAAGTTATCATAACCATAAATTCGGCCAACTTCTTCTACTAAATCTGCTGGAATAGAAATATCCCATCTTCTATTAGGAATGGTAACTACTAACTCATCTTCAGAGCCTGCAACAGTAAAACCTAACTGATCAAAGATCTTTTCCATTTCAGCTCTGCTTAACTCAGTTCCCAATACCTTATTAATATAAGATACAGTGGTTTTAACTACTGAGGGATTTCTTTGAGCATCAGTTGCTTTTATTTCACCTTCATTAACTGTACCATCCGCATCATTACGCAATAACAATGCAGCCATATCCAAGGCTTTTTGAGTATTATCCCAGTTAACACCTTTTTCAAATCGACTTGATGCTTCAGTTCTGTTAGCGTGACGCAATGCAGATTTTCTTACACTAGTTCCATCAAAA
Organism: Lactobacillus johnsonii; assembly: GCF_013487865.1. Lineage (NCBI taxonomy): Bacteria > Bacillati > Bacillota > Bacilli > Lactobacillales > Lactobacillaceae > Lactobacillus > Lactobacillus johnsonii. Next base: position 1,461,931 of record NZ_CP047409.1, read on the forward strand.
ACGGCAGATTCTAAGATTACATCAGTAGTATCGTCTTCAACTTCTGAGTTCTTACCACCCATGACACCGGCCATCATAACAGGCTTTTGACCGTCAGTAATGATGATATCGTTTGGATCTAATTCCACTTCTTTATCGTTCAATAATGTAAGCTTTTCATTTTTATTTGCTTTTCTAACTTCTAGTTTACCGTCCTTAAAAGTACGAGCATCATAAGCATGCATTGGTTGACCAGTTAAAAGCATTACATAATTAGTAACATCGACCACATTATTAATCGGACGAATTCCTGCATTCCAAAGGCGTCTTTGCATCCACAATGGACTTTCACCAATTTTTACATTAGAAATTTTTCTTAAGTAAAACTTAGGTGCTAGTTTTTCATCAACTTGTACATCTAATTCATTAGTCCAGTCAGGTCCATCTTCCTTAAGCACTACTGGTTCAACTTTAGGTTTTTCATCAACAATTGCACCAACTTCATAAGCGGCACCTTCCATTGATAAAGTATCAGCACGGTTTGGAGTAATATCAAAATCTAAAATATAGTCATCCATGCCAAGTGCTTTGTATACTTCTTCACCTGGTTTTACATCTGCATCTTTAGGGAAAACAAAAATTCCATCTGCATATTTTGCAGGAACTACCTTATCTTCAAAACCAATTTCTTGAAGTCCGCAAATCATGCCATTTGATTTAATTCCGCGAATTTTACCACGCTTAATTTTTTCATTTCCGGCAATTCTTGCCCCGTGTAAAGCAACAATAACATCTTCACCAGCTGCAACATTAGGAGCACCACAAACAATCTGAATTGGTTCTTCTTCACCAACATCAACTTGGCATTTGTGTAAGTGAGTTCCTTCAATATCCTCACACTCTAAAATGTGTCCAACTACTATTTTTTTTAATCCTTCTGCTGGGTGATCTACAGATGCGATCTCAACACCAGTTCTAGTAATCTTTTCTCCTAAATCTTTAGGATCTTCATCTAAATCAAGAAAATCTTTTAACCAATTATATGAAACAAGCATTAATCTTCCTCCTTACGGAATTGTGCTAAGAAACGTACATCATTAGTATAGAAATCACGAATATCAGAAATGCCGTATTTCAAAATTGCAAAACGATCTAACCCTAAACCAAAGGCAAAACCACTATAGACTGTTGAATCTACACCAGCATTTTCTAAAACATTTGGGTGAACCATACCAGCACCAAGTACTTCGATCCAGCCAGTATACTTACAAATTGGACACCCCTTACCATCACAATTAAAACAAGAAACATCCATTTCAACTGATGGTTCAGTAAATGGGAAGTAAGATGGACGAAGACGAGTCTTGCGATCTTGACCAAAAACGTGCTTGGCAATCATTTCTAGAGTTCCCTTAAGGTCTGACATAGTAACATTTTTATCGATTACTAAGCCTTCCATTTGTTGGAATTGATGAGAGTGAGTTGCATCATCATCATCTCTACGATATACCTTACCTGGACCAACCATCTTTAATGGACCTTTAGAAAAATCATGCTTTTCTAAAACTCTAGCTTGATCTCCTGACGTTTGCGTTCTAAGTAAGTTTTTCTCATCAATATAGAAAGTTGCTTGCATATCACGAGCAGGGTGATCCTTTGGCAAGTTCATCATTTCAAAGACATAGTGATCAGTTTCAATTTCTGGACCTTGAACTACTTCATAACCCATTCCAATAAAGTAGCTTTCTAAATCATCTAAAATAATATTAATAGGATGCTTTGAACCTAAATGTCCCTCACGACCAGGTAAAGTAACATCAATTTTTTCTTCTTCTAATTTTTTGGCAATTAAAGTTTGTAAGAAGTTGTTTTTTGCTTCATCTAATTGCTTTTGAAGAAGATCACGAACTTGATTTACTTCTTGTCCCACTTTAGGTCTATTTTCTGGGGCAATATCTTTCATTGAGTGAAGAATCTGAGTTAATTCACCCTTGCGTCCCATTAATTCTACTCTAATCTTATCAAGCATTTTTTGGTTTTCAGCCTGATTGATTTGATTCAATCCTTCTTCTTTTAACTTATTTATTCTATCGAATAAGTCCATCTCATTTTCCTTTCCAACAAAAAAGCCCCGTCCCAAAAGGGACGAAGCTTCGCGGTACCACCCTAGTTTGAACTAGCACAAATAAAGTGCGTGTTCACACTCTTTTCGAATAACGGTGAAATACCGGAATTGATTAGATTCTGCTCCTAAGATGAAATTCATGCTTCTAACTTAAGTTTCTTCCACCAGTAAAACTCTCTCTAAAAAGCTATCCACACTACTAATCTTAATCATCGCATTTAATTATAATAGTATCTTAAAACTTTTTACCTAACTTTGCAATTACCTTTAAGCCCATTTATCAGCCCAATTATGGACTTGTTCAAAAACAGGTTGTAAATCGGCACCCTTTTGAGTCAGGGTATAGCTAATAATTCCACTCTTTTTATCTACAGTACGGTTAACAATACCATCTTTTTCTAGTTCTTTTAGTCGTTCAACTAAAACACGGTCAGAGCACTTACTAATACAACGTGCTAAATCCTTAAAACGCATTGCGTTGGTATCACACAAAGAGCTAATAATTAAGCCGTTCCATTTTTTACCAATAATTCCAAAAGCATCAATAAAATGCGAACACAGTGAATAGTCTTCTGGATCCGGACAGTCAGTCATTTTAGTTTTGCTTTCAATTTCTTGGGACATATGTATTCCTCCTAAAAAATCAAAATAATTTTAAATCATCTATATTAAGATTATAGTGATAACACTTACTAAAAACAAGCTGCAAGCTTATGAAAAATGATAAATCATAATACCCGCTGCTACTGCCGCATTTAATGATTCTGCCTTTCCCTTTATCGGGATATAGATCTTTTTATCCGCTGTTTCAATTACCTCTTTACTTGCCCCATGAGCCTCGTTTCCAATTACGAGCGCTAATTGAGGAACTGGGGCACAATTATTCAAGGACTTAGCAGTTTTATCAAGAATGCTTACATAGACTGGAAGACCATTTTCCTTAAAACTACTAATAGCTTCTAAAATCGGATTTTGGATAATTTGAATATGGAACTGGCTCCCCTGCATACTACGCTGAACTTTTGGATTATATAAATCTACACTTTCTTCAGATAATACTACACCATCAAAACCAGCTGCATCGGCTGTACGAATAATTGTTCCAACATTTCCTGGATCAGTTAAATTATCTAAAACAACCCATTTTCCATATTCAAAACTAAATGATTTTGGTTGATTAATTGGTAGCACCATAAAGATATCTTGACTATTTTTAGTACTACTTAAATGCTGAGCAATTGCATCGGTAATCTGGATGACTTTATTATCTTTTAATTTATAAGTCGTATCTAATTTTTTTAAAGCTTCTGCTGTTCCTAAAACATAAAGATAGTTTTCATGACTCTTTAAAGCTTCTTCAACTAAATGAAAACCTTCAATTAAATAAGTTTGGGTCTTTTTACGATACTTTTTTTGTTCAAGCTTTCTAAGGCTTTTAATTGTGGGATTATTTACTGAGTTAATTTCTATCATAAATTTCTACTTCCTTCTAATCTAATATTTTAAATTACCTCGCCCAAAATTAACATGTTAAAATTTAAGTTAGAATACACAGAAAAGAGCGATAATTATGAAGACAGTTACAATGAGAGTTACAGGCTTAGTACAAGGAGTTGGCTTTAGATGGACAACTCAAATGATTGCCCAAGAATTAGGAATCACCGGTACTGTTAAAAATAATCCAGATGGGTCTGTATCAATTGTAGCTCAAGGGGATGAACTCCCTTTAGAGCATTTTATCAAAAAAATTAAAGCATCTCCTTCAGTTGCTGCCCATGTTGATCATGTAGATTTAAAGATAATTCCCAATACAGAAAAATTTACTCGCTTTAGTGTGGTTTATTGATACTTTAACAAATAACTAGTAAACTTTATTGCAGTAACAATAAAGTAGGAAAGGTTATAGTTAATGAAATCAAAAACTAAATATTTTAGTCTCTTTGCCATGATAACTGTGCTAGCACTTACCTTAACAGGATGTGCTAACAATGGTCATAGCATCTATCAAGCACCCACTAGTGGGCCATATGCTTGGATCTTTAGTCTATTTGGCAAACCAATTCAAAATATCATGTTAGCAGTCGAACATCAAATTGGTGGCTCAAATGGAGCTGGCTGGGCAATTATTATTATTACCTTTGTTGTTCAGCTCATTGTTATGCCACTTCGACTAGCTTCTCAGCGTAAAATGACTACCCAACAAGAAAAAACGCAAAAGCTTCAACCTCAAATGAGATTGATCCAAGAAGCACTTAAGAAGCCTGGGCTAACACAACCACAGCAAATGCAAATTAGCCAACTTCAAATGCGTGTTTATAAAGAAAATAATATGTCAATGATGGGCGGAATGGGCTGCTTACCATTACTTATTCAGCTTCCAATCATGATGGGAATTTATCAAGCTGTAGCTTACTCTAAAGAATTAGCAGCTTCAAGTTTCTTTGGCATTTCTCTTGGACAACGATCCATTATCTTAACAATTATTGCTACGTTGCTGTATGTAGTTCAGGGTTATCTTTCAATGGTTGGAATACCTGAAGAACAAAAGAAAGCAATGCAAATGACTTTAATTCTAAGTCCAGCTATGACTTTCTTTATTAGTATTTCTGCTCCAGGCGCTTTAGCACTTTACTTCTTAGTCGGTGGACTTATTGCTATCTTGCAACAATTAATTACTACTTTTGTTATTATGCCAAAAGTAAAAAGAGATGTTGCAGCTGAATTAAACGAACGTCCACTTAAAGTAGTTGTTACTCAAGAAACAATCGATAACATTCTTAACACTACTTCTTCATCAAACTCCACTCCTGAGGCAAATAAAGATCTTCATCAAGATTTACGTGCACGTAATGCCGGTAAACAAAAGCGTCCAAATGATTCTGACAAAGATTAATAAATAAAAATAGGGAATCCTTAACGGATTCCCTATTTTTTATTTATCTGACTCAGATTTTAATAATGGAAATTCAATCATGAACTTACTGCCTGAGCCAAGTGTTGAACTAACACTGATCTTTCCATGATAACTTTCAACTAGTTTCTGAGCAATAGCTAAGCCTAGACCATTTCCACCCTTTTCACGGGTTCTAGCCTTATCTACACGATAAAAACGATTGAAAATCTTGTCCTGCTCATCAGGAGCAATTCCTTCACCAAAATCTTGAACTAAAATCTTAACTTTATCTTCTTCAGTAGCAGCAGCCACTAAAATTTCTTTTCGATCAGTAGAATATTTAATAGCATTATCAATCAAAATGATTAAAATTTGCTCAAGATGATTACGATAAATCTTAACTATTGTATCAGGTTTTAAGTCTGCATCATCATAAGTAATAGTAAAGTCTTGATGAATCATTCTCATGTCATTAACAGTTCGATTTAATACTTCATTGACATCAGTCGTTTTATCAGGATACTGCAAATCAACCTGCTCAGCCCTAGTTAGATCTAGCATTTCTTGAATCAAATGTTTCATTCTCTTGCTTTCTTGAAGAGAAGCCTGAATTGATTCTTCCAGTACTTGAGGATCATCTTTTCCCCACCGCTCTAATAAATTTAAGTGTCCTTCAATTACAGCTACGGGAGTCCTCAATTCATGAGATACATCTCCTACAAATTGTTTTTGCTGCTGCATATAGGCTTGCATTCTATCAAGCATCTTATTAAAAGATATAGCCAGTTCTCCTAATTCATCATTTCTATGAAGATCGGGTACTCGCCTTTTATCAGTGGGGTCTTTATTAATATCGTGAGAAATTTGAGACATTTTCTTAATTGGTTGTACAACGCTATTAACTATCAAGTAAGACAACCCAATAAAAACTACAATAGCAATAACTGATAGACTAATCATCCAGTGTCGAATAGATTTCAATACTTGATTTTGTTGATCCATGGAATTATCCACAATCAAATACCCAGTTAACCGATGTGTCCTCTCAGAAAAAATCTTCTGATATACCTTCATATGGATTTTCCCTTGCGTCGTTACAACTTTTAATACATGATTTTCAGTTTTACTAAATTGTGGCATCCCTTCATCGGGAACATTCCCATTACTAAAAACAACATCTCCAGCAGGATTATAAATCGTAATACTAGTATCACGATTCGATAAAGTAGCTAATACATCATCATTAAAAACATTACCGCCATTATTAGAAGTAATTGGTGTTTGTCCTTCTAAAATACGATTCGTATTAGGAGAAAGCTGAGGTACAACATTTGAAATTTGTAAACTTGTTGGAATTTCAACGAGTCTTCTTTGAAATGTAGTTGCTACACTCTCTGTCAAATTTCTTTCCTGTGAGATAATTTGTTGCTTAACTAAAGAATAAATTGCAATTGAAAATATAACAAAAGAGACCGTAATTGTCGCTGCAACTAAACTTACCCACTTAAAAGTTAGTGAGGACTTTAGGGTCTCTTTCTTAGATTTATTTTGTTTCTTCACGTGCTTCATCATTTTCATCAGTTCTTACCATATAACCGGTACCACGAACAGTCTTGATGTATGATGGACGGCCCGGTACATCAATCTTATTACGTAAATAACGCACATAGACTTCAACAACATTCGTTTCAATCTTAGATTCAGGTCCCCAAATTTTGTTTAAAAGCTGCTCTCTTGTAACAACATTATTCTTATTTTCAATTAATGTCATTAACAAGTTGTATTCACGTTTAGTTAGATCAACTGTACTATCTCCGCGGTGAACAATTCGATTAGCTGTTTCAATAGTTAAATCATTGAAGTGAACTACCTTTTGAACTCCCATCGTATCGCCCATAGCTCTCTTTTCAATTTGTACTCTTCTTAAAACAGCACGTAAACGAGCTAATAATTCTTCGATTGCAAAAGGTTTAACAATATAATCATCAGCACCGTGGTCTAAACCTGAGACACGGTCAATTACTGAATCTCTTGCAGTCATCATAATAATTGGAGTTGTTTTTTCTTGGCGAACACGACGAGCAATTTCTAATCCATTAAGATCTGGCAACATTAAATCTAATAAAATTGCGTCAAAATCTTCATTTAAAGCTAAATCCAATCCTTTCCGACCGTTTCCTTCAACTTGAGTTTCATATTTTTCATGTCTTAATTCTAGTTCTACAAAACGGGCAAGATTTTTTTCATCTTCAATAATCAGAATTTTACTCATTATTTTCTCCACTACTATTTAATCTGGTTAAAAATTTTATTAATAAATTAATATTAAATTTAAAGATACATTAATGCAAGGGTTTATTACTTGTTTTTTTCATCTTTAAATAAATCCTTAAGCTTAGCAAAAGCAGGATTTTCTTTATTAGATTGCTGTTCTTGATAAGCTTCTTGAGAAACAACCTTCCAGCCCTCTCCTTCAGGAAAGTCTCCTTTAGCTTCTTCTTCAGGAGTCAAGATCACTGATGGTAAGCTTAAAAGCAAGTTATCTTCTACAGCCTTTTGAAGATCAATTGTATCGTCTTTAACAGTTACAATTGTATCTTCTTCATCAAGCTGTTCTTGAGTTGGTTCAACTTCACTATAGTTCTCAGTAAAGTTGAATTTTTGATGCATTTTTACTGGTTTTAAGCTACGAGTTGAAGGTGCCACAACATCTGCTTCGACAGTAAAGTTACCAGTAACAAAAGGTTCATCATAGAAGAGGTCACCGGTAACATGAACATTCTTTGCATCTTCCAGTAATTCTTTACTTCTATCAAAAAACTCTTTACTTAACTCAACGTTCTCATCAACATGAGTTAATGGATTACGACTATTTTTAATTTGCGAATATGAAAACTTTAACATTATTTTACCTCGATTGGCTTACGACCAAAATTTTGATCTTCACCTATAATTTGTTCAAAAAGCCGATCCACTTTTACTTGTAAACCTAAAGTTCCACTTGCAGCATTTTTCTTATCAACTTTTGAAATAATCGGCACTTGAACATCTTTTCTAATTTTCTTAAGATAATTTCTTCCTCGACTACTGTAACCTAACAGTAGGGTTGAAACATCTTGATAAGAATCCTTTATTTCGTTCTCAGTGACATTTAAAAGCGTGTAAAGACATAATCTTCTTAAACGAGCATAAGTATATCGCTTAGACTTAATTTGCCGCAAAAATGAAGTAAAATCTTCTGCAGTATGAATTTCTTCCTTCATTTTGTATTCTAGTCCTTCACTCATTTGATAAATTGACTGCAATTCTTCTAAACTTGCACTTTCAATTCGATACTTCAAAAAGCTAAATAAAAGATTCCAGTTCGGATAAACTTTTTGACTTTCTAAACTTACTAATTCTCCTTTAGGAAGATATTTTTTTAATTCAGATAAGTCATTGGGATGATGCAAACAATAATTTCTAATAGCCGTAGCTGAGGAAACTATTTTATCTTGTAAAAGTGGATCATCGTGTCCACTTCCTACTCTTGTTATAGGATGTAAATGAAGTGGATTCTTTAATTGTTCACTTGCAACTGCATAAGCAACAGCTAACATCATGTTAGGTTGATTTACTTCATGCCCCACTTCTCTAGCAACCATTTCATTATATTGAGTAGCATAAGTTTGAGTGTAGTCTCGAAAGTCCATCCGATTCTTGGGAATTTGATTTATTTTTTGACCCAAATAAGAGAAATTTAAATTCGCATCCTCTACTCCAAAAAATAATTCTGACACTCCCAAATCACTCAACATTTTAATACTACCATTAGCAAAAATATCAGCTGGCTGCACAGCAAAAGAAAATGGTAGTTCGAATACCAAATCGGCTCCAGAAGCTAAAGCTGCCTTTGCTCTTTGCCACTTATCCATAATCGCCATTTGTCCACGTTGAACATAATTACCTGACATTACAACAATTATTGGATCATTTTTAGCTGCTAAGCGGGCTTGATTCATTAAAAACTCATGGCCACTATGAAAAGGATTATATTCGGCTACAATGCCAATTACACTCATACTCTTACCTTTAGTCTAAGTTTAATTCTAGTTTCTTACCATTGCTCCAAAGCTTTTCTAAGCCATAAAAGTCTCGGGCATCTTCAGTAAATACATTTACAACTACATCTCCCATATCTACCAAGAGCCAGTTAGAATCACGCGTTCCTTCAATACGGTAGTCTTCTTTTCCATGTTCATGGATCTTATCAATAATACTGTTAACGATGGCATGAAGTTGACGGTTTGAGCCAGCTGTTGTTACAACGTAGTAATCCGCTAAAATACTAATTCCTTGCATATCATATGCTTCAGTATCTTCACCATGTCTTTCATCGATTGCTTCTACAGTTAAATCTAATAATTTCTTACTATCCAATTTTATTTTTCCTTTCAAAATTCTAATCCTTTACTGCCCATTTATTGTAAGCAGCAAATGTCTTAGGATAAATCTTTTTTCTATTAGTTATTAAAAAATCAAGTGTGTGGGCTAATTCAAAGCCTACCCCATCATCTAAGTTAGCAAAAGCTACTTTTCTTGCTTCTTCTACGCCAGGAAAGTCACGACCTGGTTCAATAAAATCTGCTACAAAGACAATTTTATCTAGCGTGGTCATTTCTACATCAGCAGTAGTATGACGCTTAATAGCAGTTAAAATTTCTGGATCAGTTATCTTTAATTCCTTTTCAATAAAATATGATCCCACAATTCCATGCCAAACAGCTCGATTATAATTAAGTAAATCTGGATCAAAATGCTGTTCCTTAATCACTTCAATAAATCGGGCAGGAGAGACTTGTTTTGCATAATCATGGATAAATCCTGCTAAAGCTGCCTTATCAGGATCATAATTATTAAGTTCAGCTAACTTACGACTAGTTTCACTTACACCAATACAATGCTTAAATCTCTTTTCATCCATGTTGCTTTTTTCTTTGGCAACAATTTCATCAGAAGTTAACGGGGAATATGTTTTAACAAAATTAATTTCAGTCACTATATAAGCCTCTTGATTTAATATATAAGCGTACACTTTCCGGTACTAAATACCGAATAGAATTACCGGTAGCTATATTTTGACGAATTAAGGAAGATGAAATATCTAAATTAGGTGCATCAACCCAAATCATTGGAAACTTGGGATTTTGCGGATAATTTGGTCTCCTAACGCCAACCAAAGTAGATAAAAGTGCTATAGTCTCTGGTTCGCGCCAATTTTCAAAGTCGTTTACTTCGTCACTACCCATAATTAAGTAATATTGATTACGTGGGGCTCTCTTCTTTAAGTAACGTAAAGTATCAACCATGTATGATGTTCCACCACGCATTATTTCAAAAAGCTTAACATGAAAGTGTGGATTATCATGTGTAGCCAATTCAAGCATTGCACACCGATCTTTAGTGCTTATATTTCCCGCTATTTTTTTATGTGGCGGCGTATTATTTGGGATAAACCATATTTCATCTAAATGAAGCTGTTTTCTAACTTGCTCAGCCATTGATAAGTGAGCTAAATGAACCGGATTAAAAGTTCCTCCCATAATTCCAATTTGTTGAGCAGAACTCGTAACTGTTTCAAATTGTACTTGTGGCTTTTCTTTTACAACACATTGCATTATATCAACGCTCTTCTAATTCCTAAACCAATTCCTTCTGGTGTATAAGCTTTTACTACAACATTAGCAGGTGTAGTAATAAAGCCAACTCCGCCAAATAAAATATCACTTTTTTCTTTTGGTGAAAAAGTCTGGCCCTTTAATGGTCCGAGATTATCTTCTTTACTTGGTGGAAGCAATAAATCATCTTTATGTTTTTCATAAAATGCATCCGCATTTTCAGTCTTTGTTCTGTGTACATAAAGGTCGCGAGCAACATAAATTGTAAATCCAGCAGATGGGCCATCTACATAGTCAAAACGTCCTAAGCCAGCTAAAAAGATTGTCTGTCCAGGCAGAAGTTGGTAGGTTGCTGGCTTTAATGGTTTCTTTGGTTCAACAACTTCAAGCTCTTTTCCACTCAAATGACTAGCCAATTGATTAGCATTCAAAATCCCTGGCGTATCAATTAAATAGTGTCCATTAGAAAGTGGAATTTTAATTTCATCTAATGTTGTTCCAGGGAATTTAGAGGTAGTAATAACATCCTTTAAATCACTGTTCATATTGATGATCGCGTTGATTAACGTGGATTTTCCAACATTGGTTGTTCCAACAAAATAGATATCTTTCTTTTCGCCTTTTTTAGCTAAAAATGCCATCAACTCATCTAGATTTTTCTTTTTAGCAGCTGAAACTAAAAATATTTTTTCTGGCTTTAAACCATTTCGATTAGCTTCTTGGCGCATCCAATCTTTAATTTTGGATTCTTTAGAATTTTTTGGAAATAAATCTACTTTATTACCAACTAAAATATATTCATTTCCACCAATAAAACGTTTAATTGAAGAAATCAATGAATTACTAAAGTCAAATAAGTCAACCACATTAACGACTAATGCCTTCTTTTGACTAATTGAATTAAGTAAGGCCAAGAAATCATCGTTATTTTCTTCAACGGGCATAATTTCATTATAATGTCTTAATCTAAAACACCGTTGACAATATACCTCATTATCATCACTCTCTAGTGCCTTTTTTAAGGCAGAAGATGGTAAGTAGCCCGATTTTTTAGGGTCTTGATCTTGTAATATACTTCCACAACCAATACAACGTAATTCTTCACTCATTCTAATTTCTCCTTAAAAACTACAGGTTTTCTTAAATTCAAAAAGAAAAAGATAAATTTCTCAAAGAAGCGGTTGATTCTTGTATTCCACTTATCAGTTTCAACTAATGGTTTTACTAAAACTGTAGCTACACCAGCTAGATTTCCAGCCTGTATGTCAGTAATCAACTGGTCTCCTACCATTAAAACTTGATCCTTTTTTAGATTCAAATCTTTTAATTCCTTATTAATACCGATGGGTAATGGCTTGCGTGCTTTTGCAATAAAAGAAATATGGTATGGATTCAACACTTTTCCGATTCGTTCTGCATTATTATTTGAAATAACAACTAAGCGAATCCCATCCTTGGCTAAGCGTTCATTAAGCTGGTCCATTTCAACAGCTGTATCTGCTTTATTCCAAGCAAGTAACGTATTATCCAAATCGCTAAAAACAGCCTTAATTTCCATCTTCTTTAACTGTTTTGGATCTAAATGATAGATAGTATCTATTGTATAACGAGGTCTAAATAACATTAAAAAATCTCCACTTTTTTCTCATATCTATAGTATCAGAAATCTTTAATCTTTAGAAACATTTGATGATTGAAAAATTAAATTTTACTTTTCTTTAGAATAAAAGATGGTAAAATGATAACAATTTATATTTCCACCGTATTACATAAAGGAGTTAAATTATGAAAAAACTTTATTGATCTCCATCTACACTTAGATGGTTCTTTGCCATACCCTACTGTTAAAAAATTAATGAAAGCTCATAACTTTCCAAGTTTAACTGAAACACAACTCAAAGAAAAGCTCTCCGTTTCTAAAAAATGTGCTAATTTACAAGAATATTTAAATAAATTCGATTTGCTCCCCACCTTCACACTCAAAAAACTTACCCAAGAAGGTGCAGTGAAAGCTTGTATTTCAGGATTGGAAAAATTTTATAAGTGGCAGGATGAGCAACAAGATAATTCTTACTCCCTATATGCTAATTTAATTCTTTGTCTCATGCGTTTACCAAATAGAGAACACGAAAACAACTTAACAGTTAAACTAGCCGCTGAATATGTTCGACGTCATGTTGTCGGAATCGATTTGGCTGGTCCTGAAGGCCCAATTCCAAATAAAGACTTTAGCTCCTTCTTCGAAGATGCAAAAACAATGCATATCCCATTTACAATTCATGCCGGAGAAGCGGCCGGTCCTGATCAATGCAGGAAGCCCTAGATTTAGGTACTAAGAGAATTGGTTATGGAATTCGTTGTTTAGAAAGCAATCAAATGGTTCAATCTTTAGTCGACCACAACATAACTCTTGAATGTTGTGCTACTTCTAACCTCCATACCAAAGTATTTAAGAATGTTGATTCTTATCCCTTCTTTCAAAAAGAATAAAAGCAACCCTAAATTGTGACAACATGACTGTTTCAAATACTAATTTACCTAAAGAATTTAAATTACGTGAATCAAAAAATAACCTTACAGAAGTAGAGGAACATCAATTACTATTAAATTCTATTAATGCTACTTTTGCTTCTGATCAAGAAAAAAATCGTTTACTAGTTATATTCAATTAAATTTGAGAAAAAAATGCTCCGCATATGCGGAGCATTTTTAATATTCTTAGTTCAAAGCTTTCTTAGCAGCATCTGCTAAATCAGCAAAAGCTTTTTCATCGTTGTAAGCAATGTCAGCTAACATCTTACGGTTCATGTCAATACCAGCTACCTTTAAGCCGTGCATTAACTTAGAGTATGAAAGACCATTTTGTCTTGCAGCAGCGTTGATACGAGCAATCCATAATTTTCTGAATTCGCTCTTACGCTTCTTACGGTCACGGAAAGCATATTTACGAGAAACAAATACTTGAGTACTTGCTGCTTTAAATTGTAAGTGTTTTGAGCCACGGTAACCCTTGGCTAACTTCATGATCTTCTTACGACGAGCGCGTGTTACGGTTCCACCTTTAGTTCTTGGCATCTAAAATTCCTCCTCAAAAAGTCTTCTAATAATTAACGCATTTGGGAAAGCATCTGTTTGATGCGCTTTAAGTCACTTGCTGAAACCATAGCAGCTTTTCTCAAATGACGACGTTGTTTCTTAGTTTTACCGTGGAAACGGTGTCCAGTGTAAGCATGGTGACGCTTTAAACCACCATTAGCAGTTCTCTTGAAACGCTTTGCTGAAGCGCGGTGTGTTTTTTGCTTTGGCATATCTATTCCTCCAATTAACTACTTTTTCTTTTTATCTTTCTCACTTAATGGAGCAAGCATTAAGAACATTGAACGGCCTTCCATCTTTGGCTTAGTAACTACATTAGATAAGTCACTAGCTTCGTCAGCCATCTTTTCTAAGACCTGTTTACCTAACTCCTTGTGAGTAATTGCCCGGCCTCTAAAGCGAATAGAAACTCTAACTTTAGCGCCCTTGGTCAAGAATTTACGAATATGCTTTAACTTAGTGTCAAAGTCATTTCCTTCGATTGTTGGACTTAAACGAATCTCTTTGACAGCCATAACCTTTTGATTCTTCCGGTTTTCTTTGGCTTTCTTTTGTTGTTCAAAACGGAATTTACCGTAGTCCATAATTCTAGCAACAGGTGGCTTAGCATTAGGAGAAAGCAAAACCAAATCAAGGTCAGCGTCAGCTGCTTTACGTAAAGCTTCATTCTTGGATACAACACCAACTTGTTGGCCATCAACTCCAATTAAACGAACTTCACGAGCACGAATATCTTCGTTCAAGATCATATTTCTTGGTATGAGTATTCACCTCCACGTTAATTTCGAGGACAAGAAAAAAGCGGGCAAAGTTAACGCCCGCTTTTAATCAACAGATATTATCGATCAGCCCAGAGGTAATATTAACTTAGGCGAGAAGCGGGAGCTTCTTCTTGTTCTCAACTTCTAAATTATACCATCTAATTGACTTACGTCAAGCAGTTTATTTTTCTTCTAACTGATCATATTTTTTCATTTAATTGTTGTTTCATAGTGTAGTCAGGCTATGATAATTTTAATTGTCAAATATTTTTCAATAGATAAATTAAAAGAAAGATAAGGTTCCATTTTGCTTGATGTTTCTATCAACTCTATTGAATACAATGCTTCCAACGATTATCCAAAATATTGCATTAGTAATTGAAAAAATTAGATAATATGCCACATTATACTGAATTCCATTAATGGCCATCCGTATCCAACTTACCATTGGAACAAGTGGCAACAGATTAGCAATATTTTTTATCAATGATGGTGCATTTTCAAACTGAGTCAAAAGTACTCCCAAATAAAAGTACTGGCAAATCGCTAAAAAACTACCCACTCTCTTAAATTTTAAAACTACACTAACAATTAAATATCCTAGGCCAAAAAGCGTAACTAAAGAAAGCAGTCCTGGCAAAATAATTATCGGTGCAAAATGAATCCATTGCCCAGTAAGAACCATCAATACCAAGCAAACCACAACAGATTGCAAGAGCGAAACGATTACATTTACAATGCCCTTATTAAAAAATAATCTTTTACTTGAAATTGGCATTAAATATAATTGCTGCAAAACACCACTTTTAGCATTACCCATCACATTATTGCCAAGCATTGAACAAGTATTTTGAATCGTTGTCCACAATGTAAAACCGACAATCAAAGCTGAAAGCGAACTTCCGATGATGCCTGCGCTAATTAAATTGCTACTCCAAAAAATCCCCATAAACATTAATATCGTTAAAACTAGATCCGATACGGAACTAAATAAATAGCGCCGATAAATGATCAGTTCACGATGAAATTCCGCTTTGAGTGTTGTCATACCCATTTCTCTCTTTCATGTAAAAATCAACCACATCACTTAAACTATTGCTTTTAGTCTTGATATCTACTAATTCAAGTTGCGCTAATTGCTGTAATAGCTGCCCTTGATATTTTTTATCAAATAAGGTCACTTCATAGGTTTTATCTGCCAGCAAAATACCTTTTGAAATAGCTTTTAAATCTATTACTTGTTTTTCAGATAATGGGTGCAAAAATTTAACTATAAAGATTTTTTCTTGGTTAAATTGGGCTAAGCATTCATTATTAGTGCCACTATAAATTAAGCGTCCCTTTTTGATTAACAAAATCCGATCAGCGATCTTTTGAGCAAAAGCTAATTCATGCGTAGTCAATAAAATCGTTACATTCTCACTAGCCAAAACTTGTAGTATTTTTTCCATAGTCTTAACTGCTTCAATATCTAGTCCTAGAGTAGGTTCATCTAAAATCAAAAATTTAGGTCGAGCAATTAATGCACAGCAAATCGCAATAATCTGTTGCATCCCCCCTACTTAATTTGAAGATAACAATGTCTTTTTTAGACAAAAGATTGAACTTTTCTAATAACTCTAAGCCATTTCTGTGTGCCGTCTGCTTGTCTAATCCCCGCTGACCTCCCCAATATGCAAAGTTTTCCATCGGCGTCAAAGCAAAGAATATATTTCGTGCACTCTCTAGCACTACTCCTGTTTGTTTTAACAATGGGGTAAAATTGCCTTTTAACAACTTGTCATCGAAATATATTTCTCCTTTATCGGGGACAAGCAAATTTAAAATAGCCTTTAAACTAGTAGTTTTTCCTGCACCGTTAAAGCCTAAAAAAGCGGTAATTTTCCCTTCTGGGATTTCAAAAGATAAATTATTAATAGCCGTAATTTTCTTTTTCCTAGTATTAAAACTCTTGCTTAAATTTTCTACTTTAAGTAACATTTTATCCCCCTCTTAGTTTTTTTTGAGCTTATTATTAATTTCTTTAACGTCACGAAATAAATGTAACAAGTAAGCTCCATAGGCAATTACATACATTAAAAGAAATTCGCTCAACACTTCAATCAATAGTAGCCATGAAAAAACGAAATCATTTAAAGCAAACGTGAAGATTAGCCATGCAATTAAACAGACAAAGAAGTTAACAATGATTTGTTTTCGCAATGACCAATCATCTTTAGCAAAAACAAAGCCAGCAACATAAAAGAAAATTCCAATTACAAACGAAGCAATAATCCAAAAGATAAGGCTTGAAACTTCAACCGTCGCACTAACAAAATTTCTACCATGGAGTGTAAGGAGCACTTCTATGCCAAACCAAATCATTCCAATCCCGATTCCAATTAATCCACTGATTATACTTTCATTTATCTTTTTCATAAGCCCAGCCTCTCTTTCAGATTCTTGATTTTTCGTCTGGAAATTTGCACGCGTAAACCATTTTTCATAACTGCGTCAATATTCCCATTACTAATAATTTCCAGGTGATCGATAAAGCGATAATTGATAATTGCACTCCGGGATGTCTCGATAAAATCACTTGGCAAACTATCTTTTACTTGATAAAGCCGCCCCTTAAACTGATAACTACCATTTTTAGTACAAATATAAGTCTTTTCATTTTCCACTTGGATTAAATAAATTTGTGAAAATTCGATTGGATATGCTTCACCTTCTTGATATCCCCAAAGGAAGTCCTGCTCAGTTTGCAAATCCTTAACTGCTCGCTTAACTTTGGTAGTCATTTTCTTAAGCCAAAACTCGGCTTTTTCTTTTGACAAATTCTGATCAATATTAAACTTTATCTCCATATCCTCACCTCTTGATGCTTTTAAGTATACTTATTTGCACTCTTAAAAACAGCGATTTTCGGTAAACGGTATGAATTCTTAGGTAAATGGCACTAAAAATTTAATAAAAAAAGCGAGAAGAATTGAATCTTCTCGCTTTAATTCTAATTTATTTAAAATTATTTTTCTCTTGAGTATGACTTAACATCAGCATCAATTTCAGCAATAAAGTCATCTAAACTCTTAGAAATTTGTTCTTCAGTACCGTAGCGACGAACATTAACGCCATTTGCATTCATTTCTTCATCACCAAGAACTAAAGTGTAAGGAACCTTTTGAGTTTGTGATTCACGAATCTTGTAGCCAAGTTTTTCATTTCTGTGGTCTACTTCTGCTCTAAATCCACGCTTAGCTAATTCTGCACGAACTTTATCAGCATATTCGCCATGAGCTTCTTCATTAACCGGAATAATTTCAGCTTGAACTGGAGCAAGCCAAGTTGGGAAGGCACCCTTGTAAATTTCAGTTAAGTAAGCGATGAATCTTTCCATAGTACCAACAATACCACGGTGAATCATAACTGGACGGTGTTCTTCACCATCTTGACCAACATAAGTTAAGCCAAATCTTTCTGGAAGCATGAAGTCAAGTTGGATAGTTGACATAGTTTCATCATTACCTAAAGCAGTCTTAGTTTGAATATCAAGCTTAGGACCGTAGAATGCAGCTTCACCTTCAGCTTCAACGTAATCAAGGCCAAGGTCATCCATAGCTGCTTTAAGCATTGATTGAGATCTTTCCCACATTTCGTCATTTGCATAGTACTTGTCAGTATTCTTTGGATCACGGTATGAAAGTCTGAAGTAGTAATCAGTAATGTCAAAGTCCTTGTATACGTCCATGATTAACTTCAAAACTTTAGCAAATTCTTCTCTAATTTGATCAAGTGCTACAAAAGTGTGTCCGTCGTTCAAAGTCATTTCACGTACACGTTGCAACCCTGACAAAGCACCTGATTTTTCATATCTGTGCATCATACCTAATTCAGCAATACGAATTGGTAATTCACGGTATGAGCGAATGTGGTGCTTATAGATTTGAATATGTGATGGGCAGTTCATTGGACGAAGTTCAAGCATTTCGCCATCACCCATATCCATCGGTGGGAACATGTCATCACGATAGTGTGCCCAGTGACCAGAAGTCTTATAAGCATCTACGTTCATTAAGACTGGAGTATAAACGTGTTCATAACCATCAGCTACTTCTTTATCAACGATGTATCTTTCAACAACACGGCGAATAGTAGCACCCTTTGGCATCCAGTAAGGAAGACCCGCACCAACTTTAGGATCAACAAAGAATAAATCTAAGTCTCTACCAATAGTTCTGTGGTCTCTTTCTTTAATTTCAGCACGACGCTTCAAGTCTTCATCTAAAGCAGCCTTCTTGAAGAATGCAGTACCAAAAATTCTTTGAAGCATTGGGTTAGAAGATTTACCTAACCAGTATGCACCTGCAACTGACAAAAGCTTAAAGTTCTTGATTTTACCAGTGTTTGGTAATAAAGCATCAAAACCAAAGTCAACAAAGTCACCTAACTTGTAAACTGCAACTTCGTCTTCTTCATCTTTCAAAAGATCCAATTTGAATTGGTCATCCTTAGAGATTTCTTCCAATTCACTCTTCTTCATTGAAGTATATTCAATCTTTTCACCATTCTTAATGGCTTTTTGCATTGCCTTTTCAATTTCTGGTAATTCAGTAACCTTAATTTGATCTTCTTTATCAGTATCTACGAAGAAACCACCTTCGTCAGCTTCGTGCATTCCCAAACGTAATTCTGGGTATTTGCGCTTTGCAACAGCTTCAAGCAAAAATGCTGCAGTAGCACGTAAAATGTCTATGCCTTCTTCATCTTTATCGGTAATAATAGCTGCTTCTACATCTTCATCAACGATGTAATCTAAAGGCTTCATTACCCCATTAATCTTTGCACCAACAGCAGCTTTTCCTAGAGAAGTAGCAATTGAAGATGCTAATTCCTTAACAGAAACTGCCTTGTCAAAATCTTTCTTAGAGCCGTCTGGCAAAGTTACAGAAAAACTCATAAATTTTTACCTCCAAATAAAAAATCCCAGCACTAAAAACAGTGCTGGGACGTTAAAATACGTGGTTCCACCCGAAATTCGAATTAATTACAAAATTAATTCCTCTAAGGGTCGTTAATGGTACCTAGCCAAATATAAAAAATTTCAGGAATGAAATTGGGGTTTTCTTCTAATCAGGAGCTTCCAGAACTAGGCTCCTGTCTCTGAATTGAAGAAAATCATGTCTTTCATTGACTTTCATTATACTAGCTCATCAAATAGATGCAAGCAAAATTTTAAAATTAATTTCGACGATTTTTACCACCAACAAAAACTTCTTTACTCAAGAACCGAACTCGTTCCATCAAACGTCTTGCCTTAACTTCATCAACGCTATTTCTAGTTTCGGCAAAATGTTCATTTAAACCATCCATTGTTATGTTCGAGCTAAAAAATGTTGGTAAAACATTATCCATCCGTTTTTGTAAAATTACACCTAGTACATCGTCTCGTGACCACTCACTCAACGTTTCTGCTCCAATATCATCAAAAATTAAGACTGGAGCTGAAGCAATGCGATCAATCTCATCGTTTAAACTATTATCTTGGAAATGGCTTCCTAAACTGGCAATAAAAGAAGGTACATGTAGAAAAACTACTCTACTTCCTTGTCGTGCTATTGCATTAGCTACACCAGCTAGAATATAGGTTTTTCCTACACCAAAATCGCCAGTTAGATACAGTCCCTTTATATGCTTATTTTTTTTAAATTCAGCTAAAAACATTGCTACTTCATTCAAAGCATTCTCACGTTCAGGAGTTGCATCAACATTTGCTAATTCAACATGACGAAGCTTAGCCGGTAGATCAATCAATTCAATTCTATTTTCTGCGCGCTTTTTAGCTTCTGAATTCAGTTTTGCTTCAGTAGGGACATAGGTAATATCAATTACTTTTCCATTAAGAAAAAGTTTAGGTATATATCCCTCCATCACTGGATTTGGTGACTCAATTTGTTCAACATAATTGAAAATTGTAGGAAGGGATGCCTGGACAATTTCTTTATTCAATCTTTCTTTATTTTGTGCGAGAAAGGCTTGAACTTTTGGATGCTTTATTGCTGTTTTAGCAATTTTCTTGCTATCTTCACCTAATTTGCGTTTCTTTATAATTCGTGTAATTACCTCAGAAATATCTTCCACCAGTACAACACTCCCTATTCATTTTTACCAAATTCTCTAAAAATTCGATTTCTTTCTTCAGCAGACATCATTGTTTTTTCCGATTGATTTTTCTTTTCATACTTTGACCAGTCAGTTGTCTTACGGACTGTCTTCTTATGAGTACGATAAGAGGGACGCTTACGCTTATTTTTACGTCCCTTAAGATATACAATGGCTTCAGTTGGCGTAGTAATCCCCTTTTGAAGCCAATCATTAGCAATTCGATCTGCTAAATTATTAGTCAAGACAGCATCATATTCAAAACAAGTATGAACTATTAGATTGATTAAAGGCGGTGTTAAACCCATCTGATCCTGCAAACGATAAATAACTTTCTTTTCATTAGCAGTTACATATCCGCCTTTTTTTTCTTTTAATTCATATAGGTAATCAGTGGGAGTTTTACTATCCACTGCTCGAATCAACTCTGCATCTGCTGTTGACAAGTTCTTAATTGTTTTATCGGCATCCTTAGGCTTTTGCTGCAACTGCTTTCTAACCATTTCCTTATTTCGATTAAGGCCAAAGTTTTCGTTAACAGCATTTTGAATTGCATACATATTTAATTTATCTGTGCCTGCCGACATAGTAATTAGAGAAGTTTCCACAAATTCTTGTTCTGTTAAGTGATAGAAATCAATAATTTGTTTAATTTCTACCTGATGCTTTAAAACTTCTTCTTTGTCAATATGATAGCTTGCAAAGAGGTCGAGTAGAAAGCTCCAATCAATCTTTACAGGCTCATTTCCTAGCTTTATTTCACTCTTATTATCTTTAGGAACTTCAACTGCCGCTTCTTTAACTTCCATTGGAGCATCAATTGCACTCTCAGCACTTAGATGAAATACATCAAAAAATCCACTAGTAACTTCTTTAGCATCCTTTAGCCCAATAAAAGTGCGCGGCGTGAATTTTTTTACTAAGCGATTAAAAGTTACATTCCCAACCCGCTCCAGTAACAAACTAGACAACAAAAATGTATGAAAAAATTCACCAGCTGAGGGAACCTTTTCCACTTCAAAAATCAATGTTTCTCCTACAACGGGATTTGATCCTATAAAAGTCTTAATCAAGCCTGTTGCTTCTAAATGATGGAGGGTGGAAAATAAATCTTCTAGTTTTAGATTTGTCTGGTCTTGAAGTTGATACAAAGTTTTATAATCTTTGGCAAACGGAACTTCATCAAACTCCTTAGTCAAAGTTATATACAATCCTACTCCTTGTATGCCTACAAGGGGTTCAAATAGAGTAGTTAAGACCCTTATATTTTCTTCACTAACAGCTACTTGATTAGCCACATAAAAAGGCTGCTTAGGATCAGCACTTTCAAACACCGGCTACCTACTCCTTATCATGCTTAGCCATCATATCTTCCATGGCTTCCATAAATCCTGAAACATCTTTAAATTGACGGTAAATACTTGCAAAACGAATATAAGCTACATCATCTAAGTTTGCTAATTCTTTCATCACTAGATTACCAATATCTTTAGATGAAATTTCATTAAGACCTTGCTTACGAATTTCATTTTCTACATGGTCAACTAAAGCATCAAGTTGCTCACTTGAAATTGGTCTCTTTTGTGCGGCCATCATTACCCCATGTAAAATTTTATCGCGATTAAATGCTTCACGGGTTCCGTCATTTTTAATTACTAATAAAGGTGAACGTTCTACTCTTTCAAAAGTTGTAAAACGAAAACCACAATTTTCACATTCTCTACGTCTTCTAATTGCTCTATTTTCATCACTTGGACGAGAATCAATTACTCTCGAAGCATTTTTATGACAGTTTGGACATTCCAATTAAGCACACACCCTTTCTTAATAGTGCAATATATCAACATTTATAGTAATTTGATTCCTATCAATTCACATTGTTTATTATATTTATTCTGTGCTTTTTCTGTGCGTTTTTAAGCCTGACTTTTTAATCCTTTATAAATCATTAAATATATAATATAAGATATAACTTGTAAATACCAGAATGAATAAAGATTTTTCATTTAACTAAAAAAAGCCACTCCAGAGAACTTAATCTCCAGAGTGGCTTTTAAAATGCATTTTAAGTGGTTCAAGTATAACATAATTTTCGTGTTCGAAATATGCCAAAAATGTTCCAAAACATTCCAAAATTTATTTCTACTTAAAAGTTCCCCAAGGATCATTACCTTGACGGCAAACTAAGTATCCTGGTTGACCAGTTGCACGTGGTTGTCTAATCCAGACATAACCGCCGTGACGGCTGTATGCATCATACTTAACACAATCGCCTTTGGTAACTGTACCAATGATATCACTAGTAGTTCTAGCACCATAGCGAATGTTGATTGTGCCGTTCGGGTAGAACTTACCCTCTTCTTTGTACCAGGTATCCCCTAAGTCATCGACAAAAGATTGTGGTGCTGGTTGCTTAACTACTGGCTTAACTGATTGAGATGTTGGTACACCGTCAGTTTTAAGATCAATCAGTGAGATGTTACCATCAACGCTCATACCATTCCAATCGTCAGTGAATTGCCAAATAGCCACGCCTTCCATTGATGGGAAGTAACCAAAATCTGGCGTACTTGCTGGCACACCGTTTCCTAGTGGGTATGCTGCTACCCATAGGGAGTTAGGATACTTAGCAAGTACCTTACTAGTATCAACATTACCCTTTAGTAATGCTGCACCAGAGTATAGTAACGGCTTATATCCTGCTGCTACAATTGTATCTAAGAATGCGAGAATTGCATTCGCACTAGGTACTCGTCCGCCATTAGTAACATTATTATCATCTACTTCCCAGTCACAAGCTAAGTAGGAACCTACTGGCAACCCAGCATATTTTGCTGAATTAACTGTATAGTTACCCTCTTGCACTGCACGATTGCTATCAGCACCAAAGTGGGCATAGTGATAACCCATAATAAGCATGTTGTCCGCTTTAGCGCTTGAAATTTGTACTGGAGCTTTAGGATTTTGATAGCCTGTGCCTTCTGACAACTTAACTATAGCAAATTTAGCTCCTGCTCCGGCCATACTTGATAAGTCAGCAGTATTGTGACTTGATACATCTACACCGTAACTTCTTTTTTTGACTTCCATAGTAACCTCCTACTTAACGTCTTTTAATTCCCCGACAATAGTAGTTTTGGGCTTATCGATGGTATCAGAAATTGCTTGTGTTTGCTTCATTGCTACAACAGCTTTTTCAGCTAAGCCCTTCAAAAAGCTTGCTGGTAAAGCTGGTAAGTGAGCCAAGGATAAGATTAAATTAAGTCCATTAATTACGAAATCCATCTTCTCTTCGCCTGCCCCACCCCTCTTCTCAGCTTGATAAACGAGAGGGGTTACCGCTTGTGCTACAATTTGCTGTGCCATTGCAACTCGGTCACCTTTAGCAGCTCTTTCATCAATTTCAATCTTATGCTTAGCATAGAAAGATACAATTACTACTGCTGCAACTGATACTGCAACAACCATTAAGTCTAATAAATGACTAAAACTCATTATTTAGCCGCCTCCTTTAAGTCCTTGATGCGCAACTTCAACACTTTGGCATACTTAGCCATTGCTTGCTTTTGTTCTGTTAATAAAGCACGTTGGTTAGCAGGTAAAGTCTTTTTATTTTGCTTGGATAGAAATTTTGATAACTTGTCACGCTTTACGTTTAACTTCTTCAATTCTTTTTCTAGTTTCTTAGTCATTCTTTACGATCCTTTCCATCAAAAAAAGCACCTCGTTGAGATGCTTCCAATTTGATTATCTTAATTTTCAATTGATTAATTTTGTCTTTTAAGGCTTCAGCCTCAGCTTCTTTTTGCTGGTAAAGTTCTTCATAGTGTTTCTTTTCTTCTTTTAGCTCTCCGTAAAGCCACTTAATGCCAGCTCCTACGGTTGCCAATATACCTACTATATAAGGTAGTGCTTTAATGAATTCCACAGCACCACCTCCCACTAGTAATTGTGCTTCTTAGTTTTTCCTATAATGGAAAAGACGAAAAGTAAAACTACAATTTCAAGAAAACCAGCCATAAGCATGTGTGGTCTTCCTGAAACATAGCCATGACAGAATTCAGCGGTTGCTTCAAATGCAAGTAAACCAGCCGTAATAACTAGCAGATTACGATTAGCATAGATCTTACCAGATGCACTAAGTGCCCACCTTAACAGTAGAATGCCATCGGTTATAAACACACCGCCAACTAAGTCATCATTCAGAAAACCGACCGCAAAAGGTGGCCAAAAGAAATAAAAGTCGTTGCAGATAAGAATTAACCCTATACCCATCATTGCAAAAGCTAGTATTTCATGTTGCGGGTGTTCAGAATGTAGGAGCTTTTTAAATTTTTTCATAGATATCTCCTAACTAGCCGCCCTTGCGTACTGTTTATTTCTTAGGCGACTGCTTTTATTTAAGCTAATTCATTCTTGATGTATAGAGCAGTTGCAGAAACTGAATTGGAACTATTAGTGATAGTCCACTGTGGAGCGTAAACCCAGATTTGACCATTGCTATTTAATTTACTGGACATATAAGTTGCGCTAATAAAGCCATTAGTTTGAGAGCCAATCCAGCATTGGAAAGTATAACCAGGTACGGAAGGTGCAGAAACGTCAAAACTAACTCCAATTTCAGTATTTTGATCTGGGTTAGTGGCTTTATCTGCTTGAGTAGAAGTTAAAACAGATACCTCTTCAAAGTGCAAAGCTTGATGTACTGAAAACATGTTTCCAATAGTCCCTAATGTAGCGCGTTTTAATCCGTCTTGTTGATTTCCAATTAAAACGCTATCTGTAGTAGCTGGGTTACCATTCTCTGATAAATCCATAAATTTAATATCTGCCATAATAATTTTCTCCTTTATTAGTTATTAAAATATTTGTTTTTCAACCATGCTATACGCTGCATGTACCATCTGCCAATACGGTTTATATTATCAACCAATGTATTTTGCATACCAGGCCAGCGTTCAAGTTCTGCATTAAAAGCAGTAAGTGGAATATGTCTTACATAATCAACAAAAGCTGTATCTACGGCTGAATCTGACATGACGCCATCAATCAAAGCCTTAGTACGTTTTAAGATCTCCTCCTTATAGAACTTCCATAGCTGATACATCAGTCGGTTAGCATTGGTTACATTCTCGAACGTTACGCCATGGTCTCGCCAATCGTTTGTATCCGACTTAGCGTGTAGATGTTCCCAAAAGTCTGGTGTTCGCCCAAAGATTGAATCCAAGTCATATGCTGCAATGTACCACTTTTTGCCATCAAATGTTTGTAGCAAGTAGTTTCTGAAAATGCCATCATCATTATCAACTAAAACTGAAAAGATGTAGTAGTCAATGGCACTATCTATATCAAGTAATGGACTAACTGCTTTGTTAAAATCATCTACTGTATCATAGCTAGCCAATGCAGCTCTGATTAACTCATTTACTGAATCTTTAGCCCATTCTGTATCTTTTGTGCTACAGAATTGCAATTCCATTTGATCCTTTAAATTAGTTTCTTGCTTAAACGCACCTTGAGGATCCCAGATTGTGTCAATGATTGCATATTTGTTCTTAGACTTTTTAGGCATCTTTGCCATCCAGTCGTCTTTAGGAATATTGAATGAATATAGTCCCCAATATTGACCATTGATGTAAACACCAATTGGGAATCCGTCTACCGCTCCATAAGTACCGCCAATTGATAGTTGTGGATCAGTTTCAGCTATAATACGATTTCCTGTATCGTCAACCAATTGGTCGCCATTAATATTGAGAATGCCTGTGTTCGCATTCTTATGCGTTCCACGAATCATACCCCATAATCTGGCACCAACTACATTTAACGCTTGTGATGGATCAGCATAATTAGCTTTGATAACATACTTATGATTTTTGCCATAGCCACTAATTCCTTCAAAGCTCTTGTCAAGGTTCAAAGTATAGTTCTTTTTAGGCCAAGCAACACTTGAAGCACCTTGCACTTTAAACTTTTCTACAGTCCCAGAAACTCCATATGCTGGGAAACTATAAGTAACCTCGTTCTTCAAAGTCTTTGATTTATCTTTAAGCGATAGAATATTGCTACCCCAAAGGTAAAGAACTGGCATGCCATACTTTTCAGGCTTAAAACTAGTAGCATTCTTAATTGCTTCTCCAACTGCTTGACCATCAGCTGGCAATCCTGCTTGCGTAAGAGTTACATCGGTTAGTGGCAGCCACTTATAACCACTGATGCGATTGCCATAGTCATCCGTAATATGATTGCCAAAATCATCAACTAGCAAGATATCCATCAGATGACCAGCGCCCTCTAGGTTCTGAATATCAACGCTATTCTTCTTAATTCCTAGTGAATTAAGTTCAATATCATTGGTATTTTGATTGATTTTACCCTCTTGCTTTATCAAGTCTTCTTTAAGAGGTGCTAGTTCGGAGTTCTCAATACCGATTGCTTGATATGCACCACAATCTTTCCAAGCACCATAGAGATATATCCACTTGTGACCAGTATCTGCCGTGATGAAGATACCATCTGCACCATTAGGATAATTCTTAGTCAGCTCTCCAGCGTTTGCAACTGCAATAGGGTTAGTCTTCATTTGCGAAAGACGTTCATTGATTGCACTGTTCATCGTATCCATTCCTGTTTGGAATTCAGGTCTGGTTACGATATCATAGTTAGCAATTTGTTGTTGTGTACCAGCTAAATGCTGTGAGATATTTGCTTGTTCAGCGCGATTAGCTCTGATCTCGCCATTTAAAGCATCAATGTTATCTCTAGATGTTTGAAGAGATGTATTGATATTATTCTTTGTTTGGGCAACAAACTGATCTACTTTTTGAGTACCATCAGCAACCATCTGATCAGTTTTAACTTCATACTCTCGCACT
This sequence comes from Lactobacillus johnsonii, assembly GCF_013487865.1. Lineage (NCBI taxonomy): Bacteria > Bacillati > Bacillota > Bacilli > Lactobacillales > Lactobacillaceae > Lactobacillus > Lactobacillus johnsonii. The sequence goes on from NZ_CP047409.1 coordinate 1,489,458, forward strand.
AATCTGTCTAACTCTGCACTGTAGTACTTTGAAGTCTCACCAACTCTAAGGTCGTTACCTAAGACTTCAAAGACAATATTGACGCTTGTAAGAACGTTACCGTTAGTATCTTTAAGTCCAAAGTGGCCTTTAAAAATCCCTTCTTGAGGAAACATTTGATCTTCAAGAATGTAGTCCATGAATCCACCGTCATGACCGTTATCAGTTGATCCTTGCCACTCACGATAAAGTGCGTCTGGTGCCATAACGATCTCTTTTGTATCTGGTTCTTCATAGTGTTTTCCAACCATACCCTGAATAAAGGGAATAAAGCCGTGAACGTTCATTACACGCCCTTGGTCATACCATTTTAGAGTAAGAATTTTTCCGTTATCTCCTACTCTTGTTTTGAAGAAATTACTTAATCTGGCATAGTCTTCCCCTTCTTTTGCAATATCAGCAGGAAAGTAATATGGTTGCCCACCGTTATTAATTGTTGGCATATTATTCATTAGTCAAGTTTCACCTCCTCAGCAATTTGACTATGATTCTCTTGATTAGAACTAATTGTTTGAACTGCTGTAGCCCCATCGCCAAAGACGGCAACGTTGAGCTTGTCAATCTGTTTATTAATCGTTCCAATATCTCGTTTAACTTCTGCAACTTCACTAGGCAAAACTTCCAATGCCGTAACTCGCTTGCTTAGATTGCTTAAATCACTCTCAACCTTATCCACCTTTTGAGCTTGTGTCATACAGTACTCTAACCCTTGTGCCATAGCTTCACGGACATCAACGCCAAATTTCTTATGTCGGATAGCGTCCGCAATTTGTTGTGGCGTTAACTGTTTGCCATCTATGTGGCTGTTGTCAAAATAATTAGCCATTACTCTCTCCCTTCCTGCTCTAATTTATCTACTTTTTCACTTACTGCTTTTAGCTGTTCGGATGTCGCATACTTGTTTGGCAGATCATCAATAATTTTTTTGATTTCAGCATAATCTTTCAAGTGCTTGTCTAACTCATCCTTGATATATTTAGCATCAAAATTACTCTGTTCAGACACTTGGTTAATGCTTTGATTAACCTGATTATTATTGCTCTCAACACTCATTGCACCCGATGAAAGATTAGCAATAGTAAGTGATTGCTGAGCTAGTGTTTTTTGAATTGATTGAAACCGTGCATTGATCTTTTTGCTGTCTTCAATCTGATAGTCAGTCAAACTCTTAGCAACATCAGCGATCTTTAAGCTACTATTTCTCTCGTGAGCGAAATCAATATCTTTCTCGACTACTTGAAGTAATTGAGCTGTCTTAGATACCTGTGGATTGACGAACTGATAAGAGTCGCCAACCTTAAAACGATCAAATTCTGGTAGCTCTAATGCTGAAACTTCAAAAGAGTTCTTTGTGACGTGCCGTTTCTCATTAGCAAGCCACTTCTCGCCCATCTGCTTAATTTGAGCTGGATCTTGCAAGTCATCAAAGATCTGCGTTCCTTCAATCACACCAAACTGCTTAATTAAGTCAGCATCTTCGATATAATCCTTACCACCATTGACGCTGGTAATGTTAAATCTAGGCTGGGGGCTTTCATCTTCATAGGTCTTAGAGTGATTATCACTATCGCCTTTTTGACCGCCCTCTTTAATAAGCTTCAACGGGTCTAGCCAAGCCCAGTTAGGATCGAAAGAATGACCTTTTGTGTAACCCTCATACCATGATTTCTTGGTTACACCTATATGAACGTGACTAGTATCACGTATCCCAATCACATCGCCAGTCTTAATCGTTTGTCCTTGACTAACTTTGATGTTTCCACGACTTGAAAAAGCTTCTTGGTAAACAATGTCATATCCATCTCTTGAATGAGTAACTACATACCAGCCAATATAACCATCATTGCCGATTCTAGTTACTGTACCACCGTGAATTGCATGTACTTCACTTCCAGGGTGGTCAATGCTACCGAAGTCTAAACCATCGTGAAAGTTATTAGTTCTACCGTTGCCAGCATGAACACCAAAAAGTTGTGCGTCCATGAAATGACCTTCGCCAACTGATGGAAACGGCCAACCCCAAGAGTTAAGCGAACCCTTGTGAGTTGTCTTGACTTCGTCCATTCTTTTCGTGCCGTTTGGAGACCAAGAACGATAGATTTGCCACTTATCGACTTCGGACTTCCAATCATTCATATTGAAAAGCGCACACAATTGATCAAACCCTTGTTTCCAAGTTGTAAACGGCTTAACCATGTAATTTTGAAAAGTACCTTCTGTGAACTGTAATAATCCGGCACTTGGGTGACCGGCTCTAGCATTCGCATCCCAACCATTAACTGCTGTTTCAGAGCCACCACTTTCGCCTTTGATCATGTTTTTAATCTTCTGAACATATTCATCACTAATGGTTACGCCCATGACTTTACCAGCATTACGAATAGCCGGTCCCCAGTCACCATTGACAGCATGAGTTACACCAGTAGCTACACCATTTTCATCAACAGTGTCATCATCACCCAGAGTGGTTTTAGGTGCTGGTTGCACTTTACCTAATGGGATTAATCGAGTGATTATTCCTGTAGGGTCAATGGTTTGCTTAGCCGATAACATATTTTTACCAACAGAAATAGGAGTGTCCGCCTTGTGGGATACTCCTATTGTTTTGGTGTAATCAATGTAATTAGTCTGCTTATCGTGGTCGTATCGTACTCTGATATACCCACCAGTTTTGTTGATTAGCTGAGCGGTAATTGCTTCTTTGGTGGTTGGATAATCAATCTGCCTTTGAATGATACCCTCATTGTCTGAATAATCACAGTTGCCAAGCGTAAAATGCTTATAATTATCAGAAAATTGACCATTATGTACCTTAATTAGCTTTTGCAAGTAAGCTTTAGCACTTGACCCAGAATCATTATCAAAGCGTTGAATACTATCCAGCAGATAAGCATCAATAGCTTCAAAAATATACTCACGAGTAAATCCACCATTAGAAGCCATTTCTTTGGTTGGCTTAATTGCTCGACCACGGAAGATAAGATCATCATCTTCATAAACTTCAATGTGAGTTATTAATGGCTCAACACGATCATAGAGAGGATTTAACTGATTAACAGTAAGATCAAGATCATCAATATCTGTGAGCTTTAAATTAAGGCTACCAGATACTAAATTCCTTGTTGCTAAGTTCTGGTCATACACGATAAAGCCACCCTTATCAGTTGGCTTATCGTATGCCACAATCCTATAGCCCACTAAATCATCTCCTCTCGCTTGAATTGGAAGTGAACTGTGCCGTTACCTGAAACAGTCAAACTGGTTACTCCAACTGGTAGCATTATTGTTACCTTAGTTGCGCCAGCCTGATCTAAATCAAGGTTGATATTAGATCCTGTTACCTTAACATTTCCAGTTACCGCAAAGCCTAGTTCTACCGGCTTAGAGCCGTAATTATCTAAGTCAGCTTTTGCAGAATTATTATTCACGTTAAAAGTGGTCTGTTGGTCTTGCCAATTGTCAAAATTAATCTCGTCCCAGATATCAGACCCTTCATAACTTCTAGCAATCGCATAAGGATAAGCCTTAAATTTAACTGTTGCTGTTAAAGTCCCGTTACTTTCATCATCAGAACACTCCACGCTTTCAGATTTAGCCGAAAAACAAAAACCAGAATTGAAAGTATCATCAAGCTCTCTATATCCTGCTGCTTGCATAATTAGACGCTTGATTTCCTTTTCTTTGGCTTTTCTGTAAGAGTAATCTTCATCAACTAAAAGAAGCTCGTAAGTGATCTCACGGGCTTCAAAAAATCTTTGATTATCTAAGTTAGAAAAATCTTCCTCGCCTTGCGAATAAGGAACTGAATAAGTGATCTCTTTTTCCTTAGGTGTTGGTGCATCCCTCTTAGTAAGCCACCAGCCTTTATCAGCAGAATTGAAATTAGCAAAAGTAAAATCTTCATCAGGAGCACGAACCATAACCGGCGAGGTTTCGATTGTGTCATGAAAAAAGCCATCATTCTCATATTGCTTATTAAACTGTGAAAAAATTCTATCTTCACGCATCATTTTGAAAACCTTTCATTTAGTGAAATATCACTACCAAATTTTCGATTATATACATCAGCTGTCGATCCAACTAATGCACCAGTATCCATTACTATTTGCTGTTTTCTATCAAGCTTATTACTGATATTAGCAATTAAACCAAGTAACTGATTATTAGGATTAATGATAAGTTGACTACGAGTATCAAGAATAAATCCAGCTTCGCCAGCTAATGTACTACGAACTCGTCCAATTAAATTCTGGGCACTCTTTTGCGCATCTTCTGTATATTCGTCAATACCAGAAGCAATTCCTTTAGCAAGCCATTGACCAACTTCTAATTTCATTACTCTAGAAGGTGAATTAATATCTGCTTTTCTTCGTGCTGCTGCAACAGCTTTTTGAACTGCACTTTCAGCGGCTCGTCTAATGGCTCCTGAGCCACTAGTAATACCTTCTGCAATTCCTTCTGCCAAATATTTACCAGTTGAATACATGTCACTGTGATAAGTTCTAGCACCACTATTTGCCGAACTTCCTAAATCTTTTCCAGTTGATCTCATTGCACTAGATTTAGACTTAAGACCACTTTGCATAGAACTTCCTAATGTAGTTCCAGCCCTTTTAGCTGAAGATTTTTTACTATTTAAACCACTAACTGCACTTGATCCTAATGAAGCGCCGGCTGAATGAGCGGATTCTTTACCGCTTCTAACTCCAGACGCATAACTATTTGAAACTGATTTACCTGCAGACTTAATTGATCCAGTTGATGACTTCGCTCCACTAGCTGCTGCTTTTGGCAATTCTTTAGATGCAGATGATACGGAACCTTTACCCGATTTAACACCAGACGAATATGCTGTAGCAGTTTTTTTACCTTCCGACTTAGCTTTAGCAGTATTAGCCTTTAACCCTTTATCGGCTGCATCAGAAACTTTTTTAGCAGATTTTTGAACATTAGGAGCTTGCGAACTTAACCCATTAGAGATTTCTTTTGCTCTCTTGGTTCCTTCATCATTTGCGCCTTTTCCTTTTCCGCCACCTTTACGTTTAGACAGACCTTTATCAACTTTATCACTAATGTTTTCTCCGGCAGCCTCATAATTGCCACGTTTGATGGCATCTAAGAAACTCTTTTTGCCATCACTACCACCTTTAAACATCTTGGCTGGTAATTTACCCAAATCCTTCATAACTTGGTTATTCATTAAGTTACCAGCTTTTTCTAAATCTCCGGAAGCTACAGCGTTTAAGAAGTTTTGTGTTCCTTGTTTTCCAGCTGTTCCAAAGTACTGAGCCATTACCTGCATACGTTCCCACATCGTAGCTGAATGTTGATTAATTTCACTCAACATTTCTTCTAAGCCTTGAGTGGTACTAATTTTCATCTTATTTAATGCTTGTGTGAAAGTCTTATGAGTTAGCTGACCGGAACGAGCCATTGACTCAACAATTTGAGTATTGTTATTGTCAATCTCTTGCAGTTTTTTCTGATCGCTTTGTTTTAAAGCGTCTAATTGCATTTGATAGCCATTCTTTTCAGTTTCGGTTTTGGCACTAGCTAACTTTTGTTCTAAGTCCTTTTCACGTTGTGCATTAGCTTCATGTTCTGAATACAAAGCATTATTTTGTTGCTTTATTGCAGCGATCTGTCTGGTTGTATCTTCTTTAGTCCACTTTTCATGATTATCAATCTTAAGTCTAAAAGCTCTTAATTCCATATTGGATTGATCAATTAAAGCTTGTGCAACTGCCTCATTTTGATCTTTAAGGGCTTGCTTTTGCTCATCAGTTAATTTCTGACCATTAGAAGCAACTCCAGATTGCAGCATTTTATTATTGTCATTCATAATTTGCTGCATTTGATCAGCGCCCTTAGATTGGTCGCTTAGCATTTCATTAATAGCAGCAGCTCGTAACTTCCGCTGATTTTCTCCGCTTTCTTTTGTTGCTTGCTCCATTAAGGCACTGGATTTCTTTTGAATCTCTTGCTGTTTAGAACTCCATGATTTTAATAAAGTTTCGCTGGTTGAAACATATCCTTTCATCCCATCATCAGAACCAAAGGCTGACTTCATCGATTCGACGACTTGGTCAAAACTTTCTTTATTAGCCTTATTATCATTTTGCATAGATTTAGAGGCTTCAGACCACGCCTTTTGAAAATCTTTTGCTTTTTCTGCATCATCATCTGTCGATTTACCAACTTGCTTTAAAGCATTAACAGTTTTAGCAGTGGCACTATTATTAGCTAAGTTCTGCCATTGCTTACCAATATCAGAAATTCCATCTTTAATAGCACCTACTGATCCTTTAGCACTTTCAGCGGCGCCCTTAAAGTCGCCTTTAAAGAACTTTCCGATAGCCTCTCCACCTTTTGCAATAGCGGTAATTAAAGCTTTAATTGCAATAACAATTGTGGAGATACCTGTGATTACAGTTCTAATAGTATCAATCGCACCAGCGACTACCAACATAATCGCTGATAAAGCAACCAATAAAGTACCACCAATAACTATTGCAATTCCTTGCAAAACTGGTTTCAGGGCTTCTAATACTACTTTTAAGGCATTGATTATCGGACTAACTGTACTTTGCATACTAGAAAAGCTTTGACTAACACCAGAAACAAAACTAGAAACAACTCCACGAATATTCATAAAGTTGTTTTTCCACATTACAGTAAAAGCCACAACTGCAGCAGTTATTGCAGCAAGTACGATTCCAACTGGACCAAGTGCAGCAGTAAGCGATGCACCAAATGTTCGTGCAACACCCAAAACCCTACCTAACCCGCTAGTAATTGCAGCAATAGGATTTTGAAAAACGGAAAGCAACATAGGCCCAATTGATCTTAGAGAAGAAAATGAAGCTCTAATTCCAGTTCCCATTGTTTTAAAAATAGAAACTATCCTAGAGACAACGGTTCTAGCAATCGTTTGCATTGAACTTCCTGCACTTAGAAGACTAGGTCCTATATTTCTAACTTGTGCGGTCGATTTTTCGACATTCGGACCTAATTTATTGAATTCTTCTTTGACAAGATTTAAACGATTTCTCAAAGGATTTAATGAACTACTTAAAGCATTTATTCCGCTAATAGATTCAGTAGATTTAGTACTACTTTCTTCAATCTTAGTTAAAAGATTTGAAAGCTCCCTAGCAGTTGTCTGATCTTGCTTTCCCAATAAAGAAATAGCATTTCTTGCCTTATTTATTGCAGTAGTTGATGCATTACTTTTAGTTCCTAATTTATCAATAATTGCAACTGCCTCGCTAATAGCATTCTTTGCCGTTTCACCAGCAGGCCCCATTGTCTTGATATTATTAGACAACGCAAGTATACGAGCGCCAAAAGTTTGAAATTGAGTACCAATCCCAAAGAATTGAGTTAAACGAGCTGTAGCAGTACTGATTCCACCAGCTAAACCTAAGAAAGGTTGAGCAATAGTATTAGAAATATTTATTGCAGTTTTAAATGCTAAAAATGCAGTAGTTGCACGTAATACTATTGAAATTAAAGCGGCTACTTTAGTGCTATTTTGCTGAATAAAGTTAGCTAATCCTACTAGAGCCTGTGTTATCTGCTGAACTATTGCTCGAAATGTATTTAAAGCCGCGGCTTTATCGTTTTGCGCATACAGTAAGCCATAGGATTGAACTACACTCTCAATTGCTGATTTCCATGCTGGAAAAATCTGCATAATAGCATCACGTAAAATATTAAAAATATTTCTAATTGTGGCTACTGATCCTTTAATTTGATTGCCTAATGCATCAAGATTTTCTTTAATTTTTGAAGAACTCTTGTTAATCCAACCTGCAAGATCTACACCAGTTGCCTTTTTTATAGTATTATCAATATCTTCAATGATATCCGCTAATCCGGCCTTGACACGGTTCTTCATATTGGCTACTGCTGTACCAATACCCGCAGTAGCATTTAACGCAGCTTCATGAAATCCTGTTGCACCTTGATCTAATTCAATAAAGCGATCATTCAATTGTTTCATCGAAATCTGGCCGGATTGTACTTTAGAATACAAATCCTGCATTGAACCTGAGGCGATACCAAATGATTTAGCAACCTTTTGTAAAGCATATGGCATAGTTTCTTCAAGTGAGCGCCACGACATCATATCTACTTTTCCGGTAGATAACATTTGAGTATATTGGATCAAGCCACGACTTGCATCTTCAGCACTCGCGCCAGAAGCAATAAAGGCATCGTTTAAAGCTAAAGTTGATTTAGCAGCTTTATTAACATTATTTCCAACAGCTGGATAAAGCTTTTCGGTAGTGGAGGCAACTGTATCTAATGCTGTAGGTAATCCATCAACACCTTTTTTCAGCATATTAATTGCTGACGTACTTTCTTTAATTGGTGACCCCATTATCTTCATAATACGGGGAAAGTTTTGCAAGGTGTCAAATCTTGAAACAGCACCATCCAAAGAACTAGTCATTTCCTCCACACCTTTTGAAATAAGAGAAAATACTGCTGTTCCTTTTGCCATTTCGCCTAAACTTGCCGTTACCCGATTAGTATCATCAGAAAAACCTCTAATACGTGATCTCATTTGAGCAATAGCACTGGATATATTATCTCTAGCGCTAAAAGTCGCAGTAACTCCATAAGTATCAGACATTAGTTACCTCCTTTCTGTTGTGACATTTGTTGCTTAGCTAATTTTCTTGCTCTTTCTGCTCTTTGATGCAATTGAATGTACTTGTTTATCTTCTTCTTAGCTTTGCCATCTATAACAGATCTTTGTTGTTCTAAATCAATGCCTATTTCTTTCAATGATTTATATTTGTAATATCCATCTTTATCCGTGATTGTGGTTAATTGCTGAATAAACGGAATCTGATAAAAAAGGCTCTCCGCTTCAATATATGCAAAGCGATGAGCCTTTATTCTTTGTTTCCATTCAGTTAATGTCATATTACCTATTTCTTCACGTGTAAAAGTAGGATAATACTGCATCATTGTGATGATAATTTCATCAAAAGTTATTCTTTGGGTGCCATTTGTTCCATTGGATTTTTGATCTTGTCGAATGCTTCCGTAATCATCGGATTGATTGTCTTCATCATCTGTTTGGTAAGTGGTTCGGTCTTGAAAAAATCAATCAGCACCTTATAGAGATTTCCACTATTTTTATCATGAATTACTGCTTGTTCAACATCTTTTTCCTTTACTTTGTATCGCTTCAGCAATTTAGATAGAGTATCAATCAAAGTAAAAGCATCCCCTAAATTAAGACCGGCAACAATATTACTCAATAGTTCTGTATTTTCTCCAAACTTGTTAGGAACAAAACCAAAATCTCGTAAATTATTTAAGGTTAATTCTAATTTATAAGTTTTACCGTTCAAAGTGATTTTCTTCATTATATCTTCTCGCTTTCATTAGTGTTAACTACTGGGCTAGCTGTTACTCGCTGGAGTTTCTGGTTTCTTATCATCAGGATAGATTTGACTATATTCATCTAATCCTTTTTCTTCGTTAGCACCTGCAGTAGTATCACGGAAGAAATTATTTGCAGTAGCTACATCTTCATCACTTACAGTTGCATAACCACTAACGAGCTTCCCGTCCACATTCAATGTAGTTTTAACTGTTTCGTTATCTCCCACCTTATCAGGAGTTTCCCAACTTGAAAGATAGCCAGAACCATATTGAGCTAAATACTTTCCTTTATTATCAGGATCTGGCTTTTCAAAATTAATCTCCCAACAATCTACTAGTTCGCTATGCTTTGCAGCATAGTGCAATAAACGATAAGTAGGTGAATCAGAAGCTAAGGCTTCAATATCAATAGTTGTAGTAATCTCACCAGGATTGTTAACTGTACCATCTTTAGTTTCAGTAGTTGCCACTTTCCCAGCTTCCTTAATAGTATGTGTAGTTTCTAACGCCAAACGAGTAGCATTTTTCTTATCTCTATCTTTAGCTAACTTAAACATTAGGACTTTACGAGTCCCACTTAATGCTTTTTGCATTTCATTTTCCTTTCTATCTCAAATTAAAATCTAAAATTAATCGTCCATGCTGTAATTGAATATTATTTGCAGTCTCACCTAGAATATTTGATGAACTACCAGCTAAAGCAAATGAATAATGTTCAGTGGTAAAGAATTTAGGTATTAATCGCTGAATTTGTTCCATAATCGTAGCTACTTCAGAGCGATAATTGTATTCAGCAAAAACATGAACAGTTAAATTACTAGTTCCAGTTACAAAATCTTTAGCATAGACATCATTATTAATCTGATCTCCAATCATAATAAAAGGATATCCTTGACTTTCATCAGGTAAATAATCGAAAGTTGGATATCCTGTTATTTTGCAATATTCAATTAAAGCTTCAAATAATTCTTCATATGGACTCATCGTGCTAAATCCTTTAAATCATCAATAAATTTAATTCGTTCTGACATAAATGGAACACCAACATATTTTCTAGCATCCATAAATCGAGTACCAAACTCAACGTAAGCAGCATAATTTACCAATCCACCACCATAAGTAACAGATCCAGTAAATCCATCTCTGCTAATTTGAGTTTGAGCAGATTGCTTTAGATGTCCTGTATCAACCGGTACAGCTTGTTGAGTAGCTGTCATTAAATTAGCTGTGTGCTTTTTAACAACCTTTTTTACAGCACTCATTTTTTGTTGATTGGCTAATGCTTCATCTAAAGCGTCTAAACCTTCCCATGAAATACTATAGTCTGCCATGATATTCAACACCGATCAAAGTAGTAACTCGATCAGTTGTCCTTGCACTAGTTACTTCTAAGTTGCAAGGCAAATCATTTGATTTAATAAAACCATTTCTAAACTGGACTGGAACAGGTAATCTGACAACATAAGGTCGCTGCTTGGCATCACCAAAAATATTAATCGTTTGATCTAATCCCATTTGAGTAACATTAGCCGAATATGCAGTACTTTCATTAGGCTGATTTTTATTAATTAGATGAACGACTGTGTCGTATCGCATACGGATTCACCCACGTTCCTTTATTTACACCAGAATGATCTTTACGCCACTGACTTATTTCATCATCCCACTCATCAAAATCAGAAGAAGCAAATGTAATAGATTCTCCATCTTGTGAATAGCTAGCCATACCTTCATTCTTAAAACGATTAAATTTTTTAACTGCTGCACCACGTACAATTGCTAACATCTCATTTGGGAGAGTACCTGTAACAGATAGCCTTAATTTTAAAAAATCGGTAGCATCTTCAAGATACAGCTTCAAGAGGTTGTCATGTTTAGTATCGGATAATTGGAGAGCTGTTTTCAGCTTTGTTAGTTGGTCATCTAATACGTCACTCATTTCGATCTTCCTTATTATTTTCCCCGCCTCGCTCGGTTTCTTGATTACCTTGCGGGGTTACGCTTTTTTTATTGAAGAGTAAATACCATCACGTTTGTGTTTCTTAATAAATAGATCGTGGTATAAGCGGTTTTGGTAAAGATATCCATCACCTTCAGTATGTTGACCTGGTGCAAATAAAAAGACCGCATTTTCTTTAACGATTGAAATAATTGAAGGTTTCGCAACGATTAAGAAATTAATTGCTTTGGCATCTTCCGTTGGTTTAGCACCATCCTTAAAATCATACTTGGTCATAAATCTATTAGGCTCGTATACTTCAATTAATTGAACTCCATCAATTGAAGTAATACGAGATTCTAACGCAGTAGTGCCTACATTTTGGTTAGTAATATTTCTAGTAAATTCTTTTGAACGTTCTAAAGAGTCCATTACTTCGCTAGAAATATAACCTACTAAGTTTTGTGTGCCATATTTACGAACTTTACCAATACCAGTCTTCAATTGTGAGTAAGCATTGGTTGCATCTAAGGTTTCTTCTACCTTATGAGTTTTAGCAAGTAAATTTCCTTCTGTATCACTTGTATCGATATTATCGAAAGAAGTCGCCATCTTAGAAAAACGATAAGAGTCTAATTCTGGTTGAACTTGCTCGGTAATGAATACATTAGAAATATTAGCCATTGCTAATTCTTGATTAGTTTCATCCACCTCTTGTCGATCGAGATAGAACTCAACGTCTCTGTCTTGTCCCATAGTGTAAATAGTTTTTTCATCAGTAACAGTACCCGAATTAAAACCTTTACCACGGGTATGAGGTTGTAAACCACTAGTACTAATGGTCTTTAAAGTAAAAGATCTACCGCCATTGACTAAATCTACTTCTGGAGTACCTAATGCACCAGTAAATAATCCAGCTGTGATCTTTTGATCTAATAAATTTCCGTCTTTTGTAACATAATTGAAGCCCTTAGCTTCTACGCCTGTTTCTGGCATATTTTCAAAATCCTTTCTATAAACCTAGGGCGTGTTTTAAATCATCTTCTGGAGTTTTCAGCTTATTGCCTCCAACTTTCGGAGTTTGACCTTTAAGAATGGAATTTCTTCCTTCTTCACGCGATTTATTAACTAATTCGATAATTGCTTTTGCATTAGAAGCAGTAATGTTTGCATCATTATTAACCACCATATTAAGAACATCATCGTCAATATTGAGATCTGCCTTTTTAAAGATGCCATTAACATCTTTAATAGCGTTAGATCGCTGGATTTGAGCTTTTAAGTCAGCATTAGCTTTCTTTAATTGCTCATATTCTCTTTGACGCTCATCTTCTTCAGTGATTTCTTTAGCAGATTTGCCATTATTAGTCTTTAATTGATCGATTTCTTTTAAGGCATCTTCATACTTTGACTTATAGTCATTTTTCTTTGCTTGTTCCTTAGTAATTCGGTCAATATAGGGTTTAACAATTTCATCTGCATCAAGCTTTTTGTAATCTGCTTTTTCTGAATTGGTAGCTGCAGCTTTACCTTCTTCAGTATCATTAACAACATTATCTTTTATATCTTTTGGCATAATTAAATGTCCTTTCTAAACACACGTTTTAAAGTTTCGGGGAACTAACTCATGGTGTTCTTTAGAGCCTGCACACAAGGAAAAAGGCAAAAATAAAAGACCATTGAACTTGATCAATAGTCTTGAATGTATTTATTTAAATTGTTAACCCACTAATATTTTGTCGGGATCAATAGAATCTGGCATCGTATCATTTCTCTTTTTTAGCAGTTTTAAAAAGAATTCCCATTCTTCATCAGAAAAACTATCTTCAAAAGGAGTAGTTTTTATTTCGTCAGTGAAAGGCCCTTTAGATAATTTTTCCTCATAAGCAATTATTTCTTTTTTTCTTATTTTATTTCTTGACACGATAATCCACTTCCTTTTAGCCTACGCATAGCTTCTTTATAAATTTCATTATCATCCCAATTATAATGAGTTCTTCTAACGTTTTCAATTGTCTTGTCTACAAGATATGAATAAGCAAATTTATCAGCTGAATATTTAAATATCCTTCCATCATGTGTAACTACAATACCGAAGTTATACTTTCTTTTATTAGCTGCTGCATAATCAGAACCGGTTGGAGGTATATTAGTTGGATGATTATGCATTCCGATAATTGTATATGGATCATATTCTTGACTAATACGGTGTCTTGCTTTTTCGCTTAAACCAACTTCTAATTTATCATCTGGTCCAAACGTTTTTGCAACAATTTCACCTTTATTATTCAAAATATAACTATCTTCACTATCGCTATTCTGTCTATGGGTTAGCATAGCAATTGCATATTTTCTAATTTGTGCATTCAAATTTCTATCATTGGTTATATGATCGAATTTAGACTTAAATTTCTCGGAATTAATATAGTTCCAATTTACTTTATTAGTTCCAGATCGCCAGCTTCCACCTTTTTCTTTTATAGTAGAACTACTTTCTTTGCCTAAATCTTTAATATCATTACTCTCACCATCAACCCAATAGGCAGAAATAGCACATCTACAATTAGGATGAGTTTGGGCAGGAATACTCGGTACTTTATCATACTCATATACTCCGCTACCAAAACCGCTATTTTCCCGACCAATTGCTGAACATAAAAGGCAGGCTTTAGGCTCATTTATCCATTTTACAAACCTATAACCTGCCTTTTTAATACTTCCCCATTGTGCCATATAAAGTACTCTAGATATTTCGGTATTCAGTAGTCTATCAGCAACATATCGCCAATTATGAACTGTATCAGTCATTAAGGACTGCATTCTCTTAACATCAAAATGAGCTAATCCAGTAGCAAGAACTTGTTCAACATTAGCTCTTAATCCTACTTGATTAGCCCACAATCTGCTTGACCAATTAGCTCCATTAACGTCTGCACTAACAACGCCCTGAATTGCTACATTGTTCAACATACTATCATTTTTTCCGCTAATTCCTAGAATACCGGCTTGCCGTTTGGTTTCAGCAATATATCGATCAACTAAAGTATTCCCAGTAATAGAAGCAGCATTTAGACTTGCTCTAGCAACTTCTAAAGCAATATTAGCCCTGAGATATTCTAAACGATTAACTCTCATTGTAGTGTTATAAACACGTAATTCTTGGTTAACCGCTTTTGGATAATCTTTATAAGTAACATGATGGCCATTTTTTCTCATTACTGCAGCCTGCTCTACAATTTGCTTTGCTTTAGCAGAATATGCCTTGACGTCCATATCAGTTACTTGTTTTTTAGCTAATTCTAAGCCTACATTATTTCGATCTGCTAATGATGATATTTCTGCAGCAATTTGTTGATTAATATTATTCAGCATTACGTCATAATGCCTATTTAACTGAGCAATAGCATTTTTATCTTGCTGAATATATTTTCTAATGGCTTCTTTTTCCATTGCTTGACGATCAAGCCAATATTTACTGCTCTTTCTTAACATCGTCATCACGCTTCAAACCATCAATAGGTAAACTTAATTTTTGAACTTGCTGAATTGCATCAGTTTTTTCTTTTGAAATCTGCTTCATTTCGGATTCCGGATCAATATCTGGAATCATCCCTAATTGGGTCTTCTTAGAAACAATACCTTCAGCATTCTTAGCATTATCAATTGCACTAGCCATATCTTCAGGAAGATTACGAATGAACTTGAAATCTAATTCACTCCATAACTCTTGATCTTGCTTATTATTAAATAAAGTAGCAAGTACAATCCGATAAAGTTGCATCAATGATTTATCAAATTTACGCTCTTTGCTATCGGCCTTATTCTTCATTGCAAACAACTTATATTGCAGGGCTACACCGCTAGAATTACCAGCAAAGTTTTTATCTTGAATATTTGGAACCATAGCCATCATAAAAATAAAATCTGTTAAATGCTGAATAAGGTTCTCTTGCATCTGATCTGCATCCGGTTTTGAAATAAAACCGATTTGTGGATTAGTATCTGGATCAATGTGATTAACATACAATACACGATTATTCTTAAAATCAAACTTAGGATTACCTTCAGCATCTTCTGGTAATTCGAAGCCCAGCATATACATATAAGCATTGTCAAAGTATTCTACTTGATTGGCTTTTTGACTGATTACTTTATCCAGAGCATTGATTAAAGTCTTGATAGAATCAAAGATACCTTGTCGTTCTTCATTTTCAAAGAACTCAACTGCAGGAACTAACCCATATGGATTAATTGCATATCCAGCCTCATTAGTATCTTCTTCAATATCATATCCTTTAAAACGATATAGCTTATCAGCGTATTGGATTACTCCATAAGCATCAGTCCAATTGTTAGAATTATCAATCTGATAATGAACAAATGCTAAGGGCTGACGCTGTACTGTATCGTCATAAATGATAAAAGCATGATTAGGGCTAGAATACATCAAATGCGGTCTCGCATCTTCGCCCTGGTATACGCTTGCAATAGAACGGCCAAAAATATCACATTGTTTGCTGATTTCATTAATTGTGTCAAAAAAGTTTTCCTGCCTATTCCATCTGGCTATTTCATCAATTTTTGAACTGCCATTAAGTAGTGAGAGCTTAGGCTCAATACCGCAGAAATATCCATTGTAAACATCGACAACATATTTTGCTGAATTAACTACAATCCGATTATCTGCCCCCGTCTCTTTCCCAGGTGCTGTTAGGATATTATGTTTGCCTAAATATAGCTTCATATTTTCTTTATACCTAGGCTTTAATACTGTTTCATTGTATGCAATAAAACCAAGTAGCTCATTGCTAGTTAATTTTTCTCCCTTAGGAAAAATAAAGCTACTGTTTCCAGTAACTTTATCTCTTCCGTAATTAATATCTTTCAAAATCTCACTCCCTACATGAATGATTTAAGTAACGTAGCTTTAGTACTTCCATGACCATTTTCTTCTTCAACAGCATAACGAGTTGCATCAATACAGTGGTTATAAGCGTCAATAGGCTTATTAGTGTATTCATCTGTTTTCTTATCTTTTACATACGTATAATTCTGCAACTCTTCAATCGTCTTAACGCAACGATCATCGACTATCCAATCAAATTGCTGCAAGAACTGAATACCTTGAACAATTGAATCAGGTCCTTTCAAAGCTGGCCGAATTCGATATATTCCATCTCTACGCATTTCAGCAATCGACTTCTTTTCTGCGCTATCTGCAGTTATTACTTCTTTTGCGAAACCCATGTCCTTAATAACTTTAGCAAGTTGGTTATTAAGCAACCCTCTCTTCACAAATTCATCCATTACATAAAGCTTACGTCGCTTTAAATCTAATTTGATGTGCATAAATGCACTAGGGTCGTTAACAAACCCATAGTCCAATCCAAAGTAATCATGTAGATTAATCAATTCTGGATCTCTTGGATTTAAACGTCTTGTTTCAAAGCTTGGGAAGACCAACTTATCCAATGTTGCAAATTCACCCAGTGTGTAGATCTTATAATAAGCAGGATTGGTTCTCTTTAAGTCCTCAATTGTCTTGATGTTGTCAGCATCTAAGAATTTATTATCCTTATAAGTCGATTGATGAATTGCCACACGGTTTTTATCATAATCAGCTGCTGGATCAAACCAGGTTGTATAAGTCCAATTAAGCTTGCTAACTGGATTAAACATACAAAATATTTGTCGTTGCTTATGCTTAGGCTCACGAAGTCTAAGAGTTAGTTGCGTGTAGTCATTATGATTAAACTCACTTGCTTCTTCCATAACCACATCTGACAGTCCCTTAATAGATTTAATCTTTTCTGGATCATCCATACCTTGAAATAAAAAAATCGCCCCATTTGGAAGGACGATTGTCTTATCAGATCTATTTACGTGACAGTACTGGAGTATATCCCAGCTACTTAAACACTCGGTAACATCAGTAAAAATTGAATTCTTAATTGTTCTGTCAACTTTACGAAGCCATAATACCTTTCTTGGTACACGCCAGTGCTTCAGAGACTTCAGTACAACTTTCTGTACAACACCATGGCTTTTACCACTAGAAGCTCCACCATACCAAACTTCTGTAAATTTAGAGTAATCAAATAAATTGTCATATATTTGCTGATTAAACACTTTTGAGGGATGCGGGAAATTCAAATTAATCCTAACCATCATAATCACCTGGATCAATATTTACTGTGATATCAGTTTGAGTTTCAACTTTATCGGTAAAGATCTTATAGTACTTTCCTAGTAATTCCAAAGCTTTTAACTGATCTTGATCTTCAGGAGTTACTGTAGTTACATTGTCATACTCAACCTTTGGCTTCTTTCCCTTATAGGACACACGCTTAAATATCTTTTGACTAGGCTTTCCTGCTGCAATATGGCTCAAATTATCTAGAACCTCATTGATATCAAGAATATCGTTAACCTTAGTTTTATGCATTATTTCGCTAAGATATTCAGATACGTTATCATTTGCTATCAATCTTGACCCATTGGCTCTTGCTTGATTATCACTTTTGACTTTATAAACAGCCTTATACGCTCTAGAAGCATTGAAATCTTTCAAATATTCCTGACAAAATTTCTTCTGTTTTGGAGTTAGTTCTTTCAAATTATCACCACCTTAGTTTATGCATACCAACGTCTAAACAGAATATCTTTAGTTTTTAAAGCTTCTTTTGCAAAACTCTTTGGATCAGAACATTTACTAGAAGCAATCATATTAAGTACTTGCTCATACAAATTATCTTCCAATAAATGGGCTACTTCGGGATCTGACTGCTCTTCTTTTATTTCTTTAACCTGGTCTACTACATCTTTAATATCCATTATTCTCCAAAATAAAAAGCCAGCTTATGCTGGCTTAAAAATTATAAATTGTCTAGACAAAACTTATATTGCTTATCATAATCTTCAAATTCATCAATTATGTTAGTAATGGATAATATTTTTCCATCTTTAACTACTAAATCAATTAAAATATTTTGGCCACCTATTCCAACTTTATTTTCAATCTTTTTATCGTCAATATTCTTTTCAATTTTCATTAATTCTTTAAATATATGAATTTTATTATTTGAATCTCCATTTAGCAAATAGTCTATCGCTTCTTCACACTTAGGCTTTAATATCCAATTAGGATTTGAATAACTTGCTATCTCTTGCATATCGAATCTATCTGTACTCCTAAGAGCATAAGCATGGGTATTCAGATCTTCATCAAATCCAAAGATATAAATCGTCGTATCCGTATTTACTTTTTCAATATTATTTTTTAAAAAGTCTCGTATTATTAGACTAAATGTTTTAACCTCTTTCGATAAAATTGATCTAGCCTTATCCATAGCTATTCTAATAATTGAAAAGTCCCCAGTTCCACACAGTATACTTTGAGTAAAAAGATAATATTCAAATTTTTGAGTAAAGTAAGATGGAACAGTTTTTCCACTGTCATCTTTTCTCGACGCTAAAGTATCCATAGATAAAACAATACTATTAGGACTAATTTCGGCATTTAAAGCAGTCATAAATATTCACCTCAGTAACAATTATAAAAAAATCAACTCCGAAGTGACAGAGTTGACTTTTTTGAGATGAATATACATTGCTTGTCCCTATTAGGACAATAGCGATAGATGGAATCGAACCGCCCCGCAGCCATTTTCACGGCCCGCTCCACCGATTAAGCTATATCGCTACCCTTTTCATGAATCGTGGAGGTGATCAGCCTCCTATGGCAACTGATGGGATCGAACCACCGACGACTTAGAACTTCACTCTAACGCTCTACCAACTGAGCTAAGTTGCCATGATGCTCTGTTAAGGTACAGAGCTAAACCAACTGTAAAATAAACAACCGATTTATTTCGTGAATGTTTATCACACTCTACCAATATAATTTTTGTTTTGTATGACAAGGTAAAGTTTTTGTTTTACGTCCGTTTTCCGCCGGACAATGAGCAGCGTGGGGATCGAACCCACTGTATATTGTGAAAGAAGATTCCTTCTTTCTAATTCCAAATTGTGTCGTACTGCCCACGACTATCGCGCAGTCCACTGAACGATAGCCAACTCTTAACTACAATACGCTCGCCCGAACCGTGGGGTCATCGCATATTTAATCCTAGGGAGTAGCATCAAGCCCTAGGTAAGCAACAAATAGGAATCGAACCTAAATGCTGCTGCACACCAATCATGAGACTAATTAACAGAGATAAACAAATAATGGTTGATGTACTAAGAGATCTTTATTCAAGACCTAAAATTGTAATTACTAAAAATTCTTGGAGGATTTCTAGGATCTTCCTTGCTTGAAAGGGTGTCATGTCGAAACTTTTTATTTTTTCGACACTAACAATTTACCATGCTTTCAATCCGATAAGTGTCCGGAAACTGTACGATAATCGTACGATTTACTTTTTTCTGGAGCATTCTTTTTAGGCTTTTCTTCTTCTTTTTTGATGATCAAGTCAGGTATGTCTAAGCAACCATTCTTGGTCTTTTTGGAGTTCAGCAACTCTGCAAACTCGCATAGTGCTGCCTTACGCTTAGAGTAATACTGGCTGTTAGAATAGCCCACAATTGGTTGTATCTTCCAATCAGGCATCTTTTTGACAAACTTATTAAGTAAAATTTGCTGATATGGATACGTGGGACTCTTTTGACATAAAAGAATAGTCTGATAAACAGTTACTGCTCTTAGCTCGTTGCGCTCTACTTTCTCCCATGCTTTTTCTAGCTTACGCTCTTGTGAGTTAGTGGCACTATGAGATGCAGGCATTCCTGTAAAGGGTTGACCGGATAAATCGTCCAAACTAAGTGCAGCGCCCTTCACATACCCTGGAAACGTGTACTTTAGAAATCCAATAACTCTGCCGGAAGTCTTATCCATATCCATATCAAGTCCTAAGTCTGTATTTTTCTGTTCCACGTTCCCACTCCTAAACTAGCCTTCTAAGCCATAATCTCTATATTGTCTTACTTCCATCGCACGCAGATATCCTTCACGATATGCTGCTTGTTTTAGCTCCCTATAATCGTTACTCATCTTTACCACCTTGTCTCTCTATCTTCAATAAAGTCTTTTAATCCATCTATACTCGACAAAAGCCGGTCCGTCTCTTCTTTTTCATATTCAGCAATTTTCTCAATTCTAAAATTATCGTAATCTTTAAAATTAGTTTTAAAGAGTGCTTCGACTCTTTTTGCAGTAGTACATTCATGATCTAAATCACGTAATTTAAAAGTATAATAATCATCAGCAGGCTCGTTTTCAAATTCAAGGTCTTTTAAAATTGATCTCGAAAGACTTAATCCGGTTTTAATTATCTCTTTTTCACCATCATTCGGGTCTTCAAATGAGTAAACACCCTCACCTGGATATAGAGGATCGCCACATACACTACATAACATGTTTATACCCCACCATATTCTTTCTTAAGATCTCCAAAATCAAAATGAATAGTCTTCTTATATGCGGTTGCAACTGCATTTAGTTGTATTTCAGCAAGTCTCAACTTAAAAGGAAGAACTATCTCCATTATTGCGACACGGCCTAGATCTTGATCGCTACGTGTATGCCATGCTCTTTGCATTGCCTTTTTATATTCGATTAGCAAGTAACGAATCTCAATTTTGGCTTGTTTCTTCCGCAATTTATCTTCTTTTCTCATACTTAAAACTCCAATCTAACTCTCTTACGTTTGTTAGCTGCTACCCATCTAGTAGCCACTTCCATCATTAATTTTTGAAAATCTGGATTGCTCCATGCTGACTTGCCCATAAGTTGGCTACGGGCATACTCTTCATTTAAAGCGTCAGCTAACTTCTTGCTGGTTAACTTGCTATAAGACTCTTGTACTGGTTCCTTCTTTTCTTCAGCATAATAATCATGAAAAGGATCAGCTAATGATAATTTCTTTCTTTTGGCCTGATACCCAGCTGAAAATACCCCCCCGATAAGGTTTAAGGTATCCAAGTCTTCTAAAGGCTTATGATCGTCTAACTTCTTAATAATTGTCTTGTCTACATAGGCAATCTTTAAATCGCCCAATACGTCAGATGCTACTTTCATTTTTTTCTCCTTATACAAATCTCAAAAATAATAGAACTACGTTGATAATGGTTAGTCCCACTAGTGAATAAACAGTCACTACTTTGTCATACTTCGGATCAACGTTCAGACCGTAATATAAATTGATTAGGATGAATGCTACCCACCATTCAGCTGATAAATGTCCGTTCATCCTTACTCCTCATCAAAACTTGCATCAATTAGCAGTTTGCCAATCTTGGATTGAGATATACTGCCATCTGGATAATCCTCATTCAGCATGTCAGTAATGCGTTCATATGCGTCTTGCTCATATTCGTTTAAGTCGTGAATGTCGATATACTCGTCAACATATCCTTGCAAGTACGGGACAGAAACTTTCCAAAATTTAGCTAACTTTTCCCAAGTTTTTAATTTAGGCTCTCTTTTTCCAGTTTCATATTGGCTTAAAGTATTATTTGGTATTCCAATCATTCGGCTATATGAGCTTAGAGTTAAATTAGTCTTATTTCTAACTTCTCTTAATCTGTTTTGCATGGTGGTTACCTTCCGTACTCTCTAAAAATTGCGTTACGTTCTTCTCGACTTATATGTGACACTGGATTCTGTTGCCTAATCTGTTGCTGAACCTTACTCCAATCAGTAGCCTTACGGATAGTCTTAGCTTGTTGCATATAGCGTGGTTTAGATGGCGTCATATCAAGTTCATCATCAAATCGACCATTAAACCAAGTAGAACCATTAAGTGTGTATTCTAGCGGTGTTTGTTTAATTTTAAGAAACTTAAGATAGTGCTCTAGTTTTTCTTTCATCACTTCAAATGTATTATCTTTGCTACGCTTTCTCCACGTCTTATAGTGTCTAAGAGCGGCCTTTTTACCTTGTTTCTTAGGATACATTGACCATAATTGCTCAAATTCTGACTCATAAATTTGTGTCGGAGATTCGGAAGAATCGACTATATTATTTATACTATCCTTACCTAACCTATCCTTACCTAACCTATGCGGTCCATTTGACGTCCATTGGTTGTCCACTGGACGTCCATTATTTTCAACTCCTTTAATGCCAGTCTTTTTTCCAGTATCTGCTCTTGCTTTGGCTTGCTGAATTTCAATGTCTGGCAACATTTTGACAAGTAAGTCTCGATATATCGAATCAACTTTTCTATCGGAACGAATGCGATTGTTTTCTTTCCAATCATTTATATAAGTAACAAGATCAGCATTTAAAACTGTTATAAGCCCTTTAGCTGCCAGAATTTTTAAATCATCTTCAGTAGAGCCTGTTTGTTTCATTACGTTATAGCCTTCAACAACTCCATCATCGTCAGCATGTATCCCTAAATGAAAGTAGAGACATTGAGTTGATGGAGGCATTTTAAGAAATCTTGCACTTTCAACAATACGCTGTGAGAACATTCTACGTTGTGCCAATTAATTCACCACCTAAAATAACTTTCCTTCTTTTGGAACAGCAGTCTCTACCTTCTTATCAGCGAAAGGATCTTTTTGAGATTGCTGAACTTTATTGACTGCAGCTTGTTTTTCCTTTTTCTCCTTATCTTTTTTAGCTTTAACCTTATCATTGGCTTCACTCTTCATCGCTGATATCTCGCTGGCGAAATCCCACATATCTGTCATACTATTAACGGCTAATTTAGTTACGTTGTTATTGTCTCGATCTAGTAATTTACCTTTTGCTGCTAGATCACCTGCTAGTCCTAGAGAGAATAGTTTAGATAAAGCAACTTGCTTTCCTTTGTAAGAAAGAGTTAATTTTTCAATCTCTGTTGGACTCATATATTGCGGCAATTCTTTAGCATCCGTGTCCTCTTCAGAGGCTATTCCAAAAATGCTGCTAATTGAGTACCTTCTACAATAGGTTAATGCTGATCCATATTGTTGAGCTTGTGGTTTCGTTATATCTAATAAATAACTACCAAAGTCGATAACTGCTCCCTTGCTATTAAAAATATAATTTTCTACACCAGTCTTTGCAATTTCATTAACTGGTTGTTGAATGTATGCTAAATCTAATCCTCCAATGGCTTTTTGAATCGCAGTTAAGACTGCATTCAAGTCAGCATATTTATATCCATATCCATCTTTACTTTTTGAAGGTTGTTCAAGTGCTTGCTTGACTTGAACAAAACTTTTAAGAAGTGATAGCTTTGCATCCAAGGATTGCTTAGCATCCATCCCTACAATTGTTTGAATATTCATTAATCCAACTGACTGAGGAGAAGCAATTGGATTTTTAGGTTCATTAAGTAACTCCATTACTTACTTGTCCTTTCTTCTTCAATTACTTCATAGTTAATTTGCTTTTGTTTGATATACTTCGATAATTCTGCAATCTTAGAAGTCTTATCGGTAAATTTAAGACCAACACTGGTTAAATTACTTACTAATTCACCTGTCTTTTCATCAACAGCTGTGCCATCTTCCAAAATGGTATAAGTACTATTTTTAGAGCCATTTAATGAGTGTTCAGCAGTTAACTGAACAGAGTATGCATGATCCTTTTCCATTTGATTGATAACTTCTGTAGCATCTTTAATCTTTAATAATTCAATATAAGGATTAGGGTTAACAACTGGAGCAGTAAAAGATTTAGCCTTTTCAATAATCATCTTAATAATCTCTTGTTTATTTTTTCTTTGCTGAAGAGCAATTTCAAAGCGTTCTCTTGCATCTTTTTCTATTTTTGGCCAAGAGATAGACTTATTATCCCAATTGTCTTGATAGTCAATAGATTGTAATGGTAAATCATATGAAATAGCTAATTCACCTAGTTTTTGAAGATTAATCTGATGCTTATCTTTTCTAGCCTGATTATCAATATCTTTGATCCCCTTACCAATATGATCGGCAGCATCTTTGGGAATGGTCGCTAGAACTTTCATATTCTTATCAAATTCAATTACTTGATTGGCAATAACTTTTACAGTTCTTTTTCTTTCATCATCTAATAGCTTTTTTAATCGGTTAAGTTCAGCTCTAGTCTTTTTATCTGCTTCATAAGATTCAGGAGTAACAACGTAGTTATTCCAACCTTCTGCCTTTTCTTCTACTAATTTTTTTAGTTTATTCATATTTTGAAAATTAATTTTTGCTGGTTGATATTCTAAAGAAAAATCATTATTTTCAAACGTAATTAATTCTTGTTTGGCTTTGTTAATCTTATTCATGTTATAATTCCTTTGGTTCTATATATTTTTCTAGTCGTTAGCTGTTGGCGCAGTTAGCGGCTTTTTTGTTAACATTAAATCTGTTCTAAACTGACGTTGATACTCGTCTTCAATGATTTGCTGCTTTGTTTCTTTTGTGAAAAAAGCATTGCTGCTACTAATTAATCGTGTTTCTAAATTCATTACATTCACCCCCCCTTAAATATTTGGAAAAACTGCAGTAAATATTGTGAATATAAAGGTAATAAATATTCCGATAAATCCGCCTAATGCTAAGAAATCTGTTTCCCGGCAATTCAAATCAACGTGAAACCAATTATTTACTACTCTGTTAAACCATCTCATCGTTGCTCATCATCCTATCTAAATCTGCTCTTGCATATCTAACTACTCCGCAAACAATGCGGGGTGTAATTATTCCGTCTTTCCGCCATTTATCAAATGTACTTCGGCTAACTCCGCAATAGTTAGCAGCATCCCCTACATTGAAATACCCTTGTGATGCATATTTTTTAATTAAAGATTTAGCATCCTTTTTTGAAAGAAAATTATCACTAACATCAGGTATTTCCTCACGAATCATTGAACGGAGAGCTGCTGAATTAATTAAATTCATATCAATCACTCCATTTTTTATCCAATACATCAGCATTCCTAAATTCATTAGTCTCTTTAATGCTGAAATAATCTACTTGTTTAAGATGCATAAAACTTAGAATTTGTTGGATCTCTTCTGATTTACCTTCTATCGTTAGTTTCATCTTTATCACCTCTCAATTCATCCAAGCTGACACCCAAAGCGTCAGCAATTTTACACATAGTTCCGAAAGGTAGAAATTAATTTGTTTCCACATTGTTCACAGTAATTGCCATTATGAACAACATTGTGGCAATTACTACATACAACCAAATTCATTAGATTAAAGTACTTATTGGCAGCTTCCATAAAAATGAGCTGCTTTTTCTTTTGCTCTTCGTTCACCGATATCTCCTTATTTGATAAAATTACATATATTTAAATAATCAAAAGGTCTAATTATGAAATTGAATTCAACAAATATCACTACTGTCATTGCTATTGCCGCTATTGTTTCCCCTGTACTAGTTCAAATTATTAAAAGCTTTTTTGATTATCGTTTAAATAAAAGAGAATTTGATTTAAAACAATCTATTAGGGATGACAATAAACGTGAAAGAGATAGTAAGATAAAAAAACAAGACAGAGAACAATATGTACATGCTTTATTAGATTTCGTATCTGCAATTAATGAATGTGTCGTTCTATACTCAAATTCAGCCACTATAAAAGATAGGTTCGTTAAACGACGTGAAGCTGTTAATCTTGGACTTATGCTTCTGCCTTATCTCCAAACAAATGATCAAAAAATTATCCTTAGCGTCATTGAGGAATTAGATAAACATGACCCAAATTTCAATGATCTTCACGCTCAATCTAAAAAAGTTAACTCTGAAATTTTACGTTTGCTAAACAAACAATATATAAAAGATTAGAGTTACAAATCCGATATAAATGTAGTAAGGGAAACCTAGGGCTTCCCCTGCTATTCGTTTTAAAATCAATCTGTCTAATAAAACAGCTATAATATCTGCTATTAAAATCCAAGTGAAATGTTTCATGTACTTTTTCTTTCTAATCGTTTAAATAAATCTCGCTCATTCCCAAGAGGTCACAAATATTAGCTAAAAGCTCATAGTTAGATTCTTGAAGATCTTTCAACTCAAATTTTCTTTCGCCAGTTTTCACACCTGAATCAATAATTGTCGAAACCTTGCCAAATGTTGTATTAGGATCATTTAAAGTAATTAATTCTTTGAGTGCATCTTTAACATTTTCGTAATTCATAATTATTTCTCCACTTCTTTCTTAACTGCTTTCATCCCCGCATCGGTATAAAGCCATTGTGGAACTTCTTTATCAGAATATTGAGACTTACTATTAGCCCAGCGACCGTATTTGTTTTGCCCTGGCTGATTAGCTTTTAGACCTAATTTATTAGCCATTCGCCCTACCTTTTGGGCACTAATTCCTAACTTCTTTCCAACTTCTCCTGCACTGTAATATTTAATTTTCATAACAGGAATAGTCATTTCTCCCGTAATCGTTTCTGCTGCTTTCGCTAGTAAGGCTTGTTTTGAACTGTTCGATTCAGTTGCCATTGCAATTTTATAGAGCATATTAGCTTTACGAGTAGCTGAATTATCTTTCATGATTTTCAGGCGTTCCTGACTAACAAGAGCTGGCTGATTTTTCTTAATGGCTATTCTCATGTTGAAGTAGTTATCTACTAGTTCGTCGTAAATATCCCAGGCCTTATCATCATCCATAATTTTCAATAGTTTGGCATACCCACGTTCAGATAATAGGTAAACATGCTGTGTTCTGTTACTACCAATTAATCCATTTTCTTTTGCAAAATTTCTAAATCGATCAGATCGATTTAGAAGATCAATAATATCGATTCCCTCTTTAAACCGTTTAATATTGTTAGTGATTGCTTCGTTAATTTGACGCAATTGTTTTCCATGAATTAGTGCAATATCTCTAACAAGCATTGCTTTCTTGCCTTCACCGAATCCACCTTCAATTCCAGTGAATTTGAATTTTCCGATCTTTTCTTGACCAATAACTTTTAAAGCTTCCATTTACTTACTTTTCCTTTCTAGCTAACTTGAATAAATATTGTGGCGTAACTCCTAAATAATCAGCCACATCTTGCAAGACATCAGCGCGTGGGATACTTTTATTCCACTTGCTAATAATTCTATTTGAAAGTTGCAAGTCATGTTCAATTTGATAAATTGATTTTTTAGACTTCTTTCTTCTTACGGAAGTAATACTTTATAGTCGATACCTAAATAATCTGCTACTTTCTTCAAAGTTGAAATTTTAGGCTCAACTCTATTCCAACGATAGATTGCATTAGCGCCAACTCCCGATTCTTCACCAATTTCTTTTAGCGATTTTCCCTGGAGCTGTCCAAGTTGTTCAATCGTTCTAACAAGTTTATCTGACATATTTCCACCTTCTTGATAGTTCTCATTGCATTCAACTATCAAAAGTGATACTATTTAAGCATAAGAAATGAGTGTTATTGATAGTTTTCGAAGTATTTCAATAACCTATCTATAGTTGCACAAATAATAGTTGAATGTTGTTTTTATGTGTTGTCCTCCGTTAGGACAATTTATATACTACTACCATTTTTGGTAGTTGTAAAGCATAAATACAATCATTTTTGATATTTTTTTTAGAAAGAGATAAAAATGAGTATTTATCAAAATATACAAGAAATAGCACAAGATCGTGGCATGTCGCTGAAAGAAGTCGCTAAAAAAGCTGGGATTGGTGAAAATTCAATATACAGATGGCAAAATCATAAACCCTCTATGTCTTCTTTAAATAAAGTAGCTATTGCATTAAATGTGGATGTAGAAGATTTGACAACTGTTGAAGACTCCGAGACGCCAGAATACCGTGCAATACAAAGAAAAGCGAAAAAGATGACCAATCAAGATCAAAAAAAACTTTTAAATATTATGAAGGCAGCTTTTGGAGATAAATAACATATGGAAAAAATACCGGATTATGCACTTGCTCAACAAAAAGCAACTGATTTATTAAAAGCAGTTAATTATTCAAAATTACCTATAGATCCCTTAGAAATTGCCACTTTAATTTCTAACATGACCATAAAAACTTTTGGTGATATTTCTAAAGAGACTAACTATTCAATCCAAGAAATTAGTGATTCATTGGATACCACAGATGGTGATCTCATTTTTAAACCTGCTCAAAACAAATATGTGTTACTTTATAACGAAAATGTTTTTAGTCAAAATAGGATTAGATTTACACAAGCACATGAATTAGGACATTATTTTTTAAATCACGTTGAAAATAGTGATAATTGTTTATCTGCTCATAGAAACTTAAATGATGAAGAATACGATGTAATGGAAAAAGAAGCTAATTATTTTGCTAAACGTTTATTAGCTCCAATTCCATTAATAGTGGCCACGATAGAAAAAATTAGTGACAATATTTTATATCCATATGAAATAGCTACTGAATTTGGCTTAAGTGATCAAACAACAGAATATGTGATTGACAACATGAAAAATTTAAGAAAATGGCCACAAGATAGAGAGTTAGAAAATCAATTTAAAACTTCTCTAGTGAAAAATATTAATTCAATCAATCTTACTAGAAACAATCAAATTGATAAAGAAATTATCCTCTAACTAGCCACACTTAAATATATTTAATACAAGAGATTGATTTGGAAAATAAAAAAGCCACTTAATTTAGTGACTTTTACGTTTAGGAGATGGGCTATTGAGAGATTCTTCAAGTAAATATCTCAGCTCATCTGGATTATTCCATTTTACAATTGCTTCTGCTTTTGCATCATCATATGAAATATCTGATCTTGCTTGAAGCAAAGTAATATAAAGATTTATTGATTGCCAATAAGTTAATTTATTTAGAAACTTGGTGATATTATTCGATTGCAAAACCTCATTAAACAAGTTCTTTGGCCTCCCGTCATTAAATATCCGCTGGCTTTTATAGGAATCATTATTACATTTGTTCAAATAATAATTACACTAACAAACAGTATCAATACACTTTGGAAACAACGTATTTTTTGGATATATGTATCTTTAATTATTATTATATATCTCCTAGGCCTCATAACCAATTGCTTCTTACTGGCTATAAAGCTTAACAAATTAATCGTAAACAATAATGGATTAGCTAAACAACATCAAATAGACTTAGGCGATAAGAAAAAATTAAAAGCATATATTAAACAAAAAAATATTTTCTTTGAAGAGTGTTGGAAGCGATTGTCTTCCGAGGATAAACGAATGGCATTTATTGAATCTGAAAGAAGAAAGGAAACAATAGACTTTGAAAGTAGTGAAGATAATTAGTACAAAACAAATAGTCGTTAATGCCGGATCTAAGGACGGTATCAAAGAAGGTCAACAACTAGAAATTATTGATAAAATAGGTGATGAACCTGTTGTAGATCCTGAAAGTGGCGAAAATCTTGGCTATTTGAATATTTCTAAAGGTAAGGTAATAGTCTCAAGAGTCTTTCCTAAAATGAGTATTGCTGAAGCTCCTTCTGAAACATATAGCGTGTTCGATCAATTGACAGGAACATTCAAAATGCCGAGTACTACTATTCAATCCGATTTAAATGTTGATCCCAAGGAAATTACAGGTGGTCTACCATCACCTTCCAAAGATCCCATTAGAGTCGGAGATACAGTAATCAAAATAAATGAATAAAGTAAAAGCAAGTATAGGAAAATAAATGAAAAAGAAGTATGTTATCACAGCAAGCTTACTAGTAGCAATGGGAATGTCTACTACAGCTTGTTCATCAAGTTCAAATAAGTCAAATTCAACTGTTCAATCATCTAAAAGTGTACATAAAAAGAAAATAGTAAAATTGCCTAAACCTGATTATGCTACAGCCGAAGATGCTGAAGCAGCATTAAATGCAGGAAAAGTTCTTGAAGGTAAAACTGTTCGTTTTAGAGTAAACGACTTAAAGCCTAAAAGTGCTTTTGGATATAATTTAGAAACTGGCGAGCATTTAAACTTTGTTAGTTCACATAATCCAAAAGTAAAAGTTGGTGATGTAGTTATTGTTAAAGTAAAAGAAGTAACGTCTACCCTAGGATCATTTGTTATTAAGTATTCAAGTCTGCGTAAAGTACCGTTAAATTCTTTATCTAAGGCAGAAAAAGAAAAATTAATTGGAAAGACTGATACAGAAAATAAATCAAACACTGAGACTAATTCTTCCAGTCAGCAATCTTCTTCCCAGCAGACTACTGCACAATCTTCCTCATCAACTGTTCAAAATAGTAACACAGCTAAGCAACAATCTAAGCCTAAATCACAAGGTGAGATTAACAAAGAACTCGGACACGATCCGAAAGGTGCCCCACTCTTACCGGGGCAAGATCATGCTGCTGGCGCGAATGTAAATGGTGATCCTGATCCTTGGGTACAGGGACAAATCGATTGGGCTATTCGTGAAGGTTACATGAATCCTGATGGAACGGACACTGAAAAAGGTAAACAATTATTACAACAGGGTTCTGATGATGAAGACGCAGATTCCAATAATTCTAGTTACGATACAAACGATGATGATTCAAGTTATGATACGGACTATTAAAAAATAAACAAAAATCCCACTGATGCGCCAACATCAGTGGGAAGAAATGAGCTACGCCAATAGCTCAACATAAATTCGATTAACAAAGCCATAAAAAATATGAACTCTGCCCTCTTATTGTAGCAGAGTTCATATTTAGGCTACAATAGGAGGTTTTTTATTATGCCAAAAAGAAAAAATTCTGATATCAAAGACTACACTTTAAAAAATGGTGAAAAGAGATATAAATTTCAAACTTACCTAGGTCTAGATGATAATGGCAAGAGAGTGATGGTAACTCGTCAAGGATTTAGAACTTACACTGAGGCCAACGAAGAGTATGAAAAACTTCGTGCTAAGGGCACACAAGGCTACACCAAGCCTAAACAAACCACTGTCGAAGAAGTCTGGAAATTATGGTTTGATAACTATAAGAGACACGCCAAAGAAGCAACAGCTCACAAGATGGAACAAATGTATAAATATCATGTTAAACCAGATTTTGGCAATAGCTATATAGATAAAATTAAACCACCAAAAATCCAAAAATGGATTAATCACTTATCAACCACCTTAGTCCAATATCGTTCTGCCTTTAACTTACTTAATAATCTAATCAAATATTCTATTGTGATGGGATTCGCTAGCTACAATCCTATGAGTAGAGTATTAGTACCGAAAAAGACTACCAAGAAAAGAAGAGATACAAAAAATAATTATTATAGTAGTACCGAAGAAGTAACTAAATTTTTAGAAGCTGCTAGGAATGATAGTGAGATGGCTTATGTATTCTTTAAGCTTTTAGTTTCTACTGGTATTAGAAAAGGTGAAGCACTGGCTCTCAAATGGTCAGACATTGATTTTAAAAATAATATTATTCACATCACTAAAACAGTCGATGTTGGCTTTCATAATAAGGAATTAATTAGATCGCCTAAAACTAAAGAATCAACTCGTGATGTACCTCTATCTAAAAACCTAAAAGTTGATCTCTTGAAATATAGATCTAATTTATATGAGTATATTTTTTGCAAAGCTAACGGAGAGCATCTCAGCCTAAGTACACCTGCATCATGGTTAGCAAGAATCTATAAAAATAATACTGAGTTAAAACAAATAACTGTTCATGGGTTCAGGCACACTTTCGCTACTCTTACACTTCAACCAGGCATGGGAAACACTCCTAAAGATATTCAAAAGATACTAGGTCACTCAACTGTAGATATGACTTTGAACATATATACTCATGAAAGTAAAAAAGGCCAACAGAACGTAATTCGTTCCATTGACGCTTTAAATTTTTAATTCTGTGCTTTTTCTGTGGAAAGTATATTTATAAAGACAAGAATGTTGATATATAGCGGTTTACATAAAGTAAATCGCTATTTTTATGGAACTTTGGACATTCCATTTTTTTACCTGCCTATCTCTTGTAATAAATCAGATAATTTTTTCTCTAAGTCACCTATTGTACCAGTATTAGCTACTACATAGGTAGCCCTTTTTTCTTTTTCACTTAATGGCATTTGATTATTTATTCTAACTATAGCTTCTTTTTTAGTGAAGTCATTTCGTTTCATTAAACGTTCAATCTGTAATTCTGGTGAAATAGAAATAACCAAAACACCGTTACATAAACTTTCAAAGCCAGATTCAAATAATAAAGGCACATCAATTACAACTAATTTTTCTTGATTTGCACGATATTGTGCCATTTGTTGTTTAATTTCTTGATGGACAAGTGGATGTGTTAACTCATTAAGTTTTTTCAACTTAGCCTTATCGTTAAAAACTATTCCACCTAATTTGCGACGATTGATTGTTTGATCCTCATTAAGAATATCAGTACCAAAATAATCAACTACTGCTTTGTAACCATTTTGCCCAATTTCCATTATTTGATGAGCAATCAAGTCTGAATCAATAATTGGAATTTTTTTCTTTTTAAAAAAATCATCAGCTGTACTTTTGCCACTAGCAATTCCACCAGTTAAACCTAAAAAATATGTCATTTGTATAGCACCTGACAATGCGGACAAAACGTTGTACCGCGTCCATTTACTTTAATTTTCTCTAGAATAGTACCGCAATTATTACATTCTTCACCCGCATGACCGTAAACCTGGAGCATATTTTGATAGCCACCTATATCACCATTAGCATCCAAATAAGTTTGTACAGTAGTACCACGTTCCTTAGTTGCAACAGTAATCGTATGATTTATATTGTGATATAAATCTACTATCTTGTCAGCAGGAATTGACTTAGCACTACTTAAGGGATGAATTTTACTCTGCCACAACACTTCATCAACATAAATATTTCCTAAGCCGCAAACTACGGTTTGATCTAAAAGAGTATTCTTAATATTTTTCTTCTTTCGACTTAGAGCATTAATAAAGTATTCTCCACTAAACTCTTTGGTATTTGGTTCAGGGCCAAGGTTCCGAATTCCAGTCGTCTGCTTTTCTGTGCCGGTTTCTACTAGATGCATTCTTCCGAATTTACGTACATCAGCATAGCGCAGAGCAGTTCCATCAGTAAAGACAAATTCCACATGCTCGTGCTTTCCTTTAGGCTGATCAGGAGTTACTAAATGATATTTTCCTTCCATTCGCAAATGGGAAACCATAGTTAAGTCATCATTAAACCTAAAGAGTAAGTACTTACCGTAACGATCAATTTTTAAAATTTTTTTATTTGTTAATTTTTCAACGAACTCGTCTGGATCATTAACTATAATTTTTGGATACCAAACAATAATTTTAGCAATTATCTTCCCTTTAACTAGAGGAGTTAATGTTCTCCTAACCGTCTCTACCTCTGGCATTTCTGGCATCGTCTCACCCACTTACTATTTATTTTGCATCGTACCAATTATGTCCCCAGTTCGAATCAGCAATTAGTGGAACATCTAATTTGACAGCTGACTGCATAACTTCTGGAACAATTTTCTTAATTGTATCTAATTCATCTTTTGGTACATCAAAAATCAATTCATCGTGTACTTGTAAGACCATTTTAGTCTTTAAATGTAGTTCATCAAGTTTTTTCTGCATATTAATCATGGCAATCTTAATAATATCAGCTGCTGAGCCTTGAATTGGAGAATTAATTGCAGTTCTTTCCGCAAAACTTCTAACATTGAAATTCTTTGAATGAATATCTGGTAAATACCGTCTTCTATGCATAATTGTTTCTGCATAGCCATTCTCACGGGCCTTTTTAATTGCTTCATCCATATAATTTTTAATTTGAGGATATTGTTCAAAATAATTTTCAATAAAAGTTTTAGCTTGCTTGCGGCTAATCCCTAAGTTTTTAGACAAACCATAGTCTGAAATACCATAAACGATACCAAAGTTAACAGCTTTAGCATGTCTACGCATTAATGGCGTTACTTCATCAGGTGAGTCCAAGTGAAAAATCTTCATTGCAGTGTGGGCATGAATATCATAGCCTGACTTAAATGCTTCTTGCATATGTTCATCCCCAGAAACATGAGCTAATACTCTTAGCTCAACCTGAGAATAATCACAAGAGAAAATATAACCATCTTTTGTCGAAGGAACAAAAGCTTTTCTAATCTGCTTTCCTTCATCAGTTCTAGTTGGAATATTTTGTAAATTAGGATCAACTGAAGAAAGACGACCGGTAGCTGTCAAAGTCTGTAAATAACGAGTATGAATTCTTCCATCAGGCTGAATACATTCAAGCAAGCCCTTAACATAAGTATTTTGAATTTTAGCGATTTGGCGATAGTCCAAAATTTCTGAAACAATCGGGCTTTTCATTTTTAACTGTTCTAACACTTCAACAGATGTTGAGTAACCAGTCTTTGTCTTCTTAATTGGTGGTAAACCTAATTTTTCAAATAGAATATGTCCCAACTGCTTAGGTGAATTCAAGTTAAATTCTTCGCCAGCTTGTTGATAAATCTTATGTTCTAGTTCTTGTAATTTAACTGCAAAATCATTACCTAATTGATTCAAAACCGATGCTTCAACCTTGATACCAGTAATTTCCATCTTTGCTAAGACAAGAGCCACTGGAATTTCAATTGTTTCATATAAATCATCTTGTTCATGATCTTTTAGTTTTTCAAGAAGTGGAGTCTTTAATTTTTCAATTACAGCAACTTTAGCTGCTAAATGTTCAAAGAATTCATTATCGTCAGGTACAGCTTGTTTTTTACCTTTCCCGTAAACTTCTAAATCAGTCTTTACAGAATAATCGTCATATAAATGAGCTACTTCCCCAAGATCATTCGAATTATTTTCATTATTAACTAAATATGAAGCAAGAAGCATATCATAGTCTAAACCTTCTGCCTTGATATCTAGTCGATGTAAACCAACATAAGTTCTTTTAATATCAAAAACATTCTTCTTGATGGTCTTATCTTCTAGCATTTTACGAAGTGGATTTTCTTGTAGTAAAACTGGATCTTTAGATACATAAATCTTATTACCAACTTTTAGAGAAAAGCCTTCAATTGGAGCTAGATGATAATTATCACCTAGCATTGCTAAATAAAAAGTTACTTCTTTTTCACTGATTTTATCTAGTTCAACGATATTTTCTTTAGTTAATTCAAGATATTCATATTTTTCAATCTCTTGTTCGCTACTCGTCGTACCCGTGCTACCTAATTCTGCTAAGAATTTCTTAAATCCTAAACGTTCATATAAATTACGCAAGTCTTCAATATTTGGTTCTTGTAATTTAGTGTCGGCTAGAGTTACTTCGACTGGCGAATCACGATCAATCGTGGCTAACTTTTTAGCTAAAAAGGCCTTATCTTTATCATTAATTAGATTCTCTTTTAGCTTAGACTTTTTCATTTCGTCTACATGTTCATAAAGTTCTTCAATAGAACCATATTTTTGAATTAGCCGGGATGCAGTTTTGGGACCAACCTTAGTCACACCAGGATAATTATCTGAATTATCCCCCATCAAGGCTTTCATATCAATGAATTCAGTTGGGGTAACCCCATTAACTTCTTTCATATGATCTGGAGTATATGCTTCTGTATCGCCAACTCCATTTTTAGTAATTAAAACTGTGGTTTTATCAGATGCAAGCTGAGTTAAATCTCTATCTCCAGTCACAATATCAACTGTATAGCCCGCATCTTCTCCCATCTTAGAAAGTGTTCCAATAATATCATCAGCTTCATAATTCTTTAGCTCATAACTCTTTGTTCCTAAGTCTTTAAGCATTTCACGAATTACAGGAAGTTGCTCTGATAATTCACTCGGTGTTTTTTGGCGACCACCCTTATAGTCCTGATACATCTCAGTCCTAAAAGTAACTTTTCCTGCATCAAAAGCAACTAATACATTAGTTGGATTAATCTGCTTCATGATTGCATCAAGCATATTTTTAAAAGTAAAAATTGCATTTGTATGCAAACCATCTGGACTAGTAAAACGATCAAGCTGACGGTATAAAGCATAAAAGGCACGAAAGGCCACAGAGTTGCCGTCAATTAAAAGTAATTTCTTTTGTGCCATATTTTTCTCCTTAGATAAAAAAACTGTCAAATTAGTCTCTTAACTATTTTAACAGTTTTTCTTCTATGATTTAATTATCTACTTTGCTTTAGTTTGCTCTCAGATTAATTCTTTACCACTATAAAGAAAAAAGGAATCACATCTCTGCTATAATGTGATTCCTATGATGAATGCTTAAGTAAAAAATAATTAATAATTATAGGGGAATATCTTTACTTAGATTCTACTTTTTTCGTGAAAATAGTTACTTTTTGTTGATAATCATCTATCAACAAATTTAAATTTTGTCAACCTTTCCATTGTCCATAGCCAAAGATCGACATGCCTAAAGATCCTAAAATAAATAGCACTATTCCTATAATAAACAACCAAAGAGTTTGAGCGTGAAAGTAATAAATTAATACAACACCAATTGCACTAATCATAAAAAATAAATTAAACCAAGTTTTTAGATTTTTTAACATCTTTTTTTGGTAATTAACTTCGTTAACATAGCCTTTTCTTAACTCTTCAATTGTCATTATAAGATCTCCTCCAAGATTCTACTTAGTATGATAAACCTGGGTTGAAGAAGCCAACCAATACACCTAGGAGGGCAACTCCGATTAAAATAATCATAGTCCAAATAGCTGAAACGTGTTTCTTAGCCATTAACCACCAGCATAAGAAAGTAACAATAACGGTAAGCAAACCAGGATAAATATTATCCAGCTGCTTTTGCAAGTCCATGAATACACGACCACTTGAGTCACGTAATTTCAATGATGTTGTAACACTTACCCAACTTGCAAGAACACCACCAACTACCATTCCACCAACAATTGAAATAGCTTTACGAATTGCTTTACCTTGAGTACCAACTAAAATATCAACCGCTTTATCACCTAGTTTATAGCCACGGAAGTATAAGAAACGTTGACCAAAGTAAGCGATTAAACTCCAAGCTATAATATAGAAAATCGCACCAACTGGTGAACCATTTCTTGACATCCCTAAAGCAATCCCTAAAAGAATTGGAATTAAAGTACCATCAATTAACGAGTCACCAATACCAGCGATAGGTCCCATTAACCCAGCACGCATGTCATTGATAGTTTCACCGTCAATTCCCTTGTCGTTTGCACGAGCTTCTTCCAAACTAGCAGTCGTACCAATAATAACTGAACCTAACATAGGGTTAGTGTTGAAGAAAGCTGTATATGCATGAATATTTTCTTGTTGTTGTTTTTTATCTGGATATAGTTCTTTAATAATTGGTAACATAGAAGCTAAATATCCAAATGTTTGCATTTGTTCCTGTGAGAAACAGGTTAAAGCACCCCAGAACCATAAGTTAAAGGATTTATTTAATGTTTTGTGACTAATCTTTTTCTCATCCATTGTTAAATATCCTCGTCTTCCTCATCGTCATCATCTACAGTCGTATTTGCACTAGTAGTAGGAGCAGCTTTTCCTTTGCTCATTTCAATTTCGTACATAATTACGGCAAATAGTAATGAAATTACAGTAATTGATACTAAGTTTAGCTTTAATGAAGCAGCTAATGTAAAACCAACCAAGAATGGAATAAAGTCTACTGACTTATTAACAATCTGACGAAGTAAAATAGCAATACCAACACATGGAAGCATAGCACCGACAGTAAACAGGGTCTTCATTGGAATACCATCCATAGGAAGGGCGTTACGTAAAGCAGTAACACCTTGTGCTCCAAAGTGAGTCATTAAAACAGTTGGCAAGAATGAGAAAATCAAGTGTGAAATCCATGGCCAGCCAAAGTTAACTGCATATAATCTATCTAGTTTGTTGTTTTCAATGTCTTTCCAACCCATTGATTGCCAAACCAAGTTAAGGAATGCAACGGAGTAAAACAACACTGAACCAATAGTACCAACCAAAGTACCTAATGATTTAGCCATATTAGCTGCTTGACTGCTAAATGGGCTCAATCCTCTAGAACTAATAGCAACCATTGCTAAAGGAATACCAATATAAGAAATTGCACGAACATCAGCTGAAACAGTACCACCTGGTGTTACCAAAGCAATATAAACAAGCTGTGTAGCAACACCACAAGCAATTCCTAATGGAACGTTTCCCATTACGATTCCACAGATTAATCCTCCGACTAATGGACGACCAATCATGTAGTTACCGATAGCTTGACCAGCCATACAAGAGTTTGAACATAAACATGCTAACAGACCAAATATACAGGCTTGTAACCAACTTATAGTCATTTTCTCTACCTCTTTACCTATACTTATGACTTATATTTTAATAACCAAACTTGCCTTTAAATTTGTCCCAGTAACCAATTTGCTTATCAGGAAGAAGTGCAAAGTGAATCTTATAACCTTTATCAGCCATTGCTTCAAAGGCATCTCCTTCTTCTTGAGTAAATGATTGGTTATCACCTAACTTAATAGCACCTGGACGGTCATTACCTGGTCCAACGATAACTTCATTTACATCACTTGGTTTAAATCCCCAGTCAACTAAAATAGTTTTCATATCAAGTGGATTTTTAGTGATTAAAAAGTAGCGTGTATTTGAAGCTAAAACTTTATCTTGAACTTTCTTAAAGTGGTTCATTGTCCAAACAAAGCATTTTTTACCTTGACCTTCAGCTGCTGACTTATAAGCTTCTTTTAAAATTGGATTATCATGAGCTTTATCATTTACGGCGATAATTCCATCACATGGAACTTCCTTTGACCAACGAGTAGTAATTAAGCCATGAATCATGCGGTCATCAATTCTAACAAGTGATACAGTCATTTTTATTTCCTCCTAAATATCGTCATCATCATCTGTGCTATTTTCTGGCGTAACTTCATATTGTTTCAATGCTTGTCTGGCTTCATCTAAAGCATTCTTAGCAATATCTTCTTTACTCATCGTGTCTAAAGAAACCGTTGCAGTTAAAGCCATAGTAAAGTTCATTCCACCTAGAACAACACCTTTATTCATTAATCCTCTTTCAGAAAAAACACTTAAAAATGTTGTCAGGGGACTTCCACCGATTATGTCAGCTAAAATCACAAATTCATCTTCAGAACTAAAATTATGTTCCTCGAAGAAATCATTAACTTTTTTCTTAAAATCATCTGCTGATTCACCATTGTATAGGCACAATGTATGAACTCTTTTAATTGCATCCCCAGCAAACATATCTAATGAAGTTTTAAGACCTTCAGCAAATTTACCGTGAGAAACTAAAATTAGATTTTTCACTTTTACACCCCTTCTCTTAATTACAGTTATAATTTATCATTATGAAAGCGTGTACATAAGTGTCAAATGTAATCGTTTACTACGTAATGAATATGACATTTGTCACATTTTTACTGCTTAACTTATTTTTTAATTTTTTATAAAATATCCATAACATGATTTGTTTTATAAAGTAGTTAATAAAGGGTTAATTATGAGGAAAATATTTATAATAAGCAGAATCATTTTTCCAATATTTGTAATTGGGATAATTATCTATCTCTTCTATGCACAACCATTTAGTCATAAACCAATTAAATTTGGCAGTACTTATATGACAATAAATAACGATTTTTATCAAACCTTGAATGAACCAATTGCTAATGAAGTAGATGATCATAACGATCTTCTCTATAGTCGAAATCCAGAACTAAGTGTTAATAATCAAATTACAGAAATAGAAAATTTTATTAAAAATGGAGTCAAAGTTATTTTTATTAATCCAGTCGATGGTAACTCTCCGAGGCTAATTAGAGCATTAAAAAAAGCACATCAAAGGGGGATTAAAATTATTGTAGTTGATAGCCAACTCAAAAATTTAAATAATTATGTAGATTGTACTATTCGATCCAACAACTACCAAGCTGGGGTACTTTGTGCAAAAGAATTAATGTCAAAACAAAAAAGCGCAAATATTTTGGTCTTACAACAACCAACTGCAATTTCTGTTGTAGAACGAATTAAGGGCTTTGAGGATACACTTAAAAGTCATTCAAACTTTCAAATTATCGATAAAATAAATACTACCGGACAATCAGAAAATAGCTATCCAAAAGTACAGCGTTATCTTAATAAAGGAAAAAATTTTGATACGATTATGTCCTTAAATGACAAAACTGCAGTTGGGGCTTTAGCAGCTATTAATTCGATCAATTCAAATAAAGAAATTTCTATTTACAGCATTGACGGTTCAGAAAATATTAAAAAAATGATCAGTAATAAAAATCCTAGTATTAAGGCTACAGTAGCTCAATCACCACTCCAAATCGGCAAGGTTGCTGTTAATGTAGCTTACAAACTTCTTAATCATCACAAAGTGAAAAAAGAAATCATTCTGCCTGTCGAGCTTATCACATCTAAAAATATAAAAAATTTTAATATTACGGGGTGGCAATAATGAAATTTAAATACTTAGTAAGTATACGTCACTTCATGATAACCTTAAATTTTATTATTGTTTCTTTTATTGGCGCACAATTTTTACTAATAACCCAGTATATCCTTAATCACCAATTAAGTTCAGAACTCTTAACTACACTAGCTCAAGTTCCCGATTCTCCCCTCATACTATTTAGTGAATGTATTATTTCCTATGGTTTGTTAGTCCTAGTAATGTATATCCATTATCATTACAATTTTTCTACTCAAAATACTCTATTGTTACTTGCTCTTGAATTTATATTAGCTTTCGTAATCTTTTTTGCAGTTAGAATGAATTATAATGGGATCTTCTTATTAATTTTCATTGACCTATTATTAACTTATCGAAACTTACCAACTATTCAAAGCTATTGGTTTTGGGGCATCTCAGGAACTATCTTCTTACTATTATTTTCATTTTCAAATTATTCTCTTTTGGGTGTTTTCTTTAAGATGCCTAGTCTAAACACCTATCTTGATTTTCTTCCTACTCAATCTCGCTCGCTTCTAGTTTTCTTCAATAATTTTCTTGTCTCATTAAACCTAATTACCTTTATCTGCATTTGCCTAGGTTACGTAATTTATATTTTAAATCGAACTCATACCGTTCAATCAAAACTGCATAGTATGCAAAAAGCTAATGATGAGCTTAAAAGTTATACAGCAATATCGGAAAAAATTGCTCAAGATCATGAAAGAAAAAGAATTGCTCGTGATATTCACGATACAGTTGGCCACACTTTGACTGGTGTAGCAGCTGGAATTGATGCTGTAATGGTTTTAATTGACATTAATCCAGAAGCAGCAAAAAACCAACTGCAAAAAATATCCACTGCAGTTAAACAAGGCATAAAAGAAGTAAGACAAGTTCTGAATCAAATGCGTCCTGATGCCTTAAAAAGTTATACTTTAGACTCTGCATTAAGCAAAATGTTAAAGGAATACAGCGATATTTCTCATATAAAGATTGATTTCAATTATGGATGGGGAGATGCAAACTTTCAAAAAACTACTGAAAATATTATTTTTCGTGTAATTGAAGAAACAGTCACTAATTCCCTGCGTCATGGTCATGCAACAAGAATCTGGATCAAATGTACCAGCACGGATTCTTCCTATGTTCTCTCTATCCACAATAACGGTAAAAGTGAAGCACATATTAAACCAGGTTATGGCATTACGCAAATGACAGAACGGCTCACAATTATTAATGGAACAGTTGAGCTTGATGGTGAAAAAGGTTTTACTACAGTTGTAAAATTTCCTAAGGTAGGTGTTTAAAATGATAAAAATACTAATTGCCGATGATCAACAATTAATTAGAGATTCAATAAAAATAATTTTAGAAAGCAATGATGATTTTTCTGTAACTGACACAGTTGCTAACGGTAAAGAGGTCTTAAGTAGTATTGAAAAAAATAAGCCAGACGTTATTTTAATGGATGTTAGAATGCCTGTAATGGATGGAACAGTTTGTACAAAATACGTTAAAGAAAAATATCCTAATATTAAGGTGATAATTTTAACCACATTTGATGATGACGATTTTATTTTTAGTGCTTTAAAATATGGTGCTTCGGGATATTTATTAAAAGGTGGTTCTCCTGCTGACTTATTTACAGCGATTCGTACAGTTGCACAAGGCGGAGCAATGATCAATCCTGATATTACAGAAAAAGTCTTCAGATTATTTTCGAAAATGGCCCAATCAAATTACACAATTTCAGTAAGTGACAAAGAAACAAAAGACTTTTCTAGAAGTGAATGGTGCGTAATTCAACAAGTTGGTCTAGGGCTATCCAATAAAGAAATTGCTACTAAACTTTTTCTATCTGAAGGAACTGTTAGAAATTATATCTCTAAGATTTTAGAGAAATTAGATTTACGTGATAGAACTCAATTAGCAATTTGGGCTGTTCAAACAGGTGTTACTAGTGAAAATATCGACAAAAAATAGCAAAATAATCGCCTGCACTATACTTTTTATAACTTTATTATTGGGCTTATTTCTTTTTTTTAAAGCTAAATACAGTAAACCTGTGTTAACAATTGGGGTTTACACAGATAGTAGTTGGAATGTACCTAATGGAGATGCGGACCGTGTAACAAAATTAGCAATTAAGAAATTTAAAAAGAAATATCCTAATGTGGATGTTCAATATACTGCTGGAATTAGAAAAAGTGACTATAATAATTGGTTAACCGAAAAAATTGTTAAAGGTAATACGCCAGATGTAATTATGTTGCCAGAAGATATTTTCAATTTATTAGCCAGTAACGGTACTTTAAAATCATTAAATAATCCATTAAAGGACGACCAAATTTCTCATTCAACTTTCTATAGTAGTGTGTTCAAAGCCGGACAATATCATAACGTTCAATATGGTCTTCCATATGAAACTAACCCTACCTTAATGATTGCTAACAATGATTTGTTAGCTAAAAATGGCTTCACTAATTTAAACCAGCATTTTTCCCCTAATGAATTCAAAAATATCTGTCGTACAATTAATATAAATAATAATTATGCGGGTATTACTTCAGATTACACTTGGCAAGATGCACAACTAGCCTATGGTAATTCTGTTTTTGAAAATTCCTCTATCAATCTTACTTCCAATAAGGCACGCACAGGTTTCTCATTAATTGAAGACTTAACTAATGAAAATGGTTATCAATACGTCAGTTCAAATCAATTTGATCAAGGGAGAGTAGCTTTTATGCCGCTCCCCTTAGCTAAATATCGTACCTATACTTCCTATCCCTATCATGTTGCTCATACATCTAGTTTTAAATGGAAAGTATTTCAAATGCCGGCTATCAAGAATGTTAAGGCGACCCCTGCATCAACAGTTTGTTTGAGAATTTCTGCCCAAACAGCACACCTTACTCTTTCCTGGAAATTTATTAAACTTATGTGCACTGACAAAGAAATACAACAAGAAGTGTTAAGAAGTAGAATGGGATCTTCTGTCTTACCACGGGTTATTAAGAGTCGTTATACTAAAAAAATTTTTAAAGGAGAACAGCAAAATCAGCTTACTCCTAATATGCTTGATTCAATTCTAAAAGATGTTGCAACTACACCTAAATTTAGAAATTATAGTCATAAAGAGGATGAATTAAATTATCTCATTCAAAATGCACTAAAAAATAATCAATTGAATCTTCAATTATTTAGTATTCAGCATCAGATCAACAAAAATACTTATTAATAAAAGGCAGAGATGATCCTCTCTGCTTTTTATTATCATCTCAAAATTGACAAAACGCTT
The DNA here is from genome assembly GCF_013487865.1 of Lactobacillus johnsonii. Taxonomy (NCBI): domain Bacteria; kingdom Bacillati; phylum Bacillota; class Bacilli; order Lactobacillales; family Lactobacillaceae; genus Lactobacillus; species Lactobacillus johnsonii. The sequence goes on from NZ_CP047409.1 coordinate 1,533,504, forward strand.
TCATAGATCTACTATATATTTGTAATATGTAATTACATATTTGAAAGAAGGATAAAAAATGAAATACACTATTGATGATTTCGCTCGATTAATTGACCATACTAATTTACACGCTGATGCTTCTAATGAAGACATGAAGAAACTATGTGATGAAGCAAAGAAATACCATTTTAAAATGGTAGCTATCAATCAGGTTCAATCTAAGTTTTGTTCAGAACAACTTAAGAATACTGATATTGACACCGGAGCAGCAATTGCTTTTCCATTAGGCCAACAAACTATTGAATCAAAAGTTTTTGATACTGAAGATGCTATTAAAAATGGCGCTAATGAAATTGACTATGTAATTAATATTACTGAATTAAAAAATAAAAATTATACTTATATTAAAGAGGAAATGAAGCAAATGGTTGATATTTGTCACAAATATCATGTGCCATGTAAAGTGATTTTTGAAAATTGTTACCTAACCAAAGAAGAAATCAAAAAATTGGCAGAAATTGCGAAAGAAATTAAACCTGATTTTATTAAAACTTCTACAGGATTTGGTCCATCAGGAGCAAAGGTTGAAGATGTAAAATTGATGAAGTCAATCGTTGGGGATGCCGTAAAGGTCAAAGCAGCTGGGGGCATTAGAAACAGTGACGATTTCTTAGCAATGGTAAGAGCCGGTGCAGACCGTATTGGCTGTAGTGCTGGTGTTAAAATAATTGAAGCTCTTAAACAGCGGATGCAAGATGATAACGTAACTACAATTGAGATTAGTAGATAAATGACTGAATCAAAATATAAAAAAATTGAGACTATTTTAAAACAAAGAATTATAGATCAAACCTATCCTCTTAATAGTTTATTACCGAAAGAAATTGAACTAGCTGCCGAATTCAATACAAGTCGTCCTACAATTAACCATGCGATTCACAATCTGGTTCAGCAGGGATTCTTAGAGCAACGCAAACGATTAGGTACTATTGTTAAAAGAAACAAGATTGCACAAGAATTTACTCATGTAATCCAAAGCTATAATCAAGAAATGGACGATAAAGGATTAAAAGCGAGAACTAAAGTGATTTCTCTTGAGAAAATTGATTCTACTTCAGAAATACAAAGTGCTTTAAACCTATCTCCTTCTGATTCAGTCTTTAAATTAGTTAGACTAAGATATGTAGATACGGCTCCAATTGTTGAAGTTACCACTTATATCCCTGCTACGCTTGTTCCAGGCCTAGATAAAATAGATTTTTCACAAGCATCCTTATACGATGAACTTAGGAAAAGAAATTTACCTGTCACCCATGTCACAAGAAAATTAGAAGTTAAACCAGCTTCTTTAACTATATCTAAAATTTTAAAAATTAAAGAAAATGATCCTGTTTTTTACTTTCATAGTTATGGATCTACAAAAAAGGATCAAAAAATAGAATACTCAATTGCTACTTACCGTGGAGATTTGAACTCGTTTATTATTGATCTTAATCTTAACTAAAAAGGATTGATTAGATCTTTTACTTTACTGCAAAAGTCTAATCAATCCTTTTATCATATTTCAAAATATTTAATTAAAGTAACTTTTCATAAGCATCTTCATATTTAGGAATATCACCAGCACCCATAAATACTACAACTGCATTTTTGTGCTTAGTTAAATCAGCAATATTGTCTAAATCAATTACTTCTGAACCAGGAATATTATTTACCAAATCTTCACTTGAAATATCTCCACTTGCTTCACGGGCAGATGCATAGATAGGAGTAACGTAGGCCTTGTCTACATCACGTAAGATTTCTTCAAAATCTTTTTGATATTTCTTAGTTCTTGAGAAAGTATGTGGTTGGAAAACTACCACTAATTCTTTATCTGGGAATTTTTGGCGGGCAGCTTGGATAGTTGCACGCATTTCTGTTGGGTGGTGAGCATAATCATCAATTACGGAAACATCCCCAAAATCTTTTTCGGCAAAACGTCTTTTTGCACCCTTGAAAGTAAGTAGACCTTCCTTAATATCATCCATTGGAACTTTTTCAGTATAAGCAACTGCAATTACAGCAGTAGTGTTTAAAATACTGTGATCACCAAACAAGTGAATTTCAAAACGGCCAAGGTCTTTCCCATGTGCTAAAACATTAAATTTAGAGCCAGTAGTTGTCTTTTCAATATTAACTGCTTGAAAATCATCAGTGTCTTTGAAGCCATAAGTATACTTAGGAATATCAGTCTTTAAGCTTTGCAGGCGCTTGTCATCTCCCCAAACGAAGAGAGCCTTCTTAGTTTGATCAGCCGCAGTTTGGAAAGCACTAGTGTAATCATCTTGATCCTTAAAGTAATCAGGGTGATCAAAGTCAATGTTAGTCATAATTTGGTAGTCTGGATGATATGCCAAGAAGTGACGACGGTATTCATCAGCTTCATAAACAAAGAAACGTGAACCCTCTACTCCTTTACCACGGCCATCACCAATTAAGTAGGAAGTAGGAGCTACTTCACCTAAAACGTGAGCTAAAAGACTAGTAGTTGAGGTTTTGCCATGAGTACCGGATACACCAATTGAAGTATGCATCTGTACAATTTCTTCCACTGTATCAGGATAGCTTTGCCATTCAACATTTTTGTCTAAACATGCTGCTACTTCAGGATTATCTTGCTTAAAAGCATTTCCTTTAACAATTACTTGTTCTGCATTGCTCTTAATATTTTTTGGATCAAAGTTTTTTACTTCAATACTAGCTTTTTCAAGAGGTACTTGTGTAAAAGTATATTTCTCAATATCTGAACCCGCAACGTTATAACCTAAGTCATGTAAAACTAGAGCTAAGGATGCCATACCAGTTCCTTTAATACCAATGAACCAAATTTGTTTGTTTTTGTCTAACATATTATTAATATCTCCATCGTTTATGCCAAAATATTCGCTTTAATTCTACCATTTTTAGCACAAAAAAAGAACATAACACAATGTTATGTTCTAATTAGAAAGTAGTTAGCTCATCCTTACTCCCTACTTTCTTTATATTTATTAATCTGTAATAAATTATTTATCAAACCCTAAAATATTAAGTAGTCTCAGATCATCAATCCACGCCATCAGCATTCTTATGTAGGTGACAACCCAAAATGGTAATCATCGAAAAAACTCCTCATACTCTTTATACTTGGCCGATAAGTGAGGCTATACCCCCCCCCAGAATTTCTGGAGGATCGTCTAGTATCGGGTACATATTGCACTTCATCATTACTATCTTGCTCCATTATTTTATTCACCATATATATCAAATAAAAAAACATTATTCTTACATTTTTACTATATCACTTATTGCCATTAAATAACATAATAAAGATATATATTTTTTATAATTTGTAATTTATAGCTTAATAGCCTTTCTACTACATATGGAATATATAAAGTCAAAAATGCTATCTGACTTATCAAAAGAAGCTTAAAATTACACAAAACTAAATTCTATCTAATAGTTTAGTGCCATGTACCTGATCTACATGAATTTGTTCAATTATTTCAGCTATGTTTTTATTTGTAATTCCGCCACCAGGTAAAATTTCTATCTTATTTTTCGCCTGTTTGACTAGTTCCTTTAAATTATCAAGTGTATGTGAGATTGGTTGATTTAATGGTCCACCATGAGTGAGAATGCGTTTCACACTATTTTTAGATAACCAATCAATGGTTTCTTTTTGTTCTGCATCTGTTAATTCATTAAATGCCATGTGCATCACAACTTCTAAGTCCACAATATGAGCCACTGAAAGCAATCTATTCATTGCCCTCTTATCTAAATGTTTTTCCCTAGTTAAACACCCGAAAGTAACCCCATCGACATCTAGTAAGCTGCATATTTGAATATCATTAATCATTATCTCTAGTTCATCCTCACTATAGACAAAATTTCCGCCACGAGGCCTAATCATTACAATTACAGGAACATCATGTTTATGTGCATACTCAACAGTCTTTTTAATTACGCCAAAAGAAGGTGTCGTTCCACCTACAGTTAAATCATTATTTAGTTCTATTCGATTGGCACCTCGTTCAATCATCAAAGGTACATTCGTAAAATTTTCAACACATACTTCTTTGATCAACTTTATGTTTCTCCCCAATCTAAGCTTGCTTTTATCCAATAACTTACAAGAAAACCCGAAATTCGTCTGAATTCCGGGTTTTATAATTTTTACTAATTAATAGAATTATTTTAAAGGCTAATTTGACCACTAGCTAATAATTCATCACACTTAGTTGGTTCAAATTCATCGCCAGCTTTAAAGTCGTCAGGAACAACCATAATACCACGCTTTTGAGGAGCATGTGCTAAGCCTAATTCGCGTGCTGAACAAATCATACCGTATGAATCAACACCACGAAGTGCACCTGGCCAAATTTGTTGACCATTTGGCATTAAAGTACCAGGAAGTGCCACAACTACCATTTGGCCTTGAGCAATATTTGGAGCACCACAAACGATTTGGTGTTCTTCACCATTACCCACATCAACAGTAGTTACATGTAAGTGATCTGAATCTGGATGTGCTTCACAAGTCTTAACGTAACCATAAACAAGAGTTGGCTTTCCAATTTCTAGCTTAGTATCAAAACCAGCTTCAGCAATTTTCTTGTTTAAAGCATCAACTAATTCTTGTGTTGGTTTAACTTCACCATTTGGTAACTTATCGTAGTCTAAAAAGCTACTTACGTTAAAGAAATTAAATCCAATGACTTCTCCATCTTCATTTTCAACTCTTGTAACTTGATCTTTCTCTGTGAACTTACTACGACCTTTATCTTGGTCCAAAATCACAATTAAAGTATCAGGGTAACTTGTTTTATTGGTAGAAATAATCATTTCTAGTAAATTTCCTTTCCTAGACTATTTGAGAGAGTTAAGGAAGTTTTCTACTTCTTCTTTAGTCTTTCTGTCCTTATTTACTAGTCTACCAATTTCTTTGCCATCTTGGTAGACAACAAAGCTAGGAATTCCAAAGATATTTAATTCTTTGGCTACATCAATTGATCCATCACGGTCAATCTTATAGAATTTTGCATCAGGATTATCTTTTTCAATTTGTGGTAAAAATGGGTCTAAGAAGCGGCAATCTGGGCACCATGTAGCTGAAAATAGTAATACTACTTTTCCATTTTTGGTAATTTCTTTCAACTTCTCAGGAGTTAATTCTTTAATTTCTTCCATTTATCTCACCTTTTCTTACTTTTTATAAGTTATAATAATTTTACATCCTTTTATTTCAAAAATCTAGTGTCAGATCTTTTAGCTTAAAAACGATCTACAATAAAAATATAGAAAGAAGGTATAAAAACAATGGTTGATATGAATAAGAAATTACTCCACGCCGGTTATCAATTACACTTAGTTTTTGACGAAATGGTTCAAGATATTAGAAAAGATCCTGATAATTGGATTATGATTATTGAAAAAAATATTGACCAAATTTCCTCATTAATTTCTGCCTATCATAAAATTGCAGCTACAATTACCACCAATACTCGAAAAAATGGACTACCTGCACACTTAAAATCTGCTTCAGATGATACCTTAAAAGTGATGGACGGATTTAATGATGAAATTCTTACTTTCGATAATTTTGTCGATAATAGTGACCATATCAAAGCCTTTACCAAATTTTTTAGGGCCGTCAATTATACAAACGAATTACTTCTAGAATTAAAATTGCAAAACAAATAATTAGACTAAAAAAGTACCTAGGATTAAATTTTCCTAGGCACCTTTTTGTCTTTTCAAAATATTTTTATCAATTTATTTTACAAAATGTGCATGCAAGCAGTAAATTGGATTACCCTTAGCTGCAAATTTATGTTCATATTCAGTCTCAACATTTCTTTCAAAAATTTCATCATCTGCGTGATGTAAATCTAGACTTACATAGTCAAATTTCATCCCATAATTATTAAGACTTACTAAACTATATTCAAATAATCCTCGATTATCTGTCTTAAATTCTAAATGTCCCTCTGGCTTTAAAATTTGACGATACTTATCTAAAAAGCTCTTATAAGTTAATCTACGCTTTTCATGACGTGTCTTTGGCCAAGGATCAGAAAAGTTTAAATAAACAATATCTACGCTGTTTTCTGGTAAATACATTGCAATATTAGCAGCATCCGCACACATCAATTGTAAGTTATCGATCTTTTCTTCAAGCTTAGTTCTTAAAATCATCCCTGCAGCTGTTGTTTGGAGTTCTACTCCAATAAAATTCATTTCAGGATGTTCTTTAGCTAAAGTAGTAATGAATTGACCCTTTCCTGAACCAATTTCAATTGCTAAAAGCTTAGAAAAATCATCGAATCTTTCTTCCCAGTTAATTTTCTTATCTGGATCTGGCTCATTTAAAATTGCTTCTGGATGTTCAGCTACTAATTTTTGAGCCCAAGGTTTATTTCTTAATCTCATTTTTTCACAACCTAATATCTAACTTTTTTAAATAACTGTTCAATTTTACTTGGTAAATAAAAATATAGCAATAAGAATGTTAAGGCAAATAAAGCAATAATTCCACCAAATGCTTCTAATTTTTGTGGAGAAAAGATTATTATTGCCAAACTAATTAATTCCCATTCAAGTAACATTCCCTTTTGTAGAACTTTTCTTAGTGCCTGTCCTCTAGAAGCAAATGGAATTGGCATTACATGATACATCATATTATGCTCATATACTGTTCCTAGTGGAATCAATTGATAAAGTGTTAAGAAAATGATCAAGGCACCAGTACCAATTGTCCAACCTGCATCTTGCAAGCAGGCAATTAATAAAATTGCAAACAGAATCATTCTAATCAATAAATTACTGTACTCTGGATCTCGCAATAATACTCTTTGGTAAATAAAAGTATTGGGCGTTTGATCAGTCGTTTTAATTAAGAAGTCTAAATATTTTCTTCTAGAAATTCGAACTTTCTTATCTGGTACATCAGTAAACATACTATAGAAATTATTCAGTAAGTCTACTCTTCTTTCTTCATAATCTAATGCCTTATACCAGTCAAACATCTTTCCTTGTGGCAAATAGTCTACTCCAACCCAAGCAGCAATCGCTACCGTAGTATAAATAATTGGATTAGGGTAATGGCCTAAAAAGGAAAAATACAAGACTAGGAAGTTAATTCCTAGATATAACCAAGTATTGTAATAATCATATTTGTTAAAATAGAAACTTCTAACAATCAATTTAAATTGTACATTCTTACTGATAATCAAACCAATCACAATAAAAATCAGGCCACCAATTGAAAAGCCAGCTCTCATTGTCGCAAAAGGCAATAAAATTCCTGACACCAGAATAATTAAAACAACAGGTAAGATCATATTATGCAGATATAAAGGCTTAAAATACGCCTTCATTTCGTTATCTTGATTAAAAAGAAAATGTTCATCTGCCCTATCAAATAAAGTAGCAAAATGACCAATTCCCAAAGTTGCAGTCCAAATCAAGGCTAAGAGTGGCCTGTAGAACCAAAGATTATTGGGCCACTTTTTAATATTTTGTGCATACCAAAACATTAAGGCTCCAAATAGAAAAATCAAAGCCAAGATAAAAAAATCATTAAAAACTAGAGTTAGATAGTGCATCTGCTTTTTAAAGTTTTTATTGAGTCTACTCTTAATTAAGTCAGTCATGCTTCTTCACCGTTTCCTGATTTAAAATTTGATATAAACGATCAAATGAATCGCTTGGCTTTAATCCATAAAACTGTCTAATTTCATTTAAACTACCCTCAGTTTCAATTGTGCCATTATTTAAGACGGCAAATGTCTGAACCGCTTCTTGTGCTTCAGCTAAAACATGAGTAGTCATTAAAACCATCTTTTGATCAGCAACAGCTTCTTTAACTAAATCAATAAAATTAGCTACCGCTAAGGGATCAAGACCAGTAAATGGTTCATCGATTACTAACAAGTCCGCATTTGCTAAAAAGCTAGTTACAATCATTACTTTTTGCTTCATCCCTTTAGAAAAGTTAATTGGAAGCCAATCCAGCTTATTTTCTAAACGAAACATTTTGCATAATTCTTTTGCTCGTACCCAAGCTTGATCATGATCTAAATCATAGGTAAGCATTACTAACTCTAAATGCTCTTTCAAAGTTAGTTCCGGATATAAAATTGGGGTTTCTGGAATATAAGCAACCATCTTTTTAAATTCGGCAGGATTTTCAGTTAAGCTTACCCCATTCAAAATAATCTTGCCCTTTTGCATTCTTAATAATCCAAGCAAGTGCTTAATGGTCGTTGATTTACCAGCACCATTTAATCCAATTAAACCAACAGCTTGTCCCGGTTCAATTGTTAAATTTACATTTTTAATGACATTAATCCCGGAGTATCCTCCAGTTAAATTTTCAATTTTAAGTGCCATTACTTTTTCCTCTCTACTGCAATAAGATACATATTTATGATAGCATGAACATAAGTTAAACTAAATTTTCTTTTCATTAAGAAAGGGGTCTTATCATGACAGAATTAGAAAAGGATTGTTTATTTTGTAAAATCATTAGAGGAGAAATTCCTTCTTACACAGTTTTTGAAAACGACGATGTCAAAGCTTTTCTTGATATTTCTCAAGTAACTAAAGGACATACTCTCATTATTCCTAAGAAGCACTTAGTTAACTTCTTTGATTATAGCCAAGAAGATGCTGCTAGATTTTTACAATATATTCCTGTTATTGCACAAGCAATTAAAAAGTCTGATCCAACTATTAAGGGATTGAATGTTGAAGTAAACAACGGTGAAATCGCTGGACAAGTTGTAATGCATTCACATATTCATTTAATTCCACGTAGAAGCGAAAATGATCCTGTTTCTACTCCTCATGTAAACAATGCAGATGAATATTCAGAAGAAGATTATCAAGCAGTTGCAAGCGCTATCAAAAGCAATCTATAATAAGAGTAATTTTTTCTTTAATGCGGTACAATAAAGGTGGTTATTAAGTTAAAAATTATTGAATAGATAAGAGGTATACATTATGTCTGGATTTTTATTAGGAATTCTTACAGGTACTGTTGCAGGTGGCTTATTGTCATACGCTAAGAATCCATTAAGTGGTAACTCAATCAGAAGTGATGTTAAGGACTCTGCAGATAATTTCACTGATTCAGTTCACCGGGTTAAGACAATTTACGATGAACTCGAAGAAAAGAGAATGGAACAACCTAAAGAAGAAAACAAGACTGAAGAAACAGATACTACTGAAACTCCAAGTGACGAAGAAGTTGAAGTTTCTGACCGTCCTTCACTCAAGGACAAGGCTCATGATTTAGTTGATGCTTTCTCTGCTGCTTCATTCAAAGCTGTTGACCATGACCGTGTCTTTGCTGCAGTTAAGAATAAATTAAATGAAGCAAAAGAAGATCTTGAAGACGCAAGCGATGATGTTAAGGACGCTACTGAAGATGAAGAAAAAGTAGATAGTAACTCTGGCGCAAGCGAAGAAGAACATAAGGAAGAAAATTAATGAAATTTTTTGGAATCGGATTAGGTTTAGGAAGCTTAGCAGGATTGGGGATCTCTCTTCTTCCAAATCCACAAACTGGCCATAAAGTTAAAGAAGATGTTCGGCTCTTTTTAAATGGCACAAAAAATGATGCTTCTGCATTAGTTACCAGTACAAAGCAAGCTACACAAGCTGCTAATGAATTAATGAATAATCTACCACAAGCTGAACAAACAGTTAAAGACATACAAAATAACTTAACTGATTTTCAAAGTTCAATTAAACCAGAAGTTGATCAAATGAAAGAAAATGTTTCTAATTTAACTAAAGAAGCAAAAGACACAGCTGATGGAATTAAAAATGAACTTTAATTTTAAGATTTGTTAGTCTTTTTTATAAATATCAAGAAAACTCCTATTGTCCATTGGGATAATAGGAGTTTTTATGTTATATTTGAACTTGTAATTAAGCAAAGGATGTGCAAATTAATTTATGAATAAAACATGGAAAAAAGCAGCTACTGTTCTAGCTTTTGCAGGAATTGCCTTAAGTGCTACTGCTTGTTCTGGTGGTAAAGCTGTCGTTACTTATAAGGGCGGTAAAATTACCGAATCACAATATTACGACAAGATGAAAGAATCTCAAGCCGGTCAATCAACTCTTGCCAGCATGATTGTTTCTGATGCCCTAGAAAGTCAATACGGCAAAGATGTTACTCAAAAGCAAGTTGATAAAGAATACAATAAGTACAAGAAGCAATATGGTAGTCAATTTGACTCAGTTCTTGAACAAAATGGAATGACCGCTTCTACCTTTAAAGATAACTTAAAGACTAATCTTTTAACTGAGGCTGCTTTGAAGCACATCAAGAAGATTACTCCAGCTCAAGAAAAGAAAGCTTGGAAGAATTATCAACCAGAAGTTACTGTACAACACATTCTTGTTTCAAAGAAGAGTACAGCTGAAGATGTCATCAAACAATTACAAGATGGCGGTGACTTCAAGAAACTAGCTAAGAAGTATTCTACTGATACTGCTACTAAGAACGATGCTGGTAAACTACCTGCATTTGACTCAACTGATTCTACTTTAGATTCTAGTTTCAAGACTGCCGCATTTAAGCTTAAGACTGGTGAAATCACTACTACTCCAGTTAAGACTCAATACGGCTACCACGTAATTAAAATGATTAAGCACCCTGCTAAAGGCACTTTCAAGGAACACAAGAAACAAATTGATAACCAAATCTATCAATCAATGTCTGAAGACCAAAACGTTATGAGAAGCGTAATTGCTACTGTTCTTAAGCGTGCTGATGTTTCTATTAAGGATAAAGACTTAAAGAACGTTCTTTCTCAATACGTTTCATCAGATAGTCTTTCAAAATAGAAATTTTACATAATATAAAAACCAAGGTTAAAATCGTCATTAACCTTGGTTTTTATTTACTCTAATTTTGGTGCTTTATCTAAAGCATCATCATTTTTAGGCCTGTAAAATCTACGATTGTCTTGTGACTTAATAGTTTCAGTAAATTCTCCTGGTTTAGTTTGCTGCAAAGCATTAGTAATTGCATAAACTGTAGCGTCTAAATCATCAATTTTATGTAAAACTTCAGCTTCTAGTACTACTGGCCGATGAGCTGCACCATATTCCGGTAAGCCATGATGTGATAAAACTAAATGCCGCAAGAGCATTAAGTCTTCACTATGCTCATCAATTTTCAATTCATGAGCTGCTAGCATAATCTGCTCATCAATTAAAACCAAATGTCCAATCAAATTTCCTTCAGTCGTATAAGTCGTTGCTACAGGACCCGATAGTTCAATTACTTTTCCCATATCATGTAAAATGCATCCCGCATACAGAAGTGACCGATCAATTTGAGGATAAGTATTAGCAATTCCTTCTGCATCCCTTAGCATTGAAACAGTATGGAATGCTAGTCCATTTCTGACGGCATGATGGTTAGATTTACCAGCTGGATATGAGAAAAAATCTTTATTCCATTTTTTAAGTAAGTAGCGGACAATTCGATTCCAGGTTGGATTTAAGATCTCAAATACACGTTTATTAATTTCTTCTTCAAGATCTTTTTGTTTAATTGGAGCTGAATGAACAAATTGACTTAAGTCATATCCTTCATTTGGCCCCACTACTCGCAAATCATAAATTCTTATTTGTGGTCTATCTTGATACTCTTCTCTTCTACCACTCAATTCCACGATGGTTCCTGGACTAAAAGTATCCGCATCCTGTTGACTAGCGTTCCAAAGATTTCCTCTAATTGTGCCACTTGAATCGCTAAATTGTAAAACTAAGTATTGTTTGCCATTTTTACTCGTACGAAGACTTGAATCTTTTAAAAGTAAAACCAAATTCATGTCTTCACCGTCATTATAATCAAGCAACCTCTTTATCATTATTGTTCCTTTTCTATTCTTATTGGTTCCATCTCAAGACTAGCTACTAAATCTTGTCGTGCTGTAAAAATTAAAACTTGTGTCTTCTTAGCCAACTCTTCTAATAATTTGACAATATAATTGGTTCTTTGTGCATCAAAGTTTACAAAAGCATCATCAATCAAAATTGGCAACGCAATTTTATCTGCAACTTGTTCTACAAAGGCTAATTTCAAAGCAAAATATAATTGCTCACTTGTCCCACGAGACAGATATTCAACATCAAACTTTTTACCATCTTCTCTTTTAACTTTAAGTTTTTTATCTAATTGGATATCAACATATCTTCCACCAGTTAAAAGATTGAAATATTTCTTCGCATCTTCAATCATCTTAGGAAAACGCTCATTTGAGGCTAAATCTAAGCCTCGCGCGATCCAGTTGCTAGTTAATAAGTTAGCTAAATATTCTTTAACATTTTCACCCAATGATGTTTCTAGGTCAGTTAATTTTTGTTTTTCAGCAAAATATTTATCAGAATTTGCTAAGACATGCATCTGATTTTCAAGTTTTGCATTCTCTGCATGTAGATCATTAATTTGATCTTGCTTTTGAGAAATCTGCTTTTCTATTTGATCCTTATTCTCTGTTAATTTATTTGGATCTTTTGCAATTTCTTCTAATTGTGCGAGATCAGCTTGCAAATCATTTTGCAGCGCTTCAATTTTCAACTTCAATTGTTCTTGTACTTCGGCTTGTTGCTTTAACTTAGAAAATTCTGCAAAATCAGTAACTTTACTTGCCGCAAATAAATTAGAAAGATCAATTTTATTCTTAGCTAATTGGTTCTTTTTTTCTTGTAAATGTACTGCCACATCATTTAAATGTTGCTTAGACAAATTATTCTGATCAATTAATTTTTGTAACGAATTCAACTGATTTATAATATCTGAAAATGTTTGAACATTTCTTTGAGTAAAAGGATATAACTCCTGAACAAAAGCTTGAATCTTTTCATTCAGAGAAGCTTGATCTTGATCTAGTTGACTAAGTGTTTGCTTTTTAGATTCAATTTGAACTACTTCGTTCCACAAACTATTTAGGTCAATGACATTAGGATCAAGTCCATATTTTTCAATAAATTCTTGGTCTTTTTGGCTTTTCTTAGTATTAGTTTGCTTTGTCCAAACAAATAGTCCAAGCCCACCTAAAGCAATCATTACTCCCAAGAAACGCACAAATAAGTTGTTAATCGCGATTGCACTAAAAAGTCCTGCAACTAATAAAATTAATGATAAAATTCCTGGCAAATTATTATTTTCTTGCTTTTGACTCTTTAGAGCTTGATAATCGTCTTTGATTTTTGTTCGAGTTTCACTTGATAATTTGCTTAATTTAACTGCTTCTGGCTGAAACTGTTCATAAGACTCTAAATCTTTCTTGGCAGTTTCAATTTGCCGGTGCAAATCTTTACTTTCACTTTCCCAATATAAAACTTCGGCCTTATGATCAACTAATGCTTGAATTTTATCTTTGTTAGATAATTCGCTACTGTTCTTAATTTCATCAAGCTGCGTCTCTAAATTTTTAATATCAGCTGTTAAATCCGAAATCTTACTTTGAATAGCCTGTGCTTTCTCATAACTCTCTTTAGAAAAGGAAACAGGTTGTACTTCCTCTCTAAGTTGCTGATACTGCTTAAAATTAGTTAGCTTTTGCATCAATAGACTAATTTTTTGCTCTTCTTTATTTAATTCAACTAGTTCAGCTTGAATTTTTTTAAGCTCTTCCTTTTCTTGAGTTAATTTTTCTTCAAGTTCACGATAATCATTAAGTTCATTATTAGTTTGGGCTAAAACTTCTTTTTGCTCTTGAATTTGATTAATTAATTGATTAACTATCGGCTTACGTCCACTCTTTTTAAAAAGCTTCTGAGCATTATTTGAAAACTCATCTCTTAAATCAAGTAATTTGTGACTTTGGGATGCTCCTAAAAAGTAAATTTGTTCCATTAATTCGGCCTGAGATAATCCATTTACCTCACGCATCATATCCTGATTAAAAATAAAGCTGTCAGTATAAAAACTACCATCTATATTTTGGATACGATCAAAAAATACACTCTCTGGTACTTCTTGATCGTTTAAACTAACTTTTAATACACCTCTCTTTGGATCACCTTTTGCATATAACCGGCTTAAAATAAAGGTTCCATCTGTATCTTCAAAAGTTAAACTTCCACCCATTGGACTAACATGATCCAAAGGTTGGTAATTCTCAAAGAAAGGTGATTTATTAGTTCTTAGGTGAAAGCCAAATAGAACTTGCTTAACAAAGGCTACAGTTGTACTTTTTCCAGCTTCATTCGCACCTAAAAATATCGTTAAATCTTTGTTCAAATTAAAAGTCACATCATTTAATTTTCCAAAGTGAATAATTTTAATTTGAGTTAACTTCATCATTTATATCCTTTAATTTTTGTCCCAATTTAACCTTTGCTAATTCTTTTACTTCATCAATAAATTCAGGTTTCTTTAAAATATCAGCAACATAGTCACTTTTTTTACTTAGATCATTAGCTAACGCATAAATCTTATCTAGTTCAAAAGTTTCACTTTCAGCTTGATCAAATGCTTCTGTATCGGCTGTTCTAAGTTGGAGTTTTTCATTATTTGTCAGATAAACTTTTACAAGTCTAGAATCAAATTTTAAAGAATTAGAAAGCTGAAGCCAATAATCACTGTCCTTAACTAATTCTAATTCCTTTTCACTTAAATATTGGGCTCCTTCAATTGTTAAGCCAAATAAAGTTTTTTGCACATTTTTCTTATTCAAAATTTCAACTATTTGTCTTGTTAGATCAGTTTGTGAAATTTCTTGATCCAAAGTTAGGGTTGCCATTTGCCAAATAATTAGTGCTGTTTCAATAAAATCTAGACTTACTTTTTTAGTTGGTTCATCTACTGTACCAATATATACACCCTTACTACCTTGTTCGTTAATATGTCTCCCCTGGAGATTACCACTATAAACAATTAATGGCTCTTCACTTAAAGTCTGACGTAAATGAATATGACCCAAGGCAAAGTAATCATAATTTAAATCTTTAATTTCAGCCGTTGTAAATGGAGCATAAACATTCTGATAATTTGTAGTAGTCTTAGCACCCGCATGCATTAAACCAATAGTAAAGTTATCTCCTTTTTTAGGAAATTCACTAATCTTATCAGCTTCAATGTGATTATGTTGATAAGAAAATCCAACTACTGTATACGGAAAATCCTCTTTAGTTTTAGATTCAAATTCTTCTACTTCTTCATTAGAGCCTAAAAGTTTGAAGTAGGGTGTTTGGGGTAATAACATCTCATCCGGATTCAAATAATCATGATTTCCTAAAATCATCACAACTTGAATTTTTTGATCTGTCAGTCGTTTTATTTCACGATTAAAAAACAGTTGACTCTGAGGGCTAGGATGAACTGAATCAAATGTATCACCCGCAATTAAAACTAAATCTACATTTCTATCTAACGCTGTATCAATTGCTTTAGTGAATGACTTTTGGGTAGATTGTTTAATATTTTTAAATTCATTAGATGGCAAAAAAGATAGTCCTTGAAAGGGACTATCTAAGTGCGCATCTGCTAAATGCATAAATTTCATACTAATTATTTTACCTTTAAATCATCATATAAATCGCCGATTGGCTTAGTCATAGCTTGTTGAACGTCATTGATCATTTGGAAGAGAGCTTGTTCCTTGGTAATCATGTCTTTTAATTCATCATTATTACGAACTTCTTCATTGATCTTTTGATATTCTTTTTGTGCTTCTTCAGAAAGTGGTTGACCAGAATTTTGAGCAGCTAAAATTTGTTGTTGAAGCTTATCCATTCTTTGGTATAAGTCTAAACTTTCTGGATTGTTCTTTAAATTTTCAAGAGATTTCTTCAAATCTTTGAATTGTTCTGTTTCTTGCAAGTCCTTTGCTAATTGATTAGCGTTATCGTAAATATTAACCATTTTAAATAAAAACTCCTTTTTTAACGACCTAAAAGTCCTTTAAGATTATTATACCATTCGGTGAACTTAGACCCAGTATCATTGATTCCTTTTTGTACTTGTTGACCTAAATTCCCAAGCCAGTCTGAATTTGCACCTGTATCTTTGGCTATCTGTTGGGCGCTTTTTTCCTTAAATTGCGTTTGAGAAGTATATGGAAGTAGCCGCTCTAATTCAGATTTATACAAGTGAGTAATTCCAGTTTCTGAGATACCCTCCATATAATGTTCTTGATCAGTCTTATCAAAACCTACCCATGTTGATAAAACAACATCTGGAGTATAGCCAACGATCCATTGGTCTTTTGTACCAAATCCATAACTATCTGGTACCTCAGTTGAACCAGTCTTACCTGCCACTCTAAAACTTGATGGTTGAGCTGATCTACCAGTTCCTGAAGTAAATACACCCAAAAGCATTGATGTCATTTCTTTAGCAGTATTAGTTGAAATAATTCGGTGATTGCCAGGATTCTTGTTTTGAGCAATAACATTTCCGCTAGCATCAGTGATTTTAGTAATACAGTAGGATTGATTTGGTAAATTACCTTCGTTAGCAAAAGCACTATAAGCTCGTGCCATCTGCAATGGTGAAACTCCAGTTGAAAGTCCACCTAAAGCTAATGCCAAGTTTTGATCACTCTTATTAACGTGAATGCCAAAGTTTTCCACTGATTGAACACCCTTGCTGACACCAATCTTATCTAAAAGCCATACTGCTGGTACGTTCTTACTTTGAGCTAGTGCTTCATACATTGGAATTTTATTTGAGTATTGATTGTCAACATTCTTTGGCTCATAACCGTTTTTCCCAAATTTTTGTAGTTTATTAGAAAGTTCAGAATCATAATGATAGCCGCTCTGTAAGGCTGGTGAATAAACAGCTAGTGGTTTCATAGTCGAACCAGGCTGACGTTTCATTTGGGTAGCACGGTTATAGCCGCGAAAGACGTGTTGTCCTCTACCACCAACCATTGCTCGAACAGCTCCAGTCTTGGGATCCATTGCAACACTAGCTCCTTGCACTTTAGTACCATCACTGGCATTTGGTGGAAAATTCCAGCTTTCTTCAAAACTATCTTGCAAGGCAGTTTGATAACCAGTATCTAAAGTCGTGTAGATTTTTAGCCCTTTATTCATCACATCTTCTTCTTTTAAGCCATAACGATCTATTGCTTCATCAACAACAGCATCAAAGAAGTAAGGGTAGCGATAGCCATCTTCTTGAGAAAATGTATCATTAAGTGTAAGAGTGGTCTTCTTAGCATTATCAGCTTGCGTCTTAGAAATCTTACCTGTATCAGCCATCAAACCTAAAACAACGTTTCGCCTTGAAATTGCATTATCCATATGATCAATTGGATTATAGTAGCTTGGACTACGAAGCATACCTGCAATTGTCGCGGCTTCCCCTACTGTTACATCACTGGCATTTTTTCCAAAGTAGCGCCTTGCTGCATCCTGAACACCCCAAACACCATTACCGAAATACGCATTGTTCAAATACATTGTTAAGATGTCTTTTTTAGAATAGACACGATTAATTTCGATCGCAAAAAAGAGTTCTTCTAGTTTTCTAGAAAAAGTCTGCTTTTGCGTCAGTAATGCATTCTTGGCTAGTTGTTGAGTTAATGTAGATCCACCACCAACAATACCGCGATGGATTACACTACTGATGGCTGCTCTTGCCATCCCCTTTACACTAAAACCAGGATTTTTATAAAAAGTCCGGTCTTCTGTAGCGATGACAGCATCTTGAATATAAGGCGATATCTGGTTCAATTCTACAAAAGATCCCTTTTGTGAGTATAGAGATCCAGCCTTTTGATTTTTATCATCATAAATCGTGGTTGTAGTAGAAAGTGCTGCCTTCATATTAGAGATGTTCGAAGTTTTTACCTTAACGGTATAATATGTACAAACGAACAAACAACAGGACAGTAATATTAAAATTAACCAACGCCAAATTTGAAAACGATGGTTGAAGTTTTTAATCGCTAAATGAACGCGATGCCAAAACTCATGATTTTGGGAATGCATAAAATTAAAACTCCCTTTTCGTCAATAAACCTAATATGACGATTTTAGCATATCTTTATTTGAAAAATAGTGTTTTAAAGGTTAAAAATTAGATAAGGTGAAAAAATGACTATATACCAATATTCGCTTACATATCCCGACCATTTAACGCCAATGAGTGTTGATAGGCTAATGCGTAAATTGCTTATTCCAAGAAAATGGCGACACTTTTTACGTAGTGAAAAGAAAGTATTAATTAATGGAAAATATTTACCACTTAATTTTTTAGTAAAGCCTGCAGATAAGATTGAAATTCAGCTTGATCATGTTGAAAGTGATCAACAAACTTACCAACCTAGTGGAAAATTACCTCAAATTGTCTATGAGGATAATGATATTTTAGTGATTAATAAACCATCAGGACAAAAGACACATCCTAATTTAAATGAAGAAGATACAGCCTTAAATGACTGCGCAACTTATTTAGGCTATAGTCCTTTTATTGTTCACAGATTAGATATGTTGACTAATGGTCTTTTATTAGTAGCCAAAAATCCTGCGGTCGTACCAATTTTAAACAGGCAATTAACTGATAAAACATTGCATCGAGAATATTTAGCCTGGATTTCTAACTCTCCACAAATAAAAAATATCGGTACTATTGACCTTCCAATTGGTCACAATCCCAATGATCAAAGAAAAAGAATGGTGAGAGAAGATGGACAAAAAGCAGTAACTCACTATGAAATAATAAAAAGAGATAAAGACCGAGCACTAGTAAAACTTACACTAGAAACTGGGCGAACTCATCAAATCAGAGTTCATTTAGCTGCTCTCGGTGCCCCAATAATTGGTGATCCCTTATATAATTCGACTTATCAAGATGGGGAACAATTACAGTTAACAGCCTTTCAACTTACCTTTAGAAAACCCTTTAGTTTTGAAAATAAAACGGTTAAATTAGAGAAAAAATAAAAGAGATATGCAAAAACATGCACATCTCTTTTATTTGTGCCTCAAACAGGAGTCGAACCTGCACTCACTTGCGTGAACAGCGACCTGAACGCTGCGCGTCTGCCAATTCCGCCATTGAGGCAACTTTTTGAACACATCTATCATACCAAAAAGTTAATAAAGTTGGAAAGAAAAATCTTAATTACAGAACAAGATAATCTATTTTTTCCATTATCAGTGTGTTCTAGTCAACAAAACTTCCTTCTGAAAATTATGCTTTTTATTTCTATTTAGTTTTCTTTTTGAAAATACTCAATCCAAGTGCAGTAAACAAGCTACTAATACCTGCCAAAACTAAGATAGTACTATTGTTTTTACTTTCCGCCTGTGGCAAGCTTGCATTATTTCTGGAAGTTGAAGCTACATAGCCATTATTCATCTTATTATTTATTCCAGAGGAAACATTTTTATGGTTACTTGTCTCCGTAAATTTATTATTCGTGCTTTTTTCTAGATTATTTGCAGGTATATCTAACTTTGAAGCTAATAATGTAGCGGAAATACCATTAGTTTTGGGTTGATGGTTTTGCTTATTCTCTAGTGCATCTAGTTTTGTGACTGAATTATCATTTTGAACTGGTAATTTTTCAACTGTCGATTCTGAGCTCTTTTTTGAATCATTGATGTGGAAGTTAGAATGGCTATCTTTACTTCCTATCTTATTCTTTTTTTCTTAAATCTATATTTTTAGGAGCCCAAACATCAAGTTGCTCACTTGTATAATCTTTTTCATTCACAGTATGAACTGTATTATAGAAAAGATTAATTAACTTTTTACAATCCCTACTTTTATATGACCGCAAAATCTTTTTTTCTATACACTCCTACCCAAAAACCTCAGCTGCAGCAATCACCTTTAATAGCGACTCATCTATCTTATCTCTTCCATATGCATCAAGAAAGCGATCACGATATTTATTAGTTTTTAAATTAAACCAAAGAGTCCAAACGCCCCAAAATAAATCAATATGTCGATCGCCGACTCCGCTGCAGTCAACGTCAATAAAGCCTGAGAACTTCCAATTATCAAGAATAATATTTGGTAAACAGTAATCTCCATGAAGTAAAACTTTGTCCTGCAAAGCATCTTTACCTGCTTCCAAAACCTGATGAGCTTCTTCTGCTGATCGGTAACCAAAACTATCAGGAAAAGCCAACTTATCATAATTTCCTGTTTGGTAGTTTTTCTCAGCGGTTGCTAAATATTCCCTGGTTCTCTCCATAACCGGACAATCAGTGTAATCTGTTTCATGCAGTCTTCTTAATTCGCAAGCAATGGTATCGCATAAGCGTTCCGGATTTATGAGATATTCTGAATAAACACAGTCTTCGCCCTTCACTGCCCTTATTAAAAGCCAATCATAATCATTTGCAGTATAATCTAATACTTCTGCGCTAAGTCCTTTTGAATAAAAGTACTGTGTCATCTTGGCCTCTTTTGCTAGCTTTCCAGGTTTAGCTCTTTTTAAATAATAGCCTTCGTCTCTATCTATAAAATATACTCTTGCTTCAGGTGAAGAGGAACTGTCATAAATTGGTGATCCAGAAATAAAATTTTTAATCTCTTTTGGTAATTCTTCTGGAATTTGAGTAATTAAAGTCTTTTTCATAGATTGATTCCGTTAATAAATACCAATTACAACTCTCCATAATAATGATGCAAAATATAATCAGATGTTCTCTTTAAAGTTAGATAGTCAATATTATTAGAGAAAAGCATTATCATTTGCTTAGTTTTGTAGTCAGCCACAAAGCAGGAATTATATCCTGGGATACTACCTTCTGCGCGAATTATATTCCCCTTAAAATATACTCCACCAAAGTAGTCTACCTCTTGACCTTTAGTTTGCTGAGAAAATTGGTTAATCATCTTAGAGTCTTTTAAAACTTCGTTATAAACGAATTTCCAATAATCATTTGGAGATATAAATAAATTTCCTGCTCCAAAGTCAGAAGATGTAGTCACTGTTACTGTATGCCAGCTAACATTTTCGTTTAACGGTTGCGGAATTTCTTTTTTATTAACTTCAGAAAAATCTTTTATCTGATTAAGATGAAGAGGCTTTGCAAATTGCTTTTGAATGTAATTATTATAAGTTAAATTACTTTCTCGACTAATAATTGCTGCCAATAATTCATAGTCTACATCCTGATAATCCCAAGTATGAAGATGGTCATATTGCATATGGTCAAGCATATAAGCAATTTGCTCTTGCTGGTTTTTAAGCGGCGCAGATGGGCGAGCATTATTAATCAATCCACTTGTATGATTCATTAATTCCCGAATTGTTATATCACTGCTACCTGGAACCTGAGGGAAATATTTAGCTAAAGGCGTATTCCAATTAAGCTGCTTTTTTTGTTGAAGTTGATAAATTCCAGTTCCTGTCATAATTTTTTGCAAAGAAGCTGTAGGAAACAATTGATTAGCCTTCACTATCTTTTCTTTATTAGTAGTTTCATTATTTTCCACTACAACTGGTTTTCCGTCTTTGCCACTGACTAACATTACCCCATTAATATGATGAGATTTCATGTAGCTTTTAAGGTCTTTCGGTGTATTTCGGCTTCCAGGATTCATCTTATCGACCGGTATTACAAATAAAAGCAATGAAAAAGCACAAAGCGCCATGACAATATATAAAATGAATTTTTTTAGATGATGCATAATATTTTCCTCTTTGTGTTATGCCAGTTTTTAATAGAGCTTTTCCTTTTATTATCTTTCTTTAATTGTAATTCTTGGATATCAAGATCCTCAACCCTTTTAAGACAAAAAAATATGCTGCATGTTTTTTACAAAGCATACAGAATTTTTTTATTTTAATAATCGTTATTTCTTCTCCAGTACTGCTACAGCTTCAACATGCAGTGACTGGTTTCTGACAATTGCACATTGGGGCTAAACGGTCATGTGGCGCGGTTGACTATGTCTGTGTAATGGTAGCTCTTATGTCTACACAACCGTTATGCCCCATGGATTTAAGTATTTTCAACGTTACTCAGAGTTAAGAATTTTAATCAGTCTGTGGAAACCTATTGGTGCCATATTTTATTTCGTGGTGACGGATGAACGATTGGAAAATAGTCTGGCAGGTATTGCTGATAATCCCTGACACTATCAGTCAACCGATCTTTATATCCTAGATGAAGGTAGCTTCTCGTCGCATAAGCGCCCACTAAAATGGTTGACTGAATATCAGGCATTAATTTCAATAGCTGTGGATGCCAATTTTGAGCAAATCCTTTACGCGGTGGGAGATTACCAGACTTGCCTTTCCCGGGATAATAAAAATCCATTGGTAAAATTGCAATCATTCCA
The DNA here is from genome assembly GCF_013487865.1 of Lactobacillus johnsonii. NCBI lineage: Bacteria > Bacillati > Bacillota > Bacilli > Lactobacillales > Lactobacillaceae > Lactobacillus > Lactobacillus johnsonii. The sequence continues at coordinate 1,555,804 of NZ_CP047409.1, forward strand.
TAATTATAGAAAACGTCTCTCGAAACCCCTAACCAGGTCCGAAGACGATCACCACTAGGATCATCCCAGAATTTCATTTTTTCTTGGGCAATTCGTCCTGGTGCTTGACCAATGATATTTATTCTGGTAGATGAAGAAGCATAGTAAAGTGGCTTGATCCCTTGCTTTGTAAAAGATTCATTATCAGGATCTGCTTGAATTTCTTGAAAAATTTTTTGAAATTCACTTTGCATATAATATGATCCGCCTTTCTCTTATTTTCTAAACTGATATAACGTGTATATTATCAACTAAGCAATAATTGCCTAATTAAACTAATTTTCGAATAATTCAATTCGACGTAATTGACGTTTCAGTTGACCTTGCTTTTCTAATAAAGCAAATTTACGAGACAGGGTCTCAGGTGTTGTTCCAAGGTATAAGGCTAAGTCCTTCATTTTTAAGGGTAAGGTAAAATTATTTTTACCAATTTCATCTGCATATGTTTGTAAATACTTTAATAACCGGTCTTCAACCTTCGGCAAAGCCAACAAGTGAATTTGTTTTTGCATTTCCGAAACTTTAACAATATTTAGTTCCAATAATCGAATACTTAATTCTGGCTGTTTATGCATTAACTTCAGTAGATCCTGTCGTTTTAATAAACAAATTTTACTGTGTTCCGTAGCCTCGACGTAATTATTGATATTTTTTTGACCAAAAAGCCAATCCTCACCAATATAATCACCTGTATGCAAGATTTGCAAAACATTCTCATAGCCGTCTTCATCTAAGGTGTACTGCTTAGCGTTACCATCAGCGACAATTACTAAATTATCATTTATCGTTGGATCAATTATCACTTCACCCTCTTGATAGTTTTTATGCTGAACTAATTTTTCGATTTGCATCTTCTCATCCTGAGGTAAAGCATTAAATAGTGGTACTAAGTTAACACATAAATCAGCCATTAAATTCATCGTCCTTTAATTAAAAGTCATCATCGTCGTCTTCGACATACAATCCTTCTTTTAGTTCATGATCTAAGAAGTCTTGAGTTACCCGAATTTGCTCCTTAATCCAAGCCATTAAATTAGTTAAATTAGCAGATAATTCTAGCCAACTTTCATTGTTAGCTAAAGCAATTGCCTTAGTAATGAAGAGCGTTTGCGTATCAAAATCTTTTACCAAGGCAAACAATTGCTTATCACCTGCTAAATATTTACTACTGCCATCTTCTTCTAGCATAGTATATTCCTTAAATTGAGCTGTAATTGTTGGAATACTTTCACCATTATTAACCAATAAGTGATTCAATTGGTCAAATTCCTGACGTTCATAAGCAATCCAACCAGCAGCTTTTTCGGCTAAAAAAAGACTAGCAGATCCTTTAGCAAATAAGTTAGCTTGGTTAATCTTTAAAGAATGGATTAACAAGTTAGAAATAATGTGACCAGTCATAGCAGCTGCGGTTGGCTGATGGTGATCAAGGTCGCTTTGCTTCAATTCCGCCTGGTATTTTTCTTCTGCATTCATCAGTTAAGCTCCTTTTCCTTAATTCCTTGTACTTCATAACCCATTTTTTCAATCGCTGTCTTGACGTCAACAGTTTTAGTCTTATCAGGATCCAGCGTAAATTTTAGCTTTCCTGCATTGAATAAAACTTTTATTTGGTCGGTTCCATCCAAACTACCAACCGCCCTTTCAATTTTGCTTAAGCATGAAGGACAGGTCATGCCAGATATTTTCATCAGTACTTTTTTTATGATTAAATTACCTCTTCCTTATTAATTTACATATCTAATGCTACTTTGTTTTGTTGATTATAAACTTGATGATCGTCAATTTTTTGCTGAAATTTGATTAATCTCATCCCGTTCAAGATAACAATTAAGATACTAAATTCATGAATAAACATCCCACTTGCCATTTCAACATAACCCGCAAACAAACCGATGAACAACAATAAGACTGTCAGTAAAGCCATCACGATATTTTCATTCATGTTCAAAATTGTCTTCTTGGATAAGCCAAGGGCATAAGCGATCTTCCGCAAGTCATTTTTAACTAAAACTATGTCTGAAACTTCAATGGCAACATCCGTTCCACTACCAACGGCAATTGCAACATTAGCATTAGCTAAGGCCGGACTATCATTGATCCCATCACCAATAAAAGCAATATGGTGTCCCTTGGCTCTTTCTTTTTTAACAAAAGCAGCCTTGTCTTGTGGCAACATTTGACCATGAACTTCATCGATTGACAACTTCGCCGCAATTCGTTCAGCAGTTTCTTGATTGTCTCCAGAAAGCATAACTAACTTTTTAACCCCTAATTCTTTTAAGTGGGTTAAAGCATCATTAGCTTCTGGGCGCAATTGATCTTTAATGCCAAAAACAGCTAATTGACTTTGGTCTTCATTAGCAAAAGCGACAATTGAATTACCTAATTGACTCAAATGATTAATTGTCTTATCCAATTTTGCATTGGTACGGGTATTTTCAACGATTAAGTCTTGGTTACCTAAATAATATTTTTGATTATTTAAAATGGCGATGATTCCCTTACCCTTAACAGTTTCCACTTTAATTGAAGCTGGCTTTTGTTTATTTAATTTGGCAATTGCCTGAGCTAAGGGGTGGTTACTTTGACGCTCAATCTGAGCAGCTAATTTAATAATTTCATCTTTGGACCCATTTAATACCTCAATTGCACTAACTTCTGAATGTCCAACAGTCAAAGTGCCGGTTTTATCAAAAGCAATTTCATCAATCCGGTGAGTTTGATCCATTACTTGCGATCCTTTAAACATAATGCCGCTTTTAGCACCATTACCGATACCAGCAACTGTAGATACTGGTACACCAATAACTAGAGCACCTGGGCAGCTCAGCACCATGACCGTAATAGCTAACTTAAGATCTTTAGTAATTAGGCCCACAGCAATCGCAATTACAAGTACGGCAGGAGTGTAATATTTGGAAAACCGGTTAATTAACTTTTCTGTATGTGACTTTGTATCTTGTGCTTCTTCAACCATTTCAATAATTTTACCGAAAGTCGTATCTTCACCGACTGCGGTAGTTTCGACAGTCAATGTACCGTTTTCAAGGATAGTTCCTGCATATACTTCATTACCGGCTTTTTTATTAACTAATTTAGATTCACCGTTAACACTGGCTTCATTAAGATAACCAGAACCTGAAATAACCTTGCCATCGACTGGAACCTGATCACCAGTTTTAACTAAAATCTTCTCACCAGGATCAATGAAATCGACGTCTTCTTTCTCAGTTGAGCCATCATCTTGAACAACTAACGCAGTCTGTGGTGCCATTTTGGTTAAATCAGCAACGGCTGACCGCGTTTTCTTTAGGGTTAATTCTTCCAGTACATCTCCTAACATGAATAGCCAAGTAACAATGGCTGCTTCATTAAATTTACCAATAATGAAAGCACCGATGACTGCCAGCGATACTAAAACATCAATAGAAATTAATTTAACCCTTAAAGATGAAATAGCCATCAAAGCAATTGGAAGCACTCCGACAATCCCCACGATAAGCATTAAAGCCTGGTATGGTAAATTTATGTGCAATAGCCATTTAGATCCTTCAGCAAGCAACAGCAGAATAGTATTAACAAGCAAAAGCTGCTTTTTGTACCTCATAAAAAATTGTTGTAACTTAATCATTTTTCACCTCTCCCTTTCTTGACACTACACATTATAGGTAAAAAACAATTTAGGTGACTTGACTGTTATCAAGATACTAGTGTCTTTTTATATTTATCTTTTAAGCAAAAAATCACAGTTTTATCGTGTAAATTTTGTTTAATAAAAGAGAGAATATACAAAAAAGACTAGAAACCATGCAAAAAGCATAGACTCTGGCTTTCAAATTTCAGTTCTATAAAATTAATGTGCTAATTTAATCTCTCCAGCAGCAATTGGCAAAGTTGTATGTGCATCATAACTCATAACATTACCGGCAACGCTAGATGGCAATTTAAGATCCGCTGGTACGCCGTGAACATAAACTACTCGTTTGTCTAATTGTAGATCGTCACTACCAAATGCTTGCTTAAATTTTGCTTGTAAATCTTTTAATGGAACATCCTTATCATATTCATAATGACCGTATTTATCTGCAACCGGGTAGCCATCATGGGGAATGTTCATTTCTTGTGGTGCATCATCAAAAGGAACCATCGTTGTCCCAGATACTGCCTCTGTTTCAGGTAAATCAATAAAGCCATCATGATTCACGTCCTGCATTAGCGTCGGAACATGAGCTTGTTTTCCATCTGGAAATCCATGGAAATGTTCCCAATGTTCAATATTGGCAGGCGTATCAAACATTTCCACATGAATATGAAGGCTATTACCATTTTCACTGAATGTTGCTATTCCATGCGCCTGTGTTTCAATTTTATCCGCATTTATTGGTTTAATTTTTGCAATATAGTCGACCATATTTCTCATCCTTCCATTTGATTATTGCGATATAAATTTGGCATAAAAGCATTTTACAAAAATTGATTAAAATCAATAAATTAAATCTTTGATTATAAATATCTTTAATAATTAACATCCATTATCTTATCGTCATGTCAACCATTACTGCTTCTCTCATCAACTTAACCAACTCAACTCCCCAAAACACATACTTATCTACACAACCTAAAAATCCAACACGTTGTCCACTCGACCCTCTAGCTCAACAAGCAAAAAGTGTACTAATTCCAATCACCAAAAGAGGAATTAGTACACTTCCGATCACCTAAAAATGCCGTTACGCCGGCATTTATAACCTATTTTTCTGTACGTTCAAGGACTGCTACAGCTTCAACATGAGGGGTTTGCGGGAACATATCAACTGGATCAATTTCGTCAAAGTCATAACCTTGTTCCTTGAACAGTTGTAAGTCACGCACCATGGTTGCTGGATTACATGAAATATAAACAATCTTCTTCGGATTTGTTTCTACAGCAGCTTCAATAAATTCTGGAGTAAGTCCCTTTCTAGGTGGGTCAACGAAGATGACATCGGTTTTCAACCCTTCTTTAGCCCAGCGCGGCATTACTTCTTCTGCTTTACCTACAACATATTCTGCATTAGTGATGCCATTTAATTTAGCATTGGCATTAGCATCTTCAACAGCGGGCTCAATGACTTCCATCCCCCGCACTGCCTTAACGTGCTTAGCTACACTAAGACCAATGGTACCAATACCAGAATAAGCATCGATTACGACATCATCTAGCTTAAGATCAGCTTTTTGAATAGCTAAATCATACAAACGTGGAGTTTGTAGAGAATTAATTTGGAAGAAACTTTGTGGAGAAATTTTGAAACTAACATCCCCAATTTTATCGGTAATTTGTGGTTCTCCCCAAAGCAAGTAATCCTTTTTACCTAAGATCACATTTGTCTTTTTAGGATTATGATTTAAAACTACGCTAGTAACGCCTTTGATCTCACTAATTTCTTTAGTAACTTCTTTTAATTGTGGAAAATCTTTATGTAAGCATACTAAAATAACCATAATTTCGCCTGTTGCTTTAGAGCGGCGAACTTCAAGATAGCGCACTTCTCCCTTATTACGATTTTCATCATAAGCCGGAACATGATTCTTTCTCAAAATGTTGCGTACTTTAATTAAAACTCGATCAACTTCTGGATCCGTAGTAAAGAAGTTAGTTAACGGCACCAAGTCATGAGAATGCTTTCTAAAAAAGCCAATATCAAGCTTGCCATTAACTTCACGTACTGGCACTTGTGCCTTATTCCGATAACCCGTTTCTTCTGGACTAGGCATCGTTTGACCAACTTTAACATTATCTAAGTCTGCTTTATGCAGTAAATTAACAACTTGATTACGTTTAAATTCAAGCTGTTTATCATACTTAATATGAGCCAGTGATGCAAGCCCTGTTTGAACCCATTGGCGAAGTTTCACGTTAATCCGATCTGGACTCTCTTTTTTAATTTTTTCAATTTTAGCAAAAGTAAAATTTTTCTTTACTTTTAAAATTTTGGCAGAAACAATTTCACCCGGAAGAGCGTTATTTACAAAAACTGTCATCCCATCTAAATGAGCAACACCCATTGCTTCATAAGATAAATCTGTAATTTCTAAGTCAACTATTTGATTTTTTTGCATAATTCAATCCTCAATATTTAGATACTTGTTACTATTTTACTAAAAAATGTTATTGCTTTTTAAAAAAGTACGCACTAAAAATACTTAAGATAATTCCTAAAATTAAGCCGCAAATGATTAAGCTCCATGATCCCCAAACGAAGTCGCCTTTTATCCAAAGATTATTTAAAAGCATTCCCCAGTCAAACGGCCACCACATGCTCCAAGTTGTACGACTTAAAAACATGGCTAAAATTGATCCTAAAAAACCAACTCCTAGTGCAAAATATAGGTTAGTAATTCTCACAAGCCAAGAATAAAATGGTACCAGCCATAAAGATGCTAATAAAACTCCAATTACTGAACAAATCATGAAGCCTATTTCTTCGGTACTTGAGAAAATAAAACGAACACAGATCATCAAAACTATAAAAATCACGCTTATGATACATGCTTGAATAATTCCATGGAGAATTCTACCAATTTCATAGCTTAATAAGTCTTGTGGGGACGTCAATATTTCTCTAAATTTTGTCGCTTGTTTTTGATAATAAGTACTAATACCGACAAGTAGTCCGATTGACATATTCAACCAGAAATAACCCCATTGTCCCATCATTAATTGAACTAGATATTGGTTATCCCAGAAAACAGCAGCCATCATCAAAACGGCAATTAATGGTAGTAGCCATACTAGTAAGCGAACTACACTATGTTTCGTTTTTAAAAATTCAACTTTTAAAATATTAGTCATGCTTTATGCCTGCCTTTTCTAAAGTTGAGATAAATAATTCTTCTAAATCTGTTTCTGGTTCATAGTCTTCTTCTAGGAGCAATTTTCCATCACCTAAAATAGCAATTCGATCTGCAACCTTTTGAATCTCAGAAAGCATATGACTAGCTATAATTATTGTTTTTCCTTGCTTTTTCTCTAACATCAAAAGTTCACGCAATTCATGAATACCAAAAGTATCAAGCCCATTTGTTGGTTCATCCAAAATAACTAAATCAGGATTTCCCATAAAAGCCAAGGCAATTCCCAAGCGTTGTCTCATCCCTGTAGAAAAACCTTTGACCTTCTCTTGATTATGGTCTCCAAAGCCCAAAGTGTTTAAAATTTGCTCCTGATTTTTATTTTCAACACGGTGAAGTTTTAGTTTTAATTTGATATTTTCCTCAACAGTTAAATTATCAAACAGTCCCGGTTCTTCAATTAAGGAACCAATTACTTTTAAATCTTCTCTCTTCCAATTTTTATCTTTGAAAGTAACTACTCCTTCAGTTGGCTTTTCAATTCCACTAATTATTTTTAATAGTGTCGACTTTCCAGCTCCATTTGGTCCCATAATACAGTAGATTTTGCCAGTAGGAACATGAAGATTGATTTGATCTAGAACACGCTTATGTTTAAAATTTGTTCCTAATTCTTTGGTGGTTAAAATATCATTCATCTTAATCCCTCAATTTAAATTTTTAGTTTTTCTATACCTATCTATTTTACCGCTCAGACTACATAATTCGAAATCTTATTATTTTTATTAATAAATTCATTGACATCTTTTTTTAAGCTTGCTATCATAATTGCAATAATTATCGTCACAGTAGTGCTTATGTTAGGCGTCAGAGAGCTGGTGGTGAAGTGCGAACCAGTCAGGCATGAGTTACGAATTACAACGATTCATCTTTATTCGGCCACAATCAGTGCCGTTACCACCTGATTAGAGTGCTGCAATCTGCAGTAAATAGGTGGTACCACGGTAATGCGTCCTGTTGATTAATTTCAACAGGACTTTTTTATTGGAGGATTTTTATGAAAAAGAAAGTTTCTTTTCCAGAAGCGATTATTATCTTACTCTTGCTTCTACTTATTTTAGGTATTTCAGTTATTAAGTTTGAACTGATGCCGGAAGTTCCCGTTCTATTTACAGTATGTTTATTATTATTTTGGCTTAGAATTTGCGGAAATGACTGGTCTTCAATTCAAGACGGAATCAAAGAAGGAATTGGCGTAGCTATTATTCCAATTTTTATTTTTATCTTAATTGGGGCTTTAATCGGACTATGGATTAAAGGAAGTATTATCCCATCAATCATGGTACTGGGCTTTCACCTAATTAGCGGTCAATTTTTTGTTCCATCTGTCTTTATTGTCTGCTCAATTGTTGGTCTTGCTATCGGAAGTGGCTTTACAACAATTTCAACTGTCGGTATTGCTCTCTTTGGAATTGGGGCTAGTATGAATGCTAATCCAGCTCTTGTTGCTGGTGCAATCATTTCTGGAGCAGTTTTTGGGGATAAAATGTCTCCTTTATCTGATTCAACTAATCTTTCTTCTGCAGTTGCAGAAAGTGAATTATTTGCCCACATAAAGAACATGATGTGGTCTACCATTCCTGCCTTTGTTGTTTCTTTAATCCTTTTTTGGATTCTAGGAAACAGTGGTTCAATTGATGCTTCAAAAATTAATCATACCGTTTCTATCTTAGAGCATAACTTTACTATTACTTGGTGGGCAATTGTACCAATCTTATTGATGTTAATCTGTGCATGGCGAAAGATTCCTGCAATTCCTACCTTATTTTTAAACATTACTGTTACAGTCATTATGATTTTTATTCAAAATCCGCACCAATCTATTACTGACTTAACTAACTTAATTATGAATGGCTTTGTAGCAAAAACTAGTGATTCATCTGTTAATGCCCTTTTAACCAGAGGTGGTATCTCCAGCATGATGGATACAGTTGGTTTAATTATTGCCACCTTATCTCTTGGTGGACTCCTCATGAAATTCAATATTGTTCAAACTGCTATGGAACCGCTAGTTGAACATCTCAAAAAACCAGGTCGTTTAGTAATCACTACTATTCTTTCAGGCATTTGTATCAACTTATTTGTTGGTGAACAATACCTATCAGTAATTCTACCAGGGCGTGCCTTTAAACAAGCTTACGATCGAATTGGACTTCACCCGCTTGCTTTAAGCCGGGTTCTTGAAGACGGAGGAAGTGTAATTAACTACTTAATTCCATGGGGAGTAGCAGGCTCTTTTGCTGCTTCTACTCTCGGGGTTCCAGTTTTAGCTTTTATTCCATTTACTTTCTTTAGTTTACTTTCTCCACTTTTCTCAATTCTTTCAGGAGTTACAGGAATTGGTTTAAAATGGCAAAAAAATCCTAAAAAATAATTCTTCTCATTAAATCCGTACTATATGCGCTTACATAACAAAATAGTACGGATTTTTTTATTGACGGATTTTTTATTACATTGTAAATTATTAGTAATTAAAAAAATATTAAAGAGGAGGAATTTGATGAAAACAAATCAGTTTCTAGTACTACAAACTGATTTTGGCTTAAAAGATGGGGCTATTAGTGCCATGCACGGAGTAGCACATATGATTGCATCACATGTTATTGTGTCCGACTTAACTCATGAGATTCCGCCTTATGATATTTGGGCTGCGTCTTATCGTCTATATCAAACTATTAAGTATTGGCCAAAAGACACAACCTTTGTTTCAGTTGTTGATCCAGGAGTAGGATCTAACCGAAAAAGTATTGCTGCTAAGACTAAAAGCGGCCACTTCATCATTACGCCAGATAATGGTTCCTTAGCTCATGTTGCAACTTATATGGGGCTAGAAGAAGTACGAGAGATTGACGAACAAAAGAATCGTCTTCCATATTCTTCAGAAAGTAACACTTTTCATGGTCGTGATATCTATACTTACAATGGGGCATTACTGGCTGAGGGAGAAAAATCTTTTGAAGATTTAGGCGAAACATTAGATCCAACTTCGGTTGTTAAACTACCACTTACTGAGGCTAGTCTAGAAAAGGATCATCTACGCGGATCAATTGATGTTTTAGATATTCGCTTTGGTTCTTTATGGACTAATATTCCTTATGACCCAATTAAAAAGACGAATATTCAACGCGGTGATAAACTTACTGTTACTATTACTTATCAAGACCAAGTTTATTATCATGATACAATACCTTTTGTCCGATCTTTTGCCGATGCATCAATCAATGATCCTTTAATCTATATTAATTCACTAGTTAATGTCGGCGTTGCCTTAAACCAAGCTTCATTTGCGGATACGTATAATATTGATACAGGAAATGATTGGAAAATTGATTTAATAAAAGAATAATTTATTTACGGGGGAAAATTATGAATAATCAAAAAGGCTTATCAGTAAAAAGTGTTGTTGCAATTGGTATTGGAGCTGCCATTTATGTTATTTTAGCTCGTTTCACATCAATTCCAACTGGTATTCCAAACACTAACATTGAAATCGTGTATCCATTTTTAGCATTGCTTGCAACCATTTATGGACCAGTTGTTGGTTTTTCAGTGGGATTCATTGGTCATGCCCTAAGTGATTTCTTAATGTATGGCCAAACTTGGTGGAGCTGGGTCCTTGCAACTGCTGTTCTAGGCTTAATTATCGGACTTTACGGCATGCGTCTTGATCTAGAGAACGGTGTTTTCACTACTAAACAAATGATTGGTTTTAATCTTGTCCAAATTATTGCTAATGTTGTTTCTTGGTTAATCATCGCTCCAGTTGGAGATATTTTGATTTACAGTGAACCTCAAAACAAAGTTTTCTTGCAAGGAGCAACTGCAACCATCACTAACTCAATCTCTATCCTTATTTTAGGAACTATCTTGCTCAAAGCTTATGCAGCGACTAAAGTTAAAAAAGGTAGTTTACGTAGAGATTAATTATGAAAGGTTACTCAATTAATGACAGAGCCTATTATTGAATTTAAAGATTTTTCATTTAAATATAATAGCCAAGCAGAACCTACTCTTAAAAATATTAATTTGAAGATTAATAAAGGAGAAAAAATTCTTTTGGCTGGACCTTCAGGCAGCGGCAAATCCACAATTGGTCGCTGCCTTAATGGTCTTATTCCAAATATCGATCAAGGTGAAGTTGAAGGAAAATGTTTAGTGAATGGAAAAGATATTACTAGCACAAGTCTTTTTGATTTTTCATTCACTACTTCAACTATCTTACAAGATGCTGATAGTCAATTCATTGGCTTAACAGTTGGTGAAGATATCGCTTTTGCTTTAGAAAATGACTGTCAACCTAAGAATAAAATGCATCAAACTGTAAACCAGTGGGCGGATGAATTAAAAATCAAAGAATTACTTACTCAATCTCCACAAAGTCTTTCTGGAGGCCAAAAGCAAATTGTTGCCTTAGCTGGAGTTTTAGTTGACGAGTCACCTATTTTATTATTCGATGAGCCACTTGCTAATCTAGATCCCGCTTCTGGACTTAAAACGATGGAAATTATCGATAAAATCCAAAAGGAACTTAACTCAACAGTTATAATTATTGAACATCGAGTAGAAGAAGTTCTCAGTCAACCAATTGACAGAATAGTATTAGTAAATGATGGTACCATTGTTGCCGACCAGCCTACTAATCAGTTGCTCCACTCAAATACCTTAGAAAAAATTGGTGTTAGAGAGCCACTATACCTAAAGGCCCTTACAGCTGCTAATATAAATCTAAGTTCTATTAAAGAATTAGCCAAAATATCAACCCTACCTGTTTCTGAACAAATTAGCGATAAATTAGCCACTTGGACTAAACAAACTAAAATCACCAAAAAAGAATCAGATAATTTACCATTATTAAAATTAGATCACGTTGGCCATCAATACAGTAAAAATCAGCCCTATCCCTTAAAGGACGTTTCTACTACTATTAATCAAGGCGATTTTATTTCAATAGTTGGACAAAATGGTGCAGGTAAAACTACCCTTTGCCGAACTATTTGTGGTTTTATCTCTAACGAAGGAAAAATCACTCTTAAGGGCCAAAATTTAAGTGACTTATCGATTAAAGAGAGGGCCAAAAAGATTGGTTATGTAATGCAAGATCCTAACCAAATGATTTCTCAAAAAATGATCTTTGATGAAATTGCTCTAGGTTTACGTTTACGCAATGTTGATGAAGAAACAATTAAGCAAAAAGTTGACCAAACGTTGAAAATTTTTGGACTTTATCCCTTTAGACATTGGCCAATTTCCGCATTAAGTTTTGGGCAGAAAAAGCGTGTTACAATTGCTGCAATTTTGGTCTTAGAACCAGAGATTATTATTTTAGACGAGCCAACTGCCGGTCAAGACTGGAAGACCTATACGGAAATTATGGGCTTTTTAAAGCATCTAAACACTATGGGTAAAACAATCATTATTATCACCCATGATATGCACTTAATGCTTGAGTATACTAGTCGATCTTTGGCATTTGCTAAGGGAAAATTAATTGCAGATACTACCCCAATTGAATTATTAACCAATCAAGATTTAATTAAAGAAGCCTCATTAAAACGAACTAGTTTTTATGACTTAGCAAAACATTATAACTTACCTGATCCAAATAAATTTGTGCAGGCTTATATTAATTTTGAACAACAAAACTGGAAGGATGAAGATTATGAATGATAGTAAAATTTTGGGCTACCAGCCAGGTAATAGTTTTATTCATGCTCTCAATGCTACTACAAAGATGATCTTTTTAATTCTGGTTTCCATTGCTTGTATGGTTACCTATGATACTCGCTTCTTGATTGCTATCTGTATCCTATCCTTAATTTTGTTAAAAGTTGCTGGTATCAAGTGGAAGCAAGTTTCTTTTATTGTTAAATTCATTATTGTTTTTGCCATTATTAATATCATCGCTGTTTTTATTTTTCAACCAACTTATGGTGAGACGCTCTACCATTCAAAAACGGTTCTAATCAATGCAGGATACTTCACTTTAACTGCACAGGAACTATTTTATTTATTTAACGTAATTTTGAAGTATATCTGTTCTATCCCCTTAGTTCTACTCTTTTTATTAACTACTAATCCTAGTAAATTTGCAGCTAGTCTAAATAAAATTGGAGTTAGTTATAAAGTCGCCTATGCTGTTTCCTTGGCATTGCGCTATATACCTAATATTCAAGAAAGTTACTGGTCAATTTCCGCAGCTCAACAAGCAAGAGGAAATGAACTTTCTAAAAAAGCTTCTCTTGGAAAAAGAATTCATGGAACTTTAAATATTGTTACCCCACTTATTTTTTCAAGTCTTGATCGTATTGATACAATTAGTACCGCAATGCAGCTTAGACGATTCGGTTCTAAAAAGAAACGTACCTGGTATGTGGCAGAAAATTTTAACTTAGCTGATTATCTAGTTACTACTCTAGCCTTCATTCTTGTGCTAGTTGTCATTTTGCTCTTTAAAGTTAACTCAGGACGTTTCTATAATCCTTTTGTATAAAAGTTTCTTTTAGTGCAAAGATAAGTTAAAATATACTAATAAAAAGAAAGAGGGAGAGCTTTATGAATAACTTTTCACAAGAACCAGAACGCCGTACAATTGTCGACGTAACTGGCTTAAATAGATTCTTAAGCAGAATGTACGGCATGATGACCATTGCTGTTTTAGTATCTGCCTTAAGTGCTTACTTAACAATGACTGTCTTTAGAACACAAGTTATGACTTTATTTGCCAGCAATCCAGCTATGACTTGGATTTTATTGTTAGTTCCACTTGCTTTAACTTTTGGAATTAGTTTTAGAGCAACAAGAAATCCGGTGGCAAGCTTTGTAATGCTAATAATCATGGCAATTGTTTATGGAGTTGAGCTTTCATTAATTGCTGGTGCTTACACTGGGCGCAGCATTGCTTCTGCATTCGTAGCTTCTTCTACTGTATTCATTACAATGTCTGTAATTGGTACCACAACTAAAAAGAACTTAAATAATTTGGGATCATATGCTTCTGCAGCTTTAATCGGATTAATTGTTGCAATGCTAATCAACATGTTCTTAAGAAATCCAATGGTTTCTTACATTTTCTCATTTATTGCAGTTATCATCTTTACTATTTTAACTGCTTGGGATGCACAAAGAATGAAGCAAATCTACGAAAACTACAGTGGTCAAGTTTCTGTTGACGGCTTGGCAGTTGCGGGTGCTTTAGCACTTTACTTAGATTTCGTTAACTTATTCTTACAATTCTTACAAATCTTTGGATTTAGCGATAGAAATTAATATTCTACTTAAAAAGCTACTAAATCTTGGTGTTGAAACCTTGATTTAGTAGCTTTTTTTGGTTTGCATTATTTATCACTCAATTTTGCCAATAATTTCATTCTCATAAGTTTGATCATGAACTGCTTCAATATTTTCATCAAAATTAAATTCGGCCGTATGCTTATTTTCAAGTTTAACTTTATGAGTAGCACCCATCTTGAACCATTCATATTCTGAATCAATATGTCCCAAATCTATTAACTGATTATTTAAATCTTGGAGATCATCTACAATTACCTTAGCTGTTGGCCCAAGCATTAACAAAATTAATCTCTCTTCTGCATTTTCTCGAATCATTTGTTCTATTTTTCTAATCTTTTGGTATGCATTCTTTGATGGAGCAATAATTCTTTTAATTGATTTAGTATTAGCAAATAGATCGTTTCCTAATCCTGAACGTGTAAAATTTCCTTCAACGATTAAGATATCTTTATCTTTCCAAATTTGTTTGAGTTTATCAAACCAGTGTGCACTTTTAGATTTATCAATTCGATCAATGTATGGTCTTGAAATAAAAGTATTACTATAAATATTTTCTGTTTTTTCTATTTCTTTTAGAAGATGCTGATTGTTAAAAAAGAAATTAGTTTCGTAAAAATCTTTTGTGTATTGACCATAATCCTCTAAACTTTCAAATACATCTGGAAGGGTTACATCGCATTTATTATTACCGCCCGCAAAAAGTATCTGTTTTAATTTTCTCGACAGATCCTTATTATATGCTTGATAAGTAATACCCTTTCCATTAATCAAACTCAATTCTCCATCCCCAAAACGAATAATGGACTTTTTCTCATTAATAAGTCGATCTAGCGATTCATCCATTCCTCTGACATGTATATTAAAAAGCTGAGGAACGAATTGTTGAGTGATACTCTTTCCTACTTTCTGAATTCTATTAGCCATCTCATTAATTTGATCGTCTTCAAATACTTGATAGTGCTCATAATCTAATTTTTTAGATTGTGATGAACTAAAAGATAAAATAGGAACTTGGCGATGTACAATCCGATCGAGCACCATTTTATTTTTATCACCATAATTAATATCAAGGTAAACGGTGCACATATTAATAAGCTCAATTTGTTTTTTAGCCGTAACACTTGGATATATAGTGACGTTATCATATTGAGATAAATGACTTAATAAAAAAGCAACTGGAGTAAATGCTGCAATACTAAAGTGAATATTAGGTAATTTTTTTACTAGCTCTTCTAAATTTTGAATTTCAGCAACATTCGTAAATGTATAGGCCTCTCCGTCAAAGGTCTTATCATAATAATTGTCATTTAATTCAAAGTTTCTGAAAACAATTTTTGACCACTCTAAATTGTGATATTCCCACCATTTCTCTCTTAGTTCAGTTGTATCAGTAATGTTAAATGGCTTATCTCGCTCAGTAAAATGAATAATAGCAGGTTCTTTTATATGATCAAAGAATGCATAGAAACTGTCTTTATCATTCCAATAACTTTTTCTCTCATAGCCAATTTGATAATTATATTTTGGATTTAGCTTTCCATAATTCTGCGCAAATCCTTCATTCATCATAACCTGAGTATTATTTAGATTATATCTCTTTCCTAAATCCAATAATTGATTTCCAATATTGTTGTTATGCCAAAATCTATTATTGATTAATAAGACCCCTGAATTAAATTGATCAGGATTAAAGTAGTCCACTACAGTATACAAAGGCCTATTTTCAATATTAGTTTCAAAAAGCTGATCTAAATTTTGGTCCACAATTACATCACTATCTAAATAAAGAACTTTATCTTCTTTAATTAATTCTGGAATCAAAAATTTGCCATATACCATCTTAGAAATTCGATTTTCAGGATTTGGCATATCTTTAAAACGACTAAGATCAATTTTTAAATCGATAACTTCTGAGTTTAGCCTTTTTAAATATTGATTAATATTCATAAACCACTCATGCGGAATATCGGGATTAATAATATAGGTTTTGATATCTTGATTATGCGCATAGATTGACTTTAAAGTTGTCTCTACTTTATCAATCCAGCCATAGTCTACACTTAAAGCAATTGTCTTCATTATTCAATCTTCCCAATAATTTCATTTTCATAAGCTTTATCATGAACAGCATTAATATTTTCATCAAAATTAAACTCTGCAGTATGCTTATTTTTAAGCTTAACTTTATGAGTAGCTCCCATCTTGAACCATTCATATTCTGAATCAATATGTCCCAAATCAATGATTTGATTCTCTAAATCTTGCAAATCATCTACAATTACTTTAGCTGTTGGCCCGAGCATCAACAAAATCAATCTATCTTCTGCATTTTCTCGAATCATTTGTTCTATTTCGCTAATCTTTTGGTAAGCATTCTTTGATGGAGCAATAATTCTTTTAATTGATTTAGTATTAGCGAATAAATCATTTCCCACTCCCGAACGCGTTAGTGCTCCCTCTACTATTAGCAGATTACGACCACTCCAAAGTTGTTTTAATTTATCAAAGTATGCTGCACTTTTACTTTTATCAAACAAATCAATGTATGGTCTTGAAATAAAAGTTGAACCATACCAATTACCAGTCTGTCCAATTTCTTTTAAGAAACTTTCATTATTTGGAAAGAAGGATGTTTTGTAGAATGATTGAGTAAAATCTTGATAACGCTCTGGTTTGGTAAAGATATCCGGTAAACAAACCAAGGTATTATTAACTTGACCCCGCAAAATAATATCTTTTAGTCGCTTGGCAAGTTCTGAATCATATGTTTGATAGGGAATTGAGGCTCCTCTAATTAAATCAAATTCGCCATCCCCAAAGCGAATCACAGATTTATTATCTTGCAAAATCAAGTTTAAGGATTCATCCATATCTTTTACTCTAATATTATATTTTGGAGCATTAGTTTTGACCGTCTCTTTAATCGCTTCTGCCATTTCATCAATTTGATTATCCGAAAAGACTTGATAATTATCATAATCCAAATTTTGAGACTTAGTCTGATCAAAAGAAAAGATAGGTACCCTTCTCTTCATAATTCTTTCAATTATTTCATCAGCTTTAGGACCATAATTGATATCTAAATAAATATCTGCTTCATTTATTTCTCTATCCAAAATTTTTCCTATAATAGTTGGGAAAAGTCTCACATTATCATATTGTGTTAATTTCAATAAAAGAAAAGCCATAGGCGTATACGCAGCAATATCGAATCTTATATTTGGCAATTTTTGAATCAATTGCTCAATATTTTCGGTTTCAGCCAAACGAGTAAACAAAAACGCCTCTCCATCAAAAGACAAATCTTTAATCTTGCTCTTATCAAAATTACTATACTTAGAAATAATTTCTGACCACTCTAATCTTCTATAATGCCACCATTTCTCTCGCAGGCTACCAACAGAAACCATATTAAATGGCTTGTCTTCAGTAATAAAGTGGATTATTTTGGGTTTTTTAACTTTATCAAGAAATTGTGTAGTTTTTTGCAAATTTAACCAAAAAGCTGCTCTTTCGAAACCAATTTGGTAATTATAAGATGGATCTAATTCTTGAATTTTATTTTTAAATACTTCATTGATAACAGTTTGATCACCATTTCGAAGATGAGTATCTTTTGCTTTCTCTAAAAGGCTAGAAACTATGTTACTTTCTCTCCACTTTTTATTATTAATCAATAACATTCCTGAATTAAATTCTGAAGGAACTTGGTAGTCACGCACACCCCAAACCCATTTATTTTCTAAATCAATATTAAATAATTCATCTAAATTGGCATTCACAATTATATCACAATCTAAATATAGTACTTTATCTTCTTTAATTAATTCAGGAATTAGTATTCTCGCAAAGGCAATATTTTTAATTCCTTTAAAAGAAGAATTAACGTCATTTAAATATGCCTGATCAATTTTTTTATCTACAATTCGTGACCCTATTTGACTGAGATATTGATTCAAATTAATGAACCATTCGTGTGGAATATCAGGATTGATAACATAGATTTTTACTTTTTGATTATGATAAATAATTGATTTAATTGTTGTTTCAATTTTATCTAAAAATCCATAATCTCCATTTAATACAATTATTTTCAAACTTATCACTCATTTCCGCCATATTTAAACATCTAACTTTTACAAATTGTATAATATTATCTACTAAAAATACATTATATAACATTTATATTCTATTTTCCCCTAATCAGCTAATTCATTCAAAATAAGTTTCAACATGTAAAAGAAAATAGATCAATAGCTAATCTATACCTACGTGACTTCTCATTAAAGTTATAGTTTTTCATTTCTTTATCAATTAAGAGAGAGGATTAGCATGGTTATCCTATTTTTACATTTATCTCCGGAACTATGACTTGGTACAATTCACCATTTGATTTAGTTAAATTTCTATGCGTAAACTCAGAAGTCTCTTCTCTCACACATCGCATTACCACTATCGTTAACGATATCTGCATTTCAACAGACTTATTAATCTTTATTTTTACGTTTTTTACGTCTGAAGCCGAGTAAGCCACCTAGAGCAGCAATCATTAATCCTAACAAGTTGGAACTTGATTCTGCTCCTGTTTGAGGCAATTTACCTCTACGGTAATGTCTCTTAACTGTCTTATCTACAGATTCAGCATTTTCATTTTGAGGCTTAAGTGTATTAGTAGAAATTGTATATTTAGTACCACTATTGTTTGGCGTTACTTTAGAACCATTATTGTTAGTACTAGTTGTTGAAGTTATCGTACTTGTTGAGCTAGATGACTTAGATATAGCCATACTTTCACTTTGTGAAAGCTTTTGGCTAATTTCTACACTTTCACTAATGCTTTCTTGGACTACCGTACTTATACTCTGGATATCTGTCTAATGTAAATAACAGTAAATTCGTTTGGTCCATCAATTAAATTTCCATAAGAATAAGCACTCAAATTTGTTGGCGATACTCCTTCAGGAGGAGTAATTATCTTTCCTGTTTGATTGTCAACTACCTTTTCAAGAGTATATCCTTGTTTTTCTAGGTTCTCTAAAGTCGTAGTAGCATTAGAAAAGACAATTTTTCCTTCAGCAGGTCCTTGGAAATTATTAGTGGCTTGCGTAAGTGTAATTGGATTTGAAGGATTAGTATCATTAATAAATTCAAGTATAGCAGTCCTTGTATTAGTAGCATCACTTGAATTGGTAACATCTCCGTTAACACCATAGCTAATACCAGCCTTCCAAGTATTCCAATCTATAGTATGTGGTAAAGGAACTGTATCTCCTGTAACATTATTTGTAATAGTCATAAGCGGGTGCGCCGTATTTTGTAATGCCTCTTGTAAGGCTGCATTACTTGTAGCTGCACCCATATTAGGAGTATTTTCATAGTTATTCTTATCTACTGTAGCTGATTTATCCAGATCTTCCTGATAGGACTTGATATCATCTGGCATTGTAAAACCATTTGCACTTACTGTTAAAGGAACAATCACTCCTTTTAATTTAATTGAAGAGTCCGCAATTTGAACATGATAAACCATTTTAATTTCACCATTATCTGTGATGGTTTCTTCATGTGTTACTGTAACCGGTGAAGTCATTTGACTAACTTTATTTATCCCACTCTTCAAGTAAACATTCGTAGAAGAACTTCCAGCAACTTCATTGCTTAATTCATTATTTACATACCATGCATAGATGCTTTTAATTCGGTCTTCCATCTGACTATCCGTAAGCCAGCTATAAGTAAATTCTTTACTATTTCCTACAGCAATTGCGATATCAAAATTAGAACCCGTATTAGCTTCAGAAATAGTTGCTCCACTAATAGCAATATTAAATCCTATAACATTGACCCAATTAGTATTTATGTAGACACTATTATTTGGTCCCCATACTCTATTGTTATTATAAAAAATACCCGCCGTAGTAGTATTGGTATAATCAAGATACTGCTTATCATAGACATATTGTCCTTGAATCTGAAGACCACTAGCATAATGTTGGCCATTTATTGTTACATCATTGGTAGGAGTATAAGCAAATAGAGTTCCATTTCTAGATTCATCATCGGTATATTGATAAACATAAACTTTTCCTAAATTAGAAGTATTGGTATTACTTTGATTAGTACTAATGGATGGTTGTTGAGACTGTGGATTCCCCATCTTAATATTGGATTAAGAGTTAATTTATTATTATCACTAGTATAGTCTGTCGCTTCTGAATTAAAAACTATTCTATAATATGTATCCATATTATATGCAGTGGCTATTTGAAGTTTATTAGGGGTCATTAAGGACAGATTAGCCGCTAATTTACTATCATAATCTTCAATATTCCCATTACTATCCGGTAGTCCTAAATGGACGTCAATATATTGACCATCTTGCATAGTTTGTTTTGGAGTAATTGAAAAGGCAAGCTGTTCATAGCCAGCATCGCTACTGGTTTCTCCAGCAACTGGTGTCACTTTAATATTACTGATGGTATAGGCAGTAGTCGGTAATTGCTCTTTCCCTACCTGTATTGTATAAGTAACACTTCCACTACTATTAGCAGCTTGGTTACTTGGATCAGTCCAATTAACAGTTTGTGGGCTTTTTACAACAGTGACCGCTCCATCACTTGTATTAAAAGTATACGTTCCATAAGTTGTATTAGAATAGTTAGAAACTTCTGCCACCAAAGGCGCAGTTGCATTTGAATAGGTATGACTACCACCGGTTTGACCATTAAAGTTTGGACTCAGTTTAACTGATCCCATTACTGAATTTGTTGTAAAGTTAGGCGTCGTCCCAGTTAATGATACTTCAAAGAGTTGCTCTCCATTTGGTCCATAATTGCCTAACTCTTTAACTGATGCCGTACCAGAATAGCCACTAGTGTTAAAGCTGAAGTCACCTGTAGTAGCTGTAAATCCATCGGGTATCATTACAATAAATTTAGGATTTTGAACTGTAGATTCCCCAGTTGTTGATAAACGAAAACTATAAGTTGGAACTGAATCTCCACTATACGTTTTTCCATTTGCATCAAGAATTGCAGTACCAGTAAACGTAGGAATCAAATTTGTATTAATCGCATAGTTAATATCTGAACTGAAGCCACTTTTTACCACAGCTATATTCTGTCCATTAGCTACAAAAGTATAAGTACCAGCAGTTGGTGTCGCATCACTTGCAAGTTCTGAAACTATTGGAACCCCATTGTTTCCATAGTTATAGGTTCCTGTCTGAGTTGGATCTAGTGTTAACTTAAATTGTCCACCAAAGTTCCGTGCCGCATTCCAGCCAGGATTAAAGTCTAACTGGATTTTAAACAACTGCTCTCCATTTGGTCCGACTTTTCCTAAATCTTCAATTGAATAGTTACTTGTCGAATATTGATTAGACACATTAAATTGACCGCCAAAATAATTACCAACATTTTTGTCTATCAAACTAAAATCAGATTTACTTGATGTAAAACCTTTTGGAATCATCACAATAAATGTGGATTATTAACGGTAGAATCACCAAGTGTAGAAAGGCGAACAGAAAGGACGGGTATTTGTGATTGTGGAGTATTGTTAGTGTAGCTAATACTATTTCCAGAAACAAAAGCACCAGATGAATTTAAATTATCAAAAGAAGCAGTTCCTGTAAATTAAGGTAATTCTACAGTGTTGTTAAGAATATAATTAATTGAACCTTGCTGATTATTAATCCCAGTAGAGTTTTTAACAACCTCAATTGCTTGCCCATTTACGTTAAAGGTATATGAACCACCTCCATAAGCACTTGTCCCATTTGTTACCGCATAATTAGATACTTCAGAAACAAAAGGAGCGCCATATACATTATACGAAACTACACCTTTTGCATTTGCATCTAAGGTTAATTTGACTTGACCACCAAAGTTATTTCCTCACGTTAGTGTTGCACCAGTTAAGGTGATCATAAATAGTTGTTCACCATTTGGACCATAGTTTCCTAATTCCTTTATTATTGATTTTCCATTAGACAGTCCTGCAAATCCTCTACCACTAAAGATATCAGTACCTTGAGTATTAGTTAAAGTAGAAAGATCAGCAGTAGTAGCAGTAAATCCTTTTGGAATCATGATAATAAATTGAGGATTTGTAGCGTTTGAATCTCCATATGTTGATAAACGAAATGTATAGGTAGGTACAGCCCCATCTTTAAAGTCTGTTCCATTAACATTACTGCCGTCAGCATTTTTAATCATTACTGTACCAGAAAAAGTAGGTTTAATAACTGCATCATTTGTTGTCGCTAAAGTTACAAAATTAACACCTAAGGAAACTGGTAATTGTGAATTCGTAGTCGAATTATTTCGTTGAATTGTATTATTTGTAGCAAGAGGCAAATTGTTAAGAGAAGAAATATTTTTATTTAACTCTAAACTAGCTTGTAGTGTAGTTGGAACATTGTTCGAAGTTGAGTGATATGCAGAAGTAATTGCAGACTGACTTACATGTGATGTATTAGCTGATCTATTAATATCTGTAGAATTTGCTTCAACGTTTTTATTACTTTTTAATACTGTTGAGTATTAGACATTTTTTCTGTTGATTTATTTTTGGCCAAACTTAGAAAATTAAGTATACTTTCAGATTGACTCAGTGAATGTGAGAGACTCTGAGATTGAGATACGATACCGGAAATACTTTCAGACTGACTTATAGAATCAGAAACACTTTCTGAAATTTTGAGGCTCTTAGAAGTAGATAGACTTTGTACTTCCGAATTACTAATGCTATTTTCTTTTTCAGTAGATTTACTATTTACTTTATTTGAAACCCCAGTTTGGGTACTTTCTGATACTGATCCCACAATTTGAGATTTAGCATCCACGGAAGTTTGTGCTGCATATACACGATCATTGGGTAAAATCGCAATACCAGTTGTTCCGGTACCTAAAATTACTGCTAATGCAGCAAGTTCTTTAATATAGGACTTTGAATTATTACTCTGAGCTTTTAATCTATTCGGGTCTACATATTTTTTCTTTTGACTATCTTTTCTTTTATTTTATTTTTTAAATTTTTCTCTTCCATGCTTTTTTCCAAATCCACATCATAAATTACAAAATATAAAAAATACTAATTGAGCATATAAATAACGCACTACTATACACATCTATAATATATCTTTTGTAATTAAATTAAAGCATACGCACTTGATATTAAGGATAATCGCTTCTAAGATCAGATAAAATAGTTATTTTTAGCTTAAGCCTATAGTCAAAAATAATGAATATTATATAAAACAAATCACAGTAAGGTTACTTAAAATCTTAGTATTAAAATATCAAAAAAAATACACGATTCTATAAAATTCTTCTCTTATAGAATCGTGTATTTTTAATTATTAATTTTTATAAGATAACCTTAATTTATTAAATTACAAACTTTTTAAGGGCTTTAGCAATCCCATTATGATTATTATCATCGGTTACAAAATCAGCTTTTTCTTTGATATCTTCAATTGCATTTCCCATAGCAATTTTCTTGAAACTTGGGTTTTCAAACATGGAAACGTCATTTCCTTGGTCACCAAAGACCATGACATCTTCTGGGCTAATCTTTAAACGTTGAGCCAAATCCATTAAAGCATTTCCTTTTGAAGCCCCAATTCCATTTAACTCAATACAGTTATCTAAACTACGAACTATATCATAGGATTCAAAGGCCCAGTATGGAATCGAATTCCATAGTTTTTCAATTTGATCACTATCTTTTGCACAAGTAAATCCTACCTTGTTAAAGGTAAAATCTTGTGGGATTTCTTTACGTTCACGAACTCTAATTTCATTATCAGTTAAAGCAGCATTAATTTGCATTTGTACTGAAAGGTCACGATCTAAAGTCCAAAAACGTTTAGTTGTTTCAAAGTGTAAATTCACGTGAGCAAGTCTCTGCAAGCGAAGCATTATTTCAAAATCGCGATAATTCATCTCTTGACTCATTAGAACTTTTCCAGATAAATCTTGTACAACTGCGCCGTTAAAGACAACTGCATATTCTTCTGGCCCCTCAAGTCCTAGTTGAGTTTCAAAAGGCATTACTCCAGAGAGAGGACGACCAGAAGCAAGCACTATCTTAATTCCCATCCCATGTGCTACCTGTAAAGTCCTCAGAGTTTCAGGTGAAATTGTATTTCCACTAGTTAATAAAGTTCCATCTAAATCTACCGCAATTAGTTTTACTGTCATAAATTACCCTATCTTCCAAAAATCATATAGAAAATTACATTTATTAATAATCCCATTAGTGCATAAAAGAACACTGCATTAGCTTTAATTTTTTCTTTTTTTATTAAATATACAAGACTCGCAATAAAGCCCACTAAGGGGAAAACAGTGTAAAAAATAATTGCCCATTCAGCAATTCCATTAACATCTGTACTTAAATTATGAATAAATTTTTTCATTTCTTCTCCAACAAAAATAGAGACTAATAAATTATTAGTCTCTATTTTATATTAACCAACATAAAATTCAATATGCTGTTTTAGATTTTCAAAATCAATTGGTAAATGACCACCAATCTCACCATCTAAATTCACAGGAATAGGATCCTTATCTTTACTATCACCTAATAATTCTACCTTTAAATTTTTAGTCTTAGTATAGATAATCTGTGGATCATTAACATGATTTCCATTCAAAGCCATGGCCATTAAACGTAAAACATCTACTGGATTTGCAGTTTTAACTACAATTAACTGAAATAGCCCATCTGATAATTGAGCATCTGGCATAATACGTTCAAAACCTCCAATTGAATTGGTCATCCCTAAAAGAAACATTGATAAGTCTCCCTCATAGACTCCTTCATCATAAGTTAAACGCATCTTATTGCTACTGATTTTTGGTAGCATTTCTGCACCTTTAAGCAAATACGCACTATAACCCAGGACAGACTTTACTTCTGAAGGTACTCCATAAGTAAGTTCAGTTAATGAACCGCTAGCAGCAATATTCATAAAGTATTGCTTACCCGCACGCCCAATATCCATCTTTTGTGTTTTACCTGTCAGGATTACTTTAGCTGCCTCAACTAAATCATCTCTCGGAATCTTTAATGCACGAGCAAAATCATTGGTAGTTCCTGCTGGAATAACAGCAAGTTTTGGCCGTTTTTCTAATGGAGCTACTCCGTTGACTACTTCATTAATAGTACCATCTCCACCAGCACCAACTAGTAAATCAAAACCTGCTAAGGCACATCTTTTTGCCTCATTTTGAGCAGACAGAGGTTCTGGCGTAGTCCTAAAAGCACTGGCTTCAAAACCAGCCTGTTCTAATACATTTAAAATATCTGCTACATTTTGAAGCATTTGCTCGTGACCCGAGACAGGATTATAAATCAATCTTGCTTTTTTCGTCATCGCCTCTCGCCTCCCTAAAATGATTAACGACTTTGAAGTTCCTTGTTAAGCAATTGGTTAACAACTTTAGGGTTAGCTTTACCACGAGTTTGTTTCATGATTTGACCAACTAAGAATCCAATTGCACGATCTTTACCATTCTTAAAGTCTTCAACAGATTGTGGGTTGTCATCAACGACCTTAGTAACCATTGGCCCAAGAACAGAAACATCAGATAATTGAATCATACCCTTATCTTCAACATATTTCTTAGGATCAGTACCGTTTTCAATTGATTCCTTAAAGACCTTCTTAGCGATCTTAGAAGAAATAGTACCATCTTTGATCATCTTGATCATTTCAGCTAAGTGTTCTGGAGTTAACTTAATATCGGCAATACCAACTTGGTTTTCATTCAAGTAACCATTAACTTGAGTGTTTAACCAGTTAGCAGCTAATGTTGGATCTGCACCAGCAGCAACTGCAGCATCGTAGAAATCACTTGATTCCTTAGTTTGTAAAATAACGTCTGCGTCGTATTCTTTAATACCATATTCTTCAACGTAACGCTTACGACGTTCAAATGGTGATTCAGGTAAACTTTCTTCAATTTCGTCAATCCAGCTTTGCTTAATATGGTAAGGAGCAATATCTGGTTCTGGGAAGTAACGGTAGTCTGCGTCACCTTCCTTAACACGTTCTAGGACAGTCTTACCAGTTGCTTCATCAAAACGACGAGTAGAAAGTTGAACTCTACCACCAGAAAGTAATACTTGTTGTTGACGTTTTTCTTCATAAGCAAGAGAACGACGTACGTGGTCAAATGAGTTCAAGTTCTTCATTTCAACCTTGGTACCAAGCTTTTCTTGACCTGCAGGACGAATAGAAATGTTGGTATCAACACGCATTGAACCTTCTTCCATCTTAACGTCAGAAGCACCAGTAAATTGAACAATTTGACGTAATTTAGTCAAATATGCATAAGCTTCTTCTGGATCTTCCATATCAGGTTCAGAAACAACTTCAAGAAGTGGAACTCCCTGACGGTTTAAGTCAACGTATGAATAACCGTTAGCACCGTGTGTATTCTTACCAGCATCTTCTTCAATATGCATTTCATGAATACCAATGCGCTTCTTCTTACCACGAACTTCAATTTCGATATAACCATCACGAGCAAGTGGTTGGAAGAATTGAGTAATCTGATAAGCTTTAGGGTTATCTGGGTAGAAATAGTTCTTACGATCAAAGTGAGTTACTGGTAAAACATGTGAATGAGTTGCTAAAGCAACCATAATCCCAAGACGGTAAACGTCTTTGTTTAAACGAGGTAAGACACCAGGCATAGCCCAGTCGATAACATTAGTTTCAGTGTTTGCTTCAGCACCATAACTAACTGGTGATGGAGAAAAAATCTTACTCTTTGTTTTTAATTCGAAGTGGACTTCTAGACCAATAGTCGATTTAAAATTCATTAATTAATCCTCCATTCCTGTAGGTGTTTTTTCGTAGAATTTATTATTACGTTCAATGAAATCAGCAACTTTAAATACATTTCCTTCATCAAAACGCTTAGCCATAATTTGAAGACCAGCAGGCATACCATCAACTAAGCCTGCTGGTACACTAGCGGCTGGAATACCAGCTAAATTAGCTGAAATAGTTAAAATATCATTATTGTACATCTTAATTGGATCAGAGATTTCTTCACCAATACCAAATGCTGGCTCAGTAGTAGTTGGTCCAACAATAACATCATTTTCTTCAAAAATCTTTTCAAAGTCGCGGCAAATCAATGTTCTAACTTGTGCAGCTTTCTTGAAGAATTCATCATATGCACCAGCTGATAAAGCAAAAGAACCAAGCATGATACGACGCTTAACTTCGTCACCAAAGCCTTCACTTCTTGATTTTACGTAAACATCTAATAAGTTCTTAGTATCCTTTGCACGATAGCCGTAACGAATACCGTCATATCTTTGAAGGTTTGAAGAAGCTTCACTAGAAGCAACAATGTAGTAAGTAGGAACAACATACTTAGTATGTGGCAATGAAACTTCATTAATAATTGCACCGGCATCCTTCAAAACATCGATCTGTTTTTGGATAACTTCGTGCATTTCACCGTCAACAGCATCCATGTATTCCTTAGGAACAGCCACACGTAAGCCTTTAACATCTTGGCCTAAGAAGCTAGTGTAATCAGGTACTTCTTTTTCAGAAACAGTTGCATCATGTTCATCAGGACCAGCAATTACGTTTAATACTTCAGCTGAATCCTTAACACGCTTACTCATTACACCAATTTGATCCAATGAAGAACCAAAAGCAATAAGTCCCCAACGTGATACTCTACCGTAGGTTGGTTTAATACCAAAAATACCATTGAAGGCAGCTGGTTGACGAATAGAACCACCAGTATCTGATCCAAGAGCTGCAACAACTTCACCACTCGCAACTGCAGCTGCAGAACCACCGGATGAACCACCAGGAACTTTATCTAAGTTCCATGGGTTATGTGTTTCACCATAGTAAGAATGTTCAGTGGATGAACCCATTGCAAATTCATCCATGTTAGTCTTACCAACAAAAGTTGCTTGAACCTTCTTTAATTTACTAATTACAGTAGCATCATAAACGGGCATATAGTTGTAAAGAATGTGGCTAGCTGCTGTAGTCTTCATACCATTAGTAATGATATTATCCTTGATAGCAATAGGAATACCAGCTAATTTATTTTTATTAAAATCTAAATTTTCTGCTGGCTTTGCTTCTTCATCAACAGTAATCCAGGCATTAATCTTTTTGTCTGTTTCTTTAATGTTTTTAACTGTTTCCTTAGCTAGGTCTTCAGCTGTTATTTCGCCATCTTGTAATTTTTTATTTAATGAGTCAATGTTTTCATTTAAGTAATTCATTATTCATTATCATCCTTATCAATAATTACTGGCACCTTAATGAAGCCATCAGCTTTTTCAGGAACATTCTTCATTAATTCTGCGCGACTTTCCCAATGTTCAGGCTTGTCTTCTCTAAAATCAGTCTCTCGATCAACAACTTGAACAGTTTCAGGAACTCCTTCAGTATCAACTTCGGCTAATTGATGTGCCATATTGATAATGTCACCCATTTGTTCAGTAAACTTATCAATTTCGTCTTCACCAAACTCAAGTCGAGATAGTGCTGCAACGTGATTGATTTCATCTTTTGTAATTTTCACCGTTTGCCTCCTATTCACCGCCAAAGACGTGGACATAATAACTATCGTCTGCGGAATTCTTAGCAATTAATGCCTGCGTATCATTAACAGAATTAATCTTAATTTCTATTGGTGCATCCTTAGGTAAGTACTTCTTAGCAGCTGACAATACAAGTCTTGAAAAACTCTCAATCTGCGCATAACCAAAGAATTGGGTAGTTACAGTAATGTTCATTTGTGTCAAAGTTTTATTTTGATAATGAACAGTCGCTGTTACCCCACTAATATTAGGGAAGTAACCTTGAATAGCTGCTTTAAAATCACTAAATGAAGCTGCATCAGTAGAATTGATTGCTTTTTCACTTCCAACAGTCGGTAGCACTTGACTACGATTATTGACTGTTTTCCAATCATTTATTTTACTACTATTTGCATTAGCAATTCCATATGCAAAGTAATTTCCACCTACAAGAGAATCTTTACTGGTTTTACTAAAAAGCCCAACCAAAATTGGGATATCTTTTAATCCCTTCTTTTTACGTAAATAAGAAACTAACTTATTAGCTGCTTCTTTACCAAAAGTCTCCTGTTCTGCACGAGAAATATCTTTATGATATTGGGGCCCATCTTTAACTTTCTGGTAGTAATCTACCGAGTTAAGAGCTAGCCCAACACTCATACCATCCATTTTGTAACTAGAATTAGATTTAGTCAAAAAATCTTGTTCTAAAATTTGATCTAAAATAATAGGATTATACGAATTCTTTTTATTACTTTTTTCCGCATTTAGACCTTCTGGATTACTCTTAGACTTTCTTCCTAGCCAGTCAGTAGCATCAGCAACAGAAATTTTTTGTCCTTCTTGAAAAACATACTTACTACTTGAAAAAGTATTGTGAGATAAATCAATTAACCCAGATTCTAAAGCACGACTATCTACATTATTATCACTAGTATTTTCAGTTGTTCCTTCAATTGGACTAGTTACATATTCCCCATCTTTTAAAAGAACATTATACCCATTTTTACTAGTACTAGTAGTTTGATAGCTTTTTTTCTTTGTTGTAGAAGTAGTAGGGTTATTGGCAAGATCAGAATTTTTTAAATTGCCACATGCACTTAAACTTAACCCAGTTGCTAGTAGTAGTGCTATTTGCAAAAATCTTTTCAATTTATTTTTCCTTCTTATTTCTTTATTTTTCAATTTTTGCAATTGCTTCTTGTTCAGTTAACATTGGAACTTGAAGTTTTTCAGCCTTATCTTTTTTAGAGCCCGCGTCTGCTCCGTAGATTAAATAATCTGTCTTCTTAGAAACTGACCCAGTGACTTTTGCACCAAGATCTTGAAGCTTTTTGGTAAATTCACTTCGAGTAAAGGCAGATAATTTTCCAGTTAAAACTACTGTCTTTTCCTTAAAGAAATTATCTGGTGCTTCATCTTCAACTGTTCCTAAATATTCCATATTTAATCCACTGTCACGCAATTCTTGTAGTAGTTTCTGTGCGCTTGGTTGATTAAAATATGCTGTTAATGACTCTGCAATCGTCTCTCCTATTGTATCGATACTTGTTAATTCTGGCACTGTTAATTGACTAACCTTTTCCAAATTTTTATATTTTTCCAAAATCAATCTGGCAGCCTTAGCACCAACATGATCAATTCCTAAGCCATACAGTAATAATTCGGCAGAATTTTGCTTACTATTTTCAATAGAAGATAATAAATTAGTAATCGATTTTTCTTTAAAGTGATCAAGCTGTCCTAGTTGGTCTGGAGTTAAATGATATAAGTCAGCTACATCATTAATAAATCCCTTATCAATTAACTGTTTTACAATTCTAGGACCAAGTCCCATAATATTCATCGCTCCACGTGAAGCAAAATGAATAATTCCCTCTTCAATTTGAGCTGGGCACATCGGATTAATACAGCGAAGCGCTACTTCGTCTTGCAAGTGAACCAGTGTTTCTCCACAAGAAGGACAAATATTTGGAATTTCATAAGGCTTACTATCTTTAGGTCTTTTACTTAAAACGACACTAGAAATTTCTGGAATGATATCTCCAGCTTTATGCAATTTAACTGTATCGCCAATTCTTACTCCCTTTTCTCTCAAATAGTCTGGATTATGTAAAGACGCACGAGAGACAATCGTTCCAGCAAGTTTAACTGGATCCATCACTGCAGTAGGTGTTACTACTCCAGTTCGGCCAACTGTCCATTCAATATCTCTAACTACAGTCTCTTGCTCTTCGGGTGGGAACTTATAAGCAATTTCCCAGCGAGGTACTTTTACAGTATTACCAAGTTTACTTTGTAAACTTAAGTCGTCAACTTTTAAAACAATCCCGTCAATCCCATAACTTAAATCATTACGTTTAGCAGTATATTCATCAATAAAATTAAATACTTCGTCCATTGATTCAAAACGTCGTCCAGACTGATTAGTATGAAATCCTAATCGATTCATTTCATCAATCGCTTGATGTTGACTTGTAATGTTTCTTGGTGGGTTAACCCAAGTATAAATAAAAGTACTTAAATTTCTTTTTTTAGTAATTCGAGCATCTAATTGTCTTAAAGAACCGGCAGCCGCATTTCGAGGATTAGCAAAAACTTGCTCTCCTTTTTCATCACGTTCTGCATTTAAGGTTGCAAACGCTTCTTTCTCCATGTAGCATTCACCACGAACTTCAGTTGTTAATGGTTCAGGTAATGTTTGAGGAACATCTTTAATAAATTTTGCATTAGCTGTTACATCTTCACCAACACGGCCATTTCCTCTTGTAGAAGCACGTGTTAATTTTCCGTTAGTATATTCTAAGGATAAAGATAATCCATCAATTTTTAATTCCACATTATAAGCTACTGGGTGACCCACTAATTTCGTAATTCTTTCGTCAAATTCTTTAAGCTCATCTTTTGAGAAAACATCCCCCATTGAAAGCATCGGAACGGGATGTTCAACTTTAGAAAGATCACTTTTAATCTCTCCACCAACTCGTTGGGTAATTGAATCGGCAGTTACTAAGTCAGGAAATTGCTCTTCTAATTCTACTAATTCCTGATAGGTCTTATCATATACTGCATCTTCAACTACCGGAGCATCTTTTGCATAATAATCATCTGCCCATTTATCGAGCTTTTTTCTTAATTCATCGACTTTCTGAGAAGCCTCATTATGAGTTAAAACTGCCATTATATTAGCCCCTCTCTAAATCAAACTGTTCTATTTCATTATATCTTTTTAATCGGTGCAAAGGCAGCTAAAAGGCGTTTCACTCCTTGGCTAGCAAAGGCAATATCTAATTCCATATCTTCACCAGTACCGTTAACTTTGACTACAACGCCTTTTCCCCATGCTTTATGTGTAACTTGATCACCAACATTCCAGGACTTTTTCTCAGCTCCAACTGCACCAGTTGCTTTCTTAGCCTCCTCAACTGTAATCTTTGGAAGGTAAACATGAGAATTAGCTTGATCCTTTCTATTAATAGCAAAAGGAACAGATATGACAGAATTAGATGGCATTGGGTTAACAAACTCTAAATCCTTATCTTCAATCTCATCAATAAAGCGTGATGGTTGATTACGTTGCGGACGGCCATACATCATTCTAGAAAAAGCATTGGTTATGTAGAGTTTCTTTTCAGCTCGTGTAATTCCTACATAGGCTAGTCGACGTTCTTCTTCAAGTTCACTTGGATCTTCTACTGCTCTTGAAAGTGGGAAGAGTCCCTCTTCCATTCCAACCAAGAAGACCACCGGAAACTCTAGTCCCTTAGCGGCATGAAGAGTCATCAATGCAACTTGGTTATCTTGATTTTCTAAATCATCTTGATCACTTAATAATGAGATCTCTGAAAGAAAATCACCTAAAGCTGTTGAATCTTCATCTTCGGGCTCATAATTATCGTCAAAACGCTTAGTAACAGTCAGAAATTCATTTAAGTTTTCTAATCTAGTATCTGCTTCAATTGTGTGTTCATTTTCTAAAGCTTCTTTGTAGCCGAAATCAGCTAATATTTTTTCCGTTAAACCTGTTACACCATGCGTCTTACTATATTCGATTGCATCTTTTAAGGCCGTTCCAAAAGTAGCTAGCGTTCTAGCTGGGCGACCCGTAATTGGTGCTAAGCTCAAATTCTTAAAAGTCTCTTCTACTGTAAAGTCACTATCATTAGCAAAACCGTTAAACTTAGCCATCGTAGTTGGCCCCAAACCACGTTTTGGTACATTAATAATTCGGTTGAAACTCATTGAATCAGCAGGATTTGCGACAACTTTTAAATAAGCCAAAATATCTTTAATTTCTTTTCGGTCGTAGAACTTATGTCCTCCAACAATCCGATACGGAATATTAGCTTTAACTAGGGCTTCTTCGACATTACGTGATTGAGCATTGGTCCGATAAAGAACGGCAAAATCCTTGTAGTCTCTTTGATGTTCTTTTATTTCTTCCTTAATCTTTGAAATGATAAACAGTGCTTCATCATTTCCACTTTGAGCACGGTAATAATTGATTTTATCGCCAGCGCCTTTATCCGTCCAAAGTTTCTTAGGTTTACGTTTCAGATTATTTTTAATTACTGAATTAGCTGCATCAAGAATGTGACCGGTAGAGCGGTAGTTTTGCTCTAGTTTAATAGTAGTAACTTCATCATCTTGATAGTCATGTTCAAAATTAAGAATATTTTCCATGTTAGCTCCGCGCCAACCATAGATCGACTGATCTGCATCCCCAACAACACAAATATTTTTATATTGAGCAGCTAGAGCAACACAAAGTTGATACTGTGCTTCATTTGTATCCTGATACTCGTCTACTAAAATATAGCGGAATTTATTTTGATAATAATGCAAAGTTTCTTTATCCTTTTTAAATAAGACGAGCGTTTGCATAATTAAATCATCAAAATCCATAATTTGATCACGCTTTAAGCGATGTTGATATTCGCTATATACTTGCGCTGTTACCTTTTCAAACGGACTAGCTGCTTGCTCCTTAAAGTCTTTTGGAGTAAGTAAGTCATTTTTTCCATTTGAAATAGCACCTAAAATTGCTTTTGGATCATACATTTTAGGATTAATATTAAGATTCTTTTCAATTCGTTTAATTAGTGTCAATTGTTCTGCAGAATCAGCAATTGAAAAATTATTAGAATAGCCAATTTTTTCTGCGTCTCGACGTAAAATACGGACACATAAAGCATGAAAAGTTGACATCCAAACACTGTCAGCTGCTGGCCCTAATAACTTTTGGACACGTTCTTTCATTTCAGTTGCAGCCTTATTAGTAAAAGTAATGGCTAAAACATTCCATGGCGCAACGCCCTTTTCTTCAATTAAATAGGCAATTCGACGTGTTAAAACTGATGTTTTTCCACTACCAGCTCCGGCAACTACTAAAAGTGGACCTTCAGTACACTGCACGGCTTTTTTTTGCTGAGGATTTAATCCTGCAAGAATTGTTTCTTCGCTCATTGCTTCTTCCTTTTCTGTTAACTCAAACGCTAAAATAGACTTGTCTATTATAACAAAAAACGACAATAGCATTTACTTAACTATTGTCGTTTTTAATTTAATCATATTGTGTTAAATTGAATTCTTCAATTATATCAATTAATTTTTTTGCATAACCTGGATCTGTCGCATATCCATCTGTTTCTAATGCTTGCGCTTGAGTAGCATAATCTTTGGCAGTTAAAACATGCTGATATTGGTTTCTATTCCAAGTAGTCCCATTCACAAATAGTCGTGTATGTGCCTCGATTGATTCTTCATAAGTATCGTAAACTCGAAAACGTCCCGTAACAGTTTCCCAATGATCATTAACAAACTCAGAAGTTGTTAATTCGCGACTTGTATTAGGATCCGTTCCCTTAAC
The DNA here is from genome assembly GCF_013487865.1 of Lactobacillus johnsonii. Classification (NCBI taxonomy): domain Bacteria; kingdom Bacillati; phylum Bacillota; class Bacilli; order Lactobacillales; family Lactobacillaceae; genus Lactobacillus; species Lactobacillus johnsonii. The sequence goes on from NZ_CP047409.1 coordinate 1,590,482, forward strand.
GCCAAATAAATTATTGTATTTTCTAGAAAGCTCACTCTGACCAAAATTACTTTCTAGACAAGCTTGCGCAATCGTAACGCTTGGAAATAGACCATATGGCTTGTCGGATCGTTGGGCAATTGGGGCCACTACTTTAATAAACTTTTCTTTGCTTTGAAGAGATCGTTCTTTTTCTAATTGTGCCTGACGCAATCGTTCATTATTCGCAGTTTGCTGACGCCAGTACAAAAAGCCTGATAAAATTATTACCAAAGTAAAACAAATCGCAAATGCTCTTGCAATTATATACTGAATATTTTTTTGACGGCGTCTACGCGACATTTTAACTCATCTTCCTTTTCATTACTTGCTTCAAAGGCATCGCAATTGCGGGTGTAAGAACAGCAGTAAAGATTGCTTCTACAATACCATTAATGCCTAAAACACTAATTAAAATAGCAATTAAAGGAGCTGAATTTTGAGTTTGACCTAATGAATGAAGTAAAACAGATGGATCCTTCATGTACCAAAGACTAGTAATAACAACTACAAGTAACGTATTAGTTAAAGAAGTACATAATCCCGTAATTGTATAAACAACAGTCTTTTGGAATTTTGAATCGTCCTTTGCTGCTTGTCCAATCATTCCTGCTATAAAACCCGCAGCTGTCCGAGGAACTAGAGCAATAAGAATATTTCGGAATAAAAGCATGCTGACAATGTCACCTGGTTGCGTATAGGCAACAAACATACTTAATAAGCCCCAAAATAAACCAATCGACGTTCCAAAACCTGGTCCCATTAAACATCCGGCCAATGCAACTGTTAAAGGAATAGTTGTAATAGAAGGTAATCCTGGCAAAATACGGATGTAGCCAATATAAGGGACAAAGGTCTGAACTAAAATAATTGCAACAAAAATAGCACTGATGGCAATTCTAAAAGTCTTCTTATTAATCATAGTCTTTCCTACTTTATTAATTTATAACTTTAACAAAAAAGGAAGCCACATTTGCGACTTCCTTTTCTTAGTGGTGCGGGCGAGAAGACTCGAACTTCCACGATCTAAAAGCGATCACAAGATCCTTAGTCTTGCGCGTCTGCCATTCCGCCACGCCCGCGGTACTTAAATAATATACCAGATATTTTATGAAATATCAAACAAATATTTTAAATTAATAAAATAATCTTACTGTCTTTCTCTGATAGCAAGATTATTTACTAGTTAAAATTCAATTTTTTTATTGTCCGCAGTTACCCTATACGTTAATTTCTTTAAATTTACATGTAGGGTAACTTGATGTGAACTATCCTTATTTTTTCTAATAATTTCAATTTCGTTTTCATTAGGAGAGCTTGCCTTTACATTACCATTTAAGTCAAAAGCAGCATTAGTATTTCTAAATTTGAACAAGTTTAGTAATGATTGCACTACTGGGCGTCTTACTTCTTTAGACACTTCTTGGCGACTATAATAATGACGATTAATATTTCTCCCCTCCTTGGTCTTCTCTAGAAGGCCAATATCATTTTTACCAGCGAGCATTCCCACATAATAAACCTGCGGAATTCCTGGAGCAAAGATTTGCAATAGGCGTGCTATAAAGTACTTTTTATCATTATCACCTAATGCGGAATAAAATGTGGAATTAATTTGATAAACATCTAGATTATGATATTCAGCGCTTGAGTATTTCTTTTTAACGTTGGCACCCACCTTATATAATTCTTCACTTGTATATTTAATTTCTTCAGGCGTTAAAATATCTCTTGCATCTACCACGCCAATTCCATCATGTGTATCTAAAGTAGTAAACTGTTTCATTGGAGATTTATTGATCCAGTTCACTAATCGTCCACTTTTACCAGAATAAAGCGAATATAAAATAACCATTGGTAAGGCAAAATCATAAATAAAGTAACCATGTTTTGAAAGCTTGAACGGCATTGAGTAATGTTCATGGATTTCTGGCAAAATTATTGCACCTTTATACGAAATATCGTCTTGAATTTGCTGTAATAAATTCCAAATTTCTGGCTCAACAAAGAAGTCATTTGTATCTAATTTCTTAACAGCATAAGCAAATGCATCTAGTCTAATAATATCTGCACCATGATTAATCAATTTATTAAGCGTAGTATTGATGAAATTTTGTGTTACTTCTTTTCTAATATCTAAATCAATCTGCTCAGGGCCAAATGTATTCCAAAGATTTTCTTTACTCCCATCCGTAAACGTTATTTCCTGATAAGGAGCCTTATCTTTCCGCTTATAGATTAGATCAATATCTTTTTGCGTTGGACGACCTTTAGGCCAAAATTTATCCCAACTTAAAAATAACTCTTTATAAGGGCTCTTATTCTTATGTTTTTTAAAATCTTCATAGTACATCGAGTGACGAGAAATATGATTAATCATAAAATCAAACATTAGATAATACTTTTTTCCTAATTTTTCTATATCTGACCAATCACCAAATCTCGGATCTACCTTTGTATAATCAGTTGGCGCAAAACCTCTATCACCAGTTGAAGGGAAAAACGGCAGTAAATGAATCCCTCCAACTGCACCATTTAAATCTGATTCCAATACGTCTTGTAGATCTTTAATATTTTTACCAAGACTATCCGGATATGTAATTAACATTACTTTATTTGTTATTGACATAACTCTACCTAATTTTTAGTTAACAAGTGCCTTTTCACTCTCTACATCAAAGAAATGTGCTTTATTCATATCAAACCCCATCTTTACTTTTGCACCTGGCTTAACAAAGTCACGAGCATCAACTTTTGACACTAGCTCTGTTTGACCAAGTGTACAGTAAAGTTGAGTCTCAGCTCCCAATAATTCAGAAACTGATACAGTAGCTTCAACTGTATTTTCTGGAAATGACTCTAAAAATACTTCTTCCGTATGAACATCTTCTGGCCGAATACCAAAAATTAACTCTTTTCCTTCATAACCTTTTTCTTTTAAAGTTTTTAGCTTTCCTCCTGGAACTGGAATAGTAAACTCTTCGTTTTCTTTATCAATAATTTTTCCATCTTTTAAAATGACATGGAAAAAATTCATTGCTGGTGATCCAATAAAACCTGCAACAAAAACATTTGCTGGCTTATTGTAAACGTCCATTGGTGTACCTACCTGCTGTTGAATTCCATCTTTAATCACAACAATCCTATCTGCTAAAGTCATCGCTTCGGTTTGATCGTGAGTAACGTAAATTGTAGTAGTCTTTAAATCTTGGTGAATTTTAGCAATTTCAGCACGCATAGTAACACGTAATTTTGCATCTAGATTGGACAAGGGCTCATCCATTAAAAAAATTGGAGCATCACGCACAATTGCACGTCCTAAAGCAACTCTTTGACGCTGACCACCGGACAAGGCTGCTGGCTTACGCTTTAAATATTGAGTTAATCCTAAAATTTTTGCGGCTCTTTGAACCTTTTCATTAACTTTATCTTTTGGATACTTTTTTAGTTCTAAGCCAAAGCTCATATTGTCATAAACACTCATATGGGGATATAAGGCATAATTTTGAAAAACCATCGCAATGTCACGATCTTTTGGAGCAACCTCGTTCATTACTTTTCCACCGATTTTTAGGGTACCTTTAGAAATATCCTCTAATCCAGCTATCATTCGTAAAGTTGTAGATTTACCGCAGCCAGAAGGGCCAACAAAAACAATAAATTCGTGATCATCAATATGTAAGTTAAAATCTGATACAGAATCTTTATCGTTACCCTCATATTTTTTATATACGTGATCGAGATTTACTTTAACCATTTTTATTTTTCCTCCCAAGTTAAACGATAAATTCCACCAATAAAAGTCACTATACTCAAGCTATCATGCTTGCTAAATAATTCTAGAGTTGAATTATCAATTACAAAGGTTAAACAGAACACTTTACTATTCCAATTAATTTTCTTTTCAAAAACAGGTCCATCAATACTAATTAGAAAGTCTTCATCCGATTTCTCAATTGAGATATTTCCGTTGACCCCATGTAATACTAATTTCTTATCTTTCGGAAAACCAAAGTTTAATTTATACAATCCATTTTCAATATTTTGATCTACCGGCGCATCTATCTTGATGATTTTACCAACTGGAACTTGAGATAAATAGCCATCTTTATCTAGTAATTTTCTTGGAATTCCCATTATTCCATTCCAAACATGACCAGTTCTATCCAAATAATTAACATGATCTACGCTTCTTAACCAAGGAATTAAAATATGTTCGCCATTTTTAATTAATGATTGTGGAGCATAAAAATCATCTCCACTATCTAAGCGATGAATTTTCTCTACATTAAATTGAAACACTTTCCAATCCAATTTTCCTTGAGCACTATAAACGATACTATTTTTACCTTTACCTAAAATAGAACTAAAGATCAAATAATCATTATCTTTAAAACTGATGAAATCAGGGCATTCAGTCATAATACCTAATGTTGGATTATCTTTCAGTAAAATTGTTTTAAACCTCCAATTTAATAAATCACTAGATTCAAATAATACAATTGTTCCTTTACCATCAATAGCCACCGCTACCACACAATAATACTTACCATTGTGTTCAAATACTTTAGGGTCCCGAAAGTTAGATTCATCAACATTATATGGAATATCTCTAGCCGTTATAACTGGATTGTTTTTGTACTTAGTAAAATCAACGCCATCGTCTGTATACGCAATGCATTGAGTTTCTATCACATGTCCCTTTTCTTCAACATGCCCCGTATAAATAACGTATAGCCGATCGCCATTTTTAATTGCGGAACCCGAAAAAACTCCGCTTTTGTCATAATCATGATCTGGTTGCATTGCAATTGGCATATCTTGCCAATTAAGCAAATCTTTGCTTCGTGCATGGCCCCAATGCATTTTGTTCCAAGAAGTTCCATACGGATTATATTGATAAAATAATTGATAATAGTTTTGGTAATAAACTAATCCATTCGGATCGTTTAACCAGCCATAAGGAGCAGTAAAATGAAATTCAGGTCTCAAAATATCTTGATCCAAATTTCTTATTTCTTTGTATAAGGATTCATTTGCTTTCATTATTTATCTCCATTTCCTGCAGCACCCATTCCTTGAGTTAAATACTTTTGGAAGAAAATATATACTAGAACCAGTGGAATAGTTGAAATGGTCAAAATAGCCATAACCTGATTCATGTATACAGGTTGAGTGTTATTAATATTAGTAATAGCTACTTGCAATGGGAACTGATCTGAATTTACTAAAACCATTAACGGCCATACATAATCATTCCAGCTTCCAATAAATGATAAAGTTCCGACAGTCGCTACAGTTGGAAGAGTCATAGGTAATAAAATTTTCCAAAAAATTTTAAAATTATTTGCACCATCTAATTCGGCTGCTTCAGTAATACTATCTGGAATATCTGCAAATGCATTTCTAAACATATAAATATAAAATGGACTAGACATTCCTGGCAAAATAACTGCTAAAGGTGAGTTTAAAATATGTAAAAACTTTGCTACTTGGAATTGTTGAATAAGTAAGGTAGTTCCCGGAATAACTAACAAAGCAATCATTAAGGCAAAGACCAATTTTCTACCTGTAAACTTGAATTTAGCAAATCCATAGCCTGCTAACGCATTAATAATGATTGAACCAATAGTTAAGCTACTTGCATAAAATACACTGTTTAAAATATAACGAATAACATTAAATCTTTTAAATACTCCAGCATAAGCTTTTCCCCATTCATTAAAACTCCCTGGTAAAAAAGCCGTAACGTTGTTAATATTTGAATAAATTTGTGACTCTGGTTTCATCGAAGAAACAATCATCCACACAAGTGGAAATATGAAAAATAGAGCCAAAATAGTAATTAAAACTGTAGTCCAAATAATATGGAATTTTTTTTGAGAAATTATTTTATTCATTCTCATCATCTCCAGCCTTAGTTATCTTTCTTTGAACAATAGTAAAGATAATAATAATAATTCCGTAAATTACGCTCATTGCACTAGCGTAACCCAATTGACGATCAGTAAACCCTGTACGATAAATATAATAAATTGGAGTCATAGTAGCGTTTTGAGGTCCACCCTGAGTCATAATCATCGGCTGAATCATTAGGTTAAAGGCTCCAATAAATGTTGTAGTCAAAATCATAATTGAAGTTGGTTTTAGCATCGGCAAAGTAATATGAAGAAATCTTTGCCAGCTATTAGCACCATCTAGTTCGGCTGCTTCATACAATGAATTAGGAATGTTTTGTAAACCAGCTAGAAAAATCAACATTTGATATCCCGCACCCTGCCATGCAGAAACTCCAATGATTGCAAACATTGCTTGCTGTGGAGATGTTAAAAATGGCTGTGGTTTAATATGAAAAACGCTCAAAATTCCATTTAGTAAACCTTGATCTGGGTTTAGAATATATAACCACAAAATAGATACAACAGTTAGTGAAATAACTTGTGGAGCAAAAAATGAAATTTTAAAGAATGTATTTCCTGGACGTTTTTTATTAATAATTAAAGCTAATCCTAAAGCCGCACCAACTTGTATAGGCATAATAAATACAACAAATTGCGCAATATTCTTTAAACTTTGTAGAAATATCGGATCTTTAAAAGTGTTGATATAGTTTGTTAATCCAATAAAATGTTTTGACCATGGAGTTAAAATATTGTAATCAGTAAATGAGTAGTCAAATGACATTAAAAATGGAATTATTAGAAATGCACATAGAATTAACAATGCTGGTGTTACGTATAGCCAACCAATTTGACGTTTTATTCCTTTAGTTTGCATAAAATCTCACCTACCTTTAGTTTTCTAGATACTTTTGCATAACCTTAGTTTGAGCATCTAATACTTTTTGTACATTTGGATTTTTTTGATATAAGGTTACATCTTGCACTGTTTCCGCAAAAGTTCTCGTAATTTGTGGATAATTTACTAAAACTGGACGAGCTTTACCAGTAGTTTGATTTTGTTTAATAAAGAATCTCATAGCTGGATCAACTTTCGGGACCATCATCTTAGAAACACTCTTACGTGCTGGCAAAACTGTATTGGCCATATCACTTCTATACATACATTTTCTATTTACTAAGAAATTAATTAAGGCCCCTGCCGCTTCTTTATTCTTAGCAACGTTAGTCATAGCATATTGCCAAGAGCCAGTCGGCGAAACAGCTTTATGAGTCTTGGGTGAAACTGGATAAGGTAAAACACCCCACTTCAAATCTTTATATTGGTTGTTTAAAGTTTGAACTTCCCAGGTTCCTGTCATCATCATTGCATATGATCCAGTTTCAAAACCTTTATCCTTAGGAGAAATAGTAGTATAGCCTTTCTTTACCATATCTTGAATAAACTGAAATGCTGACGCTATCTTTTTAGAGTTGAAATATCCATTTGCTGTTGTTCCAGCTGGATTACAGATGTTTCCACCAGCAGACCACATGAATGGCGCTAGTGAATAAAGTGACATTTCTGAGTGATCATTTAAACTCATATTAATAACTGGTTCATGATAATAATCTTTTAGCTTCTTACAAATTGTTTCAAATTGATTCCAATCCCACGGATTTTTAAGGGTAGGTAATTCTGAATCTTTAATACCTGCCTTTTTAAACATTGTCTTGTTATAGTAAAAACCAATACTTGATTCTGAATATCCAATAGCATATAACTTGCCATTATAAGTACCTTGATTTCTAATTGTTTTTAAGAAATCATCTTGATTAGTAATATATTTTCCAATTGGCTGGATAATTTTAGCTTTAGCATATGCTGCCGTATTTGGCCCGTCTAAAGTTAAAACATCTGGTAAGCTATTTGAATTAAGCGCAGCATTGATTTTATCTTCATAGCCACCACCTGAACCAGAGCGTGGAATAAATTGAACACTAGCTTTGTATCCATGTTTGTTTTCTCTATTAAAATCATGAATATTTTTCAATAAAGCTTTTCCTTCTGGATCCTCATTAGAAACATGCACCCACATTGTTACATGTTTAGTACCTTTATTAGCATTATTGCTACATCCTGTTAATCCAATTGCTAAAAAAGCTGCTAAGATTCCCAAGCCTACTTTCCATTTCTTCATAATTTTCCTCCTTTTTTGAAACGTTTCATTTATATCTCAAAAAATAATATAGTTACTTTTATCTTTTTTTGAAACGTTTCAATTACTATCTATATAATAAAACCGCTTACACGGTTTTGTCAATATTACTTTGTTGTATTTCCTTTCCTAAATTTAACTGGATATGTATATACTTCATTCTCTCTTGTAGGATCTTTTATTTTTTTAACTACTAACTCCACTGCTCCATAGGCTAAATCCCTTATAGATTGAACAATGGTACTAACACCTAAGGGCAAATCAGCCGCTAAATCCATCCCATCAAATCCAATTAACTGAATATCTTCTGGAACACGATACCCTAGTTTTTCTATTACTGGCATTATTTTCAATAGTAAGGCATCATTATGCATAAATATTCCATTGATTTGCGAATTCTTTTTTAATAATTTTTTCACATATGGTGTAAAATCTTTTACCGGTTCTTGTAGAAAGACGTCATGAACTTCAATATTATTTTCTTTTAAATAATCTAAAAAACCTTTTCTTCTACGCATAGTATCATTAGGATATCGACTATGACTTCCAATATAAGCTAAATTATTTGCACCACGTTTCACCAGTTCTTGAGCTGCAATACGTCCACCCTGATAATTATCTGAAGCTACGTATGATACTTTTTGTTTAAAGTACCTGTCTAAACTTACAAAAGGAATATTTGAATCAATATATTGATCGATATCACTATAAGTTATGGCAATAATAGCATCAATCTTATTTTGCTTAACCATCTTAATATATTTGTTTTCTTCTTGTGGATCACCGTCTGAATTACAAAGTAGTAACTTATAGTCTTTTTCATCCAAAGCCTTTTCTACATAATAACCAAATTCTGAAAAAAATGGATACCAAATTGAAGGCAGAATTAAAGCAACTGTTCTTGAAGATTGAGTTTTAAGTCCACGTGCATATTCATCTGGTACATAATGTAATTCTTCAATCGCTCTGTTAACTTTTTCTAAAGTTGTTGGTTTAATACCTTTTGCATGATTAATAACTCTTGAAACAGTTCCAAGGCTCACCCCAGCTCTCTGAGCCACATCTTTCATTGTTATCATTATTTTCCTCTACTTATTTCTTTTCTCTGATTAATGTTAGTCTTCCGCCGCATCTGCCGCACCTATATTTTTTTGTATTTACTTTGCGAACACGAGGATATTTAAAATGGCAATCTTTGCATTCATAAATATAGTTTCGATTTTGGCTTCGTCTTAAACCAATATCTGGTGTATAGCGACTACCTCCAACAGCCGCAAGCAAATTCTTAAAATCACGATTACGATGTTGATAACCGCGACCCGCTAAATGCAAATGATAATGTGTTAACTCATGCTTAATTATTCCAATTAAATCTGCATGATACTTTTTCTCTAAAAAATGGCCGTTAATATCAATATGATGGTCATTTAAAAAGTATCTTCCGCCCGTCGTTGTCATTCGATTATTGATTTTAACTTCATGCTTAAACGGAACATGAAAATACTGTAAAGAAATTTCTTCTACTAATTTTTGTAACTCTGCTTGATTCATTATTTTCGTATTAATTTTTGATATATCCCAGCTTGTTTTGGAGAAGATATCCTTCTCTTTAAATCAGTCACAATTTTTTGTTTTAAAGACTGTTTCCCATCTATCCATGTTCCAGTAAACAAGTGAATGGAATACGAATTCTTGCTTGGATTACACAGAAATCCATCCGGATAAACATGGAGCCCTTCTTTTAATATTTGTTCCTTATTGCCTGTCTTTAAACCGTATTTTTCTTTTAAAATATCAGTTACTGAAATACTATTTACGCCTGCCATTTGATCATTCTTATCAAAAGTAAAATCTCGATTATTGTAATAATTAAGAATATCTTTCATAAAAGGATGATTCATTTCAGCACCAAAAATAGCAGCCGACAAGTAATCATTGTTTTCAAAACCAATAAACGCCCGATTATTCAAAAGCGGATCCAATTTCTTAAGTACTCTAACATCTGTATCTAAGTAAATACCCCCTTGTTCATAAATCACACGGGCTCTAATATAGTCAGAAACAAATGCCCACTTTTTGGCCTCATAGGCTTGTTCAATATACTTATTTCCATGTACGTTGAAATTATTTTCATTCCATTCAATAATTTCATAATCCGGTAATTTATTTTTCCAGGTTGCAATGCATTCTTCAATTAAAGGTGATTTAGGGTTACTTCCCACCCAAATATAATGGATTTTTTTAGGAATCATTTTTATCTTTTAATCTTTCTAAAAAAGCGAGTAACAAATTCAATCATATCTTGATTAAAGTTTAACTTCATCATAAACATAATTCCTGCATAAATGATTAGCATCAAAATTGACTTAATTGCCATGTTTAAAAAGCTTGACTTAATTAAATTTGGCATTAACATGCCAGCAATCAAGGTAATTATTCCAATTAGGAAATATTTAGGTACATCACAAAAGGCATCTTTAAAATTATAGTCATCTCTAACAATCCATAGGCGTAAAATTAACACTACAAATTCTGTAATTAAAATTGCAACTGTAGCACCGACGGCTCCATATGGTCGATCTAGTATAGCTGCTAAAATCAATTCAATTATGGCCCCAATTACAACTGGAATCGCATATTCTTTATCTCTTCGATTAGCAAGTGCAAATTGATTAGCAAAGACCCCACCCATCGGAATCATAATAATCGTTAGTGCAAAGAAGAACATTAGTGGTGTCATCGGAATAAACTGTTTTCCAAAGAAGAAAGGTACAAACTGCTTAGTATTTGCCATGATAATTACTGCAAATAAAGTTCCAAGCATTGTAGTTGCTTCAAGCGACTTCTTTAAAACAACTTTTTGAGTCTCCTTTTCTTCACTAGCCATCTTCGGCATAATCACCAAAGAAATACTTGTAATTACTCCCAATACCATATTTGAAATTCGCTGTGAATTATCATAAAAAGCCACCTGAGTTGAATTGCTGAAGAATCCTAAAATTGGCTTATCAAGAGATGTGTAAATCTGTGTAGCAATCTGAGGAATCATCAAGGTTATAATCGAAATAATAGTGGTCTTATATTTATAAATATGTCCTACTGGTTTTCCTACATACCGATGAATATCAAGCCAAAATACAAAAGATCCTAGCATCGTTGAAACTGACATAATTAGGAAGTATTTCCAAAGATCTGCAGGTGATTTAATTAAGAGCAAAATCAGAACTACACTGGCTAATTTAACAATCGTATTTTTTAATACAACTCTACCAAAATCAGCCAATCCTTGAAAGAACCATGAAATATCAACTTGTGCCGAGATTAAATATGGCACCATTAAGATCAAATAGTTCCAATATTGAATATGAAAAATGTTAGTAATTAACAACGTAATTAAAATCGTAACTAATCCGGCAATTGCCTGAAAATACCATAGGCCCCAAAAAGCATCAGTCAATTCTTGCGGTGTTCCATAAGTTCTAGTTCGAGAAACAGTTCGTATTCCAATATAAGAAACTGACAAAGTACAAAATACCATTAAAAACTGCACAGTATTATTAACACTGCCATAAATACCATAAGTCTTAGGTCCTAAAACTCGAGACAAATATGGAACGGTAATTAACGGTACTAAAACTAGAAAAATCTGGTAGACCGCATTATATAAAATATTAAGAAAAGTTCGCTTCACTACTTTTTCCTCTAAAAATTCTTCGTCATATAGTCAAAGATAGGCTCGCAAGAATCAATATCTTCAACTTCATCAATTAACTCACGCCAATCAAACCGCTGATTTTTGTATTGATGATCATCAGGATGTCTCAAAACTTGCAGAAGTTCTTTTTGTGAGTTAACACAAGGTCCCGGCGTAACATCTTCGTATGGACTTAACAATAAGCCACGTACTTTCTCGTACTGTTTTAAATAATTAGTAATAAAAATAATTGGTTTATCCAAGTGCAGGTAATCAAAATAAATTGATGAGAAATCTGTAATTAAGAAATCTGTATTTCCGAGCAGTTCATATAAATCAAGATTATTTTCAAATAAATAACTATTATTTAAGAACGCAATATTTGAGAAGTAACTATTTAAATCTTCAAACATCCGCATTTCATAAGGATGAAGTTTCACGATTAAATACTGATGATTTGCTTTTAAAGCATCATTTAATTTATAAGGATCAAAATCTTGAAAAGCAAAATAATTACCTTGTTTTATTTCTTCCATAACGAACTTATCTTCTAACTCATAGCGAAAAGTTGGCATATAGATTCCTATTTGTGCTTGATCATCCTTAGTTTTAAATAAATCTGCTAGTAATTTTTCCTTAGAAATTGCTGGTTGATCAATGTAATCAATTCTAGGAAAGCCAAGTTTTTGATATTTTTTACCTTCAATTGCCATACAAGCACTCATTAAACTTTCATAGAGATCGGAGCTTGAAGTTACCAGGTCCGCATTTTTATGCCATAGCTTTTGGTTACGCTTATTATCACGATAGCGTGTATTATGCGCCATAAAGCCCATACGCTTTAAAGGTACGCCATGCCAGAATTGAATGTTAACTTGATCTCGTCGCACTTTAAAAGGTTGATGAGTGGTGATCACATATTTAGCAGTACCAATTTTTTTCCAAGTTTCCCAAGATAAGTGAGAAGATGGCCAAGGCTCAACTAAAGTAATGTTATAGTCAGGATGTTTTGCCTTAATATATTTATAAAATAAATAGCCGTTTGAACCGGATCTACCTGAGCCATTTAAAACTACAATATTCTTTTCTTTAATTGGTCGAAGACTTGCAAGGAAACTCATTCCCCATAAGTATAAGCGAAAAAATAAACTTTTCATTTAAATGTTCCTTAAATAAATGGATTTGTTGACAAATATTTAACATTTGTCAATTATATACTCATTACTAAGGGTATAAAAAAAGCTTGAGTAAACTCAAGCTTTTTTTGATTATTTGATAAAATTTTATTTTCTTACATTCTTTTATTCTATTTTTATTTATATATTTTCCATTTAAAATTTCATATAATTCATAACTAGATAGAGCTTTATAGATTGGAGATTACCAAATGAACATTGGCGAAGCATTAAAACAATATCGTACTAGTGCAGGACTAACTCAGAAAGAATTCACTCAAAATATCCTGTCTCCAGCACATTACTCAAAAATAGAACGTAATCTACATGAAATTTCGGCAAACGATCTTCTAGAACTTTTGAATCAAAACAAAATACCTTATTCAGACTTTTTCTCATCCCTTGATCAAAGCAATATAAACGTCTCAGATGAAAAACTTAGCAATCAATTATTATCTGCTTACTATGATCGAGATCTCGATAAAGCAAAAGAAATCTATACTCAAATTAATACATCTAATGATGATCTGCTCAAACTACAAGCTCAACTTATTCTTAATACTCTACAATCAGGTCGTCATAAATTTCCTAAAAATAAAGACAAAATTATACAAAAAATATTTTCAGGTAATCATTGGCTCAAGGATTCTAATAAAATTTCGATATTGTCTACTTTTATTGAAGTTCTTAATCCTCTCGACTTACCTTTTTTCTTAAATCAAATTTATCATAAATATCAAAATAATCTTGGCAAACAAACTCTACAAATTCAAGAAAGCGTCGCATCTTTTTGTATTAATTACTTATATTCAGCATCCCAAAATCAAGATATTGGCTCAGCTAATAAAGCTATTCAACTCTTAACTCAATTAGTAGAATATCCTGAATTAGGTATCGATAAAATCCTTGGTTATTACTATCATTGTTACTTTACAAATCAAAAAGAACAATTAAAGACCATTATTACTATTTTAAAGAAAAGTAATCTAAGTAAAACAATAGATATCTTGCCTCAATAAACTGCATATATGCAACTTGCTAATCAATTATGCAAAAAAAGCTTCTTCATTACGTGCATCTTTTATCATTTATCTCATCTTAAATGAAAAGAGGATCAACAATGAAGAAATTTATCAACAAAAAATATTTTATCTTAAGTATCTTGCTTGCATGCTTAAGTGGCTTAGAGTTACCCTTCGGAACTTGGTCATATTCAGAGATTTTCGCTCTAATTACCGAAAAAAATATTCCTAATACTATCAAGATGATAACAATTATTACTGCTGCTCAAGTTTTTTTGGTTGTCATCAAATATTTAAATACAAGGATGCTCAATAAAAATATTGCTTGTTTTAGTCAAAATGTGCGTGAATATCTAATGAAAAGTAACTTTATTGAAATCAGCGAAAATAAGGTATCAAAACAAATTTCTTTTCTATCAAATGATCTTAACTTAATAGAAGAGAATTATTTTAAGCAACTTTTTCAATTAATTTCAATGATTGTAACAATTGTCGGTACTTCAATAGTTGCAGTTGGCAATAGTTTTTTATTAACTTTAGTTTTTATTTCATTCGCTATTTTTTCAAGTATTATTCCTAAATTTTTTAGCAAGAAAACGGCTCAACAATCAAATAATTGGAGTAATTCTACAGGAACTTACATAACATTTATGTCCGATTTTCTAAAGAATATTAAGACTGTTTTAAATTACAATGCATTGGATACCTTTATTAAAAAAGGGCAAAAAATTATTACTCAATCTACTGAAAATAAAAGATTACGTGATAATACAATTGCCAAAAGTAATTTTTGGGTTAATATATTCGTTTATTCTTTTAGCTTTTTACCTATTGGAATAGGAATAATTATGGTCATCAAAGGGATGCTCACTCTAGCCTCATTTGTGGCAGTTCAATATTCCAGTACTTGGATTATTAACAGTTTTTACAGTATTAATAGCTGCCGTAATCAAATGTCTTCGGCAAAACCCATGATAGATAAGCTGAACTCCTTTAAACCAGAAAAATTTAATACAGATGTTTCTAATTCTAACCTAGATACACTAATACTTAACAATATTAGTTTTGGATATAAGGCAGAAGAATTAGTTTTAGACAAAGTCAATTTAGAAATTAAAAAAGGCGATAAGCTATTACTTACCGGTAAATCTGGTCAGGGAAAGTCTACTCTCCTTAATCTTTTAACTGGTCAACTAAAACCTACTAACGGAAATATTCTTATCAATGGATTATCTAATAAAAGTTTTACATTTAGTGAGGTACAACAGACTTCTCAAATATTTAATGATACTTTGCTTTTCAACCTAACTTTAGGTAAAAAGTTTAGTGATTCCAAAATTGCAGAAGCTATCAAAAAGGCCGGATTATTGCCATATGTTAAGCGGTATGGATTAAATGCAATTATAGAAGAAAATGGAAAAAACTTATCTGGTGGTGAAAAGAAACGAATAGAATTAGCACGCGCTTTTCTCTATGAAAAAGATTTCTTAATTGTTGACGAGGGGACAGCTTCACTTGATCCTACTACCGCAAATCAGATACATGAAATGTTCTTGAATTCGCCATTAACTGTGGTTGAAATAGATCATCATATTCCACCAAAAATTATGGAAATGTTTAATCATCATTATACCCTTCACGACAAGCAATTAGAACGTATATTTTAATTTGTAAAAAAGACAGCTAGAAAATTTAAACTAGCTGCCTTTTTACATGCATTTTTATTCTACCTCTAGAAGATAATATTTATTATTTTCTAGCAGTTCTTCTTTCAAAGAATTTAACAATTTCAACAATGATAATCATCAAAAGTCCTGCAACAATTACAACTAACCATTGCATTCCATCTAATTCGGTCACATCAAAAATCTTAGTCAAAAATGGAATCTCTACAGCAGCCATAATCAAAGCAGAAATAAGAATTGCTCCGTTAAACCATTTATTTTCAAATATCTGTGCTCTAAAGATAGATTTATGAATAAATTTAGAGTTAAAGGCATGGAACAATTGGATTAATCCCAAAGTAAGAAAGGCCATCGTTAAGGCGTCAGCATGCTGCATAGCTGCATTTCCAACATGAGGACCGACATGCAAGCCAAATTGATATGCACCTAAAACTAAAATACCTTCTAAAATACCTTGGTAAATAATCGAGCTTGCAACGCCCCCACTGAAGAAGTTTGACTTTCTACCACGTGGCTTCTTCTTCATAATTCCTGGCTCTACTGGTTCAACACCCAAAGCAATTGCTGGCAAAGTATCAGTAACCAAGTTAATCCACAACAATTGCACTGGCATTAAGATATCCCAACCAAGCATAGTCATCATAAATACTGTTAAAACTTCGCCAACGTTACAACTCATCAAATAAAGAATTGCCTTTTGAATATTAGCAAATACCTTACGCCCTTGCTTGATTGCTTCAACGATTGTCGCAAAGTTATCATCAGCTAAAACCATATCGGCTGCACCCTTTGATACTTCAGTACCAGTAATTCCCATACCAATACCAATATCAGCTTGCTTTAAACTAGGAGCATCATTAACACCGTCCCCAGTCATGGCGACAATCTTGTTATTAGCTTGCCATGCTTTAACAATTCTAACCTTGTTTTCAGGAGATACACGAGCATAAACACTATAATCTTGAACATGCTTGTTAAAGTAGTCATCTGATAACTTATCAAGTTCTGCACCAGTAATTACGGCTTTATTTTTATCTGAACTTTCTTCTAAAATGCCCAAACGAGAAGCAATCGCAGCAGCTGTAATTTGGTGGTCACCAGTAATCATAACTGTTCTAATACCAGCACTTTTTGCTTCGGCAACAGCAGCTTTTGCTTCTGGTCTTTCTGGGTCAATCATTCCCACTAAACCAGCAAAAATTAGATCTTGTTCAACATTATTAGTCGTTGGATCATCATAGGCCTTATCCACAATCTTGTAAGCCAGTCCTAAGACACGTAAAGCTTGTTCAGCCATCCCCTTATTTGATGCAAGAATTGTTTCTTTTTCACTATCTGAAATTGGCGCTACTTGACCATCTTTTTCAATTTTCGTTACTCGCTTTAATAATTCATCTGGGGCTCCCTTTACAGCAACAAAAAATTTATTACCATAATGGTTAACCGTAGACATTAATTTTCTTTCTGAATCAAATGGAACTTCTTGAACGCGGCTATCTTTCTTAAGAAGATCTTCAACTTTAATATTTTGATCAAAAGCATATTGAATCAAGGCCGTTTCAGTTGGGTCCCCTAAAAGCCGACCACCGTCTTCAATCTTTGTATCATTAGCTAAAATCATTGACATCATAGCCGGATTATCACTATTAATTGGTGCTTCATCATTATGAAGCTCGCCGTTATAGTAAATTTTTTCAACAGTCATTTGGTTCTGTGTCAAAGTGCCAGTCTTATCAGAACAAATAATATCGGTAGCTCCTAAGGTCTCAACAGCCGGCAATTTTCTAACAATTGCCTTATGTTTAGCCATTGTTTGTGTTCCCAAAGCCAAAATAATAGTTACGATAGCTGGTAATCCTTCAGGGATTGCAGCAACAGCTAATGAGACAGCAACTAGAAACATATCGATAATTAATTTATTAGTTGGCTCACTTCCCTGTTTGGTAAACATTCCTACGATAAAGACAATCACACAAATTGCCAAAATCATAATCGTTAAAGTCTTACCAAGCTGATTCAAGTTTTCCTTTAATGGAGTAGCTGTTTCATCTGCATTATTAAGCATTGTTGCGATTTTACCGACTTCGGTATTCATACCAGTGCCAACAACAATACCTTCTGCTCGTCCGTAAGTTACATTAGTATTTGCATAAGCCATGTTAACACGGTCACCTAGTGCTACATCATCAGCTTTTAACACGTCACTATCTTTTTCAACAGGTACTGACTCACCTGTCAAAGCTGACTCTTCAACTTTTAAACTTGCAGTCTTAGCTAGTCGCATATCAGCTGGCACAACGTCCCCTGCTTCAAGCAAGACAATATCACCAGGCACAATATCTGTACTTGGAATTTCTAAAATTGCGCCTCCACGTCTTACATGGGCATTTGGTGTTGACATCTCCTTTAAAGCATCAATCGCAGCTTCTGATCTAGCTTCCTGAATTACTCCTAAAATTGCATTCAGCAAAACAACAATCATAATAATTGCAGCATCAGTCCATTCATTAGCAACTACACCAGATAAAATGGCAGCCACAATTAAGACAATAATCATAAAGTCCTTAAATTGATCGATAAAGCGCATAAACATACTACGCTTTTTCTTTGAAGCTAAAGAATTTGGCCCATCTGAAGCTAGTCTCTTCTTAGCTTCATTATCAGACAAACCATTGTCTAACGATGTATTCAGCTCTTTCTCAATTTGAGAAATCTCTTGAGCATAGTATTTCTCTTTCACCGTAAAACATCCTCCCATAAACAAAAAAGACCTATGACCAGTTATCAGTCATAAGTCTCACTAATTAAGATAAGTCCAGAGGTATCCATCTCGGTTGTTGAACTTATCGCAATAACTTGCCGTTACTCTCTTATGCATCTATAGTATGTTAAACTATCTAGTCCGATACAAGTTTAGTTCTTTTTACATAAATCATCAAAAATAGTAGTTAAAATTTATAAAACTAAAGTCTAACAGCATCTAAATCGGCATCAGTAATATTTATCAAGTCTTCTTCTGAATAACTATCACTTAGGGCTACGCGTACTGCTTGTTTCTTTATAATCTTATCATTTAGATTTCTGACCCAACGTCCATTACTGTTATCGTTATCCTTACTTAAATTATTCTTCAATAAGTCTGCATAACTTGAAGGATTTACATGATATTGTTGTTTCTTTAGAGAAAACAAACCAATTTGAACCATTTCATCAACTGTATAATCTTCAAAATCAAATTTATTCGGAATACGACTACGCAAGCCTGGGTTAGTTTCTAAAAACTTCTCCATATCGTTAGTATAGCCAGCAAAGATAATCATAATATTAGAACGATGATCTTCCATAAACTTTAATATTTCATCAATTGCTTCTTTACCAAAATCATTCTGACCACCACTAGCTAGGGTATATGCTTCATCAATAAACAAAATTCCACCTAAAGCTGATTCAAGAACTTTTCTAGTCTTTTCAGCTGTTTGACCAACATATCCTGCTACTAAATCAGCTCGAGATGTCTCGATTAACTTATCTTCAGCTATTACACCTTTTTCATATAGAACATGCCCAACAATACGAGCAACCGTTGTTTTTCCAGTTCCTGGATTTCCTAAAAACAATGAGTGCAAAGTTTGAGAATTAGTACTTAAACCTTTTCTTTTCGTTTCTTATTCAAGACGGTAACTGCAATAAATTCTTTGACCTGTTGCTTTACCGTTTCTAGACCAATCATTTCATCAAGCTGCTGCATACCTGATTTTTGAGAACCTTTTTGTAGATCCTTTTGGTCTTTTTCTACTTTATGTGCCTGCTTAGAGTTAGATTCTTTTTTCTGGGTAGTAAAGTACTCAATATTGTTTTGTAAATTACCTTTTACTATTGTGTATTGATTGTTTTCATCCAAATCATACTCATCATTAGTAGAATCAAATTTCAACACATAAACGTCAGGAACATTAAAAGTTACATTATCTTCAATTTTAATATTAGGTGAACTTTCAAATGCTAGGCCAATCCAGTCTGCCTTTATAGTACTTTCATCTGTTGCAAAAATATTGATTTTGCCGTTATTTCTACCGTCAAGTAAAAGAGTTTCTGCAGTTAAAATACTATGATCTTCGATGGCAATTGACTCGATAATTCTACTACTATTTCCTATGTCTATCTTACTTTGGTCACAAATAGATATCGAATCAATCATTGAATTATCTACTTTTGCCTGAGCAGCTTTTTGTAAATAGAGGGCACCAGAATAATTAGGTTCTTTAATAATTGACGAGATAATATTGAGAGTAGATTCGCTGCTAAAAACGCAAGGATAATCTTTTTCTTTTACTCCACCCGTTACAGTTACATTTTGTAATGTAGCAATAGTATTCGCAGATAAACTAAGTACATTACTTTCACCATAGCTAAGCGTAGTATTCTGAAGAGTTAAATTCGCTTCAATAGAAGTAATTTTACAATTAAGAGTACTATTTTTTATCTCTAGATTTCCTTTTTCAACATAAATTCTATGTGCACCGTCACCAATTTTATCCTTTTCAACGTACAAATCATTAAATTGAGCAGTAGCACCATCATCTACATAAATAATTGGATAATTTTGGCCAGTCGTAGCCTCATTAACCATTGACACATGTGTCGCAATTAACTGACTATTATTTGTTACTTGAAGAGAATTATTCTTATCGTGATAGTGTTGCAGAGTCAGATTATTTAACTTTACCTGGGCTCCATTTTTAATGATAAAGCCGCCTAAAATAAAAGTATTATCTTCGCCAGAAATATTTAGACTCTTGTTAATTACATAATTTTGATCCTCAAGTGGGAACTGATACTCTCTTTTGATTAAAATATCATCCCCATCTGAAGCTTGATTTAATGCATCTTCAAATTCCCAGGTAGTACGCTGCTTTTTGAAAAAACCTCGATCATCTGGTCCAACTACAAAAACCGTCATATTTCCCCCAAGAAAAGAATTTACTTAATTTTGCTTATAAAAATCATCAAAAATAGTTACTGGCAAATGACGCTTATGTTCACTCTTTTTCCACAACTTTTCAATCTGTTCAGCTGCTTCTTCACTTACATCTTTACCTTCTAAGTAATCATCAACATCTTTGTAAGTTACTCCTAATGCTACTTCATCAGGTAAGTCCGGACGATCTTCTTCTAAATCAGCAGTTGGTGCCTTTTCATATAAGTGCTTAGGACATCCAAGTTCCTTAAGCATTGCCTTCCCTTGACGCTTATCTAATCTAAACAACGGAGTGATATCAGCAGCACCATCACCATATTTAGTGTAAAAGCCAGAAAAGTTTTCTGCTGCATGATCAGTACCTACAACAGCTCCGTTATTAGCACCAGCAATTGCATATTGAACAACCATTCTTTGACGAGCTTTGATGTTACCTTTGTTAAAGTCAGTAATCTTTTGACCAGTTGCTTCAACTACTTTTACCATTGCATCAACTGGTTCTTTAATATTAACAATTAGATCTTGATCAGGCTTTTGAAAAGCAATTGCATCGGCAGCATCACTTGCATCTGCTTGAACGCCATAAGGTAGACGAACAGCAATAAACTGGTAAGAATTATCCCCAGTTTCTTCACGTATTTCTTCAATTGCCATTTGGCAAAGTTTACCAGTTAAAGTTGAATCTTGACCACCAGAGATCCCTAAAACATAAGTCTTCAAAAAAGGATTTTCTTTTAGGTAATCTTTTAAGAAATCAATTGACTTTCTAATTTCTTTCTTAGGGTCTATTTCTGGTAATACGTGTTCATACGCAACAATTTTTTCTTGTAATGGACGCATCTTAATATCCTCTTTTCACAATTCGACTACGAATATCATTAATTAAGCTCATCTTGTTATCATATAGCTTTTGGGATAAATCCACTGGGTAATCTTGTGGATTCAAACTACGTTTATATTCGTCCCATAATCCGTCTAAGTTATTAGCTGCGAATTCTTTTGTTTCTTTAAGAGTAGGTTCTTTATAAACAAGTTTTCCTTCATGGAAAATTTCTTGTAGTAAAGGACGAGCAGTATAATCAGTAACAACCTTATTAATGTAAGTGTATTGCGGATGGAACATAAAAAGCGCATCAAACTCTCTTGGATCTTCGTCATAGCGTGATACCCAATCACCCTCATTTTTCTTCTCAGAGTTTGCTTGAATCCGCCATACCTGTTTTTTACCTGGGGTAGATACTTTTTCGGCATTTGAAGAAATTTTCAAAGTATCGCGCATATTGCCTTCTTTATCTTCAATTGCTACTAACTTATATACCCCACCTAGAGCAGGTTGATCAAAAGCTGTAATTAATTTAGTACCAATTCCCCAAACATCAATTTTTGCACCTTGCATCTTAAGGTTTTGAATAGTCTTTTCATCTAAATCATTTGAAGCATAAATTTTTGCATCAGGAAAGCCAGCATCGTCTAATTGCTTACGCACTTTCTTAGAAATATATGCCATATCACCTGAGTCAATTCGAACTCCCTGGAAATTAATCTTGTCGCCCATTTCTTTAGCAACTTTAATAGCAGTTGGTACACCACTTCTTAAAGTATCATAGGTATCAACTAAGAATACACAGTCCTTATGAGTCTCAGCATATGCTTTAAAAGCATCATATTCATTATTAAATGCTTCAACCAAAGAGTGAGCATGAGTACCAGCGACAGGAATATCGAATAATTTTCCTGCTCTAACATTACTAGTAGCGTCAAAGCCACCAATGTATGCTGCTCGTGTTCCCCAAATAGCTGCATCGGTTTCTTGTGCACGACGTGAACCAAATTCCATCAAACCATCATTACCAACAGCGACCTTAATTCTAGCTGCCTTAGTAGCAATCAAAGTTTGGAAATTAATAATGTTTAAAATTGCAGTTTCAACTAATTGTGCTTGAGCTAATGGTCCTTCGATCTGCATGATTGGTTCGTTGGCAAAAACTAATTCACCTTCTCTAGCACTTCGAATAGTTAGCTTCAATTCTAAATTACGTAAATAATCGATAAAGTCATCATCATAGTCACAAGTTTCCTTGAGATATTCTAGATCACTCTCTTTAAAACGAAGATTATTTAAGTATTGGATAACATGACTTAAACCAGCATTAACTGCGTAGCCATTACCAAAAGGTTCTTTTCTGAAGAACACTTCAAATACAGAATTTCTTTCACTTATTCCCTTTTTAAAATAGGTATACATCATATTAATTTCATACAAATCAGTATGTAAAATTAATGAATCATCTTGATCAACTTGTGGGTAAAACATTTTGTCCCCTCATCACTAAAATAAATAATTTTTTTCTTGTATTTTATTATAATCAAAGAAGAGCAGATATCAAAAAGAGACATCAAATTTGAAGTGCCATAGAAAAGTTAGACATTTATAAAATTTTAAAGATTTGATAATACACGATTTCTGTATTTTACAGGAGTCGTGTATTTTAATTTGTTTGATCTTCTAACATTGTTAAACCAATAAATATAATCTTTCAGAATTTCCTTCATCTCTTCTAAACTTCCAATCTTAAGTCGATTCAGTTTTTCTCTCTTCATTAGATTAAATATCGTTTCTCCTGGTGCATTATCATGACAATTTCCTTTTCGGGACATGCTTTGAATTATATTCATTTTCTTTAGTCGAGCCTGATAGCCTGGATTCTGATATTGAAAGCCTTGATCTGAATGAAGGATAGGAGCAGCTCCTGGTGGAAGATTATCTGCTAGTTCATCTAGCATATTATAAATAGTTTTCATTTCAGGAGAGTAACTTACTGCACAAGCTAGAATCTCCAAAGAAGCTTCATCTACTACAGGAGAAATATAAACTTTCTTGCCGTTAGTTAGTTTATATTCGGTTACATCGGTATGAAGAACTTTATAGGGGATAGTTTCATCAAAAGTTTGATTTAGGATATTTGGTGCTTTCTTTCCTACATTACCCTTATACGAACTATATTTACCAGTATTTTTATGATAAATTGTTGTTTTTATTCCTAAACTTCTCATTAACTTACGTACTGTTTCTAGAGAAAATTTAAATCCTTCATCTCTTAACGCTCCCCACATAGGACGATAACCATATGTTTCTTGTCCTTCATAGCCATAATAGATTTCTTGAATCTTCTCTTTTACTAAAGCATACTTATCAGCTTGATTAATTCTATTTTTTACATTGTCATAGTAAGTCTTTCTATTTAATTTAAGCACCTTAAATAAGACCTTAAGTTTAATTTGATGGTGTTTTGCCCGAATATCCTGTATTAATTGTGTTTTTTGTTTGTTGGATAACGTGGATATCGGGCAGCCACTTTTTTTAAGACAAGATTTTCCACTCTAAGTCTTTCTAATTCAGCTTCCTGCTTAAGAATTTTTTCTTCATACTTTTGCTTTTCACTAAGTTCTAACTTTTTAGTTGTCTTCTTACTCTTTTTAGGCACTTTCCTAGGCCGACCTTTCTGTTTAGGCAGCAGCCCAGCGTATCCTTCTTCATTGAACTTTTTAGCCCAATTGTATACTTGAGAATCACTAATATTAAACTTAGCCGCTACCTTTGAAACTCCAATAGAATGTGTTAAGTAGTAGCGTACCACATTTAGCCTAAAGTCAGAAGAATAAGTAGTTTTAGTATGTTTAACAGATAAGGCAGCTAAACCTTGACACTTAGCCTTATTAACCCACCTACGAATAAGAGTCCAATGAATATTATATTGTTTAGCTAAACCTTTTATTGAATCTTCATGATTTAAATATTTGGAAACAATTTCAATTTTTAATTCAGTCGAATATTTGGTCATAAAAAAATACCTCATAATTATTAGATTTTATGTCTAACAATTATGAGGCACTTCAATTTGATGTCTCTTTTTGATATTTTAATTACTTATTATTTTTACGTAATCCCTAATTGTAAAAAATTCTAGGATCCGTTCTAATTTTTTCTGATCATCTTTTTTAATTTCGTAAATAGTAGTTCCTTGACCAATTATTTTCATAAAATCGTAATAAAACTGATCTAACGCATTTTTTGACAACTTCTTACTAAACTCCTCAATTTCTGTTCCCCAATATATTTTTGTGCCTTTGGGAATAGCAATTTTGGCAGTTTTTTGAGGGTCAAAATTATTGCTAAAATCAGCAATTGTTTTCAAATATATATTATTCAATTCAGAATTTTTAATATTTTTAGTAACTAGAGGAGTGATTTTCCTTAAAGAAGTTTGGCCTTGTTTAAAAATTGATGGATATAAAGAAGCAATATGAAGCCGATTGATTAAATTGTATAAAGTCGCTTGAGTAGAATAGGCCGGCACATTTATCCGGCTTACAATATGATGCAAAGTCCTCAAATTTGTAGATAATTCAAATAAAGTTTTAGAATTATTTTGTTTTAGAGGATTATCACCTAAATTTACTTTTTTGGAAACCCGATATTTTAATCCAACAAAATTACCATTTACTACTCTTAAGCCTAAATTATTTTCTGCATTATACCAAGCTGGCATCCCATTAATTAAATAATTTTCATATACGCTGGTCTCAAATATCTCTCTTCGCCAAAAAGCATAATTAGTATAAATATTTGTTCCAAGTCCCAAGGCGGTTTTTATTAGACTAACTTCGTTTCGATAATAAGGTCTAACTAAATGAAATTTACCATCTTTTAAGCGCTGATACATAGCTCTAATTCCAACAAACATTCCGTCACATTTTTCACCAAGAATGGTGCTAACAGCACGATAAAAAACATTTTGATTGAATAGAATTTTATCGGCATCTAAAACAAAAATTATTTCTCCACTCGCATACTTCAGACCATGTCTAATAGCCTTAAAATAATTATGATGAGTTTGCTTAGTATATTTAAGAGGTAGTTTTGTATTTCCTAAGTATCGTCTTAAAATTTCTTCTGTTTCGTCCTGTGATCCATCATTAATTAAAATAATCTCCCAATTTTGATAAGTTTGATTTTTTATTGACTCTAGGGCTTCAACAATCGTGTTTGCACTATTATAGGCTGGAATCAAGACTGAAATTTTTACTTGTTTCTTCCCTAAACTTATATTTCCAAAGATGTTAACAATAGATAAGGACAAAATAAAGATTAAAACTAAGTAGCTTGTATTAATCACATTGGATTCAACAACAAGCATACTTAGCTCACTAATTGTCAAAAATCCTATTATTCCTACAATTAAGTGAGCATTAATAGCTAAATAACCTTTAGCTTTTAAATAAATCATTGCGCCTATTATTTCTATTAAAACAATTAGTTCTATCAATAAAAGAATTGCACCAATATTCCAAGAAAGATTCCCTAAAATTCCCTCAGGCAATTCAGGTACATACCAAACTAGAGAAATAAGTAGAACAATCAAATAAACACACAATAAAAAAGGACGCAATTGTTCACTAAAAGTAACCACAACTCTAGTCAGATAAAAGACAAAAGTCAAAATAGAAATAATCAAAATTAGCAAAGTACCTGCTTTAATTGGTAATTGAGCTAAAACATTTAAATTAAGTAATAATAATACTAAATTCTTTGCATTAAAGTGTCGATCTAAAAAATATAAAATTCCCATATAAGAGATAATTGTCAATTGATATAAAGCTCCAAATTCTGATAAAGGAAAGATATCCAGATTATTTAAAACTACTGTTAACGCTAAAAAAACTGAAAGAAGGCTCAAAGTTTTTTCTAAAAACCATTGATCTAAATCTTCAAGAGAAATTGATAAAGCCAATAAGAGTAATATTAAGCCATAAGCAGCACTAACAATGAAAAAGCCATTATCACCCTTCCAAAGATTGCTACTTAATTCAAAAATTAAAGGTAGAATTCCAATTAAAATTGCTAAAATCTTGCTTTTATGATAATTTTCCACTATTTTCACCTAAAACAAGTTTATAATAATTTTCAATTGCCACCAATTGGTTTTTCATTGAAAAAGCATGCATCAGATATGTCTTCTCTTTTTCAGCCATAGTTCTAAGATCGGTATTGCTGCTGGTCGCAGCTTGTCTTATTTTTTCACTAATGCTATCTAAATCTCCAATTTTGGCAACAAAACCATACTCTTCATTAGGAATCATCTTCTCAATATCACCAACATCGGTTGACAAAATTGGTACTAAATTATCACTAGCCTCTAATAAGACAAGAGGAAAACTTTCTGAATACGATGTTAAAACTGCCAAATCCATCTTTTGATATAACTTTCTAGTCTCTTGCTGGGTCAAAAAGCCATGAAAAGTTACTTGTGAACTAATTCCTAAATCTCGTGCTAATGCTCTTAAATTATTCAATTCACTGCCATCACCTACAATATGCAGCCGAATATTTTGATCATTAAGTTTTTTTATTGCCTTTAAAAGCAAGTCTTGTCCCTTAACTTTTTCAGCTCGACCAACATTAATAATATTGAAATAGGGATGAGTATATTTTTTAGGAACATTCTTATTTTGATGGAAAAAAATCCCATTATAAATTACGCAAATTTTTGTTTTCGGAATACCTACTTTTTCAACTAGAAGGTTAGAAAAGTTCTGAGTAATTGCAAAGATACCATCTGCTTTTTTTAAAGCCATGATATTTAATTTAGTAAAAATATTTCCAATCATTCCTCGACCTTCAAAATCCTTTAAAGGATCAGAATGAACCGTAATAATCCACTTTGCTTTGATTTGCTTTTTAATCATTGAGACAAACAGATTAGCTCTTGCTCCATGAGTATGAACTATATCAAAATTTCCCTCATTGATAAGACTAGTAAGACGCTTTAAAACACTCAGATCATAACGACTTTGTGCTCCTAAAATTGTTGTTTTAATTTTTGCCTTTTTAGCAGCTTTTGCTACAGGCCCATCTGCTAAAGTTAAAAGCTCAAAATCCACATTTTGTCTTTTTGCCTCTGTCAACAAATTAACAATATGCGACAGGCCACCACCTTTTTCTAAACCAGCATTAATATGTAAAACTTTCATTTAATTAATTCTTTCTCTTATTTTCTTTCTTTGATTTTTCAACTTCAACTACAAATTCTGGCAATGCGAGCATGCGCTTAAAGCGAGTTGGATTAGTAATTAAGCGATAGAACCATTCAAGATGCGTTTTTTGAAATACTTCTGGAGCACGTTTGACTACGCCAGAAAAAACATCAAAACTTCCGCCCACTCCCATCATAATTGCAGGCACTTTTGCTTGACGTAGGATGGAGATCAGCTCTTCTTGTCTTGGAAAACCAATTGCTGCAAAAACCATATCAGGACTTGATTCTTCAATTCTTTTAGCTACCGTCTTTAGATCATCCTTAAAATAGCCATCTTCTGCTCCAACTAATTCAATTCCTGGATAATCACGAGCAATTTTTTCTTTAGTAATTCGCATTACTTCAGGCTTTGCACCAATTAAATATACTCGCAATTTTCTTAAGTTTCCTACCTGTAGCAGCCAAGTAAATAGATCATATCCTGTTACTCGTTCTTTAAGCGGTTTTTTTAACATTTTTCCACCTAAGACAATTCCAATTCCATCAGGTGTAATCAAATCCGCATTCTTGGTAATAAGGTTCATAAATTTTGGATCTTTATTAGCTGCCATTACAATTTCGGGATTAGCTGTTACTACCATGGTTGATAACTTATTATCTAACCTACTAATCAATCTATCTTTAAATTCTTCTAAAGAATAGTTATCAAATTCAATTCCTAAAATATTAACTTTACTCATTTTCTATTTTTAACCATTTCTATGTGAAGTAATATCTCTATTTATTATTTTAACAAAAAAGCACTAGAAACTTTTTCAATATAAAAGTTTCACTTTTTTTAACTTCTGCTAGAATAGTAACTATTATAAGGGAGTATTTATTATGAAAAAAATTATTACCTACGGAACCTTTGATCTATTGCATTATGGTCACATTCGCCTTCTAAAAAGAGCTCGAGCCTTAGGAGATTACTTAATCGTAGGTCTATCAACAGACGAATTCAATGAATTTAGCAAACATAAGCAAGCCTATAATAGCTATGCTGAAAGAAAATATATTCTAGAAGCAATTAGATATGTCGATAAAGTTATTCCAGAAGAAAACTGGGATCAAAAAATTAATGATGTACAAAAATATGATATTGATACTTTCGTAATGGGTAATGACTGGGAAGGAAAATTCGATTTTCTAAAACCTTATTGTAAAGTTGAATACCTTGAAAGAACTCCTGGAATTTCTACGACACAAATCAAAAAAGACTTAAAATAAAAAATGCATAATGTAGTTCATATCACAAAATCAAACTGCATTATGCATTTTTTATTTTTCAAATGTAAATTCAAATCTTTCGGCTACATACGATGCACGCACATATTCAAAAGGATAATGATTACTAAGTTCAGTAACTTGTCGTCTAGTTACCAATGGTTCACCCTTTTTAACTGACAATAAGCGCGCTTCATTTTCATTAGCAACAGCCGCACCAATATTTTCTACAACGCTCCCAATCTTATAGCCACCCTTTTCTTCAAGAGTTTGATATAAACTACTTGAAATTTCATCTTTAGAAAAACGAGAAACTAATTCATAAGGAATTGTAGCTACTTCATAACAAATCGGCACATTATCTGCAAAACGAACACGTTCCATTCTTAATACGTTATCTGTATCTTGAATTTTTAGCTTTTCTTTTTCAGATAACGATGGCTTTGTTATACGATAAGACAGTAATTTACTAGAAGGAACTTGGCCATTGGAACGAGTTATATCTGTAAAACTCATAATCCCAGACATTTTTTCTTGAACCTTTTGACTAGAGACATAGGTTCCACTACCTAAGCGTCTCTCTAAGATTCCTTCATCTTCCAATGTTTTAATGGCTTGGCGTAATGTCATTCTAGAAACATTGAATTTTGAAGCTAATTGCCGCTCAGCAGGGATTCGCTCTCCAACTTTATATTTTTTATTTTCAATATCACGCTTTATTTGGTTGTGAATTTTAATATACATCGGTTCTTGCATGATAACCCCTCACCTCATTTCTGCTACCCAACTTATTTTAGCTTAAACCAACTGATTAGTCATTGTTCTTCTTTGCTTCCCAACGCATTCCCAAAATATTAATATTTGGTCTCCTATTGCATTCAACCTCTAAATCTTGGGCACTACTTGAAACAATATTTAGTTTAATCTTAGCATCATCCTGTACTGCCAGCCTACTCCCATTTGGATTAATAATTAAATCACGACCTCCTAAAGTTGCTTGTCCATTTAAGGCTAAAAAATACTCAAAATCATCTCTTCCAGAAAAAGCCACTCTAGTTGCGTCTGCCGTGGCCTTATCTTGAAAATCTGCATGACTGACAATAGTAGAATTGTTCAAGGTTACTTTTGCATTATCACAAGCAATTAAACGGTCTATTTTACTGTTTTGAATCAAAGTTCTCGTATTTTTATCTAGAAAAATACCACCTTTAAATTCAGATTGTAATATATTTACCCATGAATCGTCTGAAATATAAAAACTAGAGTCTTCATTTTTTTCAACAGTTGAATTAAGCATATTTACCCATGTCTGCCCATGAATTAACCCATATGAAATAGACGTATTATTCAAGTCAACTTCTGCATTTGAATTAGGGTATGTACTTAGATTACCGTGAATCATACTATTAGAAATAATTGCAGTCCCTTTTCCCTGAATACCTAAAGCTGCATAATTTTCAGAATCATAATCAATTAATGAATCAGTCATTGTAAGTCTAAAATCAGCTTGAGCAAATAGAGAAACACTAGAGTTCAAAATTTTACTTGAGAATAATTCCAGTGTACATTTACCATTTACAGCAATTGCGGCCATATCATCTTCATCCCCATAAAGGGTAGTATTACGTAAAGTAAGATAGGTATCGGCATCATCTTCAACGTAAATAGTATTATGGCCTGATTTTGTTTGAAGAGCAATATTTTCTAACGTAAAAAAGTTACAATTATCCTCTAACACAAAAAAGCCACTAATTACCGTCTCGTCGGGAGTATTGCCTGTTCCCTTGATCGTAATATTATTTACTTCTAAGCCTCGATCTAACTCATAAAATCCAGGAGCAAGTAGTAATACATCATCAGGCTGCAAGTCTTTAAGAGCACTTTTCCAAGTAGTACCGTCTCCTCGACCACTGACTTTAACAAGACGCGCCATACGAATCGATCCTTTCTACACAAAAATTTCATACATTATTCCCTTTATTTTCAATGTTTTCTGCTTAAATATAATCATCAACGGAGGTAACTATGATTAACATTACTACAAATCAATTAGCAGAAATTTTAGAAAAAGATTCTAACATCAATTTATATGATTTACGAACACCAATTGAATTTGCATCAGGCCATATTCCTGATAGTCATAATCTTCCTTTTGAAGACTTAAAATACTTTAATGATCCTAAAAATGAGACCTACTATTTTATTTGTCGGTCTGGCGATCTTTCACACCATGTATGCCAATCTTTAAAATCTAAAGGTTATAAAAATTTAATTAGCGTTACTGGTGGTATCCTTAGCTGGAAAGGTAAAATACAAAGTATAAATTAAAAATACAATATGACAAAAAAGGTCATCATATGATGACCTTTTTTCGGGTTGGGTGTTCTTTCGAACTATTGGGTTAGCTGGATTCGAACCAGCGCATGATGGTACCAAAAACCATTGCCTTACCACTTGGCTATAACCCATTTGATTGAACTTTTACTTGTTGTTCAATGCAACCAGCTGAATAAAATTCAGCAATGGAGGCCAGTGGATTCGAACCACCGAACTCAGAGAGAGCGGTTTTACAGACCGCCGCGTTTAGCCACTTCGCTAGGCCTCCGAAATGTTACTTAATTATAATAACGAACTACCTAGCAAAAAGCAAGTAAAAATTAGAAAAAAATCTAATTTTTTTATTGTAGTATTAACTACTTTAATTGAGCAATATGCTTCTTAATGATATCAGCTGATTCCCTTAGCTTTTCATCTTCTTCAGAAATTAACTCTAACGGAATAACTTTTTCTACCCCATCTTTTCCAATAATTGCCGGATATCCAATATATGTTTGTACTTCATCTAAATATACAGAAGTTGGTGCAAATAATCTGGCATCACTAAATACAGCTTGAATTAAGCGAACAGCACAAGTTGCAATTGCATATGAGGTATATCCTTTTCCAAATGCTACTTTCATAGAATTTTTATTAGGTTGTGCACTTAATTTTTCCTCTTGCTCTTTTGTGAACAGTTCTTTAGCTGACTTACCATTAACTGAGACAGTTGACCAAGCAGTGAATTGAGATGCTCCATGTTCACCTAAAACAAATCCTGCTACATTTCTTGGATCTTCATTAAGTGCTTCCCCAACAATTCTTTGCATTCTAGCAGTATCTAGGAAAGTTCCAGTTCCGAAAACTTGTTTTTTAGATAAACCAGTAGTTTCTTGTAAAATAGTCGAAATTGCATCACATGGGTTTGAAATATTAATTAGGATGCCCTTGAAGCCAGATTCTTTAATTTTAGCTCCTACTTCCTTAGCATTCTTGGAATTAATTTCAAATTCACCAAATCTATCTCCAGTTTTAACTGTCGCAGCAATATTACCAAAGGAAGTTACAATAATATCAACATCCTTTAAATCGCTATAATCACCTAGAAACACATTAACATGATAATCATTTCTAGCTAAAGTATCACGTAAATCATTATATTCCGCCTCTGCTTTAGCTTGATTTTTATCTAATAAGTATAAATTATCAACAATCCCATGAGTAAATAAAGTAAAAGCGACTGTCGCACCAACATGTCCCATACCAATTACGGCTACATTTCTCATTGTAATTCCTACTTTCTATAAAAATTCTTACACCTTAAGGATAATCCATTTGCCCTAAGTTTTAAATTCATTTTATATCTTTTGACTAGAAACTATTTTTTCATGTTGCTTAATCTTTTCAATTCGCTTCTCGTCTCTTTTAATAAGCAACAAAAATAAGGCTTCAATAATTGTAAAAGCTGCTACACGAGAGAAGTAATATTGATTTTGTAAAACCGTTTGTCTTACTCCTGTTCTTAAATGATAATCACTATTTAACGCAATCGGAGAATCTGGATTATTAGTAATACCGATAATTTTAATTTTATTCTTTTTAGCCAACTCAATTTCTTTTATTAGAGCTGCCGATTCTCCAGAATTTGAAATTACAATTAAACAATCCTTATTGTTTAAATTCATTGTTTGTGCATCTGCTGTTTCAACATTTCCACCAGAAGCAAACGACAAAATACCAATTTGATTAAATTTATAAACTGCATCTGCAGCTACAGGATAGGTATCGCCTTCAGCACTGATTTGAACAATTCTACTTTTTTCAATTAGAGAAAGAATCTGCTCTAATTGATCGGTTGGAATATGACCTAAAGTAGATTGAATTTCATTAATTTTATTTTTTTCAATTTGGGCTAGAGCAGCTTGTATATCATCCTTAGGTAGTTCTCTTAAAGATTCACTCTCCTTTTGCCCCATACTTTGTGCAAGTAAAATTTTCAATTCATGAAATCCTGATAAAGATAAATTCCGGCAAAATCTTGTTATAGATGCATCACTTACTTTTGCTTTTTTAGCTAATTGAGAAATTGTAATATTTATAACTTCAACCGGGTTTTCAAGAATTGCTCTTCCAATTTTTTGATCAGAAGCGGACATTTTATTCATTTGCGCATAAATTTTATCAATAATATTTTCCAAAAATTTCCCCTCATTTCATAAAAATTATATCATGCCTATAAAATAATTTTCATATTTTTGCATTTGACGAAAATAATTTTTAAAAGTATTATTGAGTGTGTAAATAATTTTCACAAAATTATATTTATAAAAATAATTTACGGAGAACTAAAATGTCACTAATTAGTCAAAAAGCACTTAGTAAGATTAAACCCAATATGAGTATTAGTTTGGGTGGTGGAAGCAATGTGCTGAATCTCGCAAAAGATCTATGTCAAGCACACATTTCGAATCTAACACTCTATTCTCCCTCTGAAATAACTCAAGCTAAATGTAAACAATTTGGATTAAAGGTACTACCTTTTAGTGAAAACTCATCTCACTTAGACCTAGCCTTTGATGGATGTGATAGCATTGATAAAAATTTCAATGCTCTAAAGAGCGGTGGTGGTATCCATCTTTTTGAAAAGCTAGCCGCTGAAAATACGGAAGAATATATCTTATTGCTTCCAGCAGAACGATTTAGAGATGAATTATCCCCTACTATTCCCCTCTGTCTTGAGGTAGTCCCCGCTTGTCTTGAAAATGTAATAAACTCTATTCCTGAAGAATACGACTATAAAATTCGTCTGGGTAAAGCAGTAGCATCCTTTGCGCGATCACCATTGGGTAATATTTTAATTGATATTTATCCTCAAACTTCTTGGAATAATATAAAAAAGCTAAACAGTTTTCTCCTAAAACAAAATGGGGTTGTAAGTAGTTCATATTTTGAAGGAATTGTTACCAGCATTATAACCGAAACTAAAAATAAAACAGTTGAAATAAAGAAAGGATAATAATTATGAAAAAATATAATTGGGGTATTATTGGTACAGGATGGATTGCGCATGAAATGGCAGATGCATTGCAAGCTAGCAAAGGTGAAGTATACGCAGCAGCTAATCCAAATGAAGATGAATTAAAAAAATTTGCTGCTGAAAAAAGTGTCAAACATATCTTTACTAATCCTGACGAAATGATTAATAATCCAAATATCCAAATTATTTATATTGCTACTCCACATACATTTCACTATGACTACATCAAAAAAGCTTTAAATGCTGGTAAACACGTTCTCTGTGAAAAAGCTATTACAGTGAATGCAGATCAATTTGATGAAGTAGAAAAACTTGCTAGGGAAAAGAATTTGATCCTATCAGAGGGATTTACACTTTACCACATGCCTATTTACCAAAAAGTTAGGAATTTAATTGATAATGGTAAATTAGGCAAAATTAAGCTAGTCCAAGTAAACTTTGGTAGTCTTAAAGACTATGATCCAAGCAATAGATTTTTTAATAAAGCTTTAGCTGGCGGAGCTCTTCTAGATATTGGTGGCTACGCTACTGCTTTTGCAAGAATGTTTTTATCAAAACAACCAGAAAGCATTTTAACAACAGTAAAATTTTTTGAAACGGGTGTTGATGAACAATCAGGAATTATCCTAAAAAATACTCATGACGAAATGGCGGTTATGGCTCTTTCAATGCGAGCAAAACAGCCTAAACGAGGTGTGATTTCTGGAACTAAAGGCTATATAGAAATATCTAATTATCCTCGAGCAACTGAAGCTCAGATTACTTATACTGCAAGTGCTCATGAAGAAAGTCATGAAACAATAACAGCTGGTAAAACTTCTGAAGCACTTGAATATGAAATACAAGACATGGAGCGTTATATCGAACAAGGCCATGATGATGGTGAATTAAGTATTTCAAGAGATGTAGCACATATCTTAACGAGTGTTCGTACTTCGTGGGGAATGAAATATCCATTTGATGAAAAATAATTTTTTGTAAATTAAAAGACTAGAGATGGTGCATTTTTTATATCATCTCTAGTCTTTTCTATTAGTTAACAAAAATTGTATTTTTTGCCTTCCAATCGCGAATTTTTATTCCTACCCAAAAGCCATAAATGCCGACTGTAATAATGGTTAAAAGTAGCCACTTAATCCAATTTCCAAATAATCCAAAGGCACTTCCAGTAAATTTCATCCTGTGCCCTTCAATTACAGTATGGTTAATTTCCCAACCATAAATCATGCACACAGCCCAAGGATAGCAAATCCCTAATGTACAAACAGTAATAAGTGTTCCTAAGATATGCCAACCAATAAAAGAAATTAAGCCCCCATCAAAAAAAGAATTACGTCCATGTCTTGTTTCCATTATGATCTCTTCCAATCCAAATTTATGTACAAAAAAAGCCAGGTAAAACCTGGCAAATCTATTGGGTTAGCTGGATTCGAACCAGCGCATGATGGTACCAAAAACCATTGCCTTACCACTTGGCTATAACCCATCCTTCAAGCCTTTTACTTGTTGGCTCTATTTGAATGAACTTAATCACTCAACGATTAATATCATATTATAAATACGAACCTCTGTCAACAAAATCCCCTAAAAATATTTATTATTTTTAAAATTAATTAGGAGCATAAAAAAGATCGCCTTTTGGCGATCTTTTTAAGCATAATTCAGTTGATATTTTAGTACCAGCCGTTAGTTTGCCAGAACTTTTGAGCACCAGTCCATGAACCGTAACGTGATTTTACGTAGTTATCTGCTACACGTTCTTGGTTTTCTGCTGAGTAGTCTCCACCAAGGTATGATGCTGATAATTGATACTTACCAATGTATTGACCATTTCTTGCTGAGTATGAACCACCTGATTCACGGCCTGCAATCCAAGCTTTAGCTGCTGCTTCAGAACCAGATACGTTTGAAGTGTAGCTAGTAGTTGCTTGAGTTTGAGCAGGTTGTGCTACTTGAGTAGTTTGCTTTTGTGCTGGAGCATAGCTGTAAGTTCTTTGTTGTTGTACTGGAGCTGAGTAAGTACGTTGTACATTGTAATTGTAGTTAGTCTTAGGAGCTTGTACAGCAGTTTGTTGCTTTTGTGCTGGAGCTTGTACTTGAGTAGTTTGTTGTGCAGAAGCTTGTTGTGAAGCTGCAGGAGTAGCTGGTTTTGTTTGTTGTACTGGAGCTTGTACAGTAGTTTGTGGTTGTACTTGTTGTACAGGAGCTTGTGCTTGAGGAGCTACTGAAGTAGCAACTTGGGCACTAGCAGCATTTCCACCTTCTACAGTGTACTTAGCCATGATCCATTGGTTTGCACCAAGATCATACCACTTGTTACCCATAACATCGTAAGCAGTTCTTACAACTTTCCAAGTAGTACCATGTACTAATTCTTTACCAGTAAAGTTGGCATTTTCAATGCCATCCCAAACGGCAACAGTAGAGTTTGCATTGTTAATAGTTACAACATTAGTATCATTTTGAACAATAGTAGCAGCTTGTGCGTCATTAGTATTTTGTGAATTTAAAGCTACCAAACCAGTTGCGGTAAGAGCAGCTGCTGCAAGTGACTTAGTTAAGATAGATTGAAATTTCAAGAGAAATTCTTCCTTTCATATTTATCAGTCATTTAATTTACAAGTTACATAATACAGCCTCAAAATGTCAAAACCATGACATGAATGCTACCACATTATTAAATAAAAGTGCCTTATGTTACAGTTTATGTAATATTTGTAACTTGAACACGTTTTCTTGTAATATTACTATATAAAACTACTATGCCTTATGAATTAGCCCTATTCTGTCTTACTGCCCCCTTAATGATTTATTAGATGCTAGGTGATAAATAAGACGAGAATGTCACAAAAATGAATTGTGTATTTTCCGTTCTCGGACTACGAATAAAAAAAGAGATATCATAACTGATATCTCTTTTTTTATTCACTAACTTTTAGTACCAGCCGTTTGCTTGCCAGAAACTTTGAGCGTTAGACCATGAACCGTAACGTGATTTTACGTAGTTATCTGCTACACGTTCTTGGTTTGCTGCTGAGTAATCTCCACCAAGGTATGATGCTGATAATTGGTACTTACCAATGTATTGACCATTTCTTGCTGAGTATGAACCACCGGATTCACGACTTGCAATCCAAGCTTTAGCTGCTGCTTCAGAACCAGATACATTTGAAGTGTAACTTGATTGAGATTGTGCAGGTTGAGTTTGTTGTGTACTTTGTACTGAAGAGTAAGTACCTACAGAAGTCTTAGGTGCTGAGTATGAACCTTGAGTAGTTTGAGTTTGTGCAGCAGTATTGTATGAACTTGCTTGTGAAGTAAACAATTCTGAAGCAACATTAGGATCAACAGTATCTTTTCCTAAGCGAGTGTACTTAGCCATTACCCATTGGTTTGCACCAAGATCGTACCACTTGTTACCAGCATCGTCATATGCAGCTCTGATAACTTTCCAAGCAGTTGCATGTGGTAAGTATTGACCAGTCATTTGCTTATCAGGACCGTATGAATTCCAAACAGCAATGCTCTTGTGTGGAAGGTAGTTAATTGTAACAACTTTTTCTTGTTGACCAACAGTAACTTCTGCAGCCTTTACAGTGTTTTGAGTGTTATTTACAATTGCAGCACCTGCTAAAGTAAGGGCAGCAGCTGCAGCAGTTTTAGTTAAAGTAGATTTCAAATTTTTATTAAGCATATCCAAAATTAAATTCTCTCCTTGATAAATTTGATTTGAATCATTATTTCGTCATTTCTATTTACAGCTTATATAATACATGGCCAATATTGCAGAATAGTTCCTAGAAAATTAAGGATATATTTCATCTTGTTACATTCCTGTAATATTTGCGCCTTAAGTTACAATAATGTAACGATGTAATCTTTCTGTAGCAAAACAAAGAAGAGAGAGTCATTTTTCTTAACTCTCTCTTCTTTTCTTTATCCATCTATTCTTAAATTGGTTAAATTTCTTTGTATCAGTAAACTTTAACTGCGGGAAACTCGTAAGGAATCGCTTCTGATTCCAGGATAATGTTTCCATTAATTTATCAAAGGCCTGGTTTAATTTACCTTCATCTAATTTCATGCTAGTGTTTAAGCGCTCATTCCAAATTTTAGTACTCATATGTAGTTTCTCTACACTAAAGATAGTAGGAATAAAGTCTGTTCCCATCACAATTACTATTATTAAAGCAAGATAGCCATGCGTCTTTATTTCTTCCCAAGTAATTAACTTTTGAACAACTGGCTGAATAACTTTTACAAGAAAGACTACCCCTATCCCCAAAATAAAGAAATAATTGGTGCAATCCTACCTTGGACATTGCCCCATAAATGTGAATAGTCCCATAACTTCATATGGAAAACATATTGTAAAAATACACTAGCGAAATACTCAAAAATTGTCGCTACTATTACACCATCTACATATAGTAGGAAAAGATTATTTTGAATGCGATAGGTACAGATTAAAATCGTTGTTACTGCAAAGCCATATACGGGACAATGAGGCCCAAACAAAAATCCCCGATAATCATAATGATGATCCTTAACCGAACAATAGATTGTTTCCCATATCCAGCCAATTACAGAATATGTAAAAAATAAAACAATAATTTCAGAAAAAGTAAACGGCATTTTTAATACCTCATAAGTAATTTTTAGACTCTTCTATATTAAAGATATCATTCTTTAATGAAATTAAGGCGTACAACACCTCTGGAAAAATTAACTAAAAAGCGTAAAAATATTCTTATCTGCAATTGAAAGGTACATGTATAATGAAGAAATTTAATAAAACAGCTAGTAAATATGCTAATATTCTACGCTTTTTTACTATAATTGCTTTAGGAATTTTAGGGGCTTTAATGCTGATCCTGATGTTTAGTCAATTATTTGCAATAGGTCGTATTATGATTAGCAATAATTTAATTAACATACCTACGAAAGTGTTAGATGAAATAGTCACTTTCTTCTTATTCTTTGAATTTTCGGCTATGATTGTGGCAGCCTTAAAGCATATGGGTCATACAAGCTTAAACTTTTTAATGAGTCTAGGAATTACAGCCCTTTTAAGAAATTTAATTACTGCGCATGGTGAACCAATGCAAATTTTAATTCATGCAGTAGCAATATTATTACTAATTATTGGAGTAGTAATTTTGAACAAACATATCAAATTATAGATTTAATTCATAGGCTAAACGACTAGGATCCTCTGGATCTTCATCAACCATAATAATCCCACGTTCAATAAAATTATTTTTTAAAGCTAAATGTTGCATAATTTGATTTTTACGTGATGTATCAATTCTAAAATTTTTAATTCCTTGATTTACCATAATTGAAATCAAATCTGAAAACATAAAATTAGCTAAGTGCATCCCGCGATACTTACTGCTAATAGCTAAACGATGAAAAGTAGCATAATCATCGTTAGTATTTTTCCACTCCCCATTTATTTTCTGATAAGTTGGCTCTATCCCAACAACACTTGCCGCATAGCCAGCTACCTGATCATCTACCATTAAGACCAAAGCATTTTTATTCTTAATATCAGTTAAAATTGTATCTTCGTTTGGATAGGTTCCTTGCCATTGACTACTACCACTCTGCTTTAGAAAATCTTTTGCTTCATTAATAATAATCATGATATTTGATAAGTCATCATTAGTAGCATAGCGTGTGTAAATTAAAGTCATAATCTCACTCATTTCATTTTTTCTACTAGTATACCTAACAAGGCAGGGCCGTGGCCCTGCTTTTTTAGGTTATATTAAATATTAATGTAAAAAAAGAGCCTTTCAAATAAAGTTTTCTAAAACTTTATTTGAAAGACTCTTAGTTAATACCCTGAGTGCTGAATGCCAGGATCGAACTGGCGACCTCTTCTTTACGAGGGAAGCGCTCTACCAACTGAGCTAATTCAGCGTTAACACTAGAATTATAACAAAGATTTTCTTCCCCTGTAAAGCATCATAAAAATTTTACAAATAAAAAAGTCGAAGTACCACTACTTCGACTTTTAATTAAAAGTTAGCCGTATCTGGATCAGTAGCTAAGCCGCTAACCCCATGTAAACTATCTAATTTGCTCATCTGCTCATCATTTAATTCAAAATCAAATACATCAATATTGGCTGCAATGTATTTATCGTGAACAGATTTAGGTAAAGGTAAAAATCCATGTTCTAGCGACCAACGAATTAAAACTTGAGCCGGTGATTTTCCGACTTCATTAGCTATTTCGCCAACAACTTCATTTCCTAATAAACCACCAGTGCCTAATGGACTGTATGCTTCACTTAATAATCCTAGCTCTTCATTTACTTTCACTACATCTGATTGTAAATCACTTGGATTAAGCATAATTTGGTTAACGGCTGGTTTTATTTCTGCAGTTTTAAGCAATTCCTCTAGGTGATGCTTTCTAAAATTAGAAACTCCAATAGCTCTAATCTTACCCGCCTTAACTGCTTCTTCCATAGCTCTCCAGCTTTCTGCATTTGCTTCAGCCCAGTGATCTCGAAGAGCCAATGGATTAGGCCAGTGAATTAAATATAAATCTAAATAATCTGTCCCTAAATTTTGCAAACTTCTATCAATTGCAGCTTTTGATTCTTTATAACCGTGATCTGAATTCCAAAGTTTAGTAGTGATAAATAAGTCATGGCGGTTAATGCCACTATTCTTAATTCCCTCTCCTACACTTTCTTCATTTCCATAAGCTGCAGCAGTATCAATATGTCTATATCCACTATTCAATGCTGCTTCAACTACGTGTTTTGCCACATCCCCGTCTGGAGTTTGCCAAGTACCAAAACCAATAATCGGAATTTTGACACCATTATTCAATGTATATGTATCTTCAATTGAATTAAATTTCATATTTTTCCTCGTTTCTTTAATTACTTACATTATAAAAGTAATTTTTGCTTTTTTCATGAAATTTAGCTTTTTACAATTAATTTATTTAAATAAGTCATTAAAAGCTTCAGACATTGTCGGATGAGTATAAATCTGATCTCTTAAAACCGTATAGGATAAATGGGCCTTCATCGCTAAAGAAATCATACTAATCAATTCATATGACTCAATTCCATAAAGTGTAGCCCCTAGAATTTTTTCAGTTTCTGGGTCAACGAGTGCCTTAAATAAACCTCTATAATCTTTTGCAACCTTTGCTTTAGGAATTGCTGTAACGGGCAACTTAAATAACTTGTATTCTTTTCCTAATCTATTTGCTTGCTTCTCATTTAAACCAACTTGAGACAAGGCGGGTGAAATAAATACACTATAAGGAACTACCTTTCGGTCACTAACCATGCGAGCACCCGTACCAAACAGTTGATCTTTAATAATTCTAAAATCATCTAAAGAAATATAGGTAAATTGAAGACCACCTTTAACATCTCCGATTGCCCACACATTCTCCACAGTAGTTCTTAGAAAATCATCTACTTTTATAGCGCCACGATCAGTTGTTTCAATCGCGGTATTTTCTAAACCTAAGTTTTCAGTATTTGGTTTACGACCAGTTGCTACCAAAATTCGGTCTGCATTAATCATCTTTCTTTTTCCATTTATTTGATAGGTAATTTTTGCATCACTTGTTTCATCAGTAATTTTTTCAATATCAGCACCAAGTTCAAACTTAATACCAGCATCTTCCATATCTTTTCTTACTGCATTACTAATATCCTCATCTTCACGAGCTAAAAATTCCTTATTATGATCAAGCACTGTAACTTTACTACCATATTTTGCAAACATGCTAGCAAATTCCAAGCCAATATATCCCGCTCCAATAATTGTTAAATTCTTTGGCCTCTTCTTTTCATCCATGGCTTGAGTTGAATCAAGGATATACTTGCTTTCTTTTAAGCCCGGGATTGGTAACATCACTGGAACTGCACCAGTATTAATGAAAATACGGTCTCCTTTATACTGAACCTTTTTACCATTAGAAAGTTTTACTTCAATTTCATGATCAGCAATAAAATGCGCTTCTCCATCTAATACAGTTACAGTCTTTTCGTCTGCAAGCATATGATAGTTTTTCTCCCGCAATTGTGCAGTCATTTCATTTTTACCGTTTACCGCATCCACATAAGAAACGCCGTTAGCTGCTTCAATAATTAATCTTTTTGAAGGTAGGCAGGCAATGTTAATACAAGTACCTCCATACATCTTATTAGATTTTTCAATTACTAATACTTCTTCTCCCTTTTGTGCTAGAAACTTAGCTAAGGTTTTCCCACCTTTTCCAAAGCCGATAATTATGTTTTTAATTGTCTCCATATCATTTTCCTCTTACTTTTTACAAGTTTATTCTTTTAACTATTATTTTATACATAAAATATTAATTTGCATCTTTTATGCTTATAATTTTTTATATAAAATCATTTTATTTAATAGGTAAAAAAATGGGAATTGTAGAACAACATGTACGAATGGCAAAAAAGCATAATGAAATAATAGGGAAAAAATATAAGGCTGAGATAAAGTGTAGTGCCATGCAAAGTAAAATATTTACCAATGCCTCAGAAGTGAAATATACAGGAAATAATTATCCTATTTTAAGTTTTAAAAATATAGATTCAGCACATGCGGGAATATCTCTAAAAGAAAAAGATCCTAATCTAAAAGTAGCTATTCTTAATTTTGCAAATTACACCATACCAGGAGGAGGCTACTTACACGGAGCACTAGCTCAAGAAGAAGTTTTATGTCATCAATCAGATCTTTATCAAGTTCTAATCAAATTTTCTCAATACTATAGCTGGAATCAAATTAATCTCAATCAAAACTTATATGAACATCGTGCTATTTATACTCCTAATATTGTATTTACAAATTTAGACGGAAGTTTTGTTAATACACTAGACGTTATCACTTGTGCTGCTCCTTGTTATACTATCGCCAAACATAATAACATTTCTTATGAAAAAGCTTGTATAGTACTAAAAAAAGAATGGAATTTGTAAAAAACATCGCTGAATATGAAAGAATAGATAAATTAATTTTAGGGGCCTGGGGAGCTGGGGAGCTGGGGCGTTTGGCTTTCGTGGAATTGAAGTTGCTAAGATGTGGCATGATGTATGGCGCACTCCCTCACCGATTAAAGAAATACAATTTGCAGTAATAGATCATTTAGGATTTCAAAATGCACAAATTTTCAAATCAGAATTTTCAAACTAAGCTATTATGATAAAATTAACTTGATTCGGTTATTATTTATTTAAAAAGGAGTAACGTTAATGCGAGTATTAGTTATCGGCGGAGCTGGTTACATTGGCTCTCACGCTGTTAGAAAATTAATTGAAGAAGGAAACGATGTTGTTGTCCTTGATTCTCTCTACACTGGTCACAGAAAAGCTGTCGACAAGAGAGCTAAATTCTATCAAGGTGACATTGAAGATACTAATTTAGTAAGCAAAATCTTACGTGATGAAAATATTGACGCAGTAATGCACTTTGCTGCTTACTCATTAGTTGGTGAATCAGTTAAGAAACCTTTGAAATACTACGATAATAATGTTTCTGGGATGATTTCACTACTTCAAGCTATGGAAGATGCTAAAGTTAAATATTTAGTCTTCTCTTCTAGTGCTGCTACTTACGGTATTCCTGAAAAATTACCAATTACTGAAGACACTCCATTAAATCCAATTAACCCATATGGTGAAACTAAGATGATGATGGAAAAGATTATGCACTGGGCTGACAAGGCTAATGGTATTAAGTCAATCGCTCTTCGTTACTTCAATGTAGCTGGTGCTTCAAGTGATGGTTCAATCGGTGAAGATCACGGACCTGAAACTCACTTGATTCCTAACATTTTAAAGAGTGCTATTGCGGGCGACGGTAACTTCACTATTTTTGGGGATGACTATAACACTAAAGATGGTACTAACGTCCGTGACTACGTTCAAGTTGAAGACCTAATTGATGCTCATATCTTAGCTCTTAAGCACGTGATGGACACTAATAAATCTGATGTCTTTAACTTAGGTACTGCCCAAGGATACTCTAACTTAGAAATTCTTGAAGCTGCTAAGAAAGTTACTGGTATCGACATTCCTTACACTATTGGTGCAAGAAGAGGCGGAGACCCTGATTCCTTAGTTGCTGACTC
This sequence comes from Lactobacillus johnsonii, assembly GCF_013487865.1. Classification (NCBI taxonomy): domain Bacteria; kingdom Bacillati; phylum Bacillota; class Bacilli; order Lactobacillales; family Lactobacillaceae; genus Lactobacillus; species Lactobacillus johnsonii. Next base: position 1,634,942 of record NZ_CP047409.1, read on the forward strand.
AAGCAAAGCTCGTAAAGTTTTAGGTTGGAAGCCAAAACATGAAGATGTTGATGACGTAATTGCCACTGCTTGGAACTGGCACAAGAGTCACCCAAAGGGTTACGAAGATAAATAAATCAAAAAAATCCATTCAATCATCACGACTGAATGGATTTTTTTATTGCAATTGATTAACGCATTTTCTCATTTCTTCAATATCTAAAATACTATGAGCAAATTCTTTTCTCACTAATTCATCGGGCAGATATTCATCATATTTATCAAATACCGGTACTTCATTTGGATACACTAGCTCTAATGGGTCAAAATCTTTATTAGCTTCTTCTACTAAAATTTCTAAAAATTCTTCCTTACTTACATCCATTGCAAATTGCATAAAATACGGACGACTAGAATTAAAGCCGCGCAAGCCAATTCGCTTAGCACACTTCATTTTGATTAATCTTTCTAAAGCTAAGAATGCATATGTTCCTGTCCACGGAAAGAGACACCACATTTTTCCACCTAAGTTAATTAAGTTACTTTCTAGCATACCCGAAGTTTTAGCAGTATCACGCACTTCTTTAAGACGCGCAATAGCATGCTTCATTAGATAGGGGTATTGCTTTTGCTCGGTTAAAATTTTATTCATTCTTTGTAAAATCTTAGGCTGAATATCGCCTGCAACATCCCCAAAATATGCCGGAATACGTCCTTTAACAGGATGGCAATAGACTTGATGTCGTTTACGATCTACATCCTCTACTACCCAAACACGACCCGCTATCGCTATTTTATCCCCAACCGGCGGTGGTTTAACAATAGTTCCCAGCTCTTCTGATTCTGACTTAACAGAATATTCTTCATTTTCTTGAAAAACAGCATAAAACTTAAAATTATTAACTATGCGTTCACCACTTAGACCTACAATTAAACCACCATTTTCAGTTTGCTGAATATGATCTTCTTTAATTAGATGTCTAAGTAATACTCGATAATCATCTTGACTAACATTCCGAAAATAATGCAGTGTCAATACTCGCGACGCTAGCTCTGCAGGCGTCATTTCACCATTCGAAGCTAAAGTAGACATGGTCTGATGGTAGAGCAAACTATATGGTAAGCGATTTGGTTCAGGAGGTTCTACCCATCTTTCTTCTAGATACAGTTGAACCAAAGCAATTCCTTGTAATAAAGACCATGGAATAATCTCAGGAAGCATCGCACGGGACTCAGGATGTGATTCGCGCATTACAAACCACATTTCCGAAGGATTGCTTCTACGTCCTGTTCTCCCCATCCTTTGTAAAAAGCCAGATACAGTAAATGGCGCATCAATCTGAAAAGCACGCTCTAATTTTCCAATATCGATACCTAATTCAAGTGTGGCGGTAGCACAAGTAGTCATCAAAGAATCTTCATCTTTCATTTTTGCTTCAGCAGTTTGCCGATAAGCAGCAGATAGATTACCATGATGAATTAAAAAACGATCTGGTTCATGTTTTACTTCACAGTATTGTCTTAATATCTGACAAACTGCTTCACATTCTTCCCGGCTATTAGTAAAGACTAAGCATTTTTTGCCGCGTGTATGTTCAAAAATATAAGCCATTGATGGATCAGCTGTGTTTGGAGCGTGATCACTTTTCTCATCTAAAACTGGTTGAGCAGGATCAAAATCATTGCTATCAGCCTGTGGGCCATTATCGTAAAAGTGTTCCATTGATAGCCGCCAAACTTGTCCACTTCCTTCTACTTTAGGAACAGTAGTTTTACGTTTAGAACCAGCCCCTAAAAATTCAGCCGCAGATTTTGTATCACCAATTGTTGCAGAAAGTCCAATACGACGAGGATCAACACCGGCCATTTTAGATAATCTCTCGATTAAACAAAAAGTTTGTCCTCCACGGTCAGATCTTAAAAAAGAATGCAATTCATCAATTACAATATATCTCAGATCATGAAACAAATTAGGAATATCCATATGTTTATTAATCATCAATGACTCTAAAGATTCCGGTGTGATTTGTAAAATACCAGAGGGAAGTTTAAGTAATTTTCTTTTTTGTGTCTGAGTCACTTCGCCATGCCAACGCCATACAGGAATATCAACATCCTGACAAAGTTCATTTAACCGTTCATATTGATCATTAATTAGTGCTTTTAGTGGAGAAATATACAATACACCTACTGATTGAGGAGGATTTTCATAGAGATCAGTTAAAATTGGAAAAAATGCTGCTTCAGTTTTACCAGAAGCAGTCGACGCAGCTAGCAAGACATTATCTTGACTATTAAAAATAGTTTCTGCTGCTCCAACTTGAATTGAACGGAGATTTTTCCATCCATGTTCATAAATATAATCTTGAATAAAGGGAGCAAAACGTGTAAAAATATCCATTTTTCACTTAAATTCTAAACTCAGCAAAATCATCAGACTTTTCATTAGAAACTGCCTCTGATTCGGCATAAGAAAACTTATCCGAATTAAGTAGTTTTTCAACATCAGTCTCTGGATTTTGCCAAACAATGTCTAATAATTCAATAAAATCACGAATAATCTCACGTGGCGTAATATTTGTTGATGCTCCCACACGTGAATATTCAATTTTTATGAACTTTTGTAAATCATCCTCTGTAATTGTTTTTTCATATCCATACAGATTAGCATGCATCTCTGCAAGTTTTTCAGTTAAAACAAGCATTTCTTCTAGGGTAAGAGGTTCAAGCTTAATAACAGGTGCATACATATCTCGATTGCCGGCTTCAGAAAATTTTCCACTAGCAAGACGTGAGCGCAATGCTTCATATGAATATACTCCGCGTCTCTTATCTTCAATTGCCTGCGGAGTTCCACCCATAATAATTCCAAGATACTTCGACTTTCCTTGTAAGGCATCATTGTACATTGTTAATATCTTTTCATAGTTATATTGGCGGCTAATACTATTTGGAATCTTATAAATATTGACCAATTCATCAATCATAATCATCAAGCCCGCATATCCAGCTTGTCTAAAAAACGATGCAAATAATTTCAAGTACTCATACCAATCATCATCAGATATTACAATATCGACTCCTAATTCTTTCTTAGCCTGTGTTTTATTGGCATATTCACCTCTAAACCACTTAACAACTTTTGCTTTTGTTTTCTCATCATCCTTGATATAGGCTTGATAATACATTTCAAGTAACTTTGCAAAGTCAAACCCGTGCACTAATTCAGAAAGATTAGAAATTACTGCATAAATTTTCTTATTGACTGCGTCTTCAAAGGCAGGAGTATCATCATTTAATCCTGTATCTGATCTAACTTGCATTTGAACCGAATTAATCCAGCGATCCAAAATTAAGGTTAGTGCTCCACCTTCAGGTCTAGTTTTGGTGGAAAGGTTTTGAATTAGTTCTCGATAAGTTGCTAATCCTTGCCCTTTTCCACCCTGTAGCCGTCTTTCCGGCGATAAATCAGCATCAACCACAACAAAATTTTTATCCATTACATAATTTCTAATAGTTTGAAGTAAGAAACTCTTTCCCGAGCCATACCGACCTACTATAAATCTAAAAGAAGCTCCTCCGTCTTTGATTAGCTCTACATCATGTAACAAAGCTTCAACTTCGGCTTTTCTCCCAACAGTAATGTATGGTAATCCGATTCTAGGTACTACCCCACCTTTTAAAGAATTTAAAATAGTTTGAGCTATTCTTTTAGGCACTTTTCTATTTTTATTAATAGCCATACTTTAGTTTGTTCCTTTCAAAAACATATCCTCTAGATCTTCTTGGTAATCTTCAATTACTGTAGGTATATCATTTATAAACTCAATGACATTATCACCAAATTCATCAAAAAGTTTTTCATTTATATTATCAATTATAACGGCAGCCATTAAATGCTGTCCTTTAAGATATTTGTTTAGATCTTTTCCTTTTAAAAGCAAAGTTATGGTGGTCGTCTCTTCTGAGCTTAACCCGTAGTTTTCTTGCTCATCATCTACAACAGCTTCTTCAATTTGCTTATTTTCTTCTTGCTCAGCTTGAAGTTCTTCTTCAGTTAATAAACTGTCTCGAGTCCCCGCTGCATCCGCTCGAATTGTTGATAACTGGGACAGGTTAAATTCAATTTTAGGCTGTTTTAATTTTTGTTCCTCTATTTGATATTCTTTAATCCCATCCCTAATAGCTTTAAGATAATGCTTTTCTATTTTTCGAGGTTTTAAATTTCGTCCCAAATTAAAACATAATCTTATTTTGCGATCTACTTCATGCAAAAAATTACCCATAATACTTTTTTGACCAGTCAATCCCCAGTAAGACTCACAATACCATGTATTCTTTTCTTCATCATAAAAATATTTTCTAATTTGATCAATTTCATAGCTAGTTGTCTTTGGCTCTAGCTGATGATTAAATACAGCAGCTGAAAATAGTTGAACTGTCATCTGATTCTTATAAGCAATATAACTAGTAAAAAAATCAAATCCATCATTCCGTAAATCTAAAATTTTGTGCCAAATTAGGACTAAAAGATGTTCAAATTTTTCTATATTCTTTTTATACAAGGGGCAATTGCTAATCTTATAATTAGATAACTTCATTAAGTTTTCTGCAACTTCGTGGTTAGAAAATTGATCTGGTGATAACAGCCGTTCATACTTTTTATCATTATCTTTTTCTTTAACAAAAAACGTATCATTTGCTTTATTTATATTGTAAAAAACAATATAATCGCGAATCCATCTTTCAAGATAAGCACCCATTTCCGGTGAAAATTTTTGAGCATAATTTTTATTAAAAGTAATTAACTTATCTAATCCTTCTTCTGGATCCTTAATTCCAATTCCATTTAGTAATTCATACAAATAAATGTAAGCATAGGAATCTGAAATTTTTTCATAGATATTTTGTCTAATTTTCGTACGCCAAGTAAAATACGTCCGTGCCTGCCCCACTGTTAAGTCATGATAAGTTGGATAATATCGTAAGAAAGATTGTTTTCCTTTATAGTGCTCTTCGTATGAAGCCATTAATTTACCCTGTAAATAAAAATTTTGTTCTCTACGAATAGATCCAGGTAAAGAATATTGATAGGACTCAATCATCTTTTTTATTTCTTTAGGAACAAGCTGGGTATCTTCAAAATTTAAATTGATTTTTTCTTCCGTAGAATCTGTTTCTTTTCTAAGGATATTAGATGACCTTTTCCAGTTTTTAAAGTTTAATTTCTGCTCATGATAGACACTTTCTTCATCATTTTGAATAGTATCAGGAATATAAATTAATTTTTCAGGATTAGGTCGTTTATTGGACATGAGAGCAATTTTAAAAGCATATTCCAATGCTTTTTTTATTTTTTGATTACTTAACCCTAAACTAACTTCAACCCACTTAGCTTCTTTTATTAATGATGAAGCTGAAAAGCCAGGTAAGTCTTTAATTGTTGCTGCAAAATCTCCAACATTAATGTTTAAACTTTTATTTTTAGGATCTAAATTTAAAAGAGCGAACCAATTTTTAGTAATCGGTGAACTAAAAACTACCAAATTAGGATTGTCATTAACTTCACTAATACTATTTTTTCCAAAATGTCTTATAGCATAACTTAATAATTCATCGGTATTCATGGCTCTAGCTCCTTTCGAACATATATTCTACTATATTTTTATTTATCTAGCCATGAAGGTACAACAAAAAACGCTGAAACCATAATGATTTCAGCGCCATTAAATACTCACTATTTTACTTGATTAATAACATTAATTGCATTTAAGCTACGAGGATAGCCAATAAATGGAATATTTGCTAAAACAACCTTGGTTAAAAATTGTTGATCATTTCCTAGACCTACATTAGCCTTGGCGTGGGCCAACAATTGTGGTTCACACCCTCCTTGAGCGGCCAAATAACAGAAAGTTATCATTTCTCTCTCTTTATCGTCTAGGCTTTTTCTTGTGTAATAATCTCCAAAACAATTATCTACTAACCACTTATTGATAACACCCTTTTTAGCAAAATCTTTCATTTGTGATCCAAATAATCTAATTTGAGTCTCTTCACCTTTTTCAAGACGATTTTTCATAGTAGTGGTAGCTTGACTAGGTAAGGGTAATTTAACACCACGATCGAGCAAGATTTGATTTGTTGCTTCAAAAAATGGCATTACACGTCCTAATCCTAAATAATCAACCGCTTGATAAACTACTTCTTTCGCTTCAATTGGACTTACTCCGTCATCTAGAGCAACCGGAAGCATTAAGCGATATTCTTCTAAACCTTGCATCCCTAGCAAATAAGCTAAATTAGATAATAATTTTGTTTTATTTGGTAGGTCTACATCATCTTGGACTTCCTCAAACGCAAAATGACTAATTCTTTCCCAAGCTTCAGGATCATTTGCTTTTAAAACTTTTTCATGGATGTTTTTTGCATCTTCTCTAAGCATTATTTCACTCTTCTTTCTTATAACTTATTATAAAAGCTAACATTTCTATTTAAAACTGCTTTATATGCATGCAAAAATATACTATTAAAGCATAGATTTATAAATAACATCATAGTAACTAATGTTATTATTTTATCTAATATATCTATATATATTTATGAAAGTATTAGTTATTTTAAACCTATACGCTTATTTTATAAAATAACATCTTTTTCTTGAATCTATAACTATTAGATTCTATAGTAAAGATGATTAAGTTAATAGAATGATTTTAGGAGGTATATTGTTATGACAGATTATGCAAAAAGAGAAATGAAAGCATTAGACAGAATTGCTAAGAAGATTTCAGATGCAGAAGGTCACTTAACAAAGATTGAGGATAGTATTGATGATAAGAAACATCGCACCGCTCAACATGAAACAATTAAGGATATTAAGTCAATTCTTAAGCACGCAATAAAAGTCGACAAAGACGAAGATAAGATCGAAGAATTCAAAGGCGAAGGTCCTAAGGATTCAACAGAAAACCACTACGTCTATGAAGAAGAAGAAGAACCTGTTATCAACGATTTGAAGAAGGACTTCGCAGAATTGGATGACAAACTTGCTAAGTTAAATGACTTCAACGGTGGAGATATTGATGCTTTCAGAACTGAACACCACTATCTTGAAAAGGCTCAAGACATCTTGAAGAAAGCTAGCAAATTAAATTAGTCTAATTTATAGTAATAGTTTTATAGTTTAATTTACATACATACAGAAAAAGAATGATATATTCTTTACACTTTTTGGTAAAGAATTATCATTCTTTTTGTTTTTGATCAAAATAAAAAGGAGAAGCAATAGATTGCTTCCCTTTTTACGTGCGAATTCATATTAATATTTTAAGAGATATACGAAAAAATTAAGCTTCAATCCCCTTTCCAGTGTAGGTTTCTTTCATTAGATTCTTAATTTCACTAATCAATAAAGCAGAAGGATTTGTTACAACGTTTTGGTCGCCATAAGCTTCAACAGCCATGTTTTCTACCTTATTATTAAAGTCAGCCTCACTAATTCCATTAGCTTTAAGGCTTAACTTCATCCCAACAGCATGTCCTAATTCAACAACTTTCTTGATTAAAGCATCAATTAGTTCTTGGTCGCTATTTCCTTTTAGTCCCAGACTACGTGCAATTTCTGCATAATCTTTATCAGCTCTAAAAGTTGAATAATGTGGGCGCATTGCAAGCTTTCTAGGCTTTTTAGAATTGAATCTAATCACATATGGCATTGCAATAGCATCACTTAAGCCACTTGGAATACCAAACTCAGATGATTCTGTATGAGCAATTGCATGTCCTACACCTAAGAATGCATTTGCATATGCCATACCAGCTAAAGTAGCTGCATTATGCATTCTGCTTCTAGCATTTTGATCACCATTATATGATTTTTCTAAGTTTTCAAAAATCAACTTGATAGCTTCCATCGACCAGCCACGAGTAAAATCAGTAGCCATAGTCGAAACATAACTTTCTACTGCATGAGCTAATGCTTCAAAACCAGAGCGAGCAATCAATTCCTTTGGCATAGTTTCTACAAATTGATCGTCAACAATGGCAACATCAGGATTTAAAGAATAATCACAAAGAGTGTGTTTAATTCCGGTCTTTGCATCTTTAATAATTGAAAATGGTGATACTTCTGAACCAGTTCCTGAAGTAGTTGGAATACATACTAATTGGATAGCATTATATTTTGGAAATCTTACCGTTCTTTTTCTAATATCTAAAAATTTTGAATAAGCATCTTCAAAACTCATATCTGGATTTTCGTAAAATAATCGCATTGCCTTAGCAGCAGCCATTACAGATCCACCACCAATAGCAATCACGACATCCGGTTTAAAGATATTCATCCGGTGAACACCGTCAGCAATTATATCAGTATCAGGATCCTTAGTTACTGCTTGAAAGACTTCATAGCTCTTTTTACCACGACGTTGACTAATAATATCAGTAATTTCATTAATGTACTTGCTTGCTACACCTTCATCAGTCACGATGAAAAATCTTTCAACATCAGGCATATGCTTTAAATAATTTGCTGCATTATGTTCAAAATATGTCTTCTTTGGAACCTTGATCCATTGCATATTATCACGACGTTTTGCAACTGTCTTAATGTTAAGCAAGTCTCTAGCACCAATATTATGTGAAAAAGTATTAGCACCATATGAACCGGTCCCTAAAGTAAGGGAAGGAAGCATATTGTTGTACAAGTCACCAACGCCACCAACTGAAGCTGGAGAGTTAACCAAAATACGGCATGCATCCATTTTCATTGAAAACTCATCAATTACTTTTTCATCTTGAGAATGAACCCCCGCAGTATGGCCGCGCCCACCATAATTTAGAAGGTCGGTACAAATCTTATAGGCATCTTCATGACCCTTAGCTTTATACATGGTAAATACAGGAGAAAGCTTTTCAGCAGATAAAGGATACTTTTTACCCACACCCTTGTATTCGGCAATAATTACCTTAGTATCTTCTGGTACATCTACTCCACATAATTTTGCAATTTGATAAGCCGAACGACCAGCAACTGGACCAGCAACAGTTCCTCTCTTAGGATCAATGAATTTTTCTTCGAATTTCTTAATTTCATCTGGTTTTAAGAAATAACAATTCCAAGACTTAAATTCATCTTTTACGTCGTTATAGATATCCTCATCAACTACTACAGAATTTTCGGAGGAACAAATCATACCATTATCAAAAGTCTTAGAGAGGACAATATCATAGACGGATTCTGGAATATTGGCGGTCTTTTCAATATATGAAGGACCATTACCTGGACCAACACCGATTGCAGGTTTACCAGATGAATAAGCTGCCTTAACCATTCCAGGACCACCAGTAGCTAAAATAGTTTGAACATTTGGATGATTCATTAAAGTACTTGTTGCTTCAAGACTTGGATATTCGATCCATTGAATAGCATATTTAGGAGCACCAGCTTTAATTGCTGCTTCTCGAATAATTTCACCAGTTTTTACACAACTCTTTTGTGCTTGTGGGTGGAAACCAAAAATAATAGCATTTCTAGTTTTTAAAGCAAGCATAGCTTTAAAGATTACAGTTGAGGTTGGGTTAGTAACGGGAGTTACTCCAGCAATTACGCCTTTAGGTTCTGCAATTTTAATTAATTGTTTTTCTTTATCTTCTTCGATAACGCCAACAGTTTTTTCATGACGAAGACTATTCCAAATGTTTTCACTGGCAAACATATTTTTAATAGTCTTATCTTCTACTACTCCACGACCAGTTTCTTCAACAGCCATTTTTGCAAGTAAATAACTATTCTGTTCCCCTGCACTTGCGATAGCTTCACAAATTTTATCAACTTGTTCTTGATCAAAATTGGCCATCTCATCTAAAGCAACATGGGCTTTTTCTACATAGCCATCAATCATTTTATTTACATCAATTGCTTTTTCTTCTTTTGTCGCCTTTTTATCTTGCACCATTTAATTGGGCCTCCTACTCGGAAATCTAGGCATATTTTTTTGAACAATGACAGTATAGTCCTTATATCTAACACTTGTAAATGACTTTGTGCATCTTTTTACAAATTCACAATATGATAAAAAGTAAGAAATAACTGTTTTCAATAATGTTATCGGTTACATTTTTTATAATATTGAAAAATATTTCACAAAATTATCAAGTAATTTTTTTATTCATAATCTTATAAAAAATCTTAAAAACTATACGTTTTATCAGTTATCATAGATTTTTATGTTAAAATTTTAATAAACTATGAAAGGAGTTTTATATTTTAATGTCAAAAAATAGCTCAGAATCATCTGAGGTTAAAACTATGAAACGGAGTTTGACAAATGCCCATATTCAACTAATTGCATTAGGGGGAACAATTGGAACAGGACTATTTCTAGGAGTTGGAAATAGTATTGAACTAGCTGGTCCTGCAGTAATTTTTATCTATTGCTTAGTTGGATTCTTTCTTTTTCTGTTAATGAGAGCACTCGGAGAACTGATACTTTCAGATATTAAGAAAAATACCTATATTGATTTTATTTCAGAATACTTAGGAAAAAGTATTGGAACAACAACAGGATATTTATATTGGTTCAGTTGGTTAACTCTCGCTATGGCAGAAATTACCGCCTTAGGGATTTATTTTCAATATTGGTGGCCCAACCTGCAAAGTTGGATTCCCGGATTAATTACTTTATTAGTACTATTAGCTATTAATCTAATTTCAGCACGGGTATTTGGAAACTTAGAGTTTAGTTTTGCAATTATTAAAATTGTAACAATTATTGCATTTGTTATTCTGGTCTTCTACCTATTAATTACAAATTCTTCAACAAAGTATGGGCATGTTAGCTGGAATAACATTATGATTGATGGTGGTATTTTCGCCAAAGGTCCGAAAGGCTTTTTATTAGGTTTTCAAATGGTAATCTTTAGTTTCATCGGTGTTGAGTTAATTGGTTTAACTGCTGCTGAAGCAAAAGAACCAAAGAAAACTATTACACGTGCTATTGACCAACTGCCTGTTCGAATTATTTTATTTTATGTGCTTGCAATTCTAAGTATCTTATTAGCAATTCCTTGGACAAAGGTTTCAACTTCAAGTTCACCATTCGTCCAAGCATTAGGTGCAACAGGAATAAAAAATGCAGGTTCAATAATTAACTTTGTTGTTATAAGTGCAGCCATTTCATCAACTAATAGCTTTATCTATAGTGCGGGCCGTTTATTATTTTCAATAAATTACAATGGTAAAAACAAAATCAGTAAGCATTTAGGTAAGTTGGATCATCGACAATTACCTAAAAATGCTTTAGTATTCTCAACAGTTTTAATTGCATTAGCACCTCTTTTAAATCTCTTTTTAAAGGATGCTTTTACCTTTATTTCTGCCACTGCAACGAGTATGTTTTTATTAATTTGGTCAATTATGATCGTGACTCATATGACTTACCGTAAAAAGACACCAAAGAATGAACTTCCAACATTTAGAATGCCGTTATATCCAATATCAGATATAGCAGTACTAATATTTTTTATAGCAATGATTATTGTGTTACTAATATTTCCAAATTATCGAATTCCAATGATAAGTGCAGGAATAATTTTTACAGTTTTAGTATGTCTAACTCACTTTATACAGAAAAAAAGTAATTAATATTAAATCCTCTAGTTAAGAAAACTAGAGGATTTTTTCATGAAAAATAATAACTATACAAAAAAAGGAAGAACAAAGATAATTCTTCATTCTTCCTTTAACTCATCACTTTACTCCGGCTGTCAGACTCGAACTGACGACAACCTGATTAACAGTCAGGTGCTCTACCAACTGAGCTAAGCCGGAATATTAAAAAAGAGCACGGCGACTGCCTACCCTCGCAGGCAGTTTCCCACCAACTACTCTCGGCGTTAAGAAGCTTAACTTCTGTGTTCGGCATGGGAACAGGTGTATCCTTCTTGCCATCGCCACCGTACTCTTTCTGAGCTTTTACACTCAAAACTGAATATAATCTCTAGCCTTTAAACCTTTGAGCTTTGGTCAAGTGCTCGACTGATTAGTACTAGTCCGCTCCACATATCGCTATGCTTCCACTCCTAGCCTATCTACCTCATCGTCTTTAAGGTGTCTTACTGCTTTCGCATCGGAAATCTCATCTTGAGGGGGGCTTCGCACTTAGATGCTTTCAGCGCTTATCCCTTCCATACATAGCTACCCAGCGATGCCTTTGGCAAGACAACTGGTACACCAGCGGTATGTCCATCCCGGTCCTCTCGTACTAAGGACAGCTCCTCTCAAATTTCCTACGCCCACGACGGATAGGGACCGAACTGTCTCACGACGTTCTGAACCCAGCTCGCGTGCCGCTTTAATGGGCGAACAGCCCAACCCTTGGGACCGACTTCAGCCCCAGGATGCGACGAGCCGACATCGAGGTGCCAAACCTCCCCGTCGATGTGAACTCTTGGGGGAGATAAGCCTGTTATCCCCAGGGTAGCTTTTATCCGTTGAGTGATGGCCTTTCCATGCAGTACCACCAGATCACTAAGCCCGACTTTCGTCCCTGCTCGAGTTGTAGCTCTCGCAGTCAAGCTCCCTTATACCTTTACACTCTGCGAATGATTTCCAACCATTCTGAGGGAACCTTTGGGCGCCTCCGTTACACTTTAGGAGGCGACCGCCCCAGTCAAACTGCCCACCTGACACTGTCCTCCAGAACGCTCAGCTCTGTGAGTTAGAGGATCCATCAAACAAGGGTAGTATCCCAACATTGCCTCCGGTAAGACTAGCGTCCTACTTTCTCTGGCTCCTACCTATCCTGTACATGTTTAACAAATACTCAATATCAAGCTACAGTAAAGCTCCATGGGGTCTTTCCGTCCTGTCGCGGGTAACCCGCATCTTCACGGGTATTATAATTTCACCGAGTCTCTCGTTGAGACAGTGCCCAAATCATTACACCTTTCGTGCAGGTCGGAACTTACCCGACAAGGAATTTCGCTACCTTAGGACCGTTATAGTTACGGCCGCCGTTTACTGGGGCTTCAATTCAAACCTTCGCTTGCGCTAAGCTCTCCTCTTAACCTTCCAGCACCGGGCAGGTGTCAGTACCTATACGTCATCTTACGATTTTGCAGATACCTGTGTTTTTGATAAACAGTTGTTTGGGCCTATTCACTGCGGCTGATATTTTACTATCAGCACCCCTTCTCCCGAAGTTACGGGGTCATTTTGCCGAGTTCCTTAACGAGAGTTCTCTCGCTCACCTGAGTGTTCTCCACTCGACTACCTGTGTCGGTTTGCGGTACGGGTAAAATTGTTCTGGCTAGAAGCTTTTCTTGGCAGTGTGACATCATGACCTTCGCTACTTTTATTTCGCTCCGCGTCACAGCTTGAAATCTAAAGACAAGCATTTGACTCATCTTTTTTCTTACTGCTTGCACATGTATTTCCAGCAACATGCGTCATTGGCCTCCTGCGTCCCTCCTTTGCTCATATCGAACAATTTCAGTACAGGAATATCTACCTGTTGTCCATCGGCTACGCCTCTCGGCCTTACCTTAGGTCCCGACTTACCCTGGGCGGACGAGCCTGCCCCAGGAAACCTTAGTCTTTCGGCGGATAGGATTCTCACCTATCTTTCGCTACTCATACCGGCATTCTCACTTCTAAGCGCTCCATTAGTCCTCTCGATCTAACTTCGCCGCACTTAGAACGCTCTCCTACCACGCATATAATATATGCATCCACAGTTTCGGTACTATGCTTAGCCCCGGTACATTTTCGGCGCAGCGTCACTCGACTAGTGAGCTATTACGCACTCTTTAAATGGTGGCTGCTTCTAAGCCAACATCCTAGTTGTCTACGCAACTCCACATCCTTTTCCACTTAGCATAGATTTGGGGACCTTAACTGGTGATCTGGGCTGTTTCCCTTTCGACTACGGATCTTATCACTCGCAGTCTGACTCCCGTGCATTGATATCTGGCATTCGGAGTTTATCTGGATTCAGTAACCCCTGACGGGCCCCTAGTCCAAACAGCGCTCTACCTCCATTATCATTCACACGAGGCTAGCCCTAAAGCTATTTCGGAGAGAACCAGCTATCTCCAAGTTCGTTTGGAATTTCACCGCTACCCACAACTCATCCCCGCGATTTTTAACTCACGTGGGTTCGGTCCTCCAGCGTGTTTTACCACGCCTTCAACCTGGTCATGGGTAGGTCACTTGGTTTCGGGTCTACGTCATGATACTCTTTCGCCCTATTCAGACTCGCTTTCGCTCCGGCTCCGTCTTTTCTGACTTAACCTTGCACCATAACGTAACTCGCCGGTTCATTCTACAAAAGGCACGCCATTACACTTTAATGTGCTCTGACTACTTGTAGGCACACGGTTTCAGGTTCTTTTTCACTCCCCTTCCGGGGTTCTTTTCACCTTTCCCTCACGGTACTGGTTCACTATCGGTCACTAGTTAGTATTTAGCCTTGCGAGATGGTCCTCGCGGTTTCAATCGGGATTCCTCGTGTCCCGACCTACTCAGGATCCTGCTAAGTCTCTCTGCAATTTCGCGTACGGGGCTTTCACCCTCTCTGGCTTATCTTTCCAGATAATTCTGCTATCACTTCAAGTACTATATCGCAGTCCTACAACCCCAACTGGCAAGCCAGCTGGTTTGGGCTCTTTCCTGTTCGCTCGCCGCTACTTGGGAAATCGATTTTTCTTTCTCTTCCTGCAGCTACTTAGATGTTTCAGTTCACTGCGTCTTCCTTCATTAACCTTAACAGTTAATGATAATACCTCACGGTATTGGGTTCCCCCATTCGGATATCTCCGGATCATTGCTTACTTACTGCTCCCCGAAGCCTTTCGTGGTTCGTCACGTCCTTCATCGGCTTCTAGTGCCAAGGCATTCACCATGCGCCCTTTTCTACTTGACCTATTTCAAGTTGAGTTTCTCTCTCTTCTCGGTCGCTCTTCAATCTGTTTTTTCGATTGTCTCGGTTTTTTGCTTTTGATTATATTCAGTTTTCAATGTACTAGCTCTTGAGGTAATACCCTCAAAACTAAACAAAGTTTCTCAGTGTGCTTCCGCTTGGCTTTCTCGATGACTTCTCTTAGTGCTCTCGCACTCTCCATCATCTTTCGCCTTCCTTAGAAAGGAGGTGATCCAGCCGCAGGTTCTCCTACGGCTACCTTGTTACGACTTCACCCTAATCATCTGTCCTACCTTAGACGGCTGACTCCTATAAAGGTTATCCCACCGGCTTTGGGTGTTACAGACTCTCATGGTGTGACGGGCGGTGTGTACAAGGCCCGGGAACGTATTCACCGCGGCGTGCTGATCCGCGATTACTAGCGATTCCAGCTTCGTGTAGGCGAGTTGCAGCCTACAGTCCGAACTGAGAACGGCTTTAAGAGATCCGCTTGCCTTCGCAGGTTCGCTTCTCGTTGTACCGTCCATTGTAGCACGTGTGTAGCCCAGGTCATAAGGGGCATGATGACTTGACGTCATCCCCACCTTCCTCCGGTTTGTCACCGGCAGTCTCATTAGAGTGCCCAACTTAATGATGGCAACTAATGACAAGGGTTGCGCTCGTTGCGGGACTTAACCCAACATCTCACGACACGAGCTGACGACAGCCATGCACCACCTGTCTCAGCGTCCCCGAAGGGAACACCTAATCTCTTAGGTTTGCACTGGATGTCAAGACCTGGTAAGGTTCTTCGCGTTGCTTCGAATTAAACCACATGCTCCACCGCTTGTGCGGGCCCCCGTCAATTCCTTTGAGTTTCAACCTTGCGGTCGTACTCCCCAGGCGGAGTGCTTAATGCGTTAGCTGCAGCACTGAGAGGCGGAAACCTCCCAACACTTAGCACTCATCGTTTACGGCATGGACTACCAGGGTATCTAATCCTGTTCGCTACCCATGCTTTCGAGCCTCAGCGTCAGTTGCAGACCAGAGAGCCGCCTTCGCCACTGGTGTTCTTCCATATATCTACGCATTCCACCGCTACACATGGAGTTCCACTCTCCTCTTCTGCACTCAAGTTCAACAGTTTCTGATGCAATTCTCCGGTTGAGCCGAAGGCTTTCACATCAGACTTATTGAACCGCCTGCACTCGCTTTACGCCCAATAAATCCGGACAACGCTTGCCACCTACGTATTACCGCGGCTGCTGGCACGTAGTTAGCCGTGACTTTCTAAGTAATTACCGTCAAATAAAGGCCAGTTACTACCTCTATCTTTCTTCACTACCAACAGAGCTTTACGAGCCGAAACCCTTCTTCACTCACGCGGCGTTGCTCCATCAGACTTTCGTCCATTGTGGAAGATTCCCTACTGCTGCCTCCCGTAGGAGTTTGGGCCGTGTCTCAGTCCCAATGTGGCCGATCAGTCTCTCAACTCGGCTATGCATCATTGCCTTGGTAAGCCGTTACCTTACCAACTAGCTAATGCACCGCAGGTCCATCCAAGAGTGATAGCAGAACCATCTTTCAAACTCTAGACATGCGTCTAGTGTTGTTATCCGGTATTAGCATCTGTTTCCAGGTGTTATCCCAGTCTCTTGGGCAGGTTACCCACGTGTTACTCACCCGTCCGCCGCTCGCTTGTATCTAGTTTCATTTAGTGCAAGCACTAAAATCATCTAGGCAAGCTCGCTCGACTTGCATGTATTAGGCACGCCGCCAGCGTTCGTCCTGAGCCAGGATCAAACTCTCATTTTCCTTTTGAAAATGAGCTTTTTATCGTTTAGCTCTAAAACTTTCTTTGAGTTATCTCAAATTTATTGCTTACGAATTGACTTCGCTTTTGTTTGGGATTTTTATATCCCGCACACTTTCAGCGAAACTTTGTTCAGTTTTCAAGGTACTACCGTTGTCATGTGACAACTTTTATATTATATCATGTCTTTTAAGCTTTGACAAGAACTTTTTTTAATTTTCTCATCTCTCTCAAATGACAGCTTTATAATATTATCATCTTTTGCTCGCTTTGGCAAACTTTTTTTGAACTTTTTTATTCGCTCTTTTCGCTTGCCTCAAACAGCATGTATTACTTTACAGATTTTAATCAAAGGAAAATAAAATGCCTCATTAAGGTAGTTAATGAAGCATATCTGTAAAGCGGAGATTGAGAGATTCGAACCCTCGCGCCGGTATAAACCGACCTACACCCTTAGCAGGGGCGCCTCTTCAGCCACTTGAGTAAATCTCCAATGGGCCTAAATGGACTTGAACCATCGACCTCACGCTTATCAGGCGTGCGCTCTAACCAGCTGAGCTATAGGCCCCTTTCCTTTGAAGCGGGTAACGAGAATCGGACTCGCGACTAAAGCTTGGAAGGCTTTCGTTTTACCACTAAACTATACCCGCAACTTCTTGCTTCCTAATGGCGCGAGACGGAATCGAACCGCCGACACAAGGAGCTTCAATCCTTTGCTCTACCAACTGAGCTATCGAGCCATTACGGTCCCTACCGGATTCGGACCGGTGATCTCCTCCGTGACAGGGAGGCGTGATAACCCCTACACCAAGGGACCATATTGCGGGAACAGGATTTGAACCTATGACCTTCGGGTTATGAGCCCGACGAGCTACCAGACTGCTCCATCCCGCGATGTTTTTATATAAAAAAAGCCAAGATCCTATGGACCTTGTAGGACTCGAACCTACGACCCGACGGTTATGAGCCGTCTGCTCTAACCAACTGAGCTAAAGGTCCAAGCTTACCTCTATAGCGGCGGGGGGGATCGAACCCTCGACCTCCCGGGTATGAACCGGACGCTCTAGCCAGCTGAGCTACACCGCCATCTGTAACTTCCTTCTTATTAAGCTACAATCGGGAAGACAGGATTCGAACCTGCGACCCCCTGGTCCCAAACCAGGTGCTCTACCAAACTGAGCCACTTCCCGAAGTGTGCACCCTGAAGGATTTGAACCTTCAACCTTCTGATTCGTAGTCAGACACTCTATCCAGTTGCGCTAAGGGTGCATCATTATATGCCGAGGACCGGAATCGAACCGGTACGGTTGTCACCAACCGCGGGATTTTAAGTCCCGTGCGTCTGCCAGTTCCGCCACCCCGGCATGATAATGATAAGCGGAAGACGGGATTCGAACCCGCGACCCCCACCATGGCAAGGTGGTGTTCTACCACTGAACTACTTCCGCATTTTTATTCAATTTTTATGCCGATTAAAGGACTCGAACCTTCGACCCCCTGTTTACAAGACAGATGCTCTACCAACTGAGCTAAATCGGCATGGTACGGGTGGTGGGACTTGAACCCACACGTCCGAAAACACTAGAACCTAAATCTAGCGCGTCTGCCAATTCCGCCACACCCGCTTGAGTTTTTTCTGGGCCAATGAGTCGTGGCAGGCTCGAACTGCCGACCCTCTGATTAAAAGTCAGATGCTCTACCAACTGAGCTAACGACTCAATGGAGGATACAGGGCTCGAACCTGTGACCTCCTGCTTGTAAGGCAGATGCTCTCCCAGCTGAGCTAATCCTCCATTTAGCACGGCGACTGCCTACCCTCGCAGGCAGTTTCCCACCAACTACTCTCGGCGTTAAGAAGCTTAACTTCTGTGTTCGGCATGGGAACAGGTGTATCCTTCTTGCCATCGCCACCGTACTCTTTCTGAGCTTTTACACTCAAAACTGAATATAATCTCTAGCCTTTAAACCTTTGAGCTTTGGTCAAGTGCTCGACTGATTAGTACTAGTCCGCTCCACATATCGCTATGCTTCCACTCCTAGCCTATCTACCTCATCGTCTTTAAGGTGTCTTACTGCTTTCGCATCGGAAATCTCATCTTGAGGGGGGCTTCGCACTTAGATGCTTTCAGCGCTTATCCCTTCCATACATAGCTACCCAGCGATGCCTTTGGCAAGACAACTGGTACACCAGCGGTATGTCCATCCCGGTCCTCTCGTACTAAGGACAGCTCCTCTCAAATTTCCTACGCCCACGACGGATAGGGACCGAACTGTCTCACGACGTTCTGAACCCAGCTCGCGTGCCGCTTTAATGGGCGAACAGCCCAACCCTTGGGACCGACTTCAGCCCCAGGATGCGACGAGCCGACATCGAGGTGCCAAACCTCCCCGTCGATGTGAACTCTTGGGGGAGATAAGCCTGTTATCCCCAGGGTAGCTTTTATCCGTTGAGTGATGGCCTTTCCATGCAGTACCACCAGATCACTAAGCCCGACTTTCGTCCCTGCTCGAGTTGTAGCTCTCGCAGTCAAGCTCCCTTATACCTTTACACTCTGCGAATGATTTCCAACCATTCTGAGGGAACCTTTGGGCGCCTCCGTTACACTTTAGGAGGCGACCGCCCCAGTCAAACTGCCCACCTGACACTGTCCTCCAGAACGCTCAGCTCTGTGAGTTAGAGGATCCATCAAACAAGGGTAGTATCCCAACATTGCCTCCGGTAAGACTAGCGTCCTACTTTCTCTGGCTCCTACCTATCCTGTACATGTTTAACAAATACTCAATATCAAGCTACAGTAAAGCTCCATGGGGTCTTTCCGTCCTGTCGCGGGTAACCCGCATCTTCACGGGTATTATAATTTCACCGAGTCTCTCGTTGAGACAGTGCCCAAATCATTACACCTTTCGTGCAGGTCGGAACTTACCCGACAAGGAATTTCGCTACCTTAGGACCGTTATAGTTACGGCCGCCGTTTACTGGGGCTTCAATTCAAACCTTCGCTTGCGCTAAGCTCTCCTCTTAACCTTCCAGCACCGGGCAGGTGTCAGTACCTATACGTCATCTTACGATTTTGCAGATACCTGTGTTTTTGATAAACAGTTGTTTGGGCCTATTCACTGCGGCTGATATTTTACTATCAGCACCCCTTCTCCCGAAGTTACGGGGTCATTTTGCCGAGTTCCTTAACGAGAGTTCTCTCGCTCACCTGAGTGTTCTCCACTCGACTACCTGTGTCGGTTTGCGGTACGGGTAAAATTGTTCTGGCTAGAAGCTTTTCTTGGCAGTGTGACATCATGACCTTCGCTACTTTTATTTCGCTCCGCGTCACAGCTTGAAATCTAAAGACAAGCATTTGACTCATCTTTTTTCTTACTGCTTGCACATGTATTTCCAGCAACATGCGTCATTAGCCTCCTGCGTCCCTCCTTTGCTCATATCGAACAATTTCAGTACAGGAATATCTACCTGTTGTCCATCGGCTACGCCTCTCGGCCTTACCTTAGGTCCCGACTTACCCTGGGCGGACGAGCCTGCCCCAGGAAACCTTAGTCTTTCGGCGGATAGGATTCTCACCTATCTTTCGCTACTCATACCGGCATTCTCACTTCTAAGCGCTCCATTAGTCCTCTCGATCTAACTTCGCCGCACTTAGAACGCTCTCCTACCACGCATATAATATATGCATCCACAGTTTCGGTACTATGCTTAGCCCCGGTACATTTTCGGCGCAGCGTCACTCGACTAGTGAGCTATTACGCACTCTTTAAATGGTGGCTGCTTCTAAGCCAACATCCTAGTTGTCTACGCAACTCCACATCCTTTTCCACTTAGCATAGATTTGGGGACCTTAACTGGTGATCTGGGCTGTTTCCCTTTCGACTACGGATCTTATCACTCGCAGTCTGACTCCCGTGCATTGATATCTGGCATTCGGAGTTTATCTGGATTCAGTAACCCCTGACGGGCCCCTAGTCCAAACAGCGCTCTACCTCCATTATCATTCACACGAGGCTAGCCCTAAAGCTATTTCGGAGAGAACCAGCTATCTCCAAGTTCGTTTGGAATTTCACCGCTACCCACAACTCATCCCCGCGATTTTTAACTCACGTGGGTTCGGTCCTCCAGCGTGTTTTACCACGCCTTCAACCTGGTCATGGGTAGGTCACTTGGTTTCGGGTCTACGTCATGATACTCTTTCGCCCTATTCAGACTCGCTTTCGCTCCGGCTCCGTCTTTTCTGACTTAACCTTGCACCATAACGTAACTCGCCGGTTCATTCTACAAAAGGCACGCCATTACACTTTAATGTGCTCTGACTACTTGTAGGCACACGGTTTCAGGTTCTTTTTCACTCCCCTTCCGGGGTTCTTTTCACCTTTCCCTCACGGTACTGGTTCACTATCGGTCACTAGTTAGTATTTAGCCTTGCGAGATGGTCCTCGCGGTTTCAATCGGGATTCCTCGTGTCCCGACCTACTCAGGATCCTGCTAAGTCTCTCTGCAATTTCGCGTACGGGGCTTTCACCCTCTCTGGCTTATCTTTCCAGATAATTCTGCTATCACTTCAAGTACTATATCGCAGTCCTACAACCCCAACTGGCAAGCCAGCTGGTTTGGGCTCTTTCCTGTTCGCTCGCCGCTACTTGGGAAATCGATTTTTCTTTCTCTTCCTGCAGCTACTTAGATGTTTCAGTTCACTGCGTCTTCCTTCATTAACCTTAACAGTTAATGATAATACCTCACGGTATTGGGTTCCCCCATTCGGATATCTCCGGATCATTGCTTACTTACTGCTCCCCGAAGCCTTTCGTGGTTCGTCACGTCCTTCATCGGCTTCTAGTGCCAAGGCATTCACCATGCGCCCTTTTCTACTTGACCTATTTCAAGTTGAGTTTCTCTCTCTTCTCGGTCGCTCTTCAATCTGTTTTTTCGATTGTCTCGGTTTTTTGCTTTTGATTATATTCAGTTTTCAATGTACTAGCTCTTGAGGTAATACCCTCAAAACTAAACAAAGTTTCTCAGTGTGCTTCCGCTTGGCTTTCTCGATGACTTCTCTTAGTGCTCTCGCACTCTCCATCATCTTTCGCCTTCCTTAGAAAGGAGGTGATCCAGCCGCAGGTTCTCCTACGGCTACCTTGTTACGACTTCACCCTAATCATCTGTCCTACCTTAGACGGCTGACTCCTATAAAGGTTATCCCACCGGCTTTGGGTGTTACAGACTCTCATGGTGTGACGGGCGGTGTGTACAAGGCCCGGGAACGTATTCACCGCGGCGTGCTGATCCGCGATTACTAGCGATTCCAGCTTCGTGTAGGCGAGTTGCAGCCTACAGTCCGAACTGAGAACGGCTTTAAGAGATCCGCTTGCCTTCGCAGGTTCGCTTCTCGTTGTACCGTCCATTGTAGCACGTGTGTAGCCCAGGTCATAAGGGGCATGATGACTTGACGTCATCCCCACCTTCCTCCGGTTTGTCACCGGCAGTCTCATTAGAGTGCCCAACTTAATGATGGCAACTAATGACAAGGGTTGCGCTCGTTGCGGGACTTAACCCAACATCTCACGACACGAGCTGACGACAGCCATGCACCACCTGTCTCAGCGTCCCCGAAGGGAACACCTAATCTCTTAGGTTTGCACTGGATGTCAAGACCTGGTAAGGTTCTTCGCGTTGCTTCGAATTAAACCACATGCTCCACCGCTTGTGCGGGCCCCCGTCAATTCCTTTGAGTTTCAACCTTGCGGTCGTACTCCCCAGGCGGAGTGCTTAATGCGTTAGCTGCAGCACTGAGAGGCGGAAACCTCCCAACACTTAGCACTCATCGTTTACGGCATGGACTACCAGGGTATCTAATCCTGTTCGCTACCCATGCTTTCGAGCCTCAGCGTCAGTTGCAGACCAGAGAGCCGCCTTCGCCACTGGTGTTCTTCCATATATCTACGCATTCCACCGCTACACATGGAGTTCCACTCTCCTCTTCTGCACTCAAGTTCAACAGTTTCTGATGCAATTCTCCGGTTGAGCCGAAGGCTTTCACATCAGACTTATTGAACCGCCTGCACTCGCTTTACGCCCAATAAATCCGGACAACGCTTGCCACCTACGTATTACCGCGGCTGCTGGCACGTAGTTAGCCGTGACTTTCTAAGTAATTACCGTCAAATAAAGGCCAGTTACTACCTCTATCTTTCTTCACTACCAACAGAGCTTTACGAGCCGAAACCCTTCTTCACTCACGCGGCGTTGCTCCATCAGACTTTCGTCCATTGTGGAAGATTCCCTACTGCTGCCTCCCGTAGGAGTTTGGGCCGTGTCTCAGTCCCAATGTGGCCGATCAGTCTCTCAACTCGGCTATGCATCATTGCCTTGGTAAGCCGTTACCTTACCAACTAGCTAATGCACCGCAGGTCCATCCAAGAGTGATAGCAGAACCATCTTTCAAACTCTAGACATGCGTCTAGTGTTGTTATCCGGTATTAGCATCTGTTTCCAGGTGTTATCCCAGTCTCTTGGGCAGGTTACCCACGTGTTACTCACCCGTCCGCCGCTCGCTTGTATCTAGTTTCATTTAGTGCAAGCACTAAAATCATCTAGGCAAGCTCGCTCGACTTGCATGTATTAGGCACGCCGCCAGCGTTCGTCCTGAGCCAGGATCAAACTCTCATTTTCCTTTTGAAAATGAGCTTTTTATCGTTTAGCTCTAAAACTTTCTTTGAGTTATCTCAAATTTATTGCTTACGAATTGACTTCGCTTTTGTTTGGGATTTTTATATCCCGCACACTTTCAGCGAAACTTTGTTCAGTTTTCAAGGTACTACCGTTGTCATGTGACAACTTTTATATTATATCATGTCTTTTAAGCTTTGACAAGAACTTTTTTTAATTTTCTCATCTCTCTCAAATGACAGCTTTATAATATTATCATCTTTTGCTCGCTTTGGCAAACTTTTTTTGAACTTTTTTATTCGCTCTTTTCGCTTGCCTCAAACAGCATGTATTACTTTACAGGCTTTTTCACTTTTCGTCAACATGGTTTTGAATAAAAATATATATTGCGAATATTCATTTAATTAATAATTTAATTGTTCAGATTTATCATTTTTCATTCCTATTTTAATTGAGATTTAAGTCTTAAAATTCGGATATAAAAAAATTGTGTTAAGTATAATCACTTAACACAATTTTTAATTATCTTTTCAATTCTGGGGCATCTGTCTTGAAATCACTTTGAGTTGTCTTTTTGCCATTCTGATACCAGACACTATTCTTACTCTTCTTCTCAGCCTTTTTCAATCGTTTTAATGAATCAGATTTCTTATATGAATAATTTTTTCTCTTCACATATTCAAATCCATCTGGCTTATAGAAGCGCAAAAGATTTCCTGTAATTACTCGGTCTGATAAGGAGAGCTCGGTCGTTACTGTATTAGAAATGGATGCTAATTGGGCCTTTACTTTCTTGCTTGGATGAGTTATTCGCTTTCCTGATTGCGTGTAGTAATAACTTCCTTCTACTTTACTATATTTTGGAGTAATAAAGTCACCATTTCGCTGGGCAACAATCTGTGGAGCATTTTTAGCCAAAAGACTATGTCCAAACTGAATCATATTTTGGTCATTAATTCCTAATAAATTAAATAAGGTTGGTCTAACGTCAATCTCGCCACCATAGGTATGATTAATACCACCCTTAAGTCCAGGCATGTGGAACATTAATGGTACCCGTTGGAATTGGAGATTATCAAAATTATTAAAGCTATCTTTATCCAATAATTGGGCAGACGCCTTATGGTGATTTCCAGAAATTCCGTAGTGATCTCCATAAAGCATAATTAGAGTATTCTTCTCTAAACCAGATTTCTTCAGATAGCTCATCAATTCTCCAATTGCTTGATCAAGATAATGAGCAGTTTGAACATATCCATCTACTGTTTTATCACCCGTATCAGTTTTATCAATGGATTGATTTTTTTTATCTAAATCATATGGATAGTGGTTCGTTACCGTAATCATCTTTAAATAAAATGGCTGTGGTAAATGCTCCATATATTTAATCGACTGATCAAAGAAAAGCTTATCTTTAATTCCATATCCTAAGTAATATCCTTTTTTATTTTGATAATAAGATAAAGGCATGAAATAATCGTAGCCAAAAGACTTATAAGCATTATCACGATTCCAGAATGAACCTGCCCCACCATGCATAACTGCACTAGTGTAGCCAGCCTTTTGACCTAGTATAGCTGGAGCACTTTCAAAAGTGTTAGATGTTCCATAACTTGACATAGCAGATCCTGATTGTAAACCAAAAATAGAGTTTTCTAGCATCATTTCAGCATCGGAAGTCTTACCCTGTCCTACTTGATTAAAGAAATTATCAAAACTAATAGTATCGTTAGCATGATATAACTTATTCAAGTTAGGGGTAACTTCTTTTCCATGCCACTTATAATCAATTAAAAATTGCTGGAAACTCTCTAAGTGGATTACCAATACATTCTTATTCTTTGCCACGCCATAATATTCCGGATTAGGGGCAATATAATTTTTCTTGATATACGACTGAACAGTTTTTAGATCACTATGGTTTGCTTTAGCCATAATTGCATTATTTTGAGCTGTCTTTACTCCATCGTATACTGCAAAAGCATTCAATCCTAAATATTTGACAATATAGTTATTATCAAAAGTTCTAGTCAATAAACCAGAACGATCCTTTTGTGCCATAGTTAAATTAGTACCGATCAATACTACAGCTAAGCCTTCAATTAAAAGTGAAACCTTTAATTTTAGACGTCGAACATCAATTTTAAAAACTTTAAGAGCTATTAGTAGAACAATGATAACTACATCTAAAAATACTAAAAAATCTGTTCCTTTTGTGATGCCCGCAATACTTTTTCCTAAATTATCAGAAGTAGATCCGGATGTTTTAATGATAGAAGTAGATAAAAAATCAGAAAATTCTCGATAATATAATATATTTGAAAATAGCCAAAGAGATAAAAGAAAATCAATTATGACCATAATCCAGTAGGATTTCCTACCCTTAAAAAATAAACCAATTCCAATTAATAAAATAGCAGTTGGCAGTGGATTTATCAGTAGCAAAAAATTTTGCATTGAGCCCACTACACCTAAATTAAACTTTGTTATATAGGTTAAATATGTTTTTATCCAAAAAAATACAACAACTACAGTGAAAAAGCCTAATTTAGTTTTAGTTAACCAATTATATGATGCTTTTAGGCGTCCCATCTAAGTCCTCCTCAACTTTGTTCTTTCATGATATTACTACTAAAAAATGGTTTTGATAAATTAAAATAGCAAATTTAAGGAATTTTAATGACTTTTTACTTTCTTGGGCTTAAAGAGCCAACCGAATATCCCTAAAATCATTCCAAAAAAGTAGGTAGTAAAACGCCATAAGAACATCCCTAGAGTCAACAAAATATTTGAATGAATAAAAGTAGAAAACAATGTCTGAAAACTAAATTCTGCTCCACCAGATGCTCCTGGAATTGGAACAATTGCCATAAACATAATAATCATAATGTTCATCTGTGTAACGTCTAACCAAGAAGGTGTTAAATTTAACGCTAACAAGATCAAGTACGGAATTGAATAGAAACATAGAAGTTGACCAATAGTCAAAATACTGGCCCCTAATAATTTTTTCTTTTCACGTTTTAAATTCTGTCCTTCTGCATAGAAAGTCTCAATTTTCTCCATCGTATTCTTACGCCATTTTTCAACAGTATTTTTGTTCATAAATTTTTCCAGTAAATCCATGACCCAATTAGTAGTATTTTTTGTCCATCGATATGCAAACATAATTGCTAATAGAAAAATTATGGAACTTACATGAAGAATAAAACCAATTAAAATAAACAAGGCCAATCCTGAAAATTTGGTCACTACCATATGAAAACCAAAAATAATTGTCGATACGTACGCAAATAAAACGCAAATTTGATAAATTATAAATTTCATTAACAGAATAGATGTCGCCCGTCCACCTTCTATTCCCATCTGAATCATGGCTACTAACTGAGAAGGTTGACCACCGGTAGACAATGGCGTTATCGCATTAAATAAAGCTTGAATAATTGGAATTCTAAAAAAAGACCATGCCGAGCGATGTGGATCTCCCTTTTTATGCTCTAAAATCCAAATAATAGCAGCTTCACAAACATATGACAAAACCATTACCAACAAAACTAACAGCAAGAAAGTTAAATTTAATTTTTTACTTGCTTCCCATAATGCCTTAATTGGTGTTTTCCGTAATTCCTGCCAAATAACAAAGCCACTAATTAAAAGAACAATCAGCATCCCTATAAAATGTTTTTTGTTCATTACTTGATTTGCCCTAACTTTCTACCAATTTCATATTGTTCCATGTAAAAGTCATGCCATATTTTAGCAAGATGATCTTCAGAATATTCTTGACTGGCTTGAGCAGATAAATCTTGATACCTCTTTAATTTTTTAGGATTTGATACTACGGATTTAATTTGAGCATTTAACTCAATAAAATCCTTACCTTTCATATAGTATCCGTCAATAATAGCTTGATATAAATCCAAATCACGTAATAAAACAGGAGTATTACATGAAAAAGCTTCTAAAACTGACATTGGAAATAATTCATCAAAAGATGGGAGTAAAAACAAGTCAGCAATGTTTAAATAGCTAACTAATTCTTCTCGTGGCACAATACCAGTAAATTTCAAATTTTTTGGAGGATTATCAATTAACTTCTTAAAATGAGCATATCCATCCGTCATTTTACCGAATGAGAATCCACCAGCCCAAATAAATTGAATATCCGGATTGGCTTCTGCTAACTTCGCAAAGTCATCCACACCTTTTCTTTCTTGAACTTGTCCATCTCCAACAATTACAAACTTATCTAACGGAATATGCAATTTATTCCTAAAGGCATTTTTTTGTACTTGACTTTGCTCATAAAATTCACTTTTTGCTACAAAATTAGGAATATATTTTACCTTTTTTTCGCTAATTCCATACTTCACCAATTTGTCAATGAAGATTGGATTAACTACTACTATCTGATCCATTCTTTTATAAAAATCAATAACGTACTTATAAAAGATACTTTTTGCTGGTTCAGGGAGCTTAACAGATCCTTCTAATGTTTCCGGCAGAAAATGCACATATCCAATTTTTCTTCCACGACTAGGTAAAAAACTGTTAGCAAAATAAGTAGGATTGATAGTGTGGTAATGAGTTAAATCACTTGCTCCATATTTATTAACCGTTACATAAAAATCTTCTACTAAGCGGGTTCTAAGTAAGCGCACTAGTTCTTTGTAAGCCGATCCCACACCCTGTCCCTGAACTGAATCAGCCTGGGAAAACATATTAATTCTAATCATAATTTACCTCAGTTGTTTGTTTGTTCTGGATTGCATCCTGATAAAAACCTTCTATTTTATGTGCAAAAGTAGCTGCTGATACATCCACTAATTTATTTTTCTTTATATCTTCAGGAATCGTAAATTGATTTTCTTTTAGATAGCCAAGAATCTCACTTTTCATTTCATCCTTTGTTTTAAAAGTACAACCCAATTCTTTATTATCAAAAACATTCTCTGTGTAATCGGTACTATACACTACACTTTTTGTTCCAGCGGCTAATGCCTCAATATAGGTTAACCCTTGCGTTTCAGTATCACTTGCAGATACGAATAAGTCAGCCATACGATAATAATTTCCAACATCACTATGTTCGACACTACCTGCAAAAGTTACATAGTCTTCTAAAGAAAGTCGAGCAACTTGATCTTTTAGCGGCTGTACATCAGGACCATCGCCGGCAATTACAAACTTTACGTTAGGCTCTTTTTCCAAAATCTCA
Organism: Lactobacillus johnsonii; assembly: GCF_013487865.1. Taxonomy (NCBI): domain Bacteria; kingdom Bacillati; phylum Bacillota; class Bacilli; order Lactobacillales; family Lactobacillaceae; genus Lactobacillus; species Lactobacillus johnsonii. The sequence goes on from NZ_CP047409.1 coordinate 1,663,522, forward strand.
GGTAAAACATCTAAGATTTGATCTATTTTCTTTTCAGCTGCTACCCTACTTAGTGTAAGAATAACTTTATCTTTTGAATTGAGTCCCAATTCCTTTCGAACATCGCGACGAGGATTTTCATTGATAGCTGTTAAATCAACCCCTGTGGGAATAATACGCATTGGAATTGTAACTCCATACCGCTTCAATGTTTCTTTTACACGCTGACTTGGTGCCACTACCCCATCCATCTTATGTAGATAAGCCTTCGTAATTTGTTTAACATGATATGGCTTCAATAGATGTCCATTTAACACATAATGTAAATAATCTTCATACATAGTATGGTAAGTATGAATAGCGGGAATATCTAACGAATGCGCAACGTATTTTCCAATCATGCCCATTGCAAACTCAGTTTGAGTATGAACAATGTCTAATTTTACTTCTTTAGCAATTTTTGTCGCCTGAAATAAACCTCTAACTGCAATCCTTCTATCTGTAAAAGATACAAAAGGTACACTGCTAACTCTGAAAATATTTGGCTCAATAGTCCCCTTTCCTAAATGAGGATCAGTTGTAGTAAAAATGAAGACAGAATGTCCATCCGCTTCAAGAGAATTTTTTAAAGTTTGAATTGAAGTTGCGACCCCAGAAAGCTGAGGAAAATAAGTATCGGTAAATAACCCAATATTCATATAAAAATACCTCCATTAAAGAACATTATAAAGTTAGTAGAAAGGAGTTGCAATTTTGGATAAAAAAAAGACGTGAGAATTAACTCACGTCTTTTTGCCAGAATGTCTGAATAAATAGCGGTGATCGGGGTCGAACCGATACGTCCCAGGGGACACCAGATTTTGAGTCTGACGCGTCTGCCAATTCCGCCACACCGCCATAAATGAAATTAATCAGGAAATTCAGGCGAAGGCGGTGATCGGATTTGAACCGATGATTAGGGTTTTGCAGACCCGTGCCTTACCACTTGGCTACACCGCCAACCTCTGATCATTAACAAATTGGGATAGTTGGATTCGAACCAACGCATGATGAAGTCAAAGTCCATTGCCTTACCACTTGGCTATATCCCAATGTTAGGGCGGAATGTGGGGATCGAACCCACGCATGCCGGATCCACAAACCGGTGTGTTAACCACTTCACCAATTCCGCCATAATATTAAAAACAGGGATAGTAGGAATTGAACCCACACTAGCGGTTTTGGAGACCGATGTACTACCTTTATACGATATCCCTATTTAATGGAGGCCAGTGGATTCGAACCACCGAACTCAGAGAGAGCGGTTTTACAGACCGCCGCGTTTAGCCACTTCGCTAGGCCTCCAGAATGGCGCGAGACGGAATCGAACCGCCGACACAAGGAGCTTCAATCCTTTGCTCTACCAACTGAGCTATCGAGCCATTTACGGTCCCTACCGGACTCGAACCGGTGATCTCCTCCGTGACAGGGAGGCGTGATAACCACTACACTAAGGGACCATATTGCGGGAATAGGATTTGAACCTATGACCTTCGGGTTATGAGCCCGACGAGCTACCAGACTGCTCCATCCCGCGATGATTAAGGAGGATGTGGGATTCGGACCCACGCGCGGGCAGAACCCGCCTGACGGTTTTCAAGACCGTTCCCTTCAGCCGGACTTGGGTAATCCTCCATTTATACCATCTTTTAATATGGTAATGACCCGTACGAGATTTGAACTCATGTTACCGCCGTGAAAGGGCGGTGTCTTAACCGCTTGACCAACGGGCCATACGTTTTTAACGTACTTATTAATCATACCTGATTTAGAAAGTGATGTCAACAACTTTTTTCAAAAACTTTTTTTGAAGCTTTGCTGTTTGTTACTCTCCGCATCAGCAATAACTATATTACTAAAAACATTCTAACTATGCAACCCCTAATTTTAATTTTTTTACTTTATTTCTTTTTTTATCTCTTTAAGCCTATATGGTGCTACACTAAGCGTATACGGAGGTGTTTTTATGTCTAATGAAAGATGTATTATTGACAACAAAAAAGGCAAAAAACTAATTAAATTAGCTGATGGAAATATGATTTGTGAAGATCATGCAAAACTTACTCCTTGGCAAAGAGAAGAATTGATTGAAAAAGATGCAAATCAAGTTAATGAGTATATAGATAAAATGACTAATACCCATTTAGCTGCATATGGCTTAGAAAATTCGGAAGCATCATACAAGCCTCTTCTTCATAGAGCGGCCCAAAGTGATCTAATGGAAAATACTTCCCCAGAGGATACATTAAAGCTTCAAAACTGGATATTAATCAAGCAAAATGCAGAAATAATTGACCTGCTTAAAGAATTAAACATAAGAAACTAGCTAGCCCATATAACTATAGAAACATTCGTTCCATCTGAACAATGTGTCTTTTTTTAGACTAACAAAAATACGACCTTGAAATATGTAAAAATCGCTCTATAAACTCTTTATTTCATTTTAAAGCTAAATTCCTCCTCAGGAGCCTTTAAAAGCCATATAGAAAAGATATAAGGCTCATCACCGCATCAAGGATTTGTCTCTTCTACTCTAATTTTCAAAAGACGGCTGCTTTACCTCTTTTTGTCCGCATAATAGACATCGAAATTTTCTCTGCTTATTACATAACTGAACTTTCGACACTCTCTTACACAAGTATTGTCTTACTCCTAATAAGGGACTAAAAAAATTTTCTTAGTTCAATCAAGGTAAGGGACTGGAAGGAAACTAAGATTTATCTACTTCCAAGACTATTTTCGAATAATCCAATTGCTTTTAATTTAGTTTCAACTGTATATTTGTTTAGAGCAAACTCCCCAGGTTGGTTTCATATCCAACTCTGGGAGTTAAGTTTATAATTTTTTCGGCTGTATAATTTTTGGCTCTATACTTTTTCCTGTTGATGGATATCTATGATATTCTATCGACAGGATTTTTATTACACAAAGAAAGAGGCCATAAGCCTCACTGCATTAAATCTTCTGATTCCACTCTAAAGAATAAAGGTGATTGCTTATGTCCTCTAACAATGATTGTATTAAATTTCATCTCAATATTGAAGATCCTAATATTATTTTTTCTGATTATTAAAAAAAATATATTAACGGCAAATATCATAATCTCTATGTAGCTAAACTTATTCAGTCCCATTGTCCTTACTGTCTTTCCTCTAATCTTAAGCATAACGGTCATTACGTTTCTAACGTTCGTTTCATTACTGCTGATGCTAGTAAGCCCGTTACTATCAGATTAAGAAAACAACGTGTTCTCTGCAATGACTGTTTAAAAAGATCTATGGCTCAATCTAATCTGGTTAATAAAGGCTCCTATATCTCTAACACTTCTAAGCGAAAAATACTTTCTGCTCTTACTGAAGATCGTTCAATGACCAGCATTGCTAGAGAACATAATGTATCTGTCAACACGGTTCAAAGAGTATTAGAAGCCTGCTCTTCTAAGTTCTATGATAACTTTGATCATCTCCCTGAACACTTAGCTTTTGATGAATTCAAAGGTGTAGGCAAAAAGCTTCACTTTATTTGTCTAGATGGTGATACTCACAAAGTTGTTCAAATTCTTAGAACTCGTTTCAAACCTGATATTCTACGCTATTTTTACAAGTTCACTCCTAAAGCTCGTGCAATGGTTAAAACAGTAACTATGGATCTTAATTGTTATTATCCTTTAGTTGCTAGAGAATTATTTCCAAATGCTCAGATAGTTATTGACCGTTTTCATATGGTTCAAATGCTTACTAGATCGTTTAATATTTTCCGAGTTCAAATCATGAAGCAATTTAAAAAGCAAAGCCATGAATATAAGCTTTTAAAGTCTCCTTGGAAGCTTTATCTCATGAAATATGACAAACTTAATAAGACTACTCCCTACTACGATTGGCATTTTAAAGACTCTCTCACTCAGGAACATGTTGTCTTAGATGGTTTAGATTGTGACCAAACCTTAGAAAATACTTATTGGGTTATGCAAGACTTTATGACTGCTATTCAGGATAACGATGAAAAGAAAGTTATCCATCTACTTCATTCAAAACAAAGTGTTGGTAAACAAATGCATCAAACTCTATTAACTTTTAAACGTAATTATTCTGGTGTCCTAAACGGTATTACCTCAACTTATTCTAATGGTTGTCTTGAAGGAGTTAACCGCAAGATTAAACAAATTGAACGTACTGCTTATGGCTATAGAAATTTCAAACATTTATTAATTAGAATTAGACTCGAAGAAAATATTATAAAAGAAAAGGAATCAAACAGCTATTTCTTAGCTGCTTAATTCCTTCTTAAAATTATCCATCAACAGGATTTGCAAAAGAGCCATTTTTTCTGTCTACTCATCCATATACTTGGACAAAGAGTTTTTTATTTTCAAAGATACAAAAAAACACACTAGTACCATTACTAGTGTGTTTACTTAAAGCGGAGATTGAGAGATTCGAACCCTCGCGCCGGTATAAACCGACCTACACCCTTAGCAGGGGCGCCTCTTCAGCCACTTGAGTAAATCTCCAATGGGCCTAAATGGACTTGAACCATCGACCTCACGCTTATCAGGCGTGCGCTCTAACCAGCTGAGCTATAGGCCCCTTTCCTTTGAAGCGGGTAACGAGAATCGGACTCGCGACTAAAGCTTGGAAGGCTTTCGTTTTACCACTAAACTATACCCGCAACTTCTTGCTTCCTAATGGCGCGAGACGGAATCGAACCGCCGACACAAGGAGCTTCAATCCTTTGCTCTACCAACTGAGCTATCGAGCCATTACGGTCCCTACCGGATTCGGACCGGTGATCTCCTCCGTGACAGGGAGGCGTGATAACCCCTACACCAAGGGACCATATTGCGGGAACAGGATTTGAACCTATGACCTTCGGGTTATGAGCCCGACGAGCTACCAGACTGCTCCATCCCGCGATGTTTTTATATAAAAAAAGCCAAGATCCTATGGACCTTGTAGGACTCGAACCTACGACCCGACGGTTATGAGCCGTCTGCTCTAACCAACTGAGCTAAAGGTCCAAGCTTACCTCTATAGCGGCGGGGGGGATCGAACCCTCGACCTCCCGGGTATGAACCGGACGCTCTAGCCAGCTGAGCTACACCGCCATCTGTAACTTCCTTCTTATTAAGCTACAATCGGGAAGACAGGATTCGAACCTGCGACCCCCTGGTCCCAAACCAGGTGCTCTACCAAACTGAGCCACTTCCCGAAGTGTGCACCCTGAAGGATTTGAACCTTCAACCTTCTGATTCGTAGTCAGACACTCTATCCAGTTGCGCTAAGGGTGCATCATTATATGCCGAGGACCGGAATCGAACCGGTACGGTTGTCACCAACCGCGGGATTTTAAGTCCCGTGCGTCTGCCAGTTCCGCCACCCCGGCATGATAATGATAAGCGGAAGACGGGATTCGAACCCGCGACCCCCACCATGGCAAGGTGGTGTTCTACCACTGAACTACTTCCGCATTTTTATTCAATTTTTATGCCGATTAAAGGACTCGAACCTTCGACCCCCTGTTTACAAGACAGATGCTCTACCAACTGAGCTAAATCGGCATGGTACGGGTGGTGGGACTTGAACCCACACGTCCGAAAACACTAGAACCTAAATCTAGCGCGTCTGCCAATTCCGCCACACCCGCTTGAGTTTTTTCTGGGCCAATGAGTCGTGGCAGGCTCGAACTGCCGACCCTCTGATTAAAAGTCAGATGCTCTACCAACTGAGCTAACGACTCAATGGAGGATACAGGGCTCGAACCTGTGACCTCCTGCTTGTAAGGCAGATGCTCTCCCAGCTGAGCTAATCCTCCATTTAGCACGGCGACTGCCTACCCTCGCAGGCAGTTTCCCACCAACTACTCTCGGCGTTAAGAAGCTTAACTTCTGTGTTCGGCATGGGAACAGGTGTATCCTTCTTGCCATCGCCACCGTACTCTTTCTGAGCTTTTACACTCAAAACTGAATATAATCTCTAGCCTTTAAACCTTTGAGCTTTGGTCAAGTGCTCGACTGATTAGTACTAGTCCGCTCCACATATCGCTATGCTTCCACTCCTAGCCTATCTACCTCATCGTCTTTAAGGTGTCTTACTGCTTTCGCATCGGAAATCTCATCTTGAGGGGGGCTTCGCACTTAGATGCTTTCAGCGCTTATCCCTTCCATACATAGCTACCCAGCGATGCCTTTGGCAAGACAACTGGTACACCAGCGGTATGTCCATCCCGGTCCTCTCGTACTAAGGACAGCTCCTCTCAAATTTCCTACGCCCACGACGGATAGGGACCGAACTGTCTCACGACGTTCTGAACCCAGCTCGCGTGCCGCTTTAATGGGCGAACAGCCCAACCCTTGGGACCGACTTCAGCCCCAGGATGCGACGAGCCGACATCGAGGTGCCAAACCTCCCCGTCGATGTGAACTCTTGGGGGAGATAAGCCTGTTATCCCCAGGGTAGCTTTTATCCGTTGAGTGATGGCCTTTCCATGCAGTACCACCAGATCACTAAGCCCGACTTTCGTCCCTGCTCGAGTTGTAGCTCTCGCAGTCAAGCTCCCTTATACCTTTACACTCTGCGAATGATTTCCAACCATTCTGAGGGAACCTTTGGGCGCCTCCGTTACACTTTAGGAGGCGACCGCCCCAGTCAAACTGCCCACCTGACACTGTCCTCCAGAACGCTCAGCTCTGTGAGTTAGAGGATCCATCAAACAAGGGTAGTATCCCAACATTGCCTCCGGTAAGACTAGCGTCCTACTTTCTCTGGCTCCTACCTATCCTGTACATGTTTAACAAATACTCAATATCAAGCTACAGTAAAGCTCCATGGGGTCTTTCCGTCCTGTCGCGGGTAACCCGCATCTTCACGGGTATTATAATTTCACCGAGTCTCTCGTTGAGACAGTGCCCAAATCATTACACCTTTCGTGCAGGTCGGAACTTACCCGACAAGGAATTTCGCTACCTTAGGACCGTTATAGTTACGGCCGCCGTTTACTGGGGCTTCAATTCAAACCTTCGCTTGCGCTAAGCTCTCCTCTTAACCTTCCAGCACCGGGCAGGTGTCAGTACCTATACGTCATCTTACGATTTTGCAGATACCTGTGTTTTTGATAAACAGTTGTTTGGGCCTATTCACTGCGGCTGATATTTTACTATCAGCACCCCTTCTCCCGAAGTTACGGGGTCATTTTGCCGAGTTCCTTAACGAGAGTTCTCTCGCTCACCTGAGTGTTCTCCACTCGACTACCTGTGTCGGTTTGCGGTACGGGTAAAATTGTTCTGGCTAGAAGCTTTTCTTGGCAGTGTGACATCATGACCTTCGCTACTTTTATTTCGCTCCGCGTCACAGCTTGAAATCTAAAGACAAGCATTTGACTCATCTTTTTTCTTACTGCTTGCACATGTATTTCCAGCAACATGCGTCATTGGCCTCCTGCGTCCCTCCTTTGCTCATATCGAACAATTTCAGTACAGGAATATCTACCTGTTGTCCATCGGCTACGCCTCTCGGCCTTACCTTAGGTCCCGACTTACCCTGGGCGGACGAGCCTGCCCCAGGAAACCTTAGTCTTTCGGCGGATAGGATTCTCACCTATCTTTCGCTACTCATACCGGCATTCTCACTTCTAAGCGCTCCATTAGTCCTCTCGATCTAACTTCGCCGCACTTAGAACGCTCTCCTACCACGCATATAATATATGCATCCACAGTTTCGGTACTATGCTTAGCCCCGGTACATTTTCGGCGCAGCGTCACTCGACTAGTGAGCTATTACGCACTCTTTAAATGGTGGCTGCTTCTAAGCCAACATCCTAGTTGTCTACGCAACTCCACATCCTTTTCCACTTAGCATAGATTTGGGGACCTTAACTGGTGATCTGGGCTGTTTCCCTTTCGACTACGGATCTTATCACTCGCAGTCTGACTCCCGTGCATTGATATCTGGCATTCGGAGTTTATCTGGATTCAGTAACCCCTGACGGGCCCCTAGTCCAAACAGCGCTCTACCTCCATTATCATTCACACGAGGCTAGCCCTAAAGCTATTTCGGAGAGAACCAGCTATCTCCAAGTTCGTTTGGAATTTCACCGCTACCCACAACTCATCCCCGCGATTTTTAACTCACGTGGGTTCGGTCCTCCAGCGTGTTTTACCACGCCTTCAACCTGGTCATGGGTAGGTCACTTGGTTTCGGGTCTACGTCATGATACTCTTTCGCCCTATTCAGACTCGCTTTCGCTCCGGCTCCGTCTTTTCTGACTTAACCTTGCACCATAACGTAACTCGCCGGTTCATTCTACAAAAGGCACGCCATTACACTTTAATGTGCTCTGACTACTTGTAGGCACACGGTTTCAGGTTCTTTTTCACTCCCCTTCCGGGGTTCTTTTCACCTTTCCCTCACGGTACTGGTTCACTATCGGTCACTAGTTAGTATTTAGCCTTGCGAGATGGTCCTCGCGGTTTCAATCGGGATTCCTCGTGTCCCGACCTACTCAGGATCCTGCTAAGTCTCTCTGCAATTTCGCGTACGGGGCTTTCACCCTCTCTGGCTTATCTTTCCAGATAATTCTGCTATCACTTCAAGTACTATATCGCAGTCCTACAACCCCAACTGGCAAGCCAGCTGGTTTGGGCTCTTTCCTGTTCGCTCGCCGCTACTTGGGAAATCGATTTTTCTTTCTCTTCCTGCAGCTACTTAGATGTTTCAGTTCACTGCGTCTTCCTTCATTAACCTTAACAGTTAATGATAATACCTCACGGTATTGGGTTCCCCCATTCGGATATCTCCGGATCATTGCTTACTTACTGCTCCCCGAAGCCTTTCGTGGTTCGTCACGTCCTTCATCGGCTTCTAGTGCCAAGGCATTCACCATGCGCCCTTTTCTACTTGACCTATTTCAAGTTGAGTTTCTCTCTCTTCTCGGTCGCTCTTCAATCTGTTTTTTCGATTGTCTCGGTTTTTTGCTTTTGATTATATTCAGTTTTCAATGTACTAGCTCTTGAGGTAATACCCTCAAAACTAAACAAAGTTTCTCAGTGTGCTTCCGCTTGGCTTTCTCGATGACTTCTCTTAGTGCTCTCGCACTCTCCATCATCTTTCGCCTTCCTTAGAAAGGAGGTGATCCAGCCGCAGGTTCTCCTACGGCTACCTTGTTACGACTTCACCCTAATCATCTGTCCTACCTTAGACGGCTGACTCCTATAAAGGTTATCCCACCGGCTTTGGGTGTTACAGACTCTCATGGTGTGACGGGCGGTGTGTACAAGGCCCGGGAACGTATTCACCGCGGCGTGCTGATCCGCGATTACTAGCGATTCCAGCTTCGTGTAGGCGAGTTGCAGCCTACAGTCCGAACTGAGAACGGCTTTAAGAGATCCGCTTGCCTTCGCAGGTTCGCTTCTCGTTGTACCGTCCATTGTAGCACGTGTGTAGCCCAGGTCATAAGGGGCATGATGACTTGACGTCATCCCCACCTTCCTCCGGTTTGTCACCGGCAGTCTCATTAGAGTGCCCAACTTAATGATGGCAACTAATGACAAGGGTTGCGCTCGTTGCGGGACTTAACCCAACATCTCACGACACGAGCTGACGACAGCCATGCACCACCTGTCTCAGCGTCCCCGAAGGGAACACCTAATCTCTTAGGTTTGCACTGGATGTCAAGACCTGGTAAGGTTCTTCGCGTTGCTTCGAATTAAACCACATGCTCCACCGCTTGTGCGGGCCCCCGTCAATTCCTTTGAGTTTCAACCTTGCGGTCGTACTCCCCAGGCGGAGTGCTTAATGCGTTAGCTGCAGCACTGAGAGGCGGAAACCTCCCAACACTTAGCACTCATCGTTTACGGCATGGACTACCAGGGTATCTAATCCTGTTCGCTACCCATGCTTTCGAGCCTCAGCGTCAGTTGCAGACCAGAGAGCCGCCTTCGCCACTGGTGTTCTTCCATATATCTACGCATTCCACCGCTACACATGGAGTTCCACTCTCCTCTTCTGCACTCAAGTTCAACAGTTTCTGATGCAATTCTCCGGTTGAGCCGAAGGCTTTCACATCAGACTTATTGAACCGCCTGCACTCGCTTTACGCCCAATAAATCCGGACAACGCTTGCCACCTACGTATTACCGCGGCTGCTGGCACGTAGTTAGCCGTGACTTTCTAAGTAATTACCGTCAAATAAAGGCCAGTTACTACCTCTATCTTTCTTCACTACCAACAGAGCTTTACGAGCCGAAACCCTTCTTCACTCACGCGGCGTTGCTCCATCAGACTTTCGTCCATTGTGGAAGATTCCCTACTGCTGCCTCCCGTAGGAGTTTGGGCCGTGTCTCAGTCCCAATGTGGCCGATCAGTCTCTCAACTCGGCTATGCATCATTGCCTTGGTAAGCCGTTACCTTACCAACTAGCTAATGCACCGCAGGTCCATCCAAGAGTGATAGCAGAACCATCTTTCAAACTCTAGACATGCGTCTAGTGTTGTTATCCGGTATTAGCATCTGTTTCCAGGTGTTATCCCAGTCTCTTGGGCAGGTTACCCACGTGTTACTCACCCGTCCGCCGCTCGCTTGTATCTAGTTTCATTTAGTGCAAGCACTAAAATCATCTAGGCAAGCTCGCTCGACTTGCATGTATTAGGCACGCCGCCAGCGTTCGTCCTGAGCCAGGATCAAACTCTCATTTTCCTTTTGAAAATGAGCTTTTTATCGTTTAGCTCTAAAACTTTCTTTGAGTTATCTCAAATTTATTGCTTACGAATTGACTTCGCTTTTGTTTGGGATTTTTATATCCCGCACACTTTCAGCGAAACTTTGTTCAGTTTTCAAGGTACTACCGTTGTCATGTGACAACTTTTATATTATATCATGTCTTTTAAGCTTTGACAAGAACTTTTTTTAATTTTCTCATCTCTCTCAAATGACAGCTTTATAATATTATCATCTTTTGCTCGCTTTGGCAAACTTTTTTTGAACTTTTTTATTCGCTCTTTTCGCTTGCCTCAAACAGCATGTATTACTTTACAGGCTTTTTCACTTTTCGTCAACCCTTTTTTGCAAAAAATTAGCAATATTTTTTTAGAGTGCTAATTTCAAGCCTTTTCTCTCGTATTTTAGATATAAAAAAATGGTATTCTTTTGCTACTTTAGCAATTAAATACCATTCTTACTTTATTAAATTTTATTCACCAAATTTTGGTTCTTTAGTGATGACTTTCATCCCATGCATATATGGTTGTAAAGCTTCTGGAACATTTACAGTTCCATCTTCATTTTGGTAATTTTCCAAAATAGCAGCTACTGTTCTACCTACAGCTAGACCAGAACCATTTAAAGTATGTGCTAAATGAAGTTTACCGTTTTCGTCTCGGTAACGAATTAAACTACGACGTGCTTGGAAGTCAGTACAGTTTGAACAACTTGAAATTTCACGATACTTATCTTGTGCTGGCATCCAAACTTCTAGATCATAAGTTTTTGCACTAGTAAAACTTGCATCCCCAGTTGAAAGAGCAACTACATGATATGGTAAACCGAGTTTTTGAAGTAAGTGTTCAGCATTATGGGTTAATTTTTCCAATTCATCCCATGAACTTTCTTCGTCAACAATTTTTACCATTTCAACTTTTCTAAATTCGTGCATTCTAATTAATCCACGAGTATCACGTCCAGCTGATCCTGCTTCACTTCTAAATGCTGGAGAGAATGCAGTTACATTAATTGGTAATTGCTCTCCATCTAAAATCTTGCCACGGAAGTAATTAACTAATGGTACTTCAGCAGTTGGAATTAAAGTTAAATCACGTGGCTTATCAGGATCATCATTATCTACAATTGTATAAACATCTTCAGTAAACTTAGGGAATTGACCAGTTCCTTGCATAGAAGCATCGTTAACTAAGTATGGTGGAATTACTTCAGTATATCCATCTTTAGTATTTTCATCTAAGAAGAAGTTTGAAACTGCACGTTCAAGCAATGCTCCTGCGCCTTTGTAATAAACAAAGCGAGCACCTGAAACTTTAGCGGCAGTATCCCAGTCTAAAATATTCAATTCTGTTCCAATTTCCCAGTGAGGTTTTGGTTCAAAATCAAGTTTAGTAGGCTCATGCCACTTACGAACTTCTTCATTGTAACTTTCATCAGGTCCAATAGGATCTGAGTCTGCTGGGAAGTTAGGTAAACGAAGTAAGATATAGTTTTGTTTTTGAGTTAAATCTTCTACTTCTTTATCTAAATCCTTAATTTCTTTACCTACTTCACGCATTGCTTTAATAGCATCACTTGCATCTTCTTTATTGCGTTTAGCTTGAGCAATTTGATCAGATACTTCATTACGCTTTTGTTTTAATTGTTCACTCTTAGTTAAAGCTTCACGTCTTTCTTTATCAATAGCTACTAATTTATCTAATTCCTCTGGTTTAATTCCTCGTGTAGCTAATTTTTTCTTTGACCAGTCTAAATTCTCTCGAATTACTTTAATGTCTAACATATTTCCTCCTTAAAAATAAAACAAAAAGCCGACTCATCCCTACACTGGGACGAATCGACTTACACGGTTCGCGGTACCACCCACATTTGGTTAAAAAATACCACACTCAAAAAGCGATAACGGTGCTAACCGTGTAGAATTACCTACCCACATTCGAAATCTGGAAACGACTTTTTTACTCATTCACACCACCCATGAGCTCTCTGAAATTAGTCTTAGGATTTCATGTTTATTTGCATTATATCATGCCAATCCTGTGGTGTTAACAAATAATATTTTTCTTGATAATTAAAAAGTGACGAAACCATTGAATAATCAGTGGTATAAACATACCTAAATCCTAATTTTTTCAACAATTTTTGTGAATTTGTATTAGACACAAATGTACCTGCCCAAATTTGATTTTGTCCTAATTCGTTAAAAGCAAAACCAATAATTAGTTGTAATGCCTCAGTCATTAAACCTCTGTGCCAATATTCTTTATCCAATAAAAAACCTAGATCTTTTGTTAGTAAAAGACCATTATATTCGTCTAATCCACGTTCATATAGTTCAACTAAACCGATTAGACGATTATTTTCTTTTAGTACTATGCCGTAACTATATGGGCGTGCCTGATATTGCAGGACACTTTTCTTAGCCGCATCTAAATCTTGTAAATATTGATAACCCGCACTTTTGTGATAAATATTATCTTGTCCCCACTTAAAAAGAGTAGGAGCATCTTTAGGTTCAATTTTTCTTAAAATAATTCTCTCGGTTTCTAGCATTACTTGCCTACTAACTTCACTAACCATTTTGCACCATAAACTAATCCTAAACTGTAAGCTGCAATGGTCCAAGGTTTTCCTAATAAAATTATCCATAAATATGTTGAGAACTTCATTTCAGTTAAGCCGGCGATCATACATAAAATGTCATCTGGCGCCATTGGCGCAATAATACATAGGCCAAAAAACCAATTAAACTTCTTCTGATTTGCTGTCCACTTCATGTATTTTTCATAGGTTTTTTCAGAAACTAAATGCAAGATAAAGGGTCTACCATAATGTCTGGCTAAAAAGAACAAAATAATAGATCCTATACATATCCCAACATAATTGTAAATAAAACCCCATATTGGGCCAAAAAATATTACTCCTCCAAGCAGTGAAACTCCACCTGGGATAATGGGGATTACAACTTGAATTATCTGAATTAGTGTAAAAATCAAAGGACCGATAATTTGCTTGTCTGCTAGATAGGCCTTCATTTTTTCTTGGCTGGTAAAAATTCCTAATCTATACCAATAAATACTTAGCAAAATTAAAATAATTGTAGTAACAATAGTCAAAATGTTAATTAATTTACGACTCGTTTTAGTAGACATTTTTCTGCCCTCCTTGGTATGTTAAATTAATGATAACAAAAATAAGGTAAAATAGGCGCACTAACCTAGGAATTAAACTTAATTATAATGAAAATAAGATATGACTCATCATTAAAATTTATTCTATAATATTAGTGTGTTATAAAATAACTAAGAGGCATGACTATGGTTGTTATAAAAAAAGATATAATTTACGATGAAAATAACAATTTGAAGACTGATATCTATTTTCCAAATGATACTACTTCACAAACAAAACTCTTAATCTTTTGGCATGGTGGAGGATGGTTTGCAGGTTCTAAAAACGATGTTAAAGATCTAGGAATAAAATTCGCAAATGCTGGTTTTATGACCTTAATTCCTGATTATCGCTTAGCACCTGAATTTACTTATCCAGCTGCACACCAAGATAGTAAGAAATTTGTTGAATGGCTTTTAGATTCTAATTATACCGATGCTGACGATCAACAAAATATCGTGCAAATTGGTGCCAGTGTCGGCGGCACACTAGCCTTATATATTGCTGGAATTTATGGTTTTCCTACAGTCACGTGGTCAGCATCCGTAGACTTCTCAAATTGGATGAAAAATCATCAAGACGTTATTCCGTCAAGATACGGAGCGAATGAATTAAAACTAACAAATTTATATGATATTTTTGAATCATTCTATAAATTTTTTGTAAAAACCTATGCTGGGAAAAATGATCAAGCTATTTTGAAAAAAATGGATGTCGAAAATTATGATCTTAGCCATTTGGGCCGGCTAAAAATGATCAATTCTGCTCACGAATTAGTCCCACTATCTGGCATCTTAAAATTTGTCGACTTTTTAGCTAACAATGACCATGAAGTTGAATTATTAGTCATTAAAGGACATCGCCATGCAATGGATTATGCCAAGGATTACATTGACAAATCTTTAGATTTTCTATATCAGACAATCAAGGAGAAAAAGAATGATTAATATTAACAAATTTATTTCCATTCGCAAAAAATTAGGTTTATCTCAGACTGAATTATGCAATGGTATTTGTACACAATCTACATTAAGTAAATTTGAAAATAATGGTCGTATTCCTTCTCTAAAAATTTTGAATAGTCTTTGCGACCGAATGAATATTAATGTAGCAGATATTATGGATGTGGATTCCAATAAAAAAACATACCACAAATTATTTGAGGCAGATTTTGCAGTTATTCAACTCGACTTTCCGAAAGTTGCTTAGATTTTAAGTAGCGTTAATAAAGATGAATTAATACGGCAGGAAGATATTCTTCACTATTATTACTTGCGTGGATTATTAGCCTTAAATTTAGACCATGCTGAAACTGATGCTTTGTACTACTTCAATTCTATTCTAGATACAAAGTTATCAAAACAAAATAATATTTATCATCTGCTTGCACTTAAAGGATGCAGTCAAGTTTATAATTTACAACATGACGTACATAAGGCTCGCCACTATTATGACATCATTATCTCTTCAATCTCCACTGTTCAACTCGAAGACGAAGACTCTCTGTTACAATTTCTTTCTATTCTTTGTAATGGTAGTGAATTTTACGGTCGCAACAATGACTATGAACAATCCGATAAGCTCTTGAAGATGGGATATGATTTGTGTAAAAAGAGACACGTCAATTATTTTGCTGCCCGTATTCTTTATCAATTAGCTCAAAATAATATTGCAGAAAACGGAACAGAGCAAGACACTACTCAATATTTAAATGACTCTGCTGCTTTTGCTCGACTTAATAATAATCATGTCCTACTAGAAAAAATTAGCAAACTAGCATAAATTAAAACCACTTTTTCTAGCATCTTACAAAAAAGAAGTGGTTTTTATATACAATAAAAAGAGAGCGCTTTATATTATAAATATGTTGAAAAGAGGAAATTTTATGTCCAAATACGAATCAATTAATCCATATACAAATCAACTAATTAAAAGTTACCCTAATGCTACTCAAGAAGAAATTGAGCAAGCACTTGCTGCTGGTGAAAAACTATACCTAACATGTCATTCGCAATTACCTGCAACGAGAAGTGAACGGCTCCATAAGATAGCTGACAATTTTAAAAAGCATCGTGAAGAAATGGCAAAAACTATGACTTTAGAAATGGGAAAATTATATCGAGAATCGCTCGAAGAAGTAGATTTATGCATAAATATTTGTAACTACTATGCCGAAAAAGCTCCTAAAATGCTCGAACCTACACCTTTAGAAACCAATTTAGGCACGGCTTATTATTTAAAGCAATCCACAGGAATTATTATGGCTTGCGAGCCTTGGAACTTTCCACTCTATCAAGTAATCAGAGTCTTCGCACCTAACTTCATGGTTGGAAATCCAATTATTCTTAAACATGCCCATAATGTACCTGCTTCAGCACAATTAACTGAAAAAATTATCACAGAAGCTGGAGCTCCAAAAGCAAGTTTGCAAAACTTATTTTTATCTTATGACCAAATTGGGGATGTAATTGTTGATAAACGTGTTCAAGGGGTTGCCGTTACTGGTTCAGAACGTGGTGGAAGCAGCGTTGCCGAAGCAGCCGGTAAAAATATTAAAAAATCAACAATGGAATTAGGCGGAAATGATCCCTTTATTGTTTTAGCAGATGCTGATTCTACGGTATTAAAGAATGTATTAAGTGACGCCAG
This sequence comes from Lactobacillus johnsonii, assembly GCF_013487865.1. Classification (NCBI taxonomy): domain Bacteria; kingdom Bacillati; phylum Bacillota; class Bacilli; order Lactobacillales; family Lactobacillaceae; genus Lactobacillus; species Lactobacillus johnsonii. Next base: position 1,680,069 of record NZ_CP047409.1, read on the forward strand.
AACTTACAACTGTGGTCAAGTCTGCACTTCTTCTAAACGAATTATTGTTGTCGAATCACGCTATGATGAAGTAATGAAGTTTCTACACCATACTTTTTCTAACCTTAAACCAGGTAATCCATTAGATGAAAATAAAAATCTGGCACCAATGAATTCTCAACAAGCAGCTGATAAATTAGCTGCACAAGTCAAAAAAGGAATTGAACATGGAGCAGAAGTTGCTTACCAATATCCAGAAATTCACAGTACTGGTGCCTTCTTCCGCCCAATGATCTTAACCAATATTGATCAACACAATCCATTATTTGATGAAGAACTATTTGGGCCAGTGGCTGAAGTATTTAAAGTCAAAGATGAAAAAGAGGCGATTGCCTTAGCAAATAATTCAAGTTTTGGTCTAGGTTCCAGTATTATTTCTGAAAATAAGATTCATGCAAAAGAAGTTGCTAGTGAAATTGAAACTGGTATGACAGTTATTAACGGTCGCTGGATCACAGCTCCAGAATTACCATTTGGTGGTGTTAAGAAATCCGGCTATGGCCGTGAATTAAGCGAACTTGGCTTGATGTCATTTGTAAATGAACATTTAGTTATTGACGTTTCAAAATAAACTTAGACTCTAAATATACAAAAAAAAAGAATTGGGCTATATGACCCAATTCTTTTTTAATTTTGTCTCATACTGCGGAAAGCAACTACAGTTAAAAGAATGCTTGACACAAACAATAAGTATGTAGAAACGCCAAAGGAAATTGCATTTGCAACAATTCTCTGAATTTCAACACTATTTGCGGCTGCATTATTTGTAATACCTAAGGAAGATCCAGCATTCATAAAGATTAGTTCCACAGCACAAACTACTAAAACAATCGATTCAATTAAAGATAGGAAAAAGACAATCCTCTTATTATTTCTGCCGTTCTTTATCGTTAAAATGATAACTGCAATAGGCACTCCAACTAAAAGAAGCCACATCCCATATCCAATAAAGATATATTTACCGTTAAATCTGCCAATTGAAAGCAACGCCTTAGAAATAGATAAGGCTTGATAGCCCTGCATCATTCCAGATGAAAATGGACCACTAAAAACTAGCAATAGGTTTAAAACAGCAATTAAAACTACTCCTAATTGAGTTGCAGTTCTCTTTTGTTTAACAACCTTTTTTATAGCATCAGGATCACGACCCAATTTACTATCTATCTTTTGGCGACGTGCTTTTACTTTACTTTCCCCTTCTTCAAAAGAATTAACTACATCTGAACCAACCTTATTAACATGTTCAGTTAGTCGCTGGTCAACTGTATATTGTTCTGTAGTCTTTCCCTTATTTTTATCGCAGACAATGAAAAGCCAGATCAATAAAGCAAAGAAGCAGGACCATCCTAAAGGTGGAGAAAAACTTGTCAAAATCAAAAGAATAATTCCAACAACAAAAATAATCATTGAATTTACTTGAATCCAATTAATCATTGTCGCAATGGTAGAATTTTGTTTTTTTGGCTCAATTTTTTTAGTTGATCTACTTCCCCTATTTAATTGATTACCATCATTTTCTTCATTACGTGTTACTTTCTGTTCTTGTCCCGTAAAAAATTCTTTTCTAAATTTTTCTAAATCAAAGTTACAATTAGGGCACTTTTTATCTGTAGATTTTACATCTTCTCCACAATTTGGACACTTCATAATTATTCCCTCATCAACTTTTTTAGCCTATTATATCATTTAAATTAATTAAACAAAAAAGAGAGAAAGAGCTATTCCGCCCTTTCTCTCTTTTTAGATGCCATACTGACTAACCACCAAGCCATAATAAATAAAATCGCTACTCCAATTAAGGCACCTGCTAATTTCTTAAAATCGCCATTAAAAATTGCATCCCCACCAAATGCATAAATAAATGAAGTAGGAAACATCCCTACGATTACCATTAACAAAAATTTATTAACAGGTATACCTAATCTGACCGCGGTATAATCTACTAACACACTTGGAATAACAGGAACCATAAATCCTAAAGTCATCCCTAAACTTGGATGCTCCTGATTCATCAACCAATTAAGAAGTTTATTTTTCTTAAAATTATGCGAAAAACTGACTCTCTTAATTAAACTTGCCACAATACAATTTCCAATAATATTACCACACCAATTAATAGCTAAGCCAATCCAAGGTCCGTAACAAAGTCCCGCTAAAATACAGAAAACAGAATTTGACATGCCAGGAATGGCGTTTAGAACAGTTATTAGTCCTAATAAAAATAAACTATCCCTCACCTCATGTTGCCGAATTAGATAAAGTAGTTTTGTCTTTGTATGACTGTCTGAATGCATAAGAACATCAATCTCGGGGCGATAGTCACGGTAAAGTAAGTAGAGTAAAATCCCTGCTACTAAAATTCCGCAAAAAATCAATATTACTTTTCTCAATTTTTTTGTCATAATTTCACTCATCTATTTCAATTATTAGTAGTCGTCATTTATATTTTTTCACTATTTAATTCAATAAGCAAAAGCGATTAGTACTCATCAAATCCTATCTTTATCGTATTATAATAAGATAAATAAAGCTATTTAAAGGAGAAAATTTTTATGACAGCCAAACTTATTTTTAGCGATATCGATGGAACACTAATTACGTCTGACGGCGATGTTTCACCTGCTACTATCGACGCAATTCGAAAACAAATTATAGCTGGCAACCTCTTCATTCCTGTCTCTGTTCGCATGCCGAAGGGAATTATGAATGTTGTAGATAAAATTACTAATTTTTGTCCGATTATTGCTTATAATGGGGCTTTAGTCTTAGATGAAATGGGGCGCCCTCTTAATTCGCAATTTTTTGATGCTGCAAAAGCAGTTAAGTTAATCAACGAAGTAAAATCTATTAAAAATTCAGATCTCGCTTGGAATGTCTATAGTGGCTATAATTGGTTTTCATCACTTGAGAAAAGCTCTTTGGTAGAAAAAGAAGAAAAAATAGTTGGCGTTAAATCTCTTCCTGTTTCGATAGATCAAATAAAAGATTTAAAAGGCGTTCACAAAATGTTAATTATTGGAGATCCCGACACTCTCAATGAACTTCTACCTACTCTCCAACAAAAGTTTTCAGATTTATCTTTTGTCAAAGCCGCTCCTCAGCTTTTAGAAATTATTCCTAAAGGAGTCAATAAAGGAAAGGCAGTTGAAATTGTTCTTGATAGTTTTGCTGTCGATAAAAGTAATGCCTGGGCTTTTGGTGATAATTATAATGACGAGGCAATGCTAAGAGCAGTAGGTCATCCTTTTTTAATGGAGAATGCACCTGAGGATTTTAAAAATAAAGTTAATTTTCCCATTACCTTAGATAATGACCATGATGGAATTGCAGCTGTTTTAAATAAAATATCTAATTAACTTAATTATAAAGAAAAAAGATTGAAGTTTAATCCTTAATCATAAAGGAGTAACTTCAATCTTTTATTTTTTGAATGCTAAATTTTATTCAGCATCTTTTTTATTCTTTTTTCTACCTAAGCCTTCGTATGTAATCTTCATTGCCGCAGACATATTGATTGGAAGTAAGAATACCAAGAGTAATAATCCAATATCCACACATAATGCAACTTCAATTAAAGTTGGTACCCCAGATGGGATTAAGGCTGCGAAAGTACCACCAAGGATAATAGCTGCTGAAATTACTACTGTTCCGATTATGTCACAAGCTTGAAGCATCTTCTGACTTGTAGTCCAGCCTGGATTTACTTCTCCCAATTCACGATAACGCATCATCAAGAAGATTGAGTAGTCAACACCCAAGGCAACGATCATGATAAAGCTGAAGAATGGAGTGTTCCAAGCTAATAGTGATCTACCTAGGACAGCCTTAACAATCCATTGATTAATTGATAAGGAAGTTAGGTATGCAATTACTAAAGTACCTAAGATAAACATTGGTTGTAATACTGATCTAGTAACAAAGATCAAAGCAATACCAATACCCACTAACATAATAATTGCGGTTCTTAAGAAGTCGCTGCTTGCAGTTTCTTGAGTATCGTAAATCTTTTCAGATTGTCCACCCATAGCAATAGTTGAACCAGCTAGACTAGTTCCTTTAACTGACTTCTTAACCATATTACTAATTTCATGAGCCTTCTTTGCACCTTCAGTTGATGCAGGGTCTAACTTCAAGATAATAATAATCTTAGTAGACTTCAAATTAGAACTCATGTAATTATCAAGAGCTGGCTTAAAGGTTGATGAATGAATCATCTTAGCTGGAATGTAGAAAGTCTTACCAGCTGCTGAATCTGCTAAGCCAGTTAAGTATTCTTGACCAGCACCTAATCCGCTATTTACTTTATCAATTCCAGCAGTAATCTTCGGATTATTCGATGCAATTTGACCAGCACCATTTGCTAATCGGCTTGCACCGCCATTGAGTTGGCCAATACCACTTGCTAATTGACCGGCACCACCGTTAAGTTGACCAGCGCCGCTTGCTAATTGACCGGCACCGCTGTTAAGTTGACCAATACCATTAACTAATTGATTAGTTCCGCTTAATCCAGCTTGTAAACCATTGTTTAATTGACCAGCACCACTTGCTAATTGGCCTGCGCCATTTGCAAGTTGACTAGAACCAGCTACACCTGCTTGCAGACCACTTGCAAGTTGGCCTGCTCCACTTTTTAAGCGAGCTGCGCCTGAATTAATTTGGCTTGCGCCATTTGCGCTTGCTGAAACAGCAGTTTGAATAGCGGTTAATTGAGATGTTAATCCATCAATTTGAGAATTAGTTGCACTAGCAAGTCTATTTGATCCATTGCTTAGTTCAGCAACACCAGCCTTTAGTTTTTCAAGTTCTTGTTTCATAGCAGTAGCTTCATTCATAGCTTGTTGCATAGAACTAGTTGCACCTTTAATTTGATCTCCTGCTTGTTTAGCCTGAACTAAGTCATTTTTAACTTTTTGTGTTTGGGCTTGCGTTTGTTGCTTCATAATTGGGACAATGGCTGATAAAGCTTTAGCTGCATATTCATCACTAAATCCTTTAGCTTTTAGTGCTGACATATAAGCTTGTTCTGCTGCTGTAGGATCAGCAGATTGACTTAATGTTGAAGACAGATCCGATAAACTACTTTCTAATTTATCACCTGCTCCTATGGCCGCAGTTAATTGCCCACTTTCAGGAATATTTATAGTTATTCCTTTTACATTATCGTTCAAGGTCTTAAGTCCGGCTTGCAAAGCATTTATACTATCTTTCATAGTAGCTATCTTTTTGCCAGAATCAGGAATATTACTATTTAATTGTGTGCTTAACTGATTCAAACCAGTTGCTAATTGATCAGTATAATTTTGTAAATCTTTAGTACCAGTCTGTAATTGATTTGCACCGTTTGCTAACTTAATCGTACCATTTTCAAGTTGTACTGCACCTTGTTGCAAGTTTAAAGTACCGCTCTCTAAACGACCAGCACCAGTTGCAAGTTGCATAGTACCAGTTCTAAGTGCATTAGCACCAGTTTGCAAACGGTTAGTTCCACTTGCTAATTGATTTGCACCAGTTTGTAGACGTGTAGTACCACTTAACAATTGATTTGCACCAGTTTGCAGACGACCAGTACCATTAGAAAGTTGATTTGCACCGTTCTGTAATTGAACAGCACCATTGGTTATTTGCTTGCTACCGTCGCTCAAAGTACCTAAACCATTTCTGGCTGCATTAACACCTGAATTAACAGTTCCCAATTGATTATCAACATAAAGTCGTTTAATTGATTTACCATTTGGTTCAGTTACTGATGAAGCAAATTCTACATCTGGATCAGCTTGAATTTTTTTAACAATCTGATCAATTTCTTTCAAGCTCTTTTCGTTATCAAGCTTATGACCACTTTGAATATATAAGGTTGAATATTCTGGCGTGCCTTCAGAGAAGTGATCTTGCAATAAAAGTAGACCAGCCTTGGAAGGAGTAGAATCAGAAATTTCATCTGCATCGTTATAGTTCAAATTATTTGAATAGAACAAGCAGAATGGTAATACTGCAACAGCCATTACAACTAAGTAAACAATTGGATGAGTTAGACTTCCCTTAGAAAGAGCATGCCATAATTTAGAGTTGCTTTCACCTTCAAACTTCTTAACTGGCCAGAATAATTTCTTACCTAAGACAGCCATAAAGAATGGGTTTAAAGTTAAAAGTACTACTAATAATACAGCGACCCCAACAGCAACACCAACAGCTGAACGGTAAATTGAGAAGTTAGCTAAACCTAACGCACTAAATCCAATTAAGATCGAAGATCCAGAATAAAGAATGGTCTTACCAGCCTTGCGCAAAGCGTAATTTGTCGCTTCTTGGTTAGACATCCCCTTACTCAAGTTTTCTTTAAATTTATCATATAGCAAAATATTGTAGTCAGTACCAACACCAAACAACACAATAACCATGAAGACTTGAGTAAAGTTTGAAAATGGAAAGTTAACTTTCTCTACTAAGTTAGTAACAATTGAAAATGAAGTGATAAATGAAACTCCAACTGTCAATAATGAGATTATTGGTACAATTGGCGACTTAAATACAATTACTAAAACAATAAAAATAAAAAAGATAGTAATTAATTCAGTCTTTTTAATACCTTTTTGAACTGAAGCAGAAAAATCATCTTCAAGAATTCTTACCCCAGTGACATACGTTCTAACTCCTGGAGTTTTAACAGCCTTTGTTAAAGTCTTATTAACGTTAGAAACAGTCGAATGATCATTAGCAATATTTAATTGCACAATTTCTGTCGTTTTATCTTTAGAAATCAATTGTGCTTTTGTTGCGTAATTATCATTCGGAGTCATCATTGACTTGATACCCAGCTTTTTCTTATTGTCCTTTAAAAAGCGGATTGTATCATCAATTTTCTCCTTATCACTCGAGGTTAGTTTTCCATGTTTTTTATTAAAAACTACCCCTACAACATAGGTATTATCTTGTCCATGCCCCCACTTACTTTCGATGTTCGTTGCAATAGAGCTTTGAACATCTTTAGGAAGTGAAATTTCTGAATGCTGACGTGTCAATGCATCCACATTTGGCAACGAGAAGACAGCAATTAGCAAAATTGCTATCCATGCTATCAAAGCACCAAGATGATTTTTCAGCAATTTCATGTGCTACTTTCCTTTCCCCTTATTTTGTACCTTCAACTTGAAGTTTTGGTGCTACAAGTCGTAAAAGCATCTCATGGTAATTATCATCAGCATCTTTTTTTGTTTCATCAATCACATACCGATCTAAGAAAACATATCCTAAGACTGCTCCAAGTAAACTATGGAGAGAAACGATATTTTTATTATCTACATCAAGCTTTTCTCCTAAATCTACTATTTTCATAACTTCTTCACGAATTTGTTTATTTTGAACATATTCATTTAGCCCATAGTAGATACTAGAAATTGCCTTATCATGTAATAAAAAATCACGTATTTCATCTGCAAATCTAAACAAAGCGTCCAACCCAGAATGACCTATTATCTTCTTAGTTAAATGCTGTCTTAGGACTTGCAGCCTATTTACGCAAACTAAAACTAATAAATCATTTCGATTAGCAACATAGTGATATAAGGATTGAGACCTAATTCCCAATGCTTTAGCTAAGGCTGGCATTGTTAGTTCACTTAATCCTTTTTCACTGATAATTGCTATTGCTTGATCGATTACTTTGGAACGATCTAGAGCTCTCTTTTTAGCCAAGATAATCACCTTCTTTTTGTGTACTCATATACTTTAACACGACAATGTGTAGAAAACAATCTACAACGTGTAGAAAATTATCTACTTTTTTAAGCAAAAGAAAAAGGAGTATCAAAACTCCTTTTTAAACTATTTCTGTTTAACCATCCAGTCATTAATTGCATCCCCGACTTTGGCTAAATCAGCATCTTCTTCACTAACTAATGCCATAGCATAAGTTTTACCATTTTCTTGAACTAAAGCAACTCCTTGTTTTTTATCGGCTATTCTATAAACTGTCCCATTAATATTCTTAGCAAGTCCTTTTTCCGGAAAATTAGCTAGTTGTCCTAAAATTTGATTATCAATATCCGTACCTAATACTTTTCCTTGATACAGTTTTTTCATAATTATAACTAAATCAGTAGCACTCGTTTTACCGGAAAAATCTTTACCAAAATTCTCAGCAATTTCAGTCTTACCTGCACCAAAAGCTTTTGCCGTCTGATTTACTTTATCTTTACCAATTTTATTCAAAATAATATTAGCAGCATTATCATTTTGCTGACGCATCATTAGGTCAAGTAAATAAGTATAAGAATATGACATATCGGCCTTTAATACCTTATCTCCATTATTTAAGTCACTAGATTTTACCTTATAAGGTGTGGCCGAATTTAATGTTTTATCTTGAACTGCCTTGTAATAAGCAAGCAAAACAAAGAGTTTTAATACTTTTCCTGCATATACGTTATCTTTACTAGTATTAGTTAGATCTACAAATACCTTAGGATTATTTAAATCTCTTACGCTTACTTGATAATTCCCCTGAATATTTGAAGTGGACTTAACTATAGCCTTAGCTAAATTTTTATTACTATTTTTTGAAATTGCCGCTTCTCCGATTTCACTTTCTCCACTGTTTATGCGGGTTTGCTCGCCGCCCTCTTTCATTTTGCTTTTTTGAGCTACTTTAGCTGTTGAATTACCATAAATTTCTAACGTTTGGGTTTTCATATGATTAACACTAGTCATATAAACTGCCAGAGCACAAAAAGATGACAAGATTGCCCCTAAAAAGATTTTATTTTTCATTAAAATTCTCCTTAATTACATATTTTTATTCTATCATGCCATCACGCAAAAAAGCTTTAAAGATAACGATTATTGTGATTTTTCAATATCTTTTTAATTACTTAGTATTAGCTGAATGCGTTCACAAATGCTGCTTTTTTTAGTACAATAATTCCAGTATTAATATTTACAGTGAGGGATTATTAGTTATGTTGAAATATATGATTGGTATTGACGCAGGTGGTACTCACTCTACGGCAATCGCTTATGACGAAAATGGTAAAGAATTAGGTCGTGCAGAATCTGGTCCAGGTCAAATCAACAACGACTACGAACTTGGTATTAAAAATATCGCTCAAGCAGTTAATGAATTGCGTGATAAAATTGATGGCGACTGTATTAAAGTTTTAGCCGGAATCGCTGGTTTGTCTGTTGTTGGTAATGCACCTGAAGTTGCAGCAACGATTTCTTCAATGGTTGGTAACATTCCAACTCGTGCTATTACTGATTCACTTCTTGCTCTTTATAATGGACTTGAAGGAGCAGATGGTGCTTTAGTTATCGCCGGTACTGGTTCTGTTGTTAATGGTCGTCAAAATGGCTCTTTAATCGCTGTTGGTGGCTACGGCTCTTTACTTGGAGATGAAGGTAGTGGTTACGCTATTACTAAGGCAGCTCTTCAATCAGCTCTCCTCAGCTGGGACAAGCGTGAAAAGAACTCATTAATTGATTTATTCGTTAAAGAATTTGATGTTGACAACATGGGCGAAGTTCCTGCTAAGTTCTACAATTTAACTAGTCCAGAAGTTGCTTCAAAGGCTGTTAAAGTAGCTAAGTTAGCAGATAGCGGTGATGAGGATGCACGTAAGATCATTGAAGATCAAGCTCATCTTTTGGCACGCGATATTATTATGTGCTTAGACCGTTACGAAGATCCTAAGCCAATGCGCGTTGCCTTGACTGGTTCCGTTCTTTCAAACAACGCTATGATGCGGTCATACATGGAAGCAGAAGTTAAAGAAAAATACCCAGATGCAGTATTCAGTGTTTCAAATGGTGAAAATGCACGTGGTGTAATCTTCGACAAGAGCAAGGACTACCGTTACTTCACTAACCATAACGATGATGAATAAATAAATTAAGACACGTAAAAACACCTTGGAATATTTCCGAGGTGTTTTTTTATCTATAGATCTTTATACATTAATACGTGTTCTACACCGCCTTCATCAAATATGTCACCTTTAACTTGATAGCCAAGACGATCATAGAAAGGTTTTGCGGTCATTTGAGCATGACAGTATATTCGATTAACATTCTTTTCTTTTAAGTACTCATGAACCGCATTTATCATCTTGCTTCCCAGATGCACTCCTCTTGCATCTTTTGAAACTACAACTCGGCCCAAATACCAATCTCCATTTTCATCTTTAAAAATTCGACAAGTAGCTAATGCATTATTTTTTCCGTCATTTAAACTAAAAACATGAATTGCATGAAAGTCTTCATCATCTATTTCAGGTAAAGTGATTTTTTGTTCACTAACAAAAACCTCACTTCTTAGTCTTTCGACACAAAAAGCCTCGTATCCAGTCATTTCCTCAATTGTCTTAAAACAAAATTTCATTACTTCAACCTCTTAACTAAAATCAAATCTGTCTGTGGATCTTCTCCAACCACAAAAGTGTGCTGACTAACTCTTTTAAAACCATCTTTTTCGTAGAAAGTTTGGGCTTGATAATTTTTCTCCCAAACCCCAAGCCACATATTGTCCTTCTCTCTTTCTCTAGCTATTTTCTCAGCTAATTTGATTAGAACTAATCCTAATCCTTGATGTTGAAAAGATTGCTTCAAGTATATTCTTTCAACCTCTAAAGCATTAGCAATCACCTGTTCTGTTTGAGCATGGCCTTCATTCACCTTTAGATAGCCAGCCACTTTATTATCTACAGTTAAAAAGTAAAAACGACTATTTGTGTTTTCAACTTCATCTTTTAATTTTTCTTCGGCATATGCTGTATCCAGAAATTCTTTCATATCTTCGGCACTATTTTGTGAACCAAACGTTTCTAAAAATGTTTGTCTTGAAATTTGTTGTAATTCTCTAATATTATCTGCTAGTACTTCTTTAATCTCATATTTTACTGTCATATTAATACTTCCGCTTTCCACCATTCTTTACAAAATTCCAACTTTCACGTGCATTTTTCTCGAGAACACTTAGATATTTTTGTAACCGAGCCTGTTCATCTTTAGTTAAGCCTTTTGTTACTAACGTATTTGAATAGACATTTTCTCTTTCTATTTCTTTAGCTAATTTTTTACCTGTGTCGGTTACAAATAAATGTTTGATTTTCTTATTAGTTTCATCATCTTCTTTAAAAATAAGTCCCGCTCGTTCAAGTTTTCTAATTCCACGGGCAGTCGTTGTACGATCAATATTTAATAAGGTAGCTAGGTGATCAGAAATAATCCCTGGGTGTTCAAAAACTCGAGTTAAATATAAGTATTGACCACGATTTAATTCCAAATCTTTAAACTCAATGTTAGCAATCGAATCTAAGGCTCGTGAAATTGAACCAATTTCTCTTAAAGTATCTTCTTCTGCCATCTTTATGTCTATCCCTCCTATTTGTTTGTTCTAGTATATGTTATTATTGTTGCAAATACAACAATAATAAAAAATGATTATTACTCTATTTGATTTCTATGTTAACAATAAGTAAAATCTATCTGAATAGTTAAATAAGGGGGGATTATAAAATGATTTTAAGAAATATCGGAATTCTTCTAACAATTATTGTTGGAATTGAGCATATTGGAATTATGTGGTTAGAAATTTTTGGGAAACCTGACTTACAAGCTAAGTCGTTTGACATGGATGTAGATTTTGTTAAACAGCCTGCCGCAAAAACAGCTTTAGCTAATCAAGGTATCTATAATGGAATGCTAGGTCTTTTAATCTTAATTGTATTTTTCTTCTTCAGAATGCCAACTTTAATTACTGTATGGCAACTTTTACTTGCCTTTGTTGTAGTTGTCGCTATCTTTGGTGGTTTTACAGCAAGTAAAAAGATTTTTGTTGTTCAAATGCTACCTGCATTAATTGCCTTCATTCTACTTTTCTTCTAAAAAATCTATAAAAAAATGAGGATTGTCATAATGACAGTCCTCATTTTTTTACTTAATATTCTGTTTTTATTGATTCCAAGCACTTTGGAACTTAGTCTTACCGGCATCAATTTGTGAATTCCAGTTTTGACCCTTCTTTGCTTGTGCAAAGATGTTTTGCATAATTGAATTCAATTGAGTGTATGCAGCGTTGCTGTTCTTAACTACAGGAACACTGTATAAGTTCTTCATTGCCTTGTCTAATTGAGCAGGAACTTTAGACTTAGTTGAGTTCTTGTAAGCACTAGAGTTAATTACATTGTTAGTTACAGGGATGTATCCAGTTTGATCAGCCCAAGTCAATTGTTGGTTCTTACCTAACAAGTACTTAATGTACATGAAGGCAGCTGCCTTTTGTTCTGCAGTACCCTTGTTGAACATGTAGATATCAGTACCTTGTTGCATGTTGTACTTAGAAGGACGAGGTGCAACACCGTATTGGAACTTATTACCAACACCCATCTTAACAAATCCTTCACCAGCACTAGTACCTACAAACATTGCAACCTTTTGGTTAGAGAAGTCACCAGAAAGGTAACCAGCTGAACCAGCAGTCTTGAAGTAACCAGCTTTAATACCATCAGCATAGTAGTTGATTACTTTCTTAGACTTAGAACCAGTAAAGTTGATGTTCTTAGAGAAGTTTACGCCTTCATCCTTCATACCTAAAACGTAGTAGTTTGAAAGTGAGTCGAATCCAGCACCAACAACCTTGTGGTTACTCTTTTCGTAAATCTTCTTAGATGCTGCCTTTAATTCAGCCATTGTCTTTGGTACTTTAACACCATATTTATCTAATAAATCTTTGTTATAAGTTAACATTTCAACAGATTTATTAAATGGAATACCATATTGAGTACCCTTAATTTGTGCACCCTTTAATAATTCTTCACGGATGTCACTCTTCTTAGCTGAGCCCCAACCAATCTTACTATTGTTAATGTAAGGGGTCATATCAACCAAGCGTTTGCTATTAGCGGCATTTAAAAGCCAGCCAGGATAAGCTTGAGTAATTGTAGGCAAGTTATTTGGTGATTGCAAAGTTGAGTTAATCTTTGCTTGTAAATCAGTATACTTACCTTGGTTTTCAAGCTTAACAGTAATGTTAGGATTCTTCTTTTCAAAATCCTTAGTCAAGCTTTGTAAAGTCTTTTCTTGAGTTCCAGTCATACCATGCCAGAAAACTACAGTAGTTTTCTTGGTAATCTTAGTTGGAATATCAGCTGACTTACTACTTGAGCTATCATTACTCTTAGAATTTGAGCAAGCAGTAGTGCCTACAAGGGCTAAAGCAGCAACTGCAACTGCTGCAAATTTTTTAGTGAACTTCATATGTTCCTCCCAATAAAAACAAACAACAAAATAAAATTTTAATTTTAACTAAGCGTAAATACCTCTCCGCGCTTAGGTAAAATCCTTTCTCCAAATGGGTTTTCTTCTAATTCTGGATGCAATGTGTGCACAGGAGCCAAAATTTTTGGCTCAAAACCCGCAATAATTTCTTTTAATTCAGCTACATCCGCATGTCCTGAACAACGTAGAGTTATCAATTCAATTCCACGTTTTTCAATATTTTTAATAAACGGAGCATAAGCTGGATCAAAGTCTCCCAGAGGCTCAGCATTACTATGAATGTATAAGCCTCCCTTTTGTAGTTGATCATAATGACCCACTACTTGCCAGAAATATTGATGATCGTCCTTTAGAAGATCTTGATAACTAACTTCAAGATTTGGATCGAGCGTATCAATCTTTTCATCTTCTGGCAAGTAGTAGTAAGGAACATCCTGCTGTAATGCCAATTTTAATAATTCAGCACGTTTAGCATGAAGGACTACTTTTCGAGGAGAATCTGAAATAATTCTCAAAATTCGCTCTACATTTGTAGGATAAGTATTAAAAGTCAACTGGCGCTTTGGATTATCTTTTTGGTATTTAACTACTCTTTCAGTAAGCTCAACCTCATTCTTAACCCCTTTGAACTCTTCACTATCTTCTTCACTACGTTCTGGCCATGAAACACCAGTACCTTCGATAATTAGCATATCACATTCCTTACCGGCCGCCATAAATTGACGCACCCAATCGGGATGATAACCATGCAAGCGAATATCTCCAGTATGAACGATTGTTTTATCAGGTGTTTCGATGATTAACCCAGTTGCTCCGTAAGCATCATGATCACTAGGAACAACTGTTAAAGTTATATCTCCAACTTTAATGGGCTGGTTTAATTTAGCAGCAATTATAGGACGAGTATAATTCTTTGGTTTATCAGCTGCTGGTAATAAAAATTCTCCATCCCGATTCAACACCGGTAGCAAAGCCGCAGTTAATGGACCAGCATATAGTGGAATCTCTGGCGCTAAAAGATTCATAGCTTTACTATGATCTAGATGAAGGTGAGAAATATAAGCCGCGCTGTGTTGCCAACGTTCGTGATCTATTTCTTTTCCCGTAATCTTTGGATCATAGAAATTTGGTACATCCCCAATTAATTGATATTTAAGAAGAGTTGAAAAATCTTCATCTTCCATTTTCAGTCCCAATTCTGGACGGTACACTTCTCCTAAATCAAATAATACATGTGACTTATCATAAGCTACTTCAATCATTGGGCCGCCAATAGTCGTTAACCCATTATAAAAAGTAACTGTAGTTTTAGGCTTTGAGGTCATTACGTACTACTCCTCGAATAATTTGCTTTCTAAAAATGAAGTAAACAATTAAAACAGGTACTACTGTTAAAGTTGCTGCTGCTAGTTGAAGTTGCGTTTGAGCACCCGCATCAGAGGCAAAGGCAGCTAAACCATTGTTCAATAAGCGCATCTTATCTTCATTTGTTACCAATAATGGCCATAAGAAGGAGTTCCATCCTGAAATAAAACTAAGCAAGGCAACAGTAATTAATCCACCTTTAGACATTGGAACTAGAATTTTCCAAATATATTCCCAGTCAGAAGCTCCATCAATCATGGCTGCTTTATAAATTGTTGGTGAAATTGCTGTGAAGTAGCTTTGTAAATAGTACATATAAAAGATAGATGTTAAGAACGGTAAAACCAATCCTAAATATGTATTCAATAAGCCTAAATGAGCAATTGTATTGTAGTTGGTAAAAATTATTGCTTCTCCCGGAACCATTAAGAGTGAAAGGAAAATTAGCTGAATAAATCCTTTTCCCTTAAACTTCAAGTTGGTCATTGCAAATGCACCGAGAATTGAAGTAAACAATGTAACAATTGTTGTAGTTGCCGCTGTAATAAAGGTGTTTAAGAAATATCTTGCAAACGGTGCTTGCTCAAATACCTTTTGATAGTTACTCCACCTCAAAGTCTTTGGAATTAAAGTTGGTGGAATAGTGGTGGTTTCTTGATAGGACATCAATCCACCTAAGATCATATAAATAAATGGGAAAACAGTTATAATGCCAAAAATTCCAATGAATAGATAGACAAAAATCATTCCCCAACGTAGTTTTTTCTTCTTCATTCTAACTGTTCACCTTTTTCATCAATTTTCTTTGTAAGAAAGTTACGAACAATATAAATAGGAACAAGACTACTGTTGCAGCCATTGCTACACCAGGCGTACCAACAATTTGGAATTTATTATAAATATAGTAAACTGCCGTCATTGCCGAATTACCCACACCAGCTTGTCCATTAAATAATGCATAAACTTGGGTATAGATCTTAAATGCCCCAATTAAGTTAACAGTTAAAAGAAAGGCTAAAGTTGGGACTAACTGTGGCACTGTTATGCGCCAGAACTTTTCCCTACTTGTTGCACCATACATATCAGCTAAAACATAGTAATTTGGTTCAATATTTCTTAACGCACCCATCAAGATAACGATGTTAAATGCCAAAGATGACCAAACACCAAAGATAATCAATGAAACAAGACTTAGACTCGGATTATCTAACCAATCAGGTTGTGGTAAATGAACAAGTTTTAATAAGAAGTTCAATAAACCGTATTCACCATTAAAGATATAGCGAAATACAATTCCGATTGCGATCGTACTTGTAACATATGGCATAAAAAACATAGTTTCAAAGAAGGCGGTATGTTTAATCTTTGAAAAGATAAACCATGCTAATGCAACAGAAATTATTAAGGCAATTGGTACAGCTAAAAATGAATAAATAGCTGTATTCATAATTGCACGCCAAAATTCTGGATCGCTAAAAATATATTGATAGTTAGAAAGGCCATTAAATTGTAGGTCAATTAATGGTCCACCCTGAAAACTCATCGTAAAAGCACGTAGAATTGGCCAAATACTAAATACCGTAACACAAATAATGGCCGGTGCTAAAAATAACCAAGCTTTTTTCTGATTATCTTTCATTAATAGATTCGCTCCCCATCTGGCTTAAATAAGTAAACGCGATCTAAGTTCATCTTAAATTTCACGCTATCTCCAGGTTTTATCTCTTGCTCTAAATCAATCAATGCACGCTGATTTGTTCCAGCATGAGTAAATTTCAATACTCGTTCGCGTCCAATCAATTCGACATCATCAATCACTTCGGAAAGTTCGCCTTCATCACTTAACTTTAGGTTTTCAGGACGAATACTCAATGTATAGTCTCCGGCTACTAAGTCGCCTCTAAATCTTGCACTATCTAATTTTCCAACTGGAATCTCAAAGTCTGTCCCAATAATCTTATTGTCTGCTACATTTACATCAAAATTATCAATTACTGGATTACCAATAAAGTTAGCAACAAATTGATTATTAGGTTCAAGATAAAGGTCTTGACCCTTATCATCTTGTTGAATTACTCCATTATGGAAAAGAATAATCTTATCACCAATTGAGAGTGCTTCTTCTTGATCGTGGGTAACGAATAAAGTAGTAATTCCTACTTCCTTAACCAAATTACGAATTTCTTCACGAATCTTTAAACGTAAGCGGGCATCTAAGTTACTCAATGGTTCATCCATTAATAAAATTTGTGGTTCTTGCACTAATGCACGTGCAATCGAAACACGCTGTTGTTGTCCACCAGAAAGATTGCCCGGTTTTTGATCAGCTAATTCTTCAATATGAGTTAATTTCATAAATTTTTGGGCGATTTTTTCAGCTTCATCTTTTGACTTCTTATTCTTTCCCACTGTCATTGGAAACATTACATTCTGTAAAACAGTCATATGTGGGTATAAGGCATAGTTTTGGAATACATAGCCAATATTACGATCTTTTGGCGCAACATTAAGAAGAGACTTACCATTTACAATAATGTCTCCACCAGTCGGATTCAATAGTCCGGCAATCATATTTAAAGTTGTAGTTTTTCCACAACCACTAGGACCCAACAAGCACACTAAGTCGCCCTTCTTTACAGAAAAGCTAACAGACTTAATTGCTTGGTAACCATTCTCATAAGTTTTTTCTAGGTTATTTACCTGAATGAATTTATCTTCGTTCATATATCTCTCACTACTACATTTAGATTTAAATCATATTACATCACAAATTTTATGATAAAAGCAACAAAATCACAAATATTTTTTCAATAAATAATTCGTACTTTGTGAATTTTTTCTGTTTTTTTGTGGATAAGATGTGGATAATGATATCATTTAAGGAACGATATTTCCATAAAAATAAAAATAAATCGTATTTTACCTCTTGCATTTTTTAGATGTCCCCTTGGAATCTGTTTTACCAACATACAAGATAGAGAAAGGCGAACAATAAAAAACACTACATCTTGTGCAGTGTTTTTTAAAAAATTACAAATTGTCGCCACGTTCAAATTGAAATTTAGAAGAATTTAGTGCTTGTCTCGTCAAATCACTTATTAATTTCTTAGTTTCATTAGTAATATATGCAGCCGTTTCAGCATTAGCAGCAGTTAAATATTTAGTTTGCTCTTTTCCAGATAATTCTCCAGCTTTCTCATCGGTTGCTGAAATGCGACTAACAGCGTAACTTTGGCATTCATCTCTAAAGTTCTCAACTTGGTAAATAAACTGATGATATCTTGGCTCTACTAAAACTTGCAAACTCTTATACAACCAATATGCACTAGACTCTGGAGTAACCATATGACTAGCCGTTTGATAATTTAATGGTGTGTCATCAATATTGGTATAGAAAGGTACATAAGGACTATAAGCATAAAAACCAAAGTTAACCCACTGAATACCTGCTATTTTTTTAGGAACATCATTTCTAATTTGAAGAATACAACTAGATTGATTTCTGTCCAAAGCAATCGATCTAAACATTTTTTGCTTCTTATCATCTCCTGAAGCAAAAGACCCCATTGGGTCATATTCAGTACCGTTATAGTGACTAGACAAGAAAAATTCTACATCCTCAACGCCAATTTTCTTTTCCGGTTTTCTAATAAATGGCATTTCTTGACTTAACGGATCCTGCTCAATACTTGGATTAAACAGCTTTTGTCCATACCAAGTTCTTGGGGTGTTATAGTAACTGTCTGCTTCTGCTTTGGTACCAAAAATATCTCTAAAACTCCACTTACCATCAGTACTTGGATTTAAGTGATTTCTTTCTACAAAATCACGAATAGTTGGTGCATACATAAAATTATCATGATCATCAAAATCAATATCTTGAATCACCATTATATTAGGACAAATTGCATAGGAATCTTCGGGAATTCTTTGTGCTACCCATTGATGACCAGCGCCAGTTTCAAAATACCAAACTTCATCGTGGTCAGAAAAAGCGATACCGTTACTTTCGCCAGTACCATATTTTTCAATTAATTTACCTAAACGCTCTACCCCTTCACGAGCACTTTTAACAAACGGTAAGACCAGGTAAACCATCGAATCTTCATCTATTCCATTTTCTACTAATGGATCATGACCTAAGCAACGTGCATTTGTGGCCTCTGTTTCAGTAGCCGACATAGCAACGTTATATTCATTAATTCCTTGTTCATCCCAGCGACCTTCTGATTCATCAGCTGTTGGAGTGGCAGTCCACTTACAACCATGTCCCTTTAAATGAAGCTTTAAACCATTATATTTTGAAACATATTCTTCATCATAATCTTTTGCTTCATGGACAACAAAAGTCTTTTCATTAATGCCGCCATAACCGTCTTCATCACGAGCAATAATGGTTGAACCATCAATTGTAGCCTTTTTTCCGACAATCATTGCCGTACAGTTATCCTTGCTTTTGTTCATTATTTTCTGCTATATAAAACATGGAAATATGTAGAAGAATACGAATTTTCTACATATCAGAAAGATATATTTTTCCTTTCTTTGTTTCATTTACTGTCGTCTTTACTAGTGTTCTAATATTCCACACATTGACCAGCTCTTACAGCTTAAGGGCCTAGCCAGCCCCATTTATTTTCTTTATTTCGCTAAAGCTAAAAGGTTTAAAACCGCATTTTCATCTCGATCATTACTGTAGCCACATTCATAACAAATATACTCATTATGTTTGGTACCATGCTTTTTGTTACCTTGCAAAGTGATTTTTTCGTCGCCAGTCTTGACATAACCACACTGAGCGCATCTTTGTGTTGATGGGTATGTTTTATTAGCTAAGATTAATTCTTTGCCATACCAATCACACTTATAAGTTAGTATTTGTCTAAACTTGCTAAATAACGATCTCTGCATTCCTTTGGAGGCTACGTGCGTCATCATCATTTCTTTAACTGCTAAGTCTTCAATTACAATTTGGTCGTAATTATCTATAAGCTTAGTAGTGAACTTTTGTAAAAGATCATTTTGGATATTAGCCACTTTACGATAATCTCTTTGCAGTTTGGTTCTCACCGCAAAGTAATTATTTGATTTTGTAGCTAACTTGCCGTTAACTTCTCTTTTACGTGCTGAGACTCTTTGATAATGTTTGATACGCTTATAAAGCTTTTGCAATTTAGCTGGCAAAACATTAATTTGCCCCTCGGTATAGTTAAAATGACCAACATTAATATCAACTGCTGTCTTTTGATGAGTTTTAGCTTTACTTGAAATCTCTTCTTCATAAGGCAAAGCCGCATAATAGCTCCCTTTTTCTTTGAAGATACTTACTACTTTGACTTCATTCATCTTTAAAGACTCATAACTTACTAGATCAAACCAAGACTCTTTTGAGATGCTTCTTGGTTTATCAAGGCAAAGGTTGCCATTAACAATCTTAGCTCTGTCAGTTTTAAAGCCTTGTCTAGGTGCTTTCTTAGATCTAAATTTAGGTTTACCCCAATCAGACTGAGCTTTATCAAAGAAATTTTTCCAAGCATTAGCTAAGTCTTTAACAGCTAGTTGTAAACATCTAGCAGACAAATCATATTGCCAGTCAGCTTTATTAGCAACTAGTTCATCACGGACTCTGCGTTCATTGGGACTTGGATTATCTTGCTTGTTCAAGCTATGGGCTTCATACATTAATTGCCAAGTTTCTAAGCCTTTATTCCAGCAGTATCGGCGATAGTCGCACAAGGCATCAATATGTTTTTGCATTGGTTTATTAACTTTTAGCTTAACTACTTGAGTTTTAATCATTGCTTCACCTCCTAAAATACAAACATAAGTTTATCTAAGGAAGGAAAGCAAAACAAGTAAGTATTGAATTAAAGCTTATTTTCCATGTTTAGCTTTCTAAATAAGCCTAATCTTCTACCTTCTTCTATAGATTTCTATATTTTGGTTAACAGTTAATTAGCTCCCATATAAATATAAAAATTAACTATTGATTAACTACCATATTACGATCTATTTTAGCCCTACCATTATTATAATCAAATACATAATCAGGCTGCACGTTATAGATATAAACGTTGAAATCCAAATTATTATTTAAACTTATAGCCTGCAAATTAATACCACGTGCCATTAATTCATTTCCCCTAAAAATTGGCGTTGCCTGAAAAATAACCTTATTTCCCTGTTTTAAGGCATTACGTACTTTTCTTTCAAAAATAGTCTGAATTTTCTGGTTAGAAAAAGCTGTTTGCGTAAATAGGTTTTTAGGATTATTTTGATCACCTGATTGATTATTAGGGTTATAATTTCCATCTTGATCGATTCCTGCAGAAACTGAATAAGCAATTAAGTGTCCACGATTATAAATTTGAGTCCCATTTTCACGATTAGAATGCCATGCAGTTGGATTAATAAACTGTCTTACACGTAAAGAATCATTCGCCACATTTCTTGGCTCTAAGAAGGCAGTATTTGAATGAGAAGTTCGGTTCAAATTATCTAAATTAGAATAGATTACTTTATTAACCTTCCAGGCATTCTTGATCAAAGTTGACTTATTATTATTTACATAGACATAGGCCTTGTCCCCGCTCTTAAAGTCTAAATTAGCTAATTTTTGATAGTCAGTACTGGACAATCCGCCATAGTTGGTATCCGCTGTTGTAGCATTCTTTACTACTTGCTGGGAATTATCTTGGTTTTGATTTTGATTCGCTACTTGATTAGAAGAATTAAGCTTAAACCAACCACCCCAAATAATAATTACTAGCGCTATAATCCAGTTTGCTACTGTATTTGTCTGTTTTTTTCGATATTTTTTTCTCTTCGCCATTTATTCTTTCCCCTAACATTATTTCTTTCAGTATAGATATTTGAACGTACGTTTGCAATGTAATTAATAAGTTTTTGTTTATTCAGACTGCTACAATAAACGTAATAAGTATACTGAAAATAGAAAGAAGATTAAGAATGGAATACTTTAATTTAAATGATAGAAATCGAATTCCTAAGATTGGTTTCGGAACCTATAAATTAAATGGTTCTCGTGGAGTTTTTGCTATTCAAGCCGCACTAAAGAACGGTTATCGTTTACTTGATTCTGCTGTTAATTATGAAAACGAAGGAGCAGTAGGTCGTGCTATTAAAAATAGCGGTCTAAATCGTGATGATATTTTTATAACATCTAAATTACCAGGTCGTCATCACAAATATCAGGAAGCCATAGAACAAATTCAAGAGTCGCTTTATGCTGCTAACCTTGATTACTATGATCTCTATCTTATCCATTGGCCAAACCCAAAGGAGAATCATTATCTTGAAGCCTGGCAAGCCATGCTAGATGCTCAAAGATTTGGCTTACTTCGCTCAGTAGGTGTTTCTAACTTTGAGCCATCACATATTGAACATTTGTACCGTGAAACAGGCGTTATGCCCGCTGTTAACCAAGTAGAACTTCATCCCTACTGGTCCAGCAAGACAATTCGTGAGTATGATGATAACCATAACATCATTACCGAAGCATGGAGTCCGTTGCAGCGTGCAGGTGAAGCTTTTCAAGAAAAAGAAATTATTGACTTAGCTCAAAAATACCATAAGTCACCCGCTCAAATAATTTTACGATGGGAAACTCAACTTAATGTTGTTCCTATTCCCAAAGCTAGTTCCTATGAACATCAAATTAGCAATTTGGATATTTTTGATTTCAAATTAACGCCTGAAGAAGTCCAAAAACTTATCAATTTAGACAAAATTTCTGCAAGAAGATTTGATCCTAATGAACATGAGGAATTTTAGAAAGTAGGTAGGCTGGATGCAAAATATATTAAATAAGCGAGTCTCAAAAATTGCCTTGTTTTATGACCTCGTTTTTGTCTACATGATATCTAAAACAATCGAGATTCTCCATCATCTAGAGCATGGATTAGTTTCACCTGCCTCTTTTGCTCTTTTTGCATTGATTGTAATTATTTTTATTAATTCATGGATGATTCAGACTGTCTTTACTAATAGATATGGTATCGGTAGTTGGGCTGACATTGCTTTTTACTTTATTGATATGATGATCTTACTTTACATGTCTAATTCTTTTGATACTAATAATCTAACAGAGATGAAAGTTCTATTTATTTCGACTGGATTACTTTCGTTTACTCTAGCAAGCCACTATTTAATCAATTACTTTCAAGTTAAAAATTCTGTCGATCGAAATATTTCCCGGGCATTTTTTATGATTTTAATTTTTAGGGCAAGTACATTAGTTATCGGGGGATTTTAGATAACATTTTTGGCTTTATTTTAGCTGTTATCGGCATCATATTAAGCTGGTTAATGCCACTTCTCACTACAAAATATACTCTTAAACATCCAATTATTTTTCCTCATTTACTTGAACGACTGAATCTCCTAGTAATTATTATCTTTGGTGAAACAATTATTGGTATTGCGGATTACTTTCAACCTAAAACTTTTTCCTTCTATTCTATTCTTATCTTTTTAACCGTTGCGTTGCTATTTTTCACTTATGCACTACAATTTGATAAATTAATTAATGAAGACCAAGAAGATGTAACAGGTAATATACTAATTTATCTTCACTATTTAATAATCTTTGGAATTAGTTTAATTACTGTAAGTATAAAATTTATCCATGAATCGGATGCTAACTCATGGTTTGCTGTTTTATGTTTATATTGTGGAATTGGTTTATTCTATTTAGGACTATTATTTTCAACTCATTACAATAAACTGCAATTTAAGTTAAAAAAATCAACTATTTTTCTTTTTATTAGTACAACTTTAATTGGAACTATTTCTTGTCTCATCTGGTCAAGCTTTGAAGTCATTACCATTCTCACTTTTATTATTGTTTCAATTAATATTGGTTGGCTCGTACATGTAAATCTTCCCCATATCAAAAAAGGAATCCTGCTTTAGGATTCCCTTTTTAATGTAAAAAATATTTTAACTACGTGCCCAATTATCAAGAACATTCAAGAAAAATTGCTCCGACCAAATTCTAATATTTTGACCTTGTTTCTTTAATGCTCTTGCCTTATTTAATTCAACAATATCAGTTCTGAAGAAATCATGATCTCCAACTAAAAGGTAGTCTGTATCTTGACCAACTTCATCCCGAATAAAGCCACCCAAATTCTTTACAGCATTAGCTAGGTCATATTCATCTACATCTAAGTCACCAGCAATTACAACATTCTTATGAGCAAAAGGACTACGGAAAGCTTGGCTTTGTTTAACAATCTCAGGCCATTCACTAGTTAAGTCTAGTGTTTTAACCATTTCTTGCGCTCTAAGCATATGTTCCTGTCTAAATAATCGATGAAATTCGTCAAAAACCTTTTTTGTATCTAGGCAGTCATCTAAACCGCGATGCTCTTGCGTTTCTGCGATATCTAATCGGTGCATGCAATCTAAAAGACGATTGTGTTGTTCTTGTGGGTAAAAACTACGAGCCAAACGATAAACATCAACATAATCATTATTTAAGACAGTTAAGTGATACTTTTCAGCTAGGTCATAGACAAAATTCAAATCAAAATTCACATTATATCCAACAATCGGATCACTACCGATAAATTCCCGATACTTCTTTATTGCCTCTTGAACCGGTAGTCCCTTTTCTTCAATCGTCGTTTCATCAATTCCATTTAATTTGGTAATAAAAGCAGGCACCTTATTGCTATCAGGAAACTTCACCAATTCTGAAAAAGTTGCAACTACTTCTCCATGGCGAACCTTTAAACCACCCATCTCTGTAATCCGATCACGGTATGGACTAAGCCCCGTAGTTTCCACATCAATTAAGGTATAGTTATCAGGAAAACCAGGCTTTTCAATGCCTTTTTGACGTATTTTTTCTTGAGCTGCTGGAATTCGTAAAACACCTTGAATAACTGAAATACTCATTTTTTACCTTTCATTATTTTGAAATCTTTTCAATTGCTTCAGGAAGAGCCATTTCTAGGCCTACACTTCTTTTTTGGATATCGTCCGGCAATTCATCTTGACTTAAGTCTGCTGCTACATAATGCCAATCTTTGAACTGCTCAACCAGTTTTACCATTGGATCAAGAAGCTGAGGACTAGTTGGATCAACTCCTAGTTCAAGCACTACAACCTTATTAGTCTGATTTCTTGTTAAGAACCAACGAAATCTAGTATTTGCATCTTCATCTGGAAAGAAGTGAGCATTTAGCGGCATATGAAGTTCCATTGGTGAATTACAATCCTCACATCTTGGAACCTCACCCTGGCCATTAACGTATCTCTTCACTGTTGACAGATCAGAACGTGTACCGTGATTTAAACCACTAGAGCACTGCATCATTGTCCAGTCACCAAAAACATTAAAGATTTTTTCTTGATCAAAGCCAGCTTTTTCAAAAAAATGGCCAAAAGTACTAGTAGCAATAAAATAATTCTTTCCATCTAACAGTTCTTTTAATTGCTTCATTGCTTTACTTGGCTCATATTCAACTGAATACTCATTAATTAGTTGACTCCAGAATTGCCATTTTTCATCCCAAGAATCAAAATCTTTATCTAGTGCATCCGCAATTGTTTTTACATGATATTTTTCACTTATATTTTTATATTCAATCGGAAAAGCCAAATTGTCAAACATATCAAGGCCTTCCATTTGTGCAAAGCCATTACCTGCAGTCACAATAACCGCATCGGCATCCGTTAACCATTTTTTATTTCTTTAAAATCTTTCATGATCATTTCTTCCTTTTTTATTTTTCAGAATATCCTACCAGACGTAATTGTCCATCAATATATTCTCCTAAAAAGACATCATCAGGACTATTATAACTTACTTCTTGTTCAAGCCAGGCATTAGATTTATGGATTAAATCCAAAACGTCTTCATTTATCTGCCCATCACTAATAATCGGAAAGCGAATATTATCTTCATCATTTTCAATTATCGTTAATTGGCCATTTTGTTCAAAAATACAATTTTTCACTTTTTCAACTGAATAAATTCCGCGACTTCTAAGTCTAAACATTAATTCATTGGCAGAAATACCAGCTTTCATACAATTTCCGACCAACACATGACCATTTTTTATTACTTGAACCGGTTTTCCATCAATCAAATTACGAATCCAATTGCTGCGCTCACGACCAAACTTCAAAATAAAAACTACTAAAGTCCAAACGATTAATACCAATAAAAATTGAAGAACGGTAATACTTTGATTATATATTAAACCACCGATAATTCCGCCCAGTACATAATTTTGTAATTGATCCAAAGCTGTTGTGGGAGCTAAATTACTTTTTCCAAAAACATTAATTTGAATAATCAAGGTTAATATCCCTAGAGAAAACTTAATAAATAATTGTGTATAATCCATCTTTTACCTACTTTTGCACATATACATGATGATCAATCACGTGCGCTCGATTTAATGTATAGCTATTATTATTTTCGTTTAAATTCAATTGATAGTCTTCATTTTTCGAATCAATTCGCACAATCATCCCATCCTGCAAACTCAGTGAACTGACCATCACATCGCTTTCTTTAACATTTTCATCATCAGCAACTGATTTAATAAAGGGAACAATTTGGGCAGCTTTAGACTTCTGTTCATTATTTTGCACATATTTTTCATATTGCGTGCCGGTAAATAATAATAAAAATAAGAGGGCAATGATTCCTAAATCCCTATATCTGGTATTAAAACGATCACGTAAATATAGAATTGTAAAAATGATCATCGCACTGGCAGCAACAATCATTAGAATATATAAGGCTGTTCGATCTGTATTTTGATGGTTCTGAATATAATTTATTGTATAGAAATTCATTTAAGTCTAGTACTTTCTCCTTAATGTACTTTCGTCACGTTTATCATTTAATAAAACATGCTGCTTCGCAATTTCAATCAAGGTTTTAGCTAAAAGAGCCATACTTTCTGTTGTTACATATTCATATGGTCCATGGAAATTTGCTCCCCCATTAAATAAGTTAGGTGTAGGAATACCCTTTTCTGAAATAAAATCGCCATCTGTTCCTCCTCGAAATGGAATAACTTTTGGCTCTAATCCAAGAGACTTATAGGCATGTAAAACTAGATTTACTACATAGGGATGCTCTTTAATCAAATCTCCTGGACTATGATATTGATCATGCATTTCAAAAGTTACTCGATTTGTTCCATACTTTTTATTCAACTTATCCACTGTACTTGTGATTAACTTTTTCTTTTGCTCAAAACCATCAGTATCAAAATCTCGAATAATCAGTTGAATTTGTGCATGATCGACATTGCCATTATTGGATAAAACCATAAAATAGCCATCAAAATCTTTACTATTTTCAGGCACCTCACTTGCTGGTAAAGCTTGAATAAACTCACTAGCTATCAATGCTGCATTGACCATAAGCCCGTATGCCTCCCCAGGATGAACTACTGTTCCATGAAAATCAATTGTAGCAGCGGCAGCATTGAAAGTTTCAAAGGCAATATCTCCTGGATCACCATTATCTAATGTATAAGCAAATTCCACAGGAAAACGTTCCACATTAAAACGAGCAGCACCTTTACCAATTTCTTCATCTGGACCAAAAGCAACCCAAATATCTCCATGTTCAAGATCAGGATTTTCTTTTAAAGATTTGAGCATTCCTAGTAATCCAGCAATTCCCGCCTTATCATCTGCACCAAGTAATGTAGTGCCATCAGCGGTAATCAAAGTTTCACCTAAATGTTTTTTTAAACTAGGAAATTCACTTGTGGATAAGACACGTCCCTCTTTTAAAAAAATATCCTTTCCATCATAGTTTTGATGTATTAATGGCTTAATATTTTCTGCATTAAAATCAGCCGTATCTACATGTGCTACAAAACCAATTGGAGTTACTTCTTTCTTAGTTGTCTTTTTTAGTTTTCCTACTAAATATGAATCTTCTTCTGAAAAAGAAATCCCTTCTAAGCCTAATTTTTCTAATTCTTTCTCAATAATTTTCAACAAGTCAACTTGACCGGCAGTCGTCGGTACAGTTGTACTTTGTTCGTCTGATCGGGTATTTACTTTACAGTATTCTATAAATTTATCTTGAATATATTTTTGATCGATTTCAGGCATTTTTACTATCCCCCAAACTATTTTTAATTATATTTTAAGAAAAAATATTTTTCTGTCAATTAACTATAGTTCCGAGGCTCCACTCTCTGCATCAATTTTCTGATTTTTACGATAAATGTCCCCTTTAGGATTATTGGGATCATCAACCAATTTTTGTCCGGTTTCTTTTAAGTAGTATTCCACAAGTGGATAAATATCTTGAACCGTTTCATTAATTCCAGCAAACTGATGGTCTTTATCAAAAATAGCCCGATATGTGTCTACCATAAATCGTTTTTGGGTATTAGTTTGATCCACAAAGTGCAATTCTTTTTCTTCCCCTGTGCTTAACTTGTGGAATATTTCTGTTAATTGCTCCTTTTCGTTTTCGGTTTGACCAAGAGCCGTAATATTTTCTCCAAGTTCTGGTGGATTGTAATTCATCCCTGGTAATTGTTTATAATATGTAAATTCTCCAGTCTTATTAAAACTGAGCAAAGTACTAGGAAACGAAGAAAGATAATTATCGAGGTATTTTACTTTCATTAGTCCCGCATTTAACCTTACATAGTCATTACCTTGTGCAGCGTTTTTATAATTTTCAGTCCAATTTTCATTCATTTCTGATACCTCACAAAAAAAAGCATGTCGAACTCGACATGCTAATTTTAACTTATTTTGATTACCATTAGTCTTTAATAGACTTTAATCCTTCACGTTTTCTTCCCATATTGAACCATGGTGAAACGGTAAAGGCTAAAACATCATTAACAACGTAAATTAAGGAGTTAACAGCCATTGCTAAAGTTGCATCTCCCTGTGCATAAGTAATGCCCCAAAGAATTAGTTGAAAAATTCCGCTGGCAGTCCACCAGAAATATTGGTTGTTGTATCGTAAGAAGCACATAATACCAGCAGTTAATGAAATTGCAAAACTGATAGCATCGATCCAAGGACGTGGATCATTAGTAAATTTACCGATTAAGTAACCAGATACAGCGTAAACAACTAATGTACCAACAATAGCAACAATCCATTCTTTAGTACCAAACTTACGTAAGTGGTTCTTAGTATCATCATTCCAAGATCTAACTGAAATAATAACTGGTAAGTCTAAAGTTAAAATATAGGCAATTTGTTCAAAAATTGAAAGATAATTCTTAGCAGCTAGTCCTGCATAAATGAAACAAGCTGCTGAGATTAATCCTAACCATCCATTAATTGCTTTCGTTGCATTAATAGCTAAAACACATAAAGTCCCAAGCAATGTACCAATAAAAGTAATTGTTGTTAAAGTAGTAATCTTGTTTTGAATCAAAATAGCTAATTGGAAGCCAAAAGCAAAGAACCAAAGCATATAATTTTGAACTGGCCAACCGTGTAATTGCTTAAAAAGCCAAACGAAGTAGTTATCCTTTCTTTCTTTACGATCTTCTTGTAATGATGTGGAATTGTCCATTTATTAACTCCTCTTTCTTTATATTAGGTCACACAATATATTGTGCCTTATCCGTATTTTTCTCAAAAAAGCATCTGTATCTAGTATAGTAGTTAATAAATTGAAAACAAGAGTTTACAATTTTCGTTAAATATGCGGGTAGGTGTCATTTAAAATTTGGATAGCGCTTTCTTCGTCTTGATGATCATCTTCACCTAACTTTTTATATATTTTTTTGCCTTTATGATTCAACAAGCCACGTATTTTTTATGTTTACTTTTTTAACTCGTTTTTTTACCTTTAGCTTGTCATTTTCCCTACTAGCACTAGACGATTTTACTTATTTAATAATCCATTATTTAAATATGGAGTATAATGTTATTTTAGAAAGCTAAAATGTTATTTTATTAAAAAACATTTATAATCGAGGAAAGAATACAATGGAACATAAAAATGATTTATTTTTTATTACTAAACTTAATGGGAAGGAAAAGTTTAGTTTTAGAAAACTTTCAGTTGGATTAGTTACTGTTGCTTTAGGTACAACTTTCTTTTTAGCAAGTGGACAAATTGTACAAGCTGCGGATCAAGCTAATAACGATTCTCAACAAAATACAACTATTAATCAAAACTCTGCCAATCCTGATAATTCTCGAACCTTAACTATTCAAAAATCAGAAACGGCAAATACTGCAAACAATACTACAGTCTCTCAAAACAATGAGACTAATCCTTCATGTGAAAATAATTCTAAGCAAAATACGACCAATAATTTAAAAAACGATAAACCAACATTACAACAAGAAACTACGGCTCCAGTACAGATTACAGGAAGCTCAACCAATACTTCTCTCATTGCTGACGTAACTCAAGGTAGCTTTAACGTTCATGTTGCTAACAATTCAAGTCATCCAATCATTATCAATCATAATCAGCAAGTCAATGTTTCAGTAGCAGATTCTGATAACTTGCTAAAATTTGATGTTAATGCAACTAAAATTGGCAATTTTGATGTTGGCGTTAATAATAATTCCGGTACTAAAGACTTCACCTTTACCTATACGGGAAGTGACAATGGTGTTTTGTCTGGTTTCGATGCAACTTTTCCATTTGTGGCAGTTAATTCAGCTGCCCAAGCATACCATGAACAAAATGGAGCATATCCGGATTTCAATTTACCAATTACTGTTAACTTTACCTAATAGCCAATCTTATACACAAACTCTTCCAATTAAAATTAATCCTTATGAAGATAAAGTTGTAAAGGATGAAATTTTACACGGATTTATCATGGGGCCTAAAGTTATTTGGACACCAGGTCAAGATGGTAATCCTGGTACTAACGGCGTATATACTGAAAATGGTGCAAATTATACCGGTCCTGAGCCTAGCGCAGCAGCCGACATTCCAGCTGACCAACAAAGAGATGCTCGCTTAATGCAGTATGGAATTGACTGGAACTATGGTTCAGTTACTAATGGTAATTCTCCATTAGATCCTTTATACAACGTTTTAGTCCATATTAAATTTAGCAACCATCAAAAAATTCTTCCATCAACTATTAAGGTGTTTAAAATTCCCAATGATATAAAAATAATCGATGCAGATGGTCAAAGAACAAATATTAACGATTACTATAATGAGATTGTTAGTCATCAACCAAGTTTAGAAGATACTAATTTTGAAAATTTCCTAAAAAATTCAATTTATGATAATAATCACCAAATTATTATTGATCAAACGGGGCCCTTTACTGTTAACGGCCAAGATTATTCTGAGAAAGGCCCATATTTCATTCAGCTAGATACACAACTTGATACTAACTATATTCCAGACTGGATTAATAATCCTAACGATGGTCCATCTATCACTACCCCAATAAAAAACGAATGGAATTTAAATGGTTCTGGAACTACTAACTCTTTTGTTCAAACTTATACTAATTTCAAGTTTGATCCAAAAGTAGACTTAATGGTTAATATTTACTTTATTGATGAAAATACTGATCAGGAAATTGCCCACACTAGTCGAGAGATTATTACTCCTCCTAATAGTTCAATAACTAATCCGACTCCAAATATAATTAAGACCCTTGAAAGTCAGGGTTATAGAGTAGATGAAAGTGCGACTAAAGGTCAACATAGTGTTAAACCTTTACTCAACTTTGATCCAACTAAACAAAACTTTATTAACTACGATAATGACAATATAGATGTTTCAAATGATTCATTAAAATATTATGTTTACCTTTATCATGGTATCAGTGCTAAACCAGAAATACAGACATCTTCAGTAACTGAAAAGATTAATTATGTTTACGCTAACGGAACCAAAAACGGTCAACAAGCAGCTGCTCCCTATAGTCAAACTGTTACCTACACTCGTCAGGGAAGTAGAGATCTAGTGACTAATGAAATCGCTTGGAATCCCTGGAAAGCTAATTCTTCGTTTGATGAAGTAATTTCTCCAAAAACTGATGATTCAGCCTATACCTTAGTTGCACCTACAAGTATTCCAGCAATTAACTTAAATATTACTTCTAAGGGAACAATTACTACTCAAGACAATGTTCCTTTAGATTACACCGTAAATTATTATGCTCCAGAAAAAGCTACTCTTCGTTTCTACGACGATACTGATAAAGAATATTTAGATAATTATTTAAGTCAAAATAATCAACCTACTTTATTAAGTGATAATTATACCAATCCAAGTGATGGATCTTCTAAACAAACCATTTCATTTATAGGTGCTGATAAGATTGTTAACTTTTTAAACAGTAAGTATTACAAATTTGCTGGTGTTAGTGGTATTGGTTCAATCAATAATACCGACTATTCCAAGATTTCTTATGGTGATTTTGATGACGATGAAACTAAAGATCAAGCTTTTGTTCTTCATTTCACTCATGAATTCAAACCGATTACTGAGGATAAAACCATTTCAGAACAAGCTATTCTTTATGCAGAAAATGGTCCTAAACGAGGTCAAACTTTTGATACTTTGAATCTAGGTGATATTAACTTCACTAGAACAGGACGAAAAGACTTAGTTACTAACCAAACTACTTGGAATAACTGGACTGTGGAAAATAATAGTAAAGTACTCTCACTTCCTGCTGTAATTTCGAATGTCTACAAAATTAATCCACAAAGTATTACACCAGTAGCTCCTAATTCTAAGAAATTTGAATTAGTAATAACCAAGTCTCTCCTTTGAATTTTGATGCAACTAATGATCAAAGCTTAATTGCTAGTCTTGAAAACAATAGTACTTATTCAGTCAAAGTTCCTTATGCACTCAGTGAAAATATCACTGTAACTTATATAGATGACACTACAGGTAAAGTCTTAGAAACTAAGAAATTATCCGGTGAACCAAATACTAGCGCTAACTATTCTACTAAAGACACAATTGATAAATATTTGTCTCAACATTATGCTCTAGTCTCTGATTCAACGAACCAACAAAATCTGATCTTTGACAATGACGAAGAGCCTAATGATCAAAATTACGAAGTTCATCTTACTCATAGATTTAAAGATTTACGTAATTCTCAGGTTGTTACTGAAACTATTATCTATATGTATGACAATGGCCAAGAAGCTGCTCCAAACTACACTTCTTCAACCAGCTTCTCACAAACTGGTAAACTTGACTTAGTAACTAATGTTAAAAGTCTGGAAAAATGGACACCCGATTCTAATGTTTTCAAATTAGTTGAATCTCCGATTATTGCTGGTTATACTGCTGATCACAAACAAATTGATCAACAAGTTGTTTCTCATGGTAGTTCTGACTTATTATTTAAAGTAATTTATACTGCCGAACCTACTAAGCCTGTTCAGCCTACTAAGCCCGTTCAACCTACTAAACCAGTTGAGCCTACCAAACCTGTTCAACCTACTAAACCCATTCAATCTGCTTCAAAAGGTAAAATACCTCATCAGAATAATGTAGTTGTCTCAATAAAAGAAGATAAGCAAACCATCTTACCTCAGACCGGAACTAAAAAGAATAGAGCTAGTCTCTTAGGATTGGCTTTCAGTGCCGCATCCCTATTGCTAAGCTTAATCGGTAATGATCTCAAACGGAAAAAGAAAAATTAAGCTTTAAGAAATTGTTCTGAGAAAGTTTAGAAACAAAATATCCTACTAAATCAAGATTTATCAATCCTGAAATTTAGTAGGATATTTTTTATCAGGTAGGCATATTCATATATTACTCTTTGAAAGCATTTTACTAGCAAAAACTGAATTTCTTTCGCTATACTTTTTAATTAATAGCTATTTTTGAAAGGATATCATATGGTTAAAGAATTCAAATAATTTATTTCTCGCGGTAATATGATGGATTTAGCTGTTGGAGTTATTATAGGAGCAGCTTTTACAGCAATTGTAAATTCCTTAGTCAAAGATTTAATTAATCCTCTAATTGGATTATTTATTGGAAAAATTGACCTTTCCAACTTAAAATTCACTATTGGTGAAGCTACATTTAAATACGGTAGCTTCTTAAATGCTGTTATTAACTTCTTAATTATTGCTCTAGTTGTCTTCTTCTTAATTAAGTTAGTTAATAAAATTACACCTAAAAAAGAAGTTGAAGATGATCCAGCTCCAACTAACGAAGAAATATACCTTCGTCAAATTCGTGACTTATTGCAAGAAAAGAATAAATAACTCAATATTTTTTATCATCTAAATATATAAGAAAAAGCACCCATGGCTTCTTGTTTATCAATTGAAGTCACAGGTGCTTTTTATATCAAGATAGACCTAATTTTTCTTAAAATTAATTGTTTGTACTTTATCACCCGACGTAATAGATCCTTTTTGAACGGGGGAGATCGAATCAATTAAGTCCATATTAGTATAAACAACAATTACTGAATCATCACGGCCACTATCAGTAATCTGTTTTAAATCCATAGTTCCAAGTATTTGACCGGCTGTCACATGATCACCTTTTTGAATTCTCATTTCAAAAGGTGATCCTTCTAATTCAACGGTATCAATACCTAAGTGTACTAGAATCTCTAACCCTTCTTTGGTTTTAATCCCAATTGCATGTTTAGTAGGGAATAAAGTGGATATATCACCCTCCACAGGTGAATGAACTTCTCCACTAGTAGGCTTAATAGCGTAACCATCACCTAACATTTTAGTAGAAAAAACATCATCTTTTACATCAGTAATAGGTATTAGTTCACCATCAACAGCAGCCTCTACTTCTAGTCCTTTATTTTTTTTCTTAAAAAAATCAAACATTTTCCTAACCTCTTAACCCTTTTAATCCAATCAACCCTAGCAAAAGGATGCAAAAAATATACAAAATAGTGCTGACAAGAATAGTAGCCTTAAAATATGACACAGTAACATTATTATTTTTTGAGCCTTGTAAAGCGCGTAGTCCGAAAAGACATAATAATGAACAGATAATATTACCCACAAATAATTGACAAAAGAACTGCCAAATATAAAAAGTCTTTAACGTTTTTATATTGTTAACTAATTTACTTTTATTTATCCAGCAATAATACCCTAAGAGAAAATCAGTAATATCAACAATTACAGAAATCGCTACTGCTGGCTGATTGTGCATCATATCTGCTAAACTTGCTTTTTCCATCACTATTCTAAACTCGAGAAGAGCCCAATAAAGTAGTGGAGCAACAAATAAAATAATTGAGTACCATTTTAAAATAGAACGAGTATTTAAGTGCAAACGTTCCATAATCTGATCACAAAAATCAGCTACTTTATTCTTCGTCGTAGTCCACATAGTCTATTCCTCTCTTTTGCATCTCCCACTGACAGTAGTTAGCAATTAAAAGATCAATGAAGGTATAGGCTGGACTAAAGGTGTCATTAGCAGACTCTTCTCCCCCAAAAACTTTTTGGAATTTCAAGGTACGAAAGAAGAAACTATAATCTGCTAGCGATACCAACTGTGTTGGTTTTAGAGTAGTAAATGATACCATCGTTATTTTGTTATTTAGGAGTTTTATCTTACTGATTTCATCGCGAATTTGAATGTTATCTCCGCTATAAGAAATTATAAACAACATATCTCCTGTTACAGCTCGCCGACTTACAATTCTTAATTCTTCAATCGCAGATGGCAGGATTACAGCTCTTTTCCCAATCATAAATAATTCATGAGCTAAATATTTTGCTATTAGTTCTTGAGACCATCCAGTTGAATATAAATAAATTGTATTCGCACCTTCAATATCAGAAAAAATCTTTTCTAAATCTAATGTGTTATAGTACTTTAGCACCTCTTGATTTGCATTCTCTACTTCAGTTGCAATATCAATAATATTCATTTTCTTTTCATGACTTAAATCCGATAATTCAAATCGTAATTCACTATATCCAGATAAACCAATTTTTTTACATAATCTAAAAATTGATGATTCTGATACATATAGTTTTTGAGCCAATTTTGATAAACTTAAATGACTGCATAAGGTGGGATTTGAAAACAAAAATCTAATAATTTCTTTTTCGGATTCACTTAACTCGCCACTTTTTTCCCAGACACGTCGTTTCAAGTTAGCCATTATTATGTTCATCCCCCTACTAATGTAAGCGTTATGTAATTACACTAGTAGCATAACATAATAATAAGCTTATCAGCGCATGGAAATACTACATATTTTCCTTCATCTTATCAATAATATTTTCTGCATTTAAGCCAATAACAATATCAATTTCGTTATCTTTATGAGTAATATCATGTGCTCCAAGATCTTTGAATTGTTTGCTATCAGCCACTTTAGAAGGATCGTATACTTCAACTCTAATTCTAGTTGAACAAGGTGTTAACTTCTTAATATTGTCACGTCCACCTAGTAAGTCAATGAAACCAATTGCTTGTTCGACCTCTGGATCTTGTTCTTGACTTACTTTGGCATCATGACCAGCATTTTCCATCAAGCTCTGCATTCTTTCCAAAACTTGAGCAACATCAAGACCAACAATAACTTGAATAGCTTTTCCATGGTGAACCACATTAACAGCTTTATTAGCCTTAAATTGTGCATCAGAACCTAATTTTTCTGGATCTTTAACCGTTACACGTAAACGTGTAGCACAAGATGATAGTTCTTCAATGTTATTTGGACCACCTAATAGATCTAAGTAAGCCTGAGCTCTAGCAATATAAGGATCATTAGCATCAACACCTGTTGCTTGTTGAGCAGCTTTTTGTTGAGCCATCTTTTCTTTATATTCTTTCTTATTGATTAATTTAACATCTTCATCATCAGCTTCACGTCCTGGAGTTACATAGTTAAATTTTTCAATCATTATCTTAAAAATAAAGTAAGTAATAAAACCAAATACAATCCCAACAATGAATTGCATTACATAAATGTGCCAGTGATGTGCCCAAAGTGGAAGCCAATTCATTGAAGCAATACCAATTGCACCATCTGACATAAGTCCTCTTAAACCGAAACACCACATAACCGTATTCATAGTAGCAGCCATAACTGAATATACAATCCAAAGTACTGGAGCTGCGAATAAATAAGTAAAGTCAATTGGTTCAGTGATACCAGCAAAAACAGAAGTTAAGGCTGCTGGGATAAGTAATGCTGAAGTCTGTTTCTTTTTATTTTTCTTGGCAGTTGCATAGAATGCCCAACAAATAAATGGTACTAAGAAAACTTTTTCATTACCGTAAAGTTGGAATCCTTCTACAGAAGCAATTTGTGATAAAGGTTTTGTACTTGCAGCATATTCAGTCAAGTGCTTTAACCAATATGGT
Organism: Lactobacillus johnsonii; assembly: GCF_013487865.1. Lineage (NCBI taxonomy): Bacteria > Bacillati > Bacillota > Bacilli > Lactobacillales > Lactobacillaceae > Lactobacillus > Lactobacillus johnsonii. Next base: position 1,717,060 of record NZ_CP047409.1, read on the forward strand.
TGAAGCCCTCCAGCAACAACAGCTGGTCCAAATTGGAACGGAATATATACCAAGTGATGAAGGCCAGTAGGAATTAAGACACGGTTCAAAAATGAGTAAATCCAAATACCAACAAATCCACTACTTACAATAAATTGTTGCATACTGTTAATACCTAATTGTACTTTAGGCCAAATTAAACAAGTTAAAAATGCAACTGGAATCATTACAAAGAATCCTAAGAAGTAAACATACGTTGACCCCTGGAAAGTTCCAAGCCATTCTGGCAATTTTTTATCAAAGTAATGATTATGTAAATAAACAACAATACCAGCAATAATTAAAGAGAAAACAATGTTAGTATCTAAAGTCTTGATACCAGCAATTTCAGTTAAACCACCATTAGTAGCATTAGCAGTAATTTGAATCTTATTAAAGTTTGGTACACCAAAGAACGCACCCCAGTGACTCAACATAGCTCCAACGAAATAGTTAAAAGTTAAGTAAGTAATGAGGGCTTCCATTGCGGCACGACTTCTTGATTTGTTAGCTAAACCAATAGGTAATCCAACCACAAAAAGCAAACATTCTTGATTAAAAACTGTCCAACCACCGGCAGAAATAGTGTCCCATACTTTATACCACCCAGTTGTAGGATTAGCTAAGGAGCCAAAAAGTGTTGCATTATTAAATAGACTTCCTAAAGCCACCACAATACCGGCAAATGAGAAAAGTAAGACAGGTACGAACATAGCGGCCCCAAATCTTTGTAGTTTCTGCATCATAATTCATTCACCTCACAAAAAGAAGGACTTATTAAACTACCAGATTAACAAGTCCTCCTTTAATAAATTCCTATCTATTAAGTTTCTATTTTAGTTCTGGCCAGTAAGGCTTGTTTTCTGGAATCATATCATCAAGTATCTTCTTAGCAACAAGTGCATCTGGAACAGTCTTATTAAGTGCAAATGCTTCCCACATCTTTTCATAAGAGTGTTGTTCATATGCATCAACAACCAATTTTTCACAGGTTTGTTGTTCCATCATCAATCCTCTTTGGAAAATTCCGGCCTTACCAGTTGCCATCGGTTCAACACCATGTGAAGTAAATAAGCATGGAACTTCAACAATTGAATCAGGATCCATATTTGAAATAGCACCATTATTAGGGATGTTGGCTAAGAACTTTTCACCAGTGTTATAGGCAATCGCATGACAAATATCGACAATGTATTCTGAGTGAGTCGCATTACGATCCCACATATTATTTTCTGCAGTACCTTCCTTAACAATTCGCTCACATTCACCAAAGACAATCTTTTGACGATATTCACGAATTTCATCAGTACGAGTATGATGCGGATCGGCATTCTTAACTTCGTATTGTGGATAGTAATAATACTGCATGTAAGTATTTGGTAAAGTATTTGGTTCCAAAGCGTAGCAATCAGCTGCCTTCTTAAAGGTTGCTTCCCAACTAGGTTCAGTATCTTTATCAAAATCGCCGCCTACCCAGTAGCCATTCTTTGAAACATACTTCTTAAGTTCTGGCATTAAATCTTTACCAGTCTTCTTGTCCCAAACACCTTTCCACCAGCCAAAGTGGTTTAAGCCATAGTAATTGAAGTCTAAGTCGTGGTAATCTTTCAATCCACAAATTTGAGCCATTCTTGTCATGATATCAATTGGCATATCACAAATATTAATAACCTTTGAATGTGGACGAAGACGACGACAAGCTTCAGCTACAATTGCAATGGTATTTGAATAGTTAATCATCCAAGCATTAGGTGAATATTCTTCCATCCAATCAATAATTTGAATAATAGCTGGAATAGAACGAAGACCGTATGCCATTCCTCCTGGTCCTGTAGTTTCTTGACCATTAACCCCATATCTTAAAGGAATCTTTTCATCTAAGCTACGCATGTGATATTTACCAACACGAATTGATCCCATAACGAAATCTACATCAGTAAATGCCTCTTTAGGATCAGTAGTATATTCGAACTCAATCTCTGGAGCTCTTTCTTTCATAATGATTGCTACTGCATCCCCAATTTTCTTTTGGCGTTCTGCATCGTTATCGTAGAACTTTAACTTTCTTAATGGAAATCTATCTTGATTTTGTAATAAGTTCAGTACAAATCCTGGTGTAAAAGTACTACCGCCACCAGCAATAACAACTGAAAACTTACGATTATCTTTAGTCATACAGTTTCTACTCCCTTTTTTGTGATTCTCTTTTAGATATATCTTGAAAGACTTTTCCTTGTCTTTCCTCTCAGCTAGCTTACACATTATTTATACCGCTATTTTTCAGCTTAGGAAAGCGGTTTCAAAAGTTAAGAATTCTATTTCAGATATTTTAAATATCTTGTCATAATCTGAAATATATTTCATTTTCTTAGTTTTAGCTTTTTACTAGAACTAATGGAGTAAGAAGCTTTTATTAATGATTTCTTCAAAATAATGGTCTGTACCATTGATAAGATATTTCACGTTATTAATATACTTGTATCTAACTTTAAAGAATAAATTATTATTTTTCGTGTTACCATTAGTACTTAGAAACTATTTAAACAAAAAAATGACAGATAATGATATCTGTCATTTTTCATCTATAACTTCAATTAATACTCTGAAGCACCAGAACTTGTATCAGTTTCTTCTTGCTTCTTTTCCACATGTTCTTCATGCTTAGATGCACCAGTTGCAATATCAACTCCATCTCTCTTATAAGTTGCACCAGTTGTAGCATCAGGATCATCTACTAGCTTTTGACCAGTAGTTTCACAGAAATATTTTACAAACGGATATATATCTTGTACCCATTCATAAGTTCCCACGTAATTTCCTTCATCGTCTTCAATTCGCTTATAATCATGCAAAATTAATTTATGACGATTGCCATTAGGAACGGGCATTTTTACCTCATCATGACCATCTACCTTGTTTCTTAAAGCATAAATAACTTTCTTAGCCTCAGGAATTACATTGCGAATATCTGGGTGAACGGCGCCCATTGTATCACCAACTTGATCTGGCGTACGTTTGGCGAGCATTTTCTTATTTGGATCAGTTGGTCTGTTATACCACAAAAATTGGTTATTATCATCTACATAAGTTAATTCACCAAACGCACGACGTAACATCCAATTAATTTGGTTAACGGTAAGAAGACCAGCATCCAATTTTACATAGTCGTCGCCTTCTGCTGCATGTACCTTTCTAGCAGCTTTGTTCAACCAATCTGGATCATTTTTATCGATACCTTCGACCGTGTATCGGGATTTGCCGGTTGCATCAAAGTCTTCTTTAATATAATCTTCTTCTTTTAAATCTTGTAGCCATTTAGGTTCTGCCATTTTATTTCACCTCATAAATCTACATCTCTTCAACCTGATTATACCCACTAACGAAAAGGCTTGCAATGCTTATATACAGTATTTTACATATAAAGTTGGCATAATATATATTTATGGAATATAGATTATTTTTTAAATTAAGTGTTGACTAAAAGTAAGTTGTACGATAATATAGCTTGTGAAAAGTAAGAAAGGAGCTAATGATTATGTTTAATGTACGTCAAGCAAATTCTTGTTGTTGTAATTGTCAAAAAAATTTGGCAATTATTTGGCGTACAGTCATTAGTTCATTCAAGAATTTCTCTAGTTAGAAACTAGCTTTTCAAAGTTATAACTATGGTTTTTCTCACGAGCTGTTGGCATTAGGCCAATGGCTCTTTTTTGTTTGCTTAGAATTGGAGTTGAATAAAGTGCAAACTACTCTCGTTGTTTTAATGGCCATCGCGATTCTAGCTGGTATGGCTTACTTACATAAAAAGAATTGGGGATTTACTAAATTAGTATTCCTCTCCCTTATCGTCGGAATCGTCTTTGGTGTTTCCCTTCAATTAATGTTCGGTGCTAACAGTAACATTGTAAAAAATAGTATCGACTGGATTTCCATTGTTGGGGATGGCTATGTTTCCTTACTACAAATGCTAGTAATTCCTCTAATCTTTGTGTCTTTAGTTGGAGCCTTCACTCAACTAAAAATGACTACTAAGATTAGAAAAATTGCTACCAGTGTTTTAGCTATTTTATTAGGAACTACAGCTGTTGCTTCCTTCTTAGGCTTCAGTAGTGTCGCTATTTTTAATTTAGGTGGTGCTGGCTTTGCTAAAGGAATATCTGCATCCTCCACTGCTCTTACCTCTATTAAAGATCATCAAGCTCAATTAAAAGGCTTGACCCTTCCTCAACAAATAACATCCTTCTTCCCGCAAAATATTTTTGCAGATTTTGCTGGAATGCGTTCAACTAGCACAATTGCAGTAGTAATTTTCTCTATTTTTGTCGGAATTGCATTCTTACAGATTAAGAAGGAAAAAGCAAACGTTGCTGCTACATTTGCACGTGGTATTCAAGCCCTACGTGCGGTTATCATGCGCATAGTTAAGATTGTACTTGAACTCACTCCTTACGGAATTTTTGCTTTGATTGCTAGAACTACTGCAACTAACAGTTTTGCCACAATGAGTAAACTACTAGTCTTTATTGTTGCAGCTTACCTTGCGATTGCTGTTATGTTCATTGTTCATGCAGTTCTACTTTTAATTAACGGAATTAATCCAATTACCTACTTCAGGAAAGCATGGCCAGTTTTAGTCTTTGCTTTCACTTCGAGAACTAGTGGTGGTAGTTTACCACTTAATGTACGTACTCAACGTGAATCAATGGGAGTAAGTGATACCATTGCCGACTTTGCCGCTAGCTTTGGTTTAACCATTGGTCAAAATGGATGTGCAGGTATTTATCCATCAATGGTAGCAGCAATCACTGCCCCACTTGTTGGAGTTAACATTTTCTCATGGCAATTTGTTTTAAGTTTAGTTGTAATTGACGTTATTTCTAGTTTCGGTGTTGCCGGTGTTGGTGGCGGTGCTACCTTTACTACTCTAATGGTCTTAGGTGCTCTTAACCTACCAGTAACAGTTTTAGGTGTTTTAATTGCCATTGACCCAGTTGTTGATATGGCCAGAACTGCCCTTAACGTTAACGATTCAATGGTTGCTGGTGTTATTACTGCTAAGCGTACCGGAGAACTAAACTGGAATACTTTTAATAATGAAAAATCTGATGTAGATGCTGAAGTTGAATAACTTAGCTAAAAATTTTTATTGACATTATTTTTTAAGCGTTGTAATATTATGACAACAAAATTAATTAAAGCTTAGAAAAGATGAGTAATTACTTAAGGCATCCCCCAGAGAGTCGGATTAGGTGCAAGCCGATGTTGCTGACGTAATGAAGATGGTCTTGGAGCTAAATTAAAGTGCAAGCTAATTTAAGTAAGCAGTTTACGATTGACGTTCGTTATCATGTCCGAGTCTTCCAAATTTTGGAGTACTCAGTGAGGAATTAATTGTAAGATTAATTTGAATGCAGGGTGGTAACACGCTATTAAGCGTCCCTAGTGTAGTTTAAAAACTATACTTGGGGCGCTTTTTCTTTTGCTTAATTAGTTTATTAAATTCAAAGGAGGGATTATTTTGAATATCAAAAAAGAATATTTTAGTGAACAGGTATTTTATCGAATATGTGGTTTTTATTTCATGATCCCTCTTGTCAGCGGATCTTCAAATTAATATTTAAAATTTCTAGTTAGAAGATGAGGTAGATATAATGACAACTTTAACCCATTACGATATTGTTGGTAGTTTTTTAAGACCAGAAGAATTAAAAGAAGCAAGAAAGAATTTCAGCCAGGAAAAGATCTCACAAGAAGAGTTAACTAAAATTGAAGATCAAGAAATTAAAAGATTAATTCAAAAAGAAGAAGAATTAGGATTAACAGCAGTCACAGATGGTGAATTTCGTCGTAGTTGGTGGCATCTGGATTTCTTATGGGGATTAAATGGCGTTGCCAAATATGATTACAAAGAGAGCTATAAGTTCCACGGAGCTAAAACTAGGACCGATAATGCAGAGCTATCTGGAAAAATTGCCTATAATCCTGACCATCCATTTTTTGATGCATTTAAATTTGTTAAGGCTAATGTAAAAAATGCAGTTGCTAAGCAAACGATTCCTTCCCCTACTCTCCTATTTAGGGACAATCGCTCTGACAATTGGCCTAACTTCTACGATAATAAAAAAGATTACTTAGACGACCTAGCTACAGCCTACAATAAAACAATCCAACATTTTTATGATTTAGGTTGTCGCTATATTCAAATTGATGATACTACTTGGGCTTTTTTGATCAGTAAATTAAATGAAACGCAAAATGATCCCAAAGAACATGAAAAATACGTTCAACTAGCAGAAGATTCGGTTTATATAATTAATAAATCACTAGAAAAGCTCTCCGATGATCTAACAGTCGCAACACATATTTGTCGTGGTAATTTCAAGTCTACTTTTCTTTTTTCTGGTGGATATGAACCAATTGCAAAATATCTTAGTCAGTTAAACTATGACCGCTTTTTCTTAGAATATGACAGTGATCGTGCTGGTGATTTGAAACCAATTAAGCAAATTTGGAATAATCGTGATAATGTTACCATCGTTCTCGGCTTGATTACTTCAAAAAATGGACAGCTAGAAAATCCTGATACAATCACAACTCGAATCAAGGAAGCAACCCAATTGGTCCCTTTAAATAATCTGGCTCTAAGTACCCAATGCGGTTTTGCTTCTACTGAAGAAGGAAATATTTTAAGTGAAGCTGATCAATGGAAAAAGATTAAATTTGTTGTTAAGATAGCAAATAATATTTGGAAAAGTTTTTAACGGAGGGAAATATTATGGGTAAAGTTGAAAGTTTTGAATTAGATCATACTAAAGTTAAGGCACCTTACGTTCGCTTAATTACTGTTGAAGAAGGTCAAAAGGGCGATAAAATTAGTAATTTTGATCTTCGTTTAGTACAACCTAATGAAAATGCAATTCCTACTGGAGGCTTGCATACCATTGAACACTTATTAGCTGGATTATTACGTGACCGCATTGATGGTTATATTGATTGTTCACCATTTGGTTGTCGCACCGGCTTTCACCTCTTAGTTTGGGGTACCCCATCCACTACAGAGGTAGCTAAGGCACTTAAAGAATCGCTTGAAGAAATTCGCAATAATATTACCTGGGAAGATGTTCCAGGAACTACGATTGAATCTTGTGGTAATTACCGGGACCACTCTCTTTTCTCAGCTAAACAATGGTCAAGAGACATTTTAGAAAAAGGTATTTCTGATGATCCATTCGAGAGACATGTTGTTGAATAATTTTTCTGAATAAATATAAAAATGCATTATTACTAATTCAAACTAGTAATAATGCATTTTTTAATTATTTTTCTTATATCTATTCCACAAAACTATGTTGCCAATTACTAGCATACATACCCAGATTAATGCTAGAACTATATTGTTTTGATAATTTTGTTTATTTTGAATATTAACCCAAATTATACTAAAGTATACTCCGCTCAGAATTGCACTTAAGGTAACACTAGTTAAGATAACTACTAAATTTGGTATTTTTTTCTTATAGTTTAGTAACTGAAGCCAATTGTAGACCATCTCACAAATTACGATTAACACTACCAGTAAGTCATACCACCATTCTTGCCGCTTAACAAACATATTTATCATATCAATGAAATAATAGCCACAAATCATTGCAAATAAATCTAAAGTAAGCAATTGTCCTATAATGGTGTTCTTTTCTTTTTCTTTCATAGAAGTCCCTTTATCAATCTTATTGTTTCTTTTAATTATAGAACAATAGCCTTCATTTCAGTATTAAAAATATTAAAGCTGGCTTTAGGCACTTAAGATATGGAAGTAACTTAAAACAATTCCTAAAATCAAAACAAACCAGATCATCTTAGTGGACGTCACATGTTTCTTTCCTAGCAACCAGTAAACTAAAGCTACAAGTAAGACAGGTACTAAGGATGGCATAATTTGATTTAAAATTGTTTGCATCTTTAATGTTACTTTACCTGCTCGATATACAAATGGCACTTTAACATTCACTACCGTTGGTATTAAGGCACCAACGACGGTAACCCCAAGTAAAATAGCAGAGTCGGTAATTGCATTTAACTTACCTGAAGCAGAATCAATTAATTTTGCTCCCTGTGAATAACCGAGGTTTAAAAAGCCAAATCTTGTGAATAAAACAATTAAATTAACGATTATCCACAAAAAAGCTCCAAAAGGATTTCCTCGTAATCCCATATATGCACCAATTGATCCACAAATTGTGGGAATAATTGCGCCAAAAATTGTATCTCCTACACCAGCTAAGGGACCCATTAATCCTGTCTTTAAGCCAGCAATTGTTTCTTTGGCTTTACTTCCCTGCTTTTCTTCAATTGCCAAATCCATTCCAATAATAAAGTTTCCATCAAATGCATTCACGTTGAAGAATTGTGACTGCATCTGCATCATTTCAACTAATTCTTCATCTTTATACCAGCGTTTTAAAAATGGCAAAACAGTATAAAAGTAACCGGGAGCCATCATTTTTTCATAGTTCCAAGATAACTGACTAGCCCATAGCCAACGCCAATTTGCTCGAAAAAGATCTTTTTTTGTTAATTTATTTGAATTAGTTTTCATATTCTCCCTCTTCATTTGTATATTCTTCACTCTCAGTTACTTTTTCTGAACTATTTGGTTTTGTATTTAATTTTTCTACTTCACGAGTGTAGTGAAGATAAGCTAACGCGGCTCCCAGCAAAGCTACCCCTAACATTGGCATTTTTAAGTAAGCCGCTGCAATGAAGCCTATTGCTAAATAAGAAATAAATCTTTTAGTTGGTAAGTATCTAAGTAAAATTGCAATACCAACAATTGGCAAAATATGACCCGATACTTTTAACCCATCAGTCAACCAAGCTGGAATTATTCGTAGGATTGCTTTAACAACATCATTTCCTACTACAAGTAAGATAAAAACTGGGATTGCACGTGAAAGTCCCCAGGTAAAGGTTCCCCACAATGCATTTCTTGCTGCAGCATTTGGCTTATTTTCTTTAATAAAAGTATCAATTCGATGTTGAAAAATAGTATTAGCAAATCTAGCTAAAACATCTAGTTGAACCATTAAGAGTCCTACTGGAACTGCCAAACCAATTGCAAACTGCACACCTTTTCCTGAAATAACGGCGTAAACTGTACCAACAATTGCCCCAGTCATAAAGTCCGGCATTGAGGCTCCTCCATATGTTGAGACCCCTAAGACCATTAATTGTAGCGTTGCTCCAACTGCTAGCCCAGTTGTAATATCACCCATAATAATTCCTGAAATCATCCCAATTGCTAAAGGATTATTCACAATTGACACAGTCAATTGATCAATAATTGCCCAAAATGCTAGGCAAGTTAGTAATAGAATCTGCCACCATTGTATTGTCATTGTCTTATCTTTCCTTTACTTTTTTAATAACTCCATAAATTCTTCTTTGTCTTCTGCCGGCACCATTTGATGATAAAGATGACAACCATGCTCATTTAAATAGTTAAAATTATCAACATCTTCTGCCGTAACAGCCACACTCTTAGCAACTTGACGTGAATCAGCCTTAGTAGACATATTTCCTACATTAATTTCAGGCAAGTTCACACCATTATCAATCATTTGGCGTAAAACTCTAGGATTTTTAACTAACACTAAAACGGTTTGACCTTTATATTTTCCTTCATTAATTCTTCTGGCTGCACCTTTAGCAGTCAAAATACTTAAGTGAACACCATGCGGGCAGGCAGTCTTTAAGGCTGTTTTTTGAATATCGTTCTTTACAATATCATCCCCAACTACCATAATTCGCGTTAATCGCAATGCATTTGTCCACATGGTAGCAACTTGTCCGTGGATAAGTCTTTCATCAATTCGAACGTTATGCATAGTTTGTGGTTCTGCTTCCGCATTTTTATTTAATTCGTTACTTTGATGAGACTCTTTCTTGGTTGGAGTGGGTTTATCTTTAGTTGAATTTCCAACAGGAGCTATATTTTCTTTAGCTTGTTTAATTGCTTCCTCCATCGGAGTTCCCATTACTCCTGCTAACAAAAGCGGCAAACACAATCCGCTGTATACTTTTACTTCAGGATGTTCTTGCTGATAGCGTAATGCAGCGTTAGCCGGAGTTCCTCCGGCAATATCTACAATAATAGTTGGCACTTGTTCAAAGCTTTCGGCAGTTTGAGCAATTTCATCAAGTAAATCATCCTGATTCATTGTTTGTTTAAAAGCAATTGCTTTTACATTTGATAATTTTCCTGCAATCATTTCACAGCTAGCTAGAGTTGCCTTAGCATATTCACCATGACTAACTATTAAAAAGTTATTCACATTTAATTCCTCCAGAATTCACAATGTTTATATTTTATCCTAATTGGTATATAAATTAAAGCTAAATATAGTACTGTTTGCAGCTAATTATCCAATATTGGTATAGTTCAATTATGACAGTTTGTACTTGTAATCGTTATCATTGTTGATACAAAAAGAAGACCCTACTAGGCAATGTAGAGTCTTCTTAAGGAATATAACTATGAAAATTTTATTTAAGGAAATATTATTTAAGAATTGTGTTGAATATGTGAGGATTATAGGAAAATTTATTTTAATTACTTAGTAAAACCAACATCATACCATGAATTTGCAGATGGCTTAAGTGACCAGCCAGTTACCTTGTTGTTAACTGCAGTTACTGACCAACTGTTTGTGGTAGGTACAACATAGGCATTGTCATACATCCATTGTTGCCACTTATCAAATGCTTGTACACGGCACTTGTGGTTGAAGGCCTTAGTTGAGTCAATGTTAGTAAGAAGCTTAGATTGAGTTGGAGAAACAAAGCGAGCCATGTTATATGGAGCACCTTCACTGTAAAGGTCCATTGGTGATGGTTCAGATGATAAACTCCAACCACCTTCAAAGACATCAATCTTAGGACTATCTGCTTGAACATCTTGTACCCAAGAGTTGAATTCCATTGGACGACCACCAACAAATTTAGCATCTAAGCCAATCTTTTGCCATTGTTGGATGTAGTTAGTCCAGATCTTTTCAGCGTTTGGTTGTGTATTACGAACAGCAACGTTAATAGTTAACTTCTTACCATTTGGTTGACGACGGTATTTTTCACCCTTACGCTTCTTGTATCCAGCCTTGTCTAACAATTCATTAGCTTTCTTCAAGTTATATGGGTATCCCTTGATGCTCTTATCAGAGAAGTCACCAAATTGTGCTGGGATTAATGTGTTAATTCTAAATGACAAACCATTGCTGTAACGCTTGGTAACAGCGTCAATGTTCATTGCATAAGCCATCGCTTTACGTAATGAGACATTGTTCATCTTAGCGTTCTTATCCTCAACGTTCTTGCCAGTCTTCTTGTCAAACTTACCTACCTTAAATCCTAAGTAGTTGTAAGATAGAGGAATCTTACCAATGAAGTTAACTCCCTTAGTATCCTTAACATTATTCCATTGAGAGTTAAGCACACCAGTAATATCAAACTTGTGACTCTTAATAGCTTGAGAAACAGAGTTAGTTCCGATTACTTCCATAGTAATCTTATCTAAGTTTGGCTTACCACGCCAGTAATGTTCATTTGGTACATAAGTAACTGATTGACCACGAACAACTTTTTGAACTTTGTATGGACCAAAGAAAAGTGGTTGTTTACGAACCTTATCATCTGATAAAAGTTTATCAAACGGAACGTCTTTCAAGTAGTGGTATGGTTCTGCAGTTTCAAGGAAGTAACCATTACCAGATTGAAGCATACCTGGTTTCATTTCCTTAAAATGAAGAACGACCTTTCGGCCATTTTCACCATTTGGCATTTCGATACCAGAAATCTTGTCGCTCTTTCCCTTGTGGTATTCTTCTAACCCAACAAGGTTAGCTAAAGAATCTGTATATCTTGAAGTCTTAGTCTTAGGATTACCAACGATCTCGTAGGCATATTCAAGGTCCTTAGCAGTTACTTGCTTACCGTCTGACCACTTAACCCCATCTTTAACTTCGATAGTAATTGTCTTAGCGTTCTTATCTAACTTAAAGGTAGCTGCACCCTTATTGTTGATCTTATAGCTGTCATTAACATCGAAGAGTCCTTCTAATCCCGGTGATTGAATTTCTGTGTCAGTAGCAGTATCAGATAATTCTGGTAAGAAAATACCTGTGAAAGGTGAGTCACTTTCAATGGCGTATTTTAATGTTCCACCCTTTTTGACTTGTTTCTTAGGAACTGCTTCCTTAAAACTAACTTTCTTATCGCTAGCATTATTATTGTTGTTATTTCCACAAGCAGTTAAAGTTAATGCCGCCCCTGACAAAACAGTAATTGCTCCTAACCACTTAACTTTTTTCAATTTGTTCTCCTCCTTTATGAGATGACTTAAATTTCTTATTTTTGATTATATGATATTAAAATGAAAAAAACAATACGAAATTTAAATATTTTTTGATAATTTTTATTTTAATTAAAATTACAATAAAATATATACTTTATGTAGTCTATCAAGGCTCAGCACTATTAAAATAAAGTCAAGCAAATAAAAAAACTGCTATATTTTCCTTTTTAAAGCAGAAAGTATAGCAGTTTTTTCATATATTTTTTCTTAATTAAGATTTCTTTTTAATATTTCTTTTAGGAGTAAAATTTAAAGCCAATACTGAACCAATTACTAATAAGGTTCCCAGCCAATCCATCCCAGACATCACTAAACTGAAAATCAAAACTGAACCCACTGTAGCGGACAAAGGTTCAAAGGCATCTAATAAACTTACAGTCGATGGTTTCACATAGCGTAGAGCGTTAGCCATAATTTGAAATGGAATAATCGTTCCAATGATAATTATTGCACCTACGTCCAGCCATACTCTAGGTGTATTTGGAATTGATGTGAACTGCGGATATACAAGCATCAGTCCAATTCCCGCAAATAGCATACCCCAGCCTGTTACAACCAAACTTGATACTCTTTTAACAAGTTTAACTGGGATTAAAGTATAGCTTGCTTCTCCTAATGCCGATAGCAATCCAAAAAATAGAGCCAGTGGAGTAATTGCTAGTTGATTAAAATTACCATGAGTTGATAATAAGAATACGCCAATAAAAGCTAGGATAGCAGCTAATACATCCAATTTTCTTAATACTTGTTGATGAGTGACAGCCAAATATGTTAGGACGAAAAATGGTCCAATAAACTGCAAAATCGTAGCAATTGATGCATTTGCCATCTCAATTGCAATAAAGTAAAAGACTTGTACTGGTAACAAGCCAAAAACCCCATAAGCAATAATATGAAGAGTATTTTTCTTATCTTTTAAAACTGAAAATGGCTTTTGATGTAAGACTGTCGCAATAATTAATAAAACAATCCCAGAGATAATTAATCGGATTTGTGTTAACCAAATCGGTGTAATCTTACTACTCACTTTAAATAAAGATTCGGCAAATAATCCAGATATTCCCCACATTACTGCTGCTAAAGCAGCTAAAATTGTCCATAGCCTACTTTTTGACTGTTTATCCATCCAACTTTTCCTCACAAATTAAAATTGATCTAAATCATCATAACATACTTCCTTTGTTACTTATTTCTCGCTTCATAAAAAATACTGTCCGAAAAATCGAGCAGTATTTTTATATTCAACTAATCTAAATCTTTTCCATTTGATTCAATAACTTTCTTATACCAATAGAATGAATCCTTCGGCCTTCTTTCTAAAGTGCCTTTACCGTTATCGTCACGATCTACATAGATAAACCCATAACGCTTACTCATCTGTCCCGTGCCAGCAGATACTAAGTCAATACATCCCCAAGTAGTATAACCGATAAGATCTACACCATCATCAATTGCGCGCTCCATTGCCTCAATGTGCATTCTTAGATAATCAATTCTATATTCATCATGAATTTTACCATCTTCACTAATTTCATCGACTGCACCAAGACCATTTTCAACAACCATCATTGGAATATCATAACGGTCATACATTAATTCAAGATAGTATTGTAAGCCATCTGGATCAGTTGCCCAGCCCCATTCAGAATACTTCAAATATGGGTTCTTGGCTCCAGCAGCAAAGTTGCCACCTACTTTATCCTTTACTTCATGAGTTGTAACAACATTAGACATGTAGTAAGAAAAAGTATACATATCTACTTTTCCTTCAAGTAAGTCTTTCTTATCTTGATCAGTGATATCAAGATGAACATTGTACTCATCCCACAATCTCTTAGCAAATGTTGGATATTTACCCTTGCATTGCACATCGCCGCAGTAGAAAATATTCTTCTCCCAAGAATGGAAATTAAGCAAAATATCCTTTGGATCTGGTGTAAGAGGATAATCAACAATACCACAAATCATATTTCCGATTACATAGTTTGGATCAATCTCATGAGCCGCCTTAACTGAACGGGCAGAAACAACAAATTGATAGTGTAATTTTTGATATGCATGTTGATAATCTTCATCGGTTCCATTGCCGCCAAACATATCTAAGAACATAACGGCAGTATTAATTTCGTTAAAGGTCAACCAGTATAACTAGTCCTTTATATTCTTTAAATAAAGTAGTGGCATATCTTACGTAACAATCAATCATTCCGCGGTCTTGCCAGTCATTATACTTTTCACTTAAATGAAGTGGATCTTCATAGTGAGAAATAGTTACAAGATGTTCAATGCCATACTTTTTACATTCTTCAAAGACACGTCTATAAAAATCTAATCCCTTTTGGTTTGGTTCTTTATCATCACCATTTGGAAAAATTCTAGTCCATGCAATTGAAAGACGGAAAGTCTTAAATCCCATTTCTGCAAACATTTTAATGTCTTCTTTATATATAGAAAAAAGCTACCACAAACTAGAATATACCTATCTAAGTATATCATCTTTATTTGCAGTAGCTCAGACCTGATCGCATCAGTAATCCGCTTATTTGCAAGGGCTATAATAGCGCTTACATATGATTGTGTCAATAAGTATTTAAATAAAAATATTTATTTTTATGCAACAAAAAAAGAAGGCTGTATAATTTTTCCTGTTGATGAATATCTATGATATTCTATCGACAGGATTTTTTTACGTAAAAAAAGAGGCCATAGTCCTCTCTTACTTAAAATCCTTCTTCGACCAATTCAATTAAGTGTATGGAGATTCAAACTATGTCCTCTTTAAATGATTATATTAAATTTACTCTTGATGTTGAAGATAAAAACATTATTTTTTCTGATTATTCAAATGAAAATATTAACGGTAAGATTTACAAAATATATTTAGCTGAGCTGATCCAGCCTACTTGTCCTTATTGTAGTTCTACTCATCTTAAGCATAATGGTCATTACGTTTCTAACGTTCATTTCATTACTGCTGATGCTAGTAAGCTCGTTACTATCGGATTAAGAAAACAACGTGTTCTCTGCAATGACTGTTTAAAAAGATCTATGGCTCAATCTAACCTTATTAATAAAGGCTGCTATATCTCTAACACTTCTAAGCGAAAAATACTTTCTGCTCTTACTGAAGATCGTTCAATGACTAGTATTGCTAGAAAACATAATGTATCTGTCAACACGGTTCAAAGAGTATTAGAAGCCTGCTCTTCTAAGTTCTATGATGACTTTGATCATCTCCCTGAACACTTAGCTTTTGATGAATTCAAAGGTGTAGGCAAAAAGCTTCACTTTATTTGTCTAGATGGTGATACTCACAAAGTTGTTCAAATTCTTAGAACTCGTTTCAAACCTGATATTCTACGCTATTTTTACAAGTTCACTCCTAAAGCTCGTGCAATGGTTAAAACAGTAACTATGGATCTTAATTGTTATTATCCTTTAGTTGCTAGAGAATTATTTCCAAATGCTCAGATAATTATTGACCGTTTTCATATGGTTCAAATGCTTACTAGATCGTTTAATATTTTCAGAGTTCAAATCATGAAGCAATTTAAAAAGCAAAGCCATGAATATAAGCTTTTAAAGTCTCCTTGGAAGCTTTATCTCATGAAATATGACAAACTTAATAAGACTACTCCCTACTACGATTGGCACTTTAAAGACTCTCTCACTCAGGAACATGTTGTCTTAGATGGTTTATATTGTGACCAAACCTTAGAAAATACTTATTGGGTTATGCAGGACTTTATGACTGCTATTCAGGATAACGATGAAAAGAAAGTTATCCATCTACTTCATTCAAAACAAAGTGTTGGTAAACAAATGCATCAAACTCTATTAACTTTTAAATGTAATTATTCTGGTGTCCTAAACGGTATTACCTCAACTTATTCTAATGGTTGTCTTGAAGGAGTTAACCGCAAGATTAAACAAATTGAACGTACTGCTTATGGCTATAGAAATTTCAAACATTTATTAATTAGAATTAGACTCGAAGAAAATATTATAAAAGAAAAGGAATCAAACAGCTTGAAGTGCTGCTTAATTCCTTCTTAAAATTATCCATCAACAGGATTTGCAAAAGAGCCAAAGGACTGCTTTTACACAGTTCCTTCTCTACTATCTAGTAATACTATCTGCACGGCCTTTATAATCACCGTTTTCAGTTCCAATAATTAATTCTTCGCCTTCCTTAATAAAATCTGGTACAGTTACAACTAAGCCAGTATCCATTGTTGCAGGCTTACCACCACCAGCAGCAGTAGCACCCTTGATTTCTGGTTGAGTCTCTTTAACTGTCATCTTTACAGTGGATGGTAAGTTAATTCCGATTAATTTACCTTCATCAGTAAACTTAAGGTCTACTTCAATATTTGGCATCAAGAATTTAGCTTCTGAAGCTAAATGTTCTTTAGGAATTAAGTATTGTTCGTAAGTATCTGTATCCATAAAAATAAAGTTGCTATCGTCATCGTAAAGATATTGTGCCTTTTTCAAGGAAACATTAACTAAGTCTACTTTTTCACTTGGACGCATTGTTTTATGCACAACTGCACCACTCATAACATCACGCAAATCCATTTGCATAACTGTATTACCTTTACCAGGTTTGTGGTGATTACTCTTTAATACTTCAATCAACTTACCATCTTGATTAAAAATCATACCTTTTTTTAATTCAATTGCTTGCATTAACAAATACCTCTAAAATTTCTTAATATACATATCACTAATTTCATGATTACCGTACTTTTTAATAATCATGTCTGCTCGTTTTTTAGTTGGTTCAATATACTCGTGTAAGTTCTTTAAATTAACATCTCGCCAAACTTTTTTAGCAAAAATATCTGCTTGTTCACGTGGTACATGAGCCCATTGATAAAAATAATTGTCTGGATTATTGCGATTAATTTCTAACATTAAATGATAGCGATCAAGATACCATCTTTCTAAGTCTTCTTCACTAGCATCGAGATAAATCACATAATCTAAGAAATCACTTGGCGGTGCTTGGCCATTAGGAGGAACTTCTAGTAAATTTATTCCTTCTACTACTAAGACATCGGGTTGTTCAACTGAACCAACTTCGTTAGGAACCAGATCAGAAATTTCCTGTGAGTATAGTCGATATGGTACTCTTTCTTTACCAGCTTTAACACTTGACAGAAAAGTAGAAAAGGCATCCCAATTAAATGATACTGGGAAGCCTTTTTGATCCATTAAGTTTTTAGCTTTAAGTTCTGCATTAGACATTAAAAAGCCGTCAGTAGAAACTTGAGCAATTTTTTTATCCGGTTCAAGGCGTTCAAATAACCGAGTTATTTTCTTGGCAAAGGTGGATTTACCAACAGCAACAGATCCTGTTACTCCAATTATAAAGGGAATCTTTTGCCACTGTTCTTTATAAAATGTTTGTTGAGTATGATAAACAGCATTTTTTTGACTCATGATGTATTGAAGATTCTTCATCATAAAAATTTCTGCACTAAATTCATCACTTGGAGGAATTAATGCCTGCCACTTATCAGGTGTCAAGTGTAAAAATTGCTCTTGCATAAAAAGCCCGCCTTCCTTCTGCCTTGTTCCTAGTATTTTTACATTGTTCAGCCTATCATATATATTGAGAGAAAGAAAAGAAGATATCTATGAAAAAATTAATTCTTTTTGGTGATTCCCTACTTGCAGGGTATATTGATGGACACGCAACTAATATTGTAACTCAAGGACTGCAAGAAAAATTACCTAATTTTACAATTATTAATAATTCTGTACCTGGAAGTACAACTGAGGAGGTAATTGATTTTTATGATTTAAGGATTAAACCTTTCAATTACGACTTAGTTATACTTGCCTTAGGTACCAATGACGCAAATATGCAATTTGGCTTAAGCGCTGGCCGTTACGCACATAACTTGCAAGTTCTAGTAGATTTAATTGGTGCTGATAAAATAATTTTAATGGGACCTTCCTATACTAATTGGAAAATCGCCAAAGATCAAGCATGGCCAAAAACATTACAATTTGAACTAGTAGCCGAGCAATGTCACATTGAAAACAATATTCCATTCTTAAATTTGGCAAAAGTAATGTGTGAGACAGGTCATCCCAATGATTTACTTCAGAAAGACGGCATCCATTTAAATCAAGAAGGCAATAAATTACTAACTGAAAAGCTTGCTGAATTAGTCAAAGAGAAAGAAACAGCTGCTATATCATAAAAAAGCATCCCAATAACGGGATGCTTTTTTACTGCTCTATTCAATATAAAGCGCTTGTTTACCTTGCTGATTATAACTTGCCTCTATCTTCTTTAAGCTTACCTTTTTATTTTTAACGCCATAAGGATCATTTACATACACAATCCCTTTTTTCCTGTTGTAACCTGTAATCACACAAGCATGAGATGACGGCGTTACATGAACTTTTCCTTGCTTGGTAGACCAGGTCTGCATATCATTTACCCGATCAAACTTCAAAGTTGTAATGATTACTACAGGATGTCCTTTAGAAACCAACTTCAATACCTGAACAAAATCATTACCTGTATAATTGCGAATTCGCTTTGTGTATTTTCTAGCCACATTATATAGGGGTTCATTATACACACACCAGCCTGCATTCTTGATACTCATGTAACCAACAAATCCAACGTGTGGATTTCCTCGATAATTATTGCCAACAAAAGACGATACATGCTTGATATTCGATGACAACTCTAATTTACTTACATTAATATCATAGTATTTCAACAACATCGCAAGTGAGGTAACCTCACAACCATTTGGTAAGTCTGGTAATTGGTTTACTAAGGGAACATTTAACTTCTGTTCTGGTTTTAAAGTAAGCCAATCATATTCATTTTGAAATCTTTTAAAATTAAATCCTAAGGCGATTACTCCAGCAGTAATTAACAATATAACTGTATACAGAATTCTTCTTCTACGCCGATATTTTCTAGCTCTATTTAATCTTTTCATGCTAAGTATTTTAACTATTATGCATTAAGTCTGTCAAAATGCATAAGAATTAAATAGATTTAATTTATGTGTTAGTTTTTGCAAAAGAATGAAGTCTATTTAATTTATATGCTAAATGATACTGCAAATTAAATAGAATTAACTTTAAATCCTTATCTGCTTACTTGAATAATAAAAAATCCCTCTTACCAAGATCTAAGAGGGATTTTATTTTTACTTATTTACGTAAGTTTTTTCATCTAAATTATCAAACAAAGGACTCTTCTCACCTGTATAAATCAAATCTAATTTATACATTGCACGTGAAGCAATGGTGTAAAGCAATTGAGTTTCATCTAATTGATGATAGTTCTCTTTTGAAACACCCCAAGCAACTACTGCATCAAATTCTAGTCCTTTAGCAAGATAGGATGGCATTACTAAAGTACCAGGCACTAAACGCTGATTTGCCGACCCAATCAAAGTTGCCTTAATCTTTCTTTTTTTTAATACTTTAGCAACTTCTTGAGCTTCAGCCAATGTCTTAGTAATAATTGCCGTTGTTAGCTTTTGTTCATCGTTTTCTACCAATATATCTTGCAAGGCACTGTATTCTTTTTCAATACTATCGTGCTTGTAAAAGGCTGGCTTTGGGCCACGTCTATCAAAAGCTTCAATCTTTTCACCTTGACGCAAGATTTGCTTAGTGAAGTTAGTTATTTCCTTAGTTGAGCGGTACGACTTCGTTAATTGAACAACATCAGTCTTCTCTGGATCAAATAATTTAGAAATCTGACTCAAAAGTGTTTTACTTTCATCTTTAGTAAAAATAGCTTGATTCAAGTCACCTAACATCGTGAACTTAGCTCTAGGGAAATTGTACTTAAGATATGCTAATTGGAAGGGAGTGTAATCCTGGATTTCATCAATAAAGGCATAGCGCATTTCATAATCTGTTCTACGTCCAGTTACTAGATCATAGAGGTAAAGGTAAGGTGAGATGTCGGCCATCTTGATCTTTCCAGCTTTAAACCGCTCTTTAACATTTTCAATATGAGCTTCCCACTCTTCTTGAGTAATATCCCATTTACTTAAGTCAATTATCTTAGGAACGGTACGCAAAAAACGTAAGTATTGTGCACGAATATTTAAAAAGCGATTCTGACGAATCTTGCGACTAACTTGCTTTAATTGATTAATTACAATCTTACGAGCTAAAAAGTGCTCTTCTTTTTCACTAGATTCAAATTCTTGATCAGGGCGATCATACAGCTTATTTAATTGTTCTTGATCCAAAGATTCAATAGTTTTATCAACCCATGCCTTCTTAGTTTCTGGTTCAATTCTGCGATTCAAGCTATTAATCAAAGCTTCTTTTGTAGCTTCAATTCTATTTCTCAGATGGTAGTTTTCATTAAAGCCGTAGTAAATTTCCTTGATCTTTTCCTTATCAAAAAATGGCTTTTCCTTACTCTTAAAGTAAATGTTCTTAAAAATCAAACCATTCTTTTCAAGATGTTTAGCATAGCGAGTTACTGCATTAAAGAATTGCAATGAATTCTTCAAGTTAACAATCTTATCGTTTTGCTCATTATCTTCGAATTGCTCAAATAAGTTTTCAACGTTCATTCCTGGAACACGGCGCGAAACAAACTGCCAGTAAGTCATTTGAACCATATTCTGTTCTCCCATTTCCGGAAGAACATTTTTAACATAATCATTAAATAATTGATTTGGGCTGAACATAATAACATCGCTAGAAGTCAAATTACCACGGTAGCGATATAGTAAGTAGGCCACACGCTGCATAATGGCAGAAGTCTTACCCGAACCAGCAGCTCCTTGAACAAATAAAAGATCAGCACTAGTATTTCTAATAATTTTATTTTGCTCACGTTGAATGGTAGTCACAATTGACTTCATCTGTGTAGATGATTTTTCATTCAAGACATTTAGGAGCATTTGATCCCCAATGGATTCATTGGTATCAAACATATTAGTAATCTTGCCATCTTTAATTAAAAATTGACGTTTCTTAGTCATATCAACAGTTTGCACACCATCTGGTGCATTATATGATACTTTTCCTAATTTTCCATCATAGTAAATAGATGATATTGGGGCACGCCAATCATAGATTAAAAAATGATCTTCTTTATCTGCAAAAGACCCTAATCCAATATAAATAGTTTCTGGCTCTTCATTAGGTTCTTGAAAATCAACTCTTGCAAAATACGGCTTCTTTTCTAAACGCTGCAAGGTCGATAATTGCTTAGCTGAATGTTGCCAGGCATTTTGTCTTTCAGCTAACATTTGTTGTTGCTGGTGAATAGAAAGTGCAGTATCCATTGAAGTGGAGTAGCCATCATAATCTAATTTCACATCATCAAAAAAATGTGAGTTGATATTTTGAGCTTCATTTTGTGCATGTTCGATTGAATGATCAAGCTCTTTTTCTTTCTTTTTAATTAAACCAAGAACATCATCTAAATGCTTTTGTTCTTTTTGTTGTTCAGTTTCTTTTACCAAAATTACGTCACCTATTTCTAGCATTAGTAAAAACGTTGCATATTATTTTATCATATGTATACGCTTTCTAAAAGAATTTATAATTTTCAGAAAGTCTCAACTGTTATTTAGTCTTTTCTTAAATAATTAGTTTTATAATTAAATAAAATTACATTGCGAGATGAGAAAGTGAAACGATTTTTTAAAACAATTCTAGTTCTAGCCCTCCTTTTTGTAGGGCTTGAGTTCGCCTATCAAAAAGCAGCTCCAGAAATTGAAAAAACATTTGGAACTAGAAATCCCCTCCCCTATCTAACTGCAAAAGTACAGCAATTTATTTCACCTGAAAAAATCCAAAATGATGATAAAAATGCAGACAGTTCTAAAGGCCATACTTTTGACTCTAATACAGCTACTGTCTACATCGATCTTTCCGATCCAACTCTAAAACAAGCTGCACTTGATGGAATTAATGTTTGGAATAATACAGGTGCCTTTAATTTTAAAATCATAAACGATAAAAATAATGCCAAAATCATTATTAAGTCAATGAATGATGGTGAAACGAATGCGGCTGGATTAACTGATACTCAATACAACTCTTTAACTGGACACTTACTTAAGGCTACGGTTCGTTTAAATTCATATTATCTTTTAAATCCAAGCTACGGCTACAATAATGGCCGGATTGTGAATACAGTTGAACATGAATTAGGGCATGCAATAGGATTAGGTCATAAAGACGGGATTTCAGTTATGTATCCACAAGGATCTTTCTACACAATTCAACCAAGTGATGTCCAAGATGTTAAAAAATTATATCAAGAACAATAAGAGCGACTCAATGCTGAGAGTCGCTCTTATTTCATATTTTTCTTTTTTAATTGACTTTGCTTTTTAAAATATGGAATCCAAAATGTTATCACGTAACCAACTGCAATTCCAACAAAAGTCCAAACCATAATATTTTTGACGAATAAGCCAATAAACAGACCAATTAAGCCAAAAATTCCAATAATAAATGATTGATCAAGTTGCTTCATGTTCCTTCCCTCATTTCTCTCTTAACTATAGCAAAGGTATATTATTATAAGCATATTTTTAGACTTAAACTGTCAGTTATTTTATACTATATTTCATAAATATAATTAGCTTTAAATGTATAAATAGCAATATTTCATAAAGCTATACAAATTAAAATTATTCATTTTTAATAATAAGAAAGGAATGGTATATCCTTTATGGATAGTCAGAAACAACCTCCCGCGTATTCTCAAACAAAAGACGAGTTATTTTCAAATCTAGAAACAAGCTCAGCTGGTTTAAGCGAGCCAGAAGTTGACAGACGGTTAAAAAAATATGGGCATAATATTCTAAATGAAAAGCCTCCCAAGTCAATTTTAAACATGCTCAAAGAGCAAATCTTTGATCCAATGATTTTAATTTTATTAGGGGCAGCTACTTTTTCAGCCCTTTTAAATGAATGGGTAGAAGCTGGTGTAATTGTCTTCATTGTGATAATCAACTCTATTATTGGTATTATCCAAGAAAAGAAAGCCCAAGCTTCTCTTGCCGCTCTAAAAACAATGAGTGCTCCAACTGCAACAGTAATTAGAAATGGATCTGAAAAAATTGTTTCAGCTAGTGAATTAGTAGTCGGCGATCTAGTTATCTTAACCAACGGTGATATGGTGCCAGCGGATCTACGTTTAACTCAATCCAATAACTTGAAAATTGCTGAAGCTTCTTTAACCGGAGAGTCAATTGCCAGTGAAAAGAATGCAGCTGCTGTTCTTTCTCCTGATTGTCCCTTAGGCGATAGAAAAAATATAGCCTACACTTCTTCAATTGTTACTTATGGTCGAGGAAGTGGAATTGTAACTAAAACTGGGATGAATACAGAAATTGGTCAAATTGCTGGAATGCTAGAAGACGATGATACTAGTGATACTCCACTGAAGCGGAAACTTAACGCTGTGGGTAAAATTCTAACAATTATTGGTTTAATCATTTGTGTTTTAATTTTTGCCATCGGCGCTTTTTATGGACGTCCTCTTCTACCACAATTTTTAGTAGCAATTTCTTTAGCTATTTCAATTATTCCAGAAGGACTTCCAGCAACTGCAACCATCATTATGGCACTTGGAGTACAGCGAATGGCTAAGGAACATGCCTTAATCAAAAATCTACCAGCAGTTGAAACACTTGGAAACGCAACAGTTATTTGTTCTGACAAAACAGGAACTCTAACGTTAAACAAAATGACAGTAACTCATTTAGCTAACGGAGATGATTTCCTTAACAAAAAGATCTTAAAAGCTCAAAAAGCAGTAAAAAACAATAATGCTTATAAAGACTTAATGTATGCTGCTAGTCTTTGTAATGATGCTTCTCTTAGTCCTGCTAGTCCAGAAGAAATTATTGGTGACCCTACAGAAGGGGCCTTAATTCCACTAGCACAAGATTTTGGATATTCCGTTTCTAGCTTAAGAAAAGAATATCCAAGACTTGGCGAATATCCTTTTGATTCAATTAGAAAACGTATGTCTACAATTCATGAAATAAACAATGAATATGTTGCCTATACTAAAGGAGCACTGGACGAATTACTACCACTCTGTGACTACATTGCTACAAGCAATGGAATGCAAAAATTAACTAAGACCGATAAAGAAAACATTTTAGCCTTATCACATAAGATGTCTGACCAAGCCTTGAGAGTTTTAGGTTTTGCCAGCCGAACCATTTTGAATTTACCGCAAGAAAATGAAGATAGTGAACAACATTTAGTTTTCTTAGGAGCTGTTGGGATGATTGACCCAGCTAGAGATGAAGTTAAAGCATCAATCAAAATGGCTCGCGAAGCAGGCATTAAAACTATTATGATTACTGGTGACCATAAAAATACTGCGGTTGCTATTGCTAAAAACTTAGGTATTTATGCTAATGGAAATACTGTTATTTCTGGTACTGAACTAAACGAAATGACAGATAGTGAATTAGATCAAGCAGTTAAGTCAACCACAGTTTTTGCTCGTGTTTCACCTAATGATAAGTTAAGAATTATTCAAAGCTTAAAGCGAAATGAAGAAGTAGTAGCTATGACCGGTGACGGAGTTAATGACTCACCCGCTTTAAAAGCAGCTGACATCGGAGTTGCTATGGGTGTTACTGGTACTGACGTCGCTAAAGATGTTTCAGACATGATTTTACTTAACGATAGTTTTACAACTATTACTGCCGCCATTAAAGAAGGACGAAAGGTTTACCGCAATATTCAGAAAGTAATTCAATTTTTACTAGTCGGTAATATTGCAGAAATTACTACTTTATTTATTGCTACCCTCTTTAATTGGGACGCGCCACTACTTGCTGTTCATATTCTTTGGGTCAATTTAGCTACCGCCAGCTTACCTGCTCTAGCTTTAGGAGTAGACCCCGCAAGTAAAAATATTATGAAGCATAAACCAGTGAAGACTGGAACCTTATTTGAAAGAGATCTAGTCTGGCGTGTTATCGGCCAAGGAATCTTTGTTGCCTTAATGACACTATTAGCTTACTGGATTGGAGACACTTTTGATAATCCGATTGCTGGTCAAACAATGGCCTTCTGTGTTCTAGCTTTATCTCAAATGCTCCGCGCATTTAATCAACATTCTAATACTGATCCGATTTGGATTAGAGGAAACAAAATTAATATTTGGTTAATTGTATCCTTTATCGTTTCAGCAGTTTTAATGGGAGTTATTCTATTTACTCCTAACTTACAATCTCTCTTTCATTTGACTAACTTGACATCAAGACAATGGCTAGTAGTCATCATTCTTTCTCTATTCTCAATCTTACAAGTTGAATTAATGAAGCTAATCAAGCGATCTGTTAAAGCTCGTCAACAAAGCCGAGCATTAGAATCAGTCACAGATTAGCACATTATATTAATAGAACTTTAGCAAGTATATTTTTAGACTTAATAGCAAAGACCTTGTACAATAAAAATATAAGTTTAACACTTACATAAGCATAAAGGCATAATTAACTTTATGCTTTCTACTTTTCTGTAATCAAATAGCTAACACATTTTAAATATAAAAACAGCCAAATTACTCTATCTTGAGTAGTTTGGCTATTTTTATTGTCAGAATTTAACTTTTTATGCTAAATAGATTTTTTCATAACTGCTGCAAGTGCCTGCTCCTTAATTTTATCTACATCAACTTTATTAAGCTTTTCATATTCTCGCGCTAAAACATCGCATAAATATAATTGTGATACCTGACCAGCTACGGTACCAATATTCATAAATTCACTAACGGACGTCTGCAAGCTTACATCCCCTAATTGAGCAATCGGTGACGTAAGATCGTTAGTAATAGCAATAATTTTAGCGCCGTATTCTTTAGCAACTTTGAGTGAATCATAAGTGTCTTTAGTATGACCAGAAAGTGATAAGCCAACTACTAGGTCATCTTTACTTAATAAGGTCGCAACTTGAACTTGAATATGCGGATCAGACTCCGCATTGGCAATCAAACCAATTCTAAGCCAGGTTCTTTCATAGTCTCTAGCTGATTCGCTTGAGTGACCCAAACCAAAAATATGGATTCGGCGTGCTTTAGCTAATAAACTAACTGCTTGTTTTAAAACAGCAGGATTAATCAATTCTTCTGTTTTTTCAATTGAAGAAATTAAAACTTTACTACTTAACTCTGAAGATGTTTGAGCTTCCTCATGACTTTTTGAGGTAGTCATCATTGAATCTTGTGCTAAAGCTATTTTTAGATCCGAGAAACCTGAATAGCCTAATTTTTTACAAAGTCTAACAATTGTGGCATCTCCAGTATTAGTTGCAGTCCCTAGCGACTTAATCGTGTCATAAATCACATGTTCAGTATGACTCGCAATATAGTTAGCCAATTTATTTTCTGACTTAGTTAGCTTGTCTTTATTTTGATTGTATCGCTGTATAAATTCCATTGTCTCACATCCTGATTATAACTATATCATGCTTTTATAAGAAAACGCTTGCATAAAAATAAAATTCATTATATTATTTCTTCGGGAGGAAAACTCCAAAATAATATTTATTTGGAGTATATTTACAAATGAATAAAGAAGAATTTATTAACAAAATCCATGGTGGCTTAATTATTTCATGTCAAGCTTTGCCAGGCGAACCATTGTATACAGAAGAAGGCGGAATTATGCCCCTAATGGCTAAAGCGGCCCAAGAAGCAGGCGCAACAGGCTTAAGAGCAAATTCCGTTAGAGATATTAAACAAATTAAAAAAATCGTTGATCTTCCAATGATTGGAATTATCAAACGGGACTATCCACCAGAAAAGCCCTATATTACTCCAACTATGAAAGAAGTAGATGAATTAGTTGAAACTGGCGTAGAAGTAATTGCAATTGATGCAACTTTGCGTCCAAGACATGATGGTAAGACAGTAAATGAATTCATTAAAGAAATAAAAACTAAGTATCCAAATCAACTTTTAATGGCTGACACTTCAAATTTTGAGGAAGCAAAAAATGCTTATGAGGCAGGCGTTGATTTTGTTGGTACTACGCTTTCTGGCTACACTGAAGAAAGTCCTAAAACTGATCACCCAAACTTTGATTTAATTAAAGCTCTAGTTGATGCAGGTCTTCCAGTAATTGCTGAAGGGAAAATCCATACTCCAGAACAATTAAAGCAAGTTATTGACATCAACCCAGCAGGAATTGTAGTCGGAGGAGCAATCACTCGCCCATTACAAATTGCTAAAACTTTTACTTCAGTTTTTGAAAATTAACCGAGCGTAACGAAACGAGGCGTAATCATGTCTAAGAAATTTTCTCATATTGGCCAAGCCTTCTCACAACTGGGGCAAGCCTTTATGCTTCCAATAGCCATTTTACCGGTAGCCGGCCTTCTCCTAGGGCTAGGCGGAGCCTTAACCAATAAAGCTGCTGTCACCTCTTATCCTTGGCTTAATCAAGAATGGCTTCAAACAATTCTAAAGATAATGAATTTTGCAGGAAGTGCTGTTTTTAATAACTTAGCTCTTATTTTCTCAATTGGTTTAGCAGTTGGCTTAGCAAAAGGGGATAAAGGAACAGCTGGCTTAGCAGGTGGCGTTGCCTATCTAGTATATACAGCCACAATCTCAGGACTACTCCAACTATTTTCACCTAAAAACACTATTGATACAGGAGTATTAGGTGCAATTGTGATTGGCTCAGTTGTTGCCTACCTACATAATCATTATCGCAAGGTAGAATTACCACAATTCTTAGGCTTTTTTGGTGGTTCAAGATTTATTCCTATTATTTCATCTTTAGCTGCGATTGTTATTGGTGCTATCTTCTTCATTATTTGGCCACCAATTCAAAGCGGTTTAACTAGTGCAGGTTATGCAATAGCTAAAATGGGAAGTTTGGGAAGTTTTCTATATGGCTTCTTGCTTCGCTTAACTGGAGCAGTTGGTCTACATCACACAATTTATCCAATGTTTTGGTACACAGCCCTAGGTGGAACTGCAGATGTAGCTGGTAAAACTGTTGTTGGTGCTCAAAATATTTTCTTTGCTCAATTAGCTGATCCTAATCACCATGGTTTGTTTACTTACGGTACTAGATTTTTTGCTGGTCGTTTTGCAACTATGATGTTTGGTCTTCCAGGGGCCGCTTTAGCAATGTACCTTTGCTTACCTAAGAGAAACCGGAAGACTAACGGTGGTCTATATCTTTCAGGTGGTTTAACCTCATTTTTAACTGGTATTACTGAACCAATTGAATATACTTTCTTATTCGTAGCACCTTGGTTATATGTTATCCATGCTTTTCTCGATGGATGTTCATTTTATGTTGCTGATATCATGAATATTAGAATCGGAAATTCATTCTCTGGTGGTTTAATTGACTATCTTCTCTTTGGTGTCTTACAAGGAAAAGATAAAACTAATTGGCCGAATGTCTTAATTATGGGAGTTATCTGGTTCTTCCTTTACTTCTTTATTTTTACTTTTTGTATTAAAAAATTCCATGTTGGTATTCCAGGAATGGTTGTAGAAGAAAATCAAGATGCTGAAAAAATTATGTCAGACAGCCCCAAGACTGATGACAAACTATACAACGAATCTTGTGAGATTATCACTGCTCTTGGCGGTTTAGAAAATATTGAAACTGTCTCAGCTTGTGCAACCAGATTGAGAGTTTCTTTAAAGGATAATAGTTTAGTTAATGATGACGTATTTAAAATGTTGGGCGCTCCTGGAGTATTAAAAGTTGCCGGTGGTGTTCAAGCTATTTTTGGTGGAAAAGCCGATCTATATAGTCAAGAAATTAATGACATTCTCGCCCATACAGATATGCAGCCCGTAAATAATCCACAAGTGGATAAAGTTTCTAATCCTCAATCAAATTCTGTGCATAAGTCAGAAGAGATTATTTTCAAGGCACCTGTCAAGGGAACTTTTGAAGATATATCTCAAGTTAATGACGAAGTATTTTCACAAAAGATGATGGGTGAAGGATTTGCAATTAAACCGGAAAATGGAAAAATTTATAGTCCGGTTAACGCTACAGTCGTATCCATTTTTAAAACAAAACATGCTGTAGGTCTTAAAACCGACTCTGGTTTAGAAGTTATGCTTCATCTTGGAATAGACACTGTTGAACTAGAAGGTAAGCCATTTACCTTAAAGGTAAACGAAGACGATCAAGTAACTCCAGAGACACAGTTAATTGAAATGGATCTAAAACAAATTGAAACTGCTAAAAAAGATCCAACAGTTATGACTCTTATTACTAATAGTAGTGAAAGAGTTGAACAAGTCGAAGATATCGTTACAAGTGGACAATTAGTTGAGGCACATAATGAAGTCTACTCCGTAACTACTAAATAACTTTAATCCCTCTATAAACAAAAAATGTACTCAAGTTTCCATTTTCTTGAGTACATTTTTATGTTCTTTTATTTTATCTAGTAGTAATATCTACATCTAGTTCAATTGGACAGTGATCTGAGCCCATAATATTATTTAAGATTTTAGCATTAGTTAATTTATCTTCCAAATTATTCGATACTAGGAAGTAATCGAGTCTCCAGCCAAGATTTTCTGCCCGAGCTTCCTTATCACGATAGCTCCAATAAGTATACTTAGCTTCATCTGGGTGGAAGTAACGGAAAGTATCAATAAAACCAGCATTTAACAATTCAGAAAATTCTTTTCTTTCAATACCAGTAAATCCTGGACGGTGGTGGTTATCATCTGGTTCAGCTAAATCAATTCTCTCATGAGCAACACTCATATCTCCGCCAATAATTACTGGCTTGTATTGCATTAATTTAGTAACGTAATTTCTAAAAGTCTGTGCCCATAATTCTCTGAAGTCTAATCTTTGAAGCTTTTCTCCTGAAAATGGTACTTGAACATTAATAAAGTAAAAGTTTGAAAACTCTAAAGTAATGCTTCTTCCTTCACCATCAACTTCTGGAACACCGAAGCCATTAGCCACAGTAATTGGTTTTTCTTTTGTAAATACTGCAGTGCCGGCATAGCCTTTTCTTTCAGCATAATTCCAATATTGATAGTATCCTGGTAAATCAATTTTTACTTCATTTGGTTCAACACGGGTATCTTGTATTCCAAAAATATCTGCATCTAAATCAGTAAACGTATTAACAAAGCC
This sequence comes from Lactobacillus johnsonii, assembly GCF_013487865.1. Taxonomy (NCBI): domain Bacteria; kingdom Bacillati; phylum Bacillota; class Bacilli; order Lactobacillales; family Lactobacillaceae; genus Lactobacillus; species Lactobacillus johnsonii. The sequence goes on from NZ_CP047409.1 coordinate 1,747,624, forward strand.
ATGACGTAAAGCAGACCGTAAACCATTTACATTCCAAGACATAAATTTCATAATAATTCTTCTTTCCATCACAAAATAATAGGTCTTATCAACTCAATTGTACAAACTTAATTCCCATAGATGAAATATTTCGACCTAAAAAATCGGATTAACTATTTAAGCTAATCCGATCTTTTCTTATCTTGTCTTTAAATGCCAAACAAAGAATCCAATTCCAATTACTAATGCTAAAATTCCGGTCCAAATTAAACCAGCATAAAAGCCGCCAATAATTCCTAGAATTCCAGCAACAATCATCGCTAAGCCAGCAATATCACCGCCTAGCCCATCACTATTTTCAGTTGAAACATAAACAATACCGCTAGCCATAAACAGACCGCAAAGGAGAACTCCAATAATTCCTGCTACCATGTTTTTCTCAGCAATTATCCCCAAGAATCCACCTAGTAGTCCCTGAATAAATAGCCAAACTGAATAGACAATCATTAAAATTCCAATTACTAATTTTGTAACTCTCATAAAAACCCCTCTTCTTTCACCTATTAAGTTAATATACTTAGGCCGAATATTCAAAATTTTTGATACAATACTTCTATGCTATAAATGAAAGACACAAAACATAATGAAAATATTTGAGTTTATTGGATTAAGTATTTATTTAGTGCTAATTGCGATTTTAATAGTTCGTCAAGTTAATGTAAGTCGTAATTTTAGAAATAATAAAATTGATGAAGAAACACATCAGAAATTAACTAAAAGAAACACAATTTTATTAGTTATAGTAGGTATTCTACTGATTTTATTTTTATATACACCGTTTAAAATTTTGATTTTTTAGATTTGTTATAATGTAAATTAGTGTTATTCAAGGAGTTTACAAATGAAGAGAATTTATATTGTTCGTCATGGTCAAACTTATATTAACCGCTACGATAAAATGCAGGGTTGGTGTGACACACCCCTAACCGATGAAGGAATCCAAGGTGCAAAAGATGCAGGTAAAGCTTTGAGTGAAGTTCCTTTTGATATTGCTATCTCAAGTGACTTAAAAAGAGCTAGTGATACTTGCGATTATATTATTAATGAAAATTGTAACCGAGATGAGTTGCAACACATTGCAACACCATTTTTTAGAGAACAATTCTATGGCTTCTTTGAAGGGATGAATTCAGACGAAGCATGGCGTATGATCGGTGGACCTCACGGTTATCCAAGACGAGATGAACTACTTAAAGAAGTGGATATCAACACGATTAAGGACTACATGAAAGAAGCAGATCCATATCATGAAGCTGAAAATGCAGAAGAATATTGGAATCGCGTCGATAAAGGTTTTGACTTAATTAGTCAATTAGATGGTGCTGAAAATATTCTTCTTGTTACCCATGGCTTTACAATCAGAAGTATTGTTTCTCGTTTTGCTCCTGGAGAATATAATTTAGCCCATGGTCCAAGAAATGCGTCAATTACAATTATGAATATGACTGACAAGGATATGAAGATTACTTCCTATAATAAAATGTCAGTATAGTAAAAGTGTCTGGGAAAAAACTAATTCTCAGGTACAAAAAGACGATCAAGCCAACTCTTAATTTGAGTAGCTTGACCGTCTTTTTTTTTCTATTTTTATTTGCACATAAAGCAGATCGGTCTTTGGACCATCTTCTGTGCCAATACTTGCTTAAGTTCATCATCATCAAGGCTATTCCTACATCAGTTTCAACCTTCTTTTTACCTCTTAGATGAGTTCGGCGCATGCCAAAGACGTTCTTCAAATGTCCAAAAACTGGCTCGACATCATACTTTCTCATGCTGTTTTTCTTAATCTTCTTTTTGTAAAACAATATGTTGATATAAAACTACTGTTAATAAGTAGTAAAGTACGTAAAGTACTCCGAAAATAGTGAATGGAATCCACAATTTATCATAGGTATTCATTCCTAAAATAGACTTGAATAATTGAAGTCCAAATAAAACGTCAACTACTCCTAAGGCCGCAGGTAAAGCAAATAAAATTCCAATTTCTTTTGCAATAGATGCTTTTAAGAGGCTCTTTCTTGTTCCAACCTTCCAAAGCATTTGATATCTTGGTTTATCGCTATTTGCTCCAGATAAAACTTTAAACATCAATGTTGAAGCAAGCATTGCTAAAAATGCTAGTCCTAAGAAGAAGCCCATGAATTCAAAGCCAGAAGTCATACTTGAAACTAAGCGATATTGGGCTGATTTAGAGTTAGATAGATTTATGTTAACTGCGTCTTTATCGACTTCTGGTGAACTCATCATTTGAGTTGCTGATAAGTTTTGGAGTTTCTCAATATTATTAAAGTTACTTCTAAAATTGTTAACTCTTAAAAGTTCAATTTTATTTTCCTTGGCATTTACTTGGTTATATTGGTTTTGGGAAACAATTTTAACTTGTGCACCCGCATATGGTGTTAGAGACATCAATTGATATTCTGCATCATTAACAGGACTTGATTTTTTATTCTTCAAATCATTTACAGTTATACGTCTGGTATCATAATGATTCATACCATTTTTTCTTGAATAACGTTGATACATAATCTTGTTATTCTCAAGTTGATTTTCTGAAATATAAAGCACTCTATTTTTTTCTTTTCCTTTGCCTTCTACTACCATCTTATAGTCAAATGGCGTAGTAGACTTCACAGAAACTTTCTTTAATTGATTATCTACTTTTTTATTATGACCATACAAAACAACATCATAATAGGTACTTTGCATTGACTGTTCAGTCATATTATTAAAGTTCAAACCAACTGTAATTGCTCCTAAAGCAAGAGCAAATAATAATGAGACAGTAGATAAAATTCGAGTATAATCACTTAATCTAAACTTAAGTTGTCCTAAAGTGAAGGAATGTAACTTCTTATCTTTGTAAGCTAAGTTTTTACGAAGTAAATCAATAATTGCCGTAAAGAAAGAATCAAAAGTAAAGTAAGAACCAAAAACGATTGTAAAGAAGGCTATTGGAATAGTTTTTGTTCCTAATTTTGCTGCATGCATCATTACCCAGTAACCAATAGCAAGTAACGCAATTCCTAAAATAGCTTCAATAAATTTCCATAATTTATTTCTATGTAATTTAACTGTTTTTTGATCTTCATGAAGTAAATTGATCACATTTGATTTAACTAATTTATGACGGTTCCAAAAAGCAGCTAAGAAAAATATAATTGCAAAGAAAGCGATTGTCCAAAGTAAAGCCAGTAAGTAAAAACCAACAAATTTATGGATTTGCAATCCCAGCTGGGAAATCAACACACTGGAAACTCCCTGTGTTAAGCCAACCCCTAAGACTGTACCCAATAAGGTAGCCAGTAAGCCAACAACAAGAGTTTCTGTAAAAATTAATCTTCCAATTTTGCTTGTTCTAGCTCCTAACATCATATACATTCCATAATCTTTTTGTCTCATACTAAGCAAAAAGCTATTGGCATATACAATATAAACAAAAGTAATAATAGAAAGTAATGCAATCCCAAAACCAAAAACAATTCGGGTAATTTGGAAGGCAATGCTTAATGAATCCTTTAAGAAAGCTGGGTTTGTAGCTAGAGTCATAAACATATAAAAGATGGCACTAGCAAAGGTTAAGCCTGAAAAAAGGACTAAATAGTCTTTGAACCGGCTTTTAATTCCGGTTAATGATAATTTCCAAAGCATAATTATTTCCTTTCTAATCTTAGCGTCTACCTAATTCTGCAATAATTTCTTGATAAAATTCTTCTCTACTTTTACCATCTTTTTTAATTTCTTTTCCGATCTTACCATCTTTAATAAAAAGAATTCGACTAGCATATGAGGCGGAATACGGATCGTGCGTAACCATTAAGATGGAAACTTTATCATTTTCATTTAGACCCTTCATTGTTTCAAGTAATTCAGTCGCACTCTTTGAATCAAGTGCCCCAGTTGGTTCATCCCCATAAAGAATAGCTGGTTCATGAACCAAGGCACGCGCTGCTGCAACACGTTGTTTTTGTCCACCAGAGATTTCTGCTGGATACTTATTTAAAATATGATCAATCCCTAGTCGCTTAGCAATCTTATCAACTTTAGGACTAATCTGACTACTCTTCACATTTTGAAGTGAAAGAGGAAGAGCAATATTTTCACGATTTGTTAGGTTTTCTAATAAGTTGAAATCTTGAAAAATAAAACCAATTTCTTGACCACGAAAGTCTGCCATTTGATTTTTATTTAAGCCAGTAATGTCACGGCCATTAATGTATACATTTCCAGTTGTAGGTTGATCTAATGTAGATAAAATATTTAACAAAGTGGTTTTACCAGAACCAGATGCACCCATGATTCCAACAAATTCACCACGTTCCACATCAAAGCTGACGCCCTTTAAAGCTTGGTATTGTTTTTCACCTTTTTTACCATAAGTCTTAGTAATATTTTGAACTTGAACTACTTCACTCATTTTGGCTCCTCTTTTCGTTATAGTGTATTACGTACCTGTTACACTATATAATACAGACACCGTGTAAAAAAGTAAAGCTTGTTTTTCAATTTTTTCATCTTTTCTTCTTTTCTTCTTGTATAATAGAAACCGTAATTATAAATAAAATATGAAATGAGGTATAGAATGCAGGGAAGCCACTTCTTCAACCCACCTCCTAAATTTATGTAAATGATAATAGTATAGGATTTTTAGGAGGAAAATATTTTTGGATACTTTTGATGAGGCACAAAAACGTAAAAAACTAACTTGGCCCGTGATTGCCTTAATGGACTTTGTTACAGTTATTGGTTTTGATGACATTATCTATAACTTTCAAAATCAAGGATTAGCGGTAGTTAGTGACTGGATATTACTGTTAATTCTATTTGTAGTTCCATATGAATTAATCGTTGGACAACTGGGAGCTACTTTTTCAGATGATGGTGGAGGCTTATCTTCTTGGCTAAGACATACCTCTGGGGATCGAATGGGCTATATTACTGCTTGGTGCTACTGGGTAGTTTCACTACCATATTTAGTTGATGTAGCTAATTCAACAGTCGTTTCTTTTGCGTGGCTTTTTAAAGGACATGCATTAAGTGACAAGGAAATGAGTAATTGGGCTTTTGCTTTATTTACGGCAATTATTTTTGTTATCTTTATCTTTTTCCAACACCGCTTTGCTAACTCGCTACAATGGTTATCTATCATCGGTGGTGGTGCCATGTTTATCATGACCATTCTTTTTGTAATTATGACTATTGTATATTTGGGTGAAGGCCGCAGAATTGCTACTCAACCTTTCCATTTCAAGAATTTCTTACCAACTTTTGATATGAAATTCCTAATGTCATTAGGATTATTAATCTTTGCCATGAACGGGGCTGAATTTGTTGCTCCTTATGTTACTGAGATGAAAGATGGCCCTAGAAACTTCCCTAAAGCAATGTACATGCTAGCAATCATGACAGGTTTTCTAACTATCTTTGGTTCATTTGCACTAGGTGTCTTCTTTAATGCACATCACTTACCTGACGACTTAAAGATGAATGGTTCTTATTATGCCTTCCAAGCCATGGGTGAAAAATTCGGTATGGGAAAATTTTTCTTATACACTTTCATCATTACCCAAGCTCTTTATATGCTAGCCCAACTAGCCGTTTTAGTTGATGGTGGTGCTAGAATCTTCTTATCAGATACTGCCAAAAAATACTTACCAAAACAATTGACTAAGACTGATAAAAACGGCTTACCAATCAATGGGTATTGGCTAACAACAGGAATTTGTTCTGTACTTCTATTTTTGAGTGCTACTCTTCCTTCAGTAAATGATATTTTTAATCAGTTATTAAACTTAAACGGAATTGTTTCTCCGTATGTTACTGGATTACTCTTCTGGGCATTTATTAAAATTAGACTTCACCCAGAAAAATTCCCATCTCAATACGTTTTCATTAAGAATAAAACCTTTGCTGTTATTGTCGGCTGGTGGTGTTTAATTATTACTGTTACCGGGGCAACATTTGGGATCGTGCCAATCGATGCTAAAGCGGGCTCATCTACTTGGTGGCATATGTTAATCTTAAATATTGTTGAACCACTTTTGATGATCGGTTTAGGTGTGCTCCTACCATTAATTGCTAAATGGCAAAGAACAAGAGAAAAACAAAATTAAAACAAAAGCCAAATCATTAGTAGATTTGGCTTTTATTATAGTTTAATAACATAACAATGTGTGAAAGCCTTTTATTTGCTATTCTGATATTAAGGTTTTATATTTATAAATGAAGGCAGTCTTCATAGAGAAGTAATAAATAACATATATTTATTGCTATTACTTTATATAAATATTTAGTAATTATATCAAGAAGAAGTTTTTGACATTCTGAATCATAATAATCATTCACTATTTTCACTACTTTTTCCCATCTATAGTTCAATAAAATTAAAAATAGTGAAAGTTATTGTTAGTAAAAATACAGTTTAACTAAATTCTTCAGGAAGCTGAAATATATTTTAGTGTATAGCTTCAGTTTAAACTATGTATTACAAAGATAATAAATTTGTCACCCTATATACCCTTAAGTCGTGAGCTTTCCTATTCCCCCATAATTGTATGGCTTAAGTGATTTTCTTAATTAACTACCTTTGATACAGTCAGTTTAATTTCATTTACAAGTATAAAATTTATTATGATTTCAGGATAACAACTATATACTCCACTCATATTTATGTGCACGGTTAATTAAAGTAATTATCTCTATTCGGATATTACCGTGTTCAAATATCCTAAAGGTCACTTCATTTTTAGGCTCTTTTGCAAATCCTGTTGATGGATAATTTTAAGAAGGAATTAAGCAGCTAAGAAATAGATGTTTGATTCCTTTTCTTTTATAATATTTTCTTCAAGTCTAATTCTAATTAATAAATGTTTGAAATTTCTATAGCCATAAGCAGTACGTTCAATTTGTTTAATCTTGCGGTTAACTCCTTCAAGACAACCATTAGAATAAGTTGAGGTAATACCGTTTAGGACACCAGAATAATTACGTTTAAAAGTTAATAGAGTTTGATGCATTTGTTTACCAACACTTTGTTTTGAATGAAGTAGATGGATAACTTTCTTTTCATCGTTATCCTGAATAGCAGTCATAAAGTCTTGCATAACCCAATAAGTATTTTCTAAGGTTTGGTCACAATCTAAACCATCTAAGACAACATGTTCCTGAGTGAGAGAGTCTTTAAAGTGCCAATCGTAGTAGGGAGTAGTCTTATTAAGTTTGTCATATTTCATGAGATAAAGCTTCCAAGGAGACTTTAAAAGCTTATATTCATGGCTTTGCTTTTTAAATTGCTTCATGATTTGAACTCTGAAAATATTAAACGATCTAGTAAGCATTTGAACCATATGAAAACGGTCAATAACTATCTGAGCATTTGGAAATAATTCTCTAGCAACTAAAGGATAATAACAATTAAGATCCATAGTTACTGTTTTAACCATTGCACGAGCTTTAGGAGTGAACTTGTAAAAATAGCGTAGAATATCAGGTTTGAAACGAGTTCTAAGAATTTGAACAACTTTGTGAGTATCACCATCTAGACAAATAAAGTGAAGCTTTTTGCCTACACCTTTGAATTCATCAAAAGCTAAGTGTTCAGGGAGATGATCAAAGTCATCATAGAACTTAGAAGAGCAGGCTTCTAATACTCTTTGAACCGTGTTGACAGATACATTATGTTTTCTAGCAATACTAGTCATTGAACGATCTTCAGTAAGAGCAGAAAGTATTTTTCGCTTAGACGTGTTAGAGATATAGCAGCCTTTATTAATAAGGTTAGATTGAGCCATAGATCTTTTTAAACAGTCATTGCAGAGAACACGTTGTTTTCTTAATCCGATAGTAACGAGCTTACTAGCATCAGCAGTAATGAAATGAACGTTAGAAACGTAATGACCATTATGCTTAAGATGAGTAGAACTACAATAAGGACAAGTAGGCTGGATCAGCTCAGCTAAATATATTTTGTAAATCTTACCGTTAATATTTTCATTTGAATAATCAGAAAAAATAATGTTTTTATCTTCAACATCAAGAGTAAATTTAATATAATCATTTAAAGAGGACATAGTTTGAATCTCCATACACTTAATTGAATTGGTCGAAGAAGGATTTTAAGTAAGAGAGGACTATGGCCTCTTTTTTTACGTAAAAAAATCCTGTCGATAGAATATCATAGATATTCATCAACAGGAAAAATTATACAGCCCATTTTTCGGAGTGGCCTTTTTTGTGTCAAAATTGATTTTTATTTAAAAAGAAATTATAATTTTCATACTATCAAATAAAGGAATGGTTATGATGATTTTTTAAGTTATTAACTCTACGTAGAAATACTATTTTTTGAAAGCAGGTGAATTATTTGATCGACAATCAACCAAAAAAAATTAAAGCATTTATTGCGGGCGTAAATTTAAATGATCCTAATTTTGACTATTATATGACTGAGCTAAGAGAATTAGCACTTGCCAACAACCTAGATGTTGTCGGTCAAGCAAGCCAAAAGGCTGAGAATATCGTTGCGGGAACATATTTTGGCGTTGGTAAACTTAATCAAATTAAAAACATGGCTCAAGAATTACATACTAAAACCTTAGTAATTAATGATGAACTTTCGCCAACTCAAATTAGAAATATTGAGAGTATGACAAAACTTAAAGTGCTTGATCGAACTGAATTAATTTTAGAGATTTTCTCTAATCGTGCACGTAGTAGACAAGCTAAACTACAAGTTCAACTTGCTAGATTACAATATGAACTGCCTCGGCTTCATCCATCAGAAAACAATCTAGACCAACAGCGTGGTTCTGGTGGTGCAAGTGGTGGGTTTGCTAACCGTGGTTCTGGTGAAACTAAACTTGAATTAAATAGACGAACTATTGGTAAACAAATTAGTACAATTAAAAAAGAACTAAAAGATATTAGCAAACAGGAAGAAATAAAGTCTGCTAGACGAAACAATTCCCGTCTGCCACAAGTTGCCCTCGTTGGCTATACTAATGCTGGAAAATCAACAACGATGAATGAGTTGTTGAATGTCTTTAGTGATGAAGCTTCTAAAAAGCAAGTATTTGAAAAAAATATGCTATTTGCGACTTTAGATACTAGTGTTAGAAGAATTGACTTAAAAGATGACTTAAGTTTTATCCTTTCAGATACCGTTGGTTTTATCTCCAAGTTACCTCATAACTTAATTGAATCATTTAAAGCTACTTTGCAAGAAGCTAAAGATGCTGACTTGATAATCAATGTCGTAGATGCTTCCGACCATAATATGGTTCAAATGATTAAAACGACGCAAAAAGTTCTAGATGAGTTGAAAATTACCAATGTACCAATGATTACCGCTTATAATAAAGCTGACTTAACAGATCGCAATTATCCACAAATTGAGGGAAATGATATTTTATATTCAGCTAAAGATCCCGAATCAATTAAGCAACTAGCTGATTTAATTGTTAAAAAAGTTTTTGATAATTACGAAAAGGTAAACTTAGTCTTACCTTTATCAGACGGTAAAAATTTAGCCTATCTTCATGAATATGGTCAAATTTTAAATGAAGATTTCAAAGATGATGGCCTTCATGTTACAGTAAGACTATCACCAAAAGATCTAGAAAAATTTAAAATTAAGACCGTTTAACAAACAAAAAAGCGTAGATTTTAAAATCTACGCCTTTTTCATATTATTTATAAATAATTACAGCTTCGTTTTTCTCTACATTATCCCAAACTTTGGGAGCATCACTTGGTCTTAAGTTAACACATCCATAAGAACCATCATTTAGATAAGCTGTTTTTGACCAATTCTTTCGCCAACTATTATCATGGAAGCCGCAACCGGTTAATGTAAATGGCATCCAGTATTTCACATCAACTGAGTATTTCGAACCATCATCATTTGTTCCCTTTAAAACACTCGGAGATTCTTTATAGTGAATATACCAAACTCCAGTAGGTGTTTCTAGGTTCTTATGAGCAATCTTAGTTTCCACTGTACCTGTAACAATTGTGTCTAATGTTAGCACACATTTACCGTTCTTGTAGACCCACAGCTTTTGATCAGTTAAAGAAACAACAACATAATTATTACCAATTCCATTATTGCTTAAACCATAACCAGTTCCATAGGTACTAAAACCTTCACCATAGATATAGTTTTTTCCATTAAGGTTTTGAACGTTATTGGCTAATGCATCCTCAACACTAGCTAATAATTTCTTTTCATTAATTGCCCATCCATAGCTTTCATTCTTAACCTTCGTAACTTGACCATTCGGAAGCTTGAAGTCATAAGATTTATGAAGAGTAGATACTTCTTTGTTAATGTTGTTAATTTTATCTTCTAGAATTTTTGTATCTAAAAATATGTACTTATTATTTCTATATGATACATTTGGAAATACTTCTGCCCTTTTAAATACAAAAGACTCGCCATTTACAGTATATTTTACTTGCCGATCTTTAATCTGATTTAATTTATCCTTTGCCTTTAATAAAGCATCATTTTGAAAATTCCATTTCTTTCGGCTAGGGTAGCGAGTATGTTGAGTTTCAAAATATGATTGAACTTTTTTACTCGTAATTACTTTATTACCGGTCTTCTTTAATACGACTTTATCTCCCTCTAAAATCGCATCATTTTTTGCCTTTTCATTTATTTTTGCAGTAGCTTTTTTGACCGTTAGCTTTCCAACAGGAATATCATAAATTACAACATTCGGATTAAAGTGATTAGAATTAAATTTTTCTGCTTCAGCATTTCTCTTAGACTGAATATGACCAAAAATTAACCAACCTATTAAAATTATTATTAAGCCAATTAAAATACCTATTAGCCACTTACGATAGTTATTTGTGGAATGGGTATTTTTTTCTTCGTTTTTATTATTCATTAAAAATACCTATTTCCTTAAAAAAGTTCTTTTAATTATATCACAAAAAAGAAGGTTAATCTTCTGATTAACCTTCTAAAATAACTATCTTTATTTCAATTTATTAGTTTACACGGATTGCGTAATCTGGCATGAAGTAACTTGAGATAGAAGCTTGAGTTACGTTTTGACCTGGTTGTGGTGCGTGTACGTATTGATTGTTACCTACGTAAATAGCATCGTGGTAGTCACCCCACATTAAGATATCACCAGCTTGTGCTTGGCTAACAGAAATGTGTTGGCCTGCACCAGCTTGTTGGTAAGTAGTACGTCCAACATTCTTACCAGCTTGGCTGTATGCGTATTGAACTAAACCAGAGCAGTCGTATGCGTTAGGACCAGTTGCACCCCATACGTAAGGCTTACCAATTTGTGATTGTGCTGCGCTAACTACAGTTTGTGCAGTGCTGCTGTTTGATTGAGTTGAAGCTTGTGGCTTAGCAGTTTGAGTAGTTGCTGCTTGACTTGAAGCTTGTTGAGCTGGTTGTTGTGCAGGCTTTGCAGCAGTGTTAGTTTGTGCTGGTGCAGCTTGAGTGTTAGCTGAAGCAGTAGTTGCAGTTTGTTGTGCAGGTTGGGCTACTGGAGCAGTTGCTTGTTGTACGTTTGCTGCAGTATTAGTTTGTACAGGTGTAGTAGTTGCAACAGATGCAGTGTTAGCTGAAGCAGTAGTTGCAGTTTGTTGTGCAGGTTGGGCTACTGGAGCAGTTGCTTGTTGTGCGTTGTTAAGATTTGCTACTGGAGCTTGTGCAGCATTATTGTTTGCAACGTTAGCTGCAGGAACTTGACTTACAGCAGTAGCAACTGCAGATAAGTCAGCAGTAACTGCGATTGGAGCTTCTTCTTCAACGTTGTCAGATGAAATCCATTGATTTCCACCTAAGTTGTACCAAGTTTCACCCTTAGCAGTCTTAACTTTCTTGTATGTCTTCCAACTTGATTGGTGTGGTAAGTACTTACCAGTTTGTTGCTTACCATCTTCGTAGCTGTTCCAAACAGCAATACTTTCACCAGTCTTAGAGTTTACCTTTACAACACCAATTTCTTTTGCAGGTGCTTGAAGAGTAGAAGCTTGAGCAGTACTGTTAAAAGATAATGAGTTTAACTTAGCTGCACTTAAAGTTGCAATACCTGCAACAGCGAATGAAGCAGCAGTTGTAAATTTGATTACTTTAGATTTGATAGTCAAGGGTTATTCCTCCATAAAATTCATTTGCTAATTATCAACATAGCCGTCATTAATTAACTAAAAAGTTATGCTATGTGTCTCTTTTTTTAATTGACAATGGTTATTGTAGGGTATAAATATTACAGCCCTGTTACAAAGCTAAATCATTGTCGTTACATTTAGCTTATTATCAGCCTTTTTCATATTCAAAATCTATTTATTTTCTAGCTTTGTTACGATCTTATCTAGTGCTTTAGCTGTCTTTTCCCAGTTGTCATTATTTAATACATGGGCTTTTTTAGCAAGTTCATCTGACAAATGTAAATCACGCTTAAATTCAAAACTATTTAATCTTTTATCAATTTCACTAGCTTTATCTCCGCGTCCTAATAATCGCTTTTTTAGAACTGAAAAATCTGAAACAGTTAAATAAATAAAATATGCTTGCTTCCCTAATTTTTCTAAATAGGACTTAACTCCGTCAGTCTCAACAATTAAAGAAACCAAGTCATTCTTTGCCCAGGCTTTTTCTAAAGCTTCTTTACTTGAGCCATATTGATATTCCCCATATTTTACATGTTCAAAGAAATGAAGTTTTTTAAAACTCTCATCAGTTTCAAAATAATATGACTTTCCAGGAATTTCTCCTTGTCTAATTGGCCGAGTAGTATGTGTTACTACACGCGGAATATTATATTTTTCCGTTAAGTATTTTGAGACTGTTGTCTTTCCTACTCCACTTGGTCCCGCAATTATGATAATTCTTTGCAAAATATTACTCTCCCGCTTGAAATCGACTATTATATATAATAGTATTTCACTATTGTAAAACATTTCTGTACAGAAAAGGGAGTTTTTTAAATGAAAAAAGCTGATGTAAAAATTGGTCAAATTTTAGCTGCTACTTCTGAGGAAGAACTTAAGCATCCTTTTCAAGGAAAAGTAGAAAAAATTTATGAAAATTCTGCTTTGCTAGCTATCACTTCATATGACCCAGAAGATGAATCTTCAGTTAATGAATTAAACAATAAAATGGTCATTAACTTCAAGAGCTTAAAGAAGGTAAAATCACCTGCCCGTGGAAAGACTGCCACAACAAACGATGTAAAGATTTCTAAAGTTGAACCTGACAAAAAGGATAAAGAATCAAAATAAAATTAAGCCTAAATAATTTTTTATTTTATCAAAGGAACCTAAAATCACATGAAAAAACGGCTTCAAACATTCTTATTTTGGTTTATTTTAGTTCAGCCATTTTTAGATATTTATTGGTTATCTAGGCCACCACTTCTAAAATTTTCAATACCTACTATTTTGAGAGTCTTAGGAGTTTTTATTGCTATTATTTTATTCTTTAGTATCAAAAATAATTGGCAAAGATTCAGAAAACAATGGTGGATTATAGCTTATATTGGAGTTTTAATCTTATACTCAATCTGTCACCTAATTTCGGTAAAAAATTTTACTGGTGTGGACGCAACAGGTTTCCATTACTCAGCTAAAGTTGAAATTTTTTATCTAGTGAGAGCTTGTCTCCCACTGATTGTTATCTATATCACTTCATATAGCGAATTTCAGGCTAAATACTTCTTCCGAGTAATCCAGGATATTTCAGGCATATATTCATTAACAATTGTTATCTCGAATCTATTTCTTTTCTCATTAACTTCATACCATACTACTGAGGCTAAAAGAATTAGCGCTAATATTTTTTCTTGGTTTACTCAAACAAATTATCCTTTCAATGCCTTAGCTTCTAAAGGAATTTTCTTTCAAGCTAATACTTTATCGGCTATTTTGTTTATGATTATGCCTATCATGCTCTATGTTCTTTATAAAGAGTTCAATCTTTTGAATATAGTTTTAGTGAGTACTCAAGCATTAGCAATGCTAATGCTTGGAACAAAAGTTGGGAATTTTGGCCTAATTATTAGCTTAGTAGTATTTTTATTAGTCTTCTTAACTCATAGTTTAATTTTAAAGAATACTAGATTTTCAGCCAAATTCTTAATTACATTAATTTGTATACTCACTGCTTCGGCTGCTATTTTTCCTTATAGTCCAACTCTCAGAAGATCTTCACTTGAAAGTAGTGTAGCTCAAAAGAGAAGTAATCTTGGCGACAAAAAGAGGCTTGATCAAGAACTTAATGCTGGATTGGAAAGATATAAGGGCAAGAAACAAGAAGAATATCTAAAAGACTTTATCAAGAAAAATTACTGGGTATATTCTTTAAAACATGATCTAGTATTGGAGCATTACACTTATCAAAATGATCCTTACTACTGGCTTGAAGTGATGAAGAGACCAGCAAATGAACGCCTAAATTATCGACATCTAGAAAAAGATATCTTAAGTCGAGTTATGAGAAATGATAAAAATAAATCAAATAAATTGTTTGGCATTTCCTTTAGCCGTGAAAATAATATTGCCCCACTAGAACGAGACTTTTTAGCACAATATTATTCAATGGGAATATTAGGAGTCATCCTCTTAGAGGTTATTTACTTATTTATTCTAGGCTATGGCATTTTTTATTGGTTGTTCAATAAAAAAATAAGATCCTTTTTAAACTCTTCACTATTACTATCAGGTGGATTTATCTTGTTTGCTGCTTTTTATGCAGGTAATGTACTTGAATACTTATCAGCAACTTTAGTAATGACATTTATATTAGGATTTTTATTACAAAATATTCGCTATAGTCGTTATCCGGAAAATATCTTCTAAATAATTAAAAAGACCTTATTTCGAATTTTATTTATCGAAATAAGGTCTTTTTATTACCAAATTATCTTTATTATTTTAATTCTCTTACAAAAGTACGGTCAGGTACTCTAATTAAATAGTATTTAGCTGCTGTCTTACCAGCATGCATTCTTAATCCATTCTGCCAGTTTTTCTTATATATAGCCGTATAAGTGGCCACATATGCATTTTGATAGCGTGCATCTGCTTGAACTAATTGCTTAGATGAATAAGGAATAGCTCCCGCTTGAACAGACATTGGGTTTTTTCCGTCAGAAATTGTAGCATAATTACTCGTAACAGTTACTCTGTTTCCGTTACTATAAAAAGTATATGTCTGAATTGGAGTCTTTTTATTGTCAGATTTAGCGGTGACATAGTATGAGCGTTTATTGCCTGCTGTTAAAATTAATGGCTGATATTCAATTTTACTAGATAAAACCTGTTTATTTTCTAAATTAGGATTGTAAAATAAAGTAATGCTAAACATATAGATCGCACCGCATAACAGAAGTAAAACTTCTAAAATATCTAATAAGGTAGTTTTCCATTCAAATCGTTTGCGATCTTTAACAATCATTATTAAGTGACGTTTTCGAATATTTTGTACAATAAAAATTAAATATAAAACCAGGATTAACCAGGCCAAAATACCTAAAATATTCCATCCAAGTGTCATAGGGAACCTCCATTTTCTTTAAGTTAAGTATACGGTACTTAGTGGCGTTTTTAAAACTTTTTTTGATTTGACTTTAACTTTAAAAATCGCGACAATTGAATATGTAGAAGGTAGTTTTAGTATATAACGATAGGCAAAACTATGGTAAAAATAGCTTTTTATACAATTACAGGACAAACGCAACGGTTCATAGATAAAACAGGGCTTGATGCACATCGGATTGAGGATGCCCATCCTCAATATCAAATGAATGATAAATATATTTTGATTTTACCTTCATATCAAGACTTTATGATGGATTCTGTTGTTGATTTTTTAACATATAAAGATAATAAAAAAAATCTTTTAGGATTAATTGGATGTGGTAATCGTAACTTTAACGATCTTTTTGCTCAAACGGCCAAAAAAATCTCCGTTACATTGCATGTTCCTATTCTTTACTTATTAGAACTTAGTGGCAATTCGACCGATGTCAAAAATGTACGTCAAATTGTTATGGAAGCTCGAAAAAAAGAAAAAGGTACACAGAAAGATTTACCAATTCAAAATCCATCTCTTATCAATATTAGTTTCTTAAGTGACTTCAGGCAGAAAAATGAATAAAAAACCTTATTATAAAGCAAACAACTGGAACACTGTAGAAGAGCAAGTAGATCGTTCTGCTTGGGCGAGATTAAATGATATTGTTTACGAACCTCGTCGTGTTTCAATTGACAAAGACAAAAATGAATTTTTACAGCTTCCTAAAGAGGAACAAACTATGCTTTTACATAGTTTTGGAGCTTTAACTCTTTCCTCTACTCTTCAAATGAACGTAGCTCTATCTGAAATTAAACAGGATGCTGAGAATTCTGAGGAAAGTGCTGTATACAACGGTCTACAATACTTAGAATCAATTAACAATAAGGCTTACAGTTATGTATTAGCTGAACTTTCCGATTCTGAAAAGCAGGAAGAAGCATATGAATGGGCAAATCAAAATCCCTACTTACAAAAAAAGATGAAACTTTTAAATACAGTTTATCAATCAGGAACTGCTATTCAGAAAAAAGCTGCTCATGTTTTTCTATCAACTGGGCTTTATCATTCTTCATTTTTCGGTCCCTTATATTTATTTGGACAACATAAGTTACCAAGAACAGCGGAATTAATTAAGTATGCTCTTAGAATCACAACTTTAAATGGTATTTATACAGGTATTAAGTTTCGGCGAGATTTTTTCAAACTTTCTAAGAAAGAGCAGAAAAAAGTTCATGATTGGGTATATTACTTATGTGATAAATTATATGACAATGAGCTTAGCCATATTAAATTATTGTATAATCATACTGATCTAGAAAATAAGGTTGAGCATTATATTCATTACACCTTAAATAAAGCTCTTATGAATTTAGGTCAAGAGCCAAAATATCCGGAAAATGTCGAAACTTTAGATCCAATTTTGACAACTGGTTTGATGGAAAGTGCAATGATTGAAGATTTCTTCTTTTACACTAATGCCCATCCGATCTTGAAAATGCGTGAAATAATAAAATAAGGAGTTAGCCTTTATGCTAACTCCTTATTTTGTCTTCTTAGTTTTTTCTTCTGGCTTTTGATAATTACGAATTACTTCAATCTTTTCTTCAATTGCTTTAACTAATAATGCACTATATTTTTCTGGATCAGCTACGATCTCATTACTTGAACCCAAGATATCAATTCGGAAGTGAGAAACATTTACATATTCTGAAATAGTTTCAAAATAAATATTTACTTCATATTCATCCTCATTGTTACAAAAGTTGCTAATTTTTTTATAGTTAGCAAATGGAAGATTAATGATATTACTTTCAAGGGCAAAAGTCATTGGTCTTCTTCCACTAATGGCCAACTGCGTTTGAATGAGAGAATCATGTTTAAAAGCTTGCACAGTTTCACTAATCATTTTAGTTGCAATATTTTTTAATTTTGTCTTGGTTATTTCGCTATATTTAATTGTCTCAAGATCTTGAAGATAATCTTGTTCTTCAATTTTTTTAGTTATTTCTTCTTGTTTAATTTTCACGATAAAAATTCCTTTGTGTATCCTTTTTCATTACTAAGATACTCAATAAATCTTTTTCATGCAACTACAAAAATTAACTACTCGTTTAATCAAGTTGCAAAGCAAAACTAAGTAATTCCATTACTTTAAGCATATCTTCTGGTCTAAGATGATCTGCTGGTTTTTCATCTAGCAATCTCATTCTAGAAAAAGTTTGAATTTGAGCTGCATTTACACGACCATGAATATGATATCCGAACAAGTCTAAGTAGGTAGGGAAATGATTACCGTGGGATGTAATTGGACAAACCATTAGATAATTAGTCTTTTCATTATATGAATTAGACGACACTACTACAGCAGGATGTTTTCCCTTCATTTCTTGTCCAACTGACGGTGAAAAATCCGCCCACACAATATCTCCCTGTTTAAATTTATTCTTCGGCATGACGTAATTCCTCCATAGCCATATTTTCCCAAGCTTCCCTTTCTGGTCCTGGTACATCTTCAAATTTAGCATCGGAGGTATAAGGATTAGAAATTTTCGGTATTAAGATCAAACTTCCATCAGACTTCTGATGAATTGCATACTCAGTTCCTACCTCTACTTTAAAAGAAGCAGGTAGTGAAAAGCCAACTGAATTACCGACCTTTTGAGTTACAATATGATGAATAGATATTTTCATAAGTTTTTACCTCATTAAGTTACTTTCAAAGATATTGTAGTACTAAAAAAGACTAACTTTCAAAAGAAAGCTAGTCTTTTTTGCGAGAAACATACAAAAGTATGTCAGGGTCTTTGTTTCACAGCCAAAGTAGCCCATCATCAGCACTTCCCGTGCTTTGACTTCTAAAGTCTAGATGATCTCCGTCAAAGAACGCATCTCGCGTTTTCCTCGACTCGTCGCAATTACTATTATACCAAATTTTTCTTATTTTTTCTATTTTGACGCTTCTTGAAAAAGATTTCTCCAATTAACTGTGCAAGCATAAAACCCATCGCTATTGCTATCGTGACAATTGCTACGCGCAGGATCAGATCTTCTGCATCAGATAATTGACCTTCTACCATCGCACGTACCGCCTGGTAGGCCGGTACACCTGGAACTAAAGGAACTACACCTGGAATATTAAAAACAGTTACTGGACACTTTTTAATACGAGCAAATACCAGCCCTAAAAATCCAACACACAGGGCTCCTAAAAGATTAGACCCCAATCGGCCAACACCGATTCGATTTGCCAGCCAGTATAGAATCCAACCTGCACTTCCGCTAATGCCACATAAAACTAAGGCACGGTGCGGGACGTTAATAATTAATCCAAATCCAACAGCTGCAAGCCATGCAAATACTAAATTAATAATTATTTCTAACCAAAAAGGCATTACATTACACCCCACAACAACTTAATTGCAATACCAATTCCGCCACCTAAAGCAATTGCTGTTAGAACAGCCTCGGTGGTCCGAGCCATTCCTGATAATAAGTCGCCACCAAACAGATCACGTAATGCATTAGTGATTGCTACACCGGGCACTAAAGTCATCAAGGAACCAATCAAAATATTATCAACTACAAGCTTAGGGAAGATTTTACACGTCAAAATAGTAATAACTCCCATAAATATTGCAGTTACCATCTCAGCTAGGAAGCGAATACTAGTATAGCGCTTAATAGCTAAATAAAGAGCATAAGATACTCCGCCGATTACAGCAGCGGCCGGAAAATCAATCCAGTCATAATCATCCATAAACAAGACCATTAAAGTAGGGCTTAAAATAGCCGCTCCAATAATTTGAAGCCATATAGGAAAATCTGGAATCGAAATGGAAACTTGCTTTAAACGCTCTTGTAATTCTTTTAATGTTATTTCTTTAGCCGCAAATTCGCGTGACAATTCATTAACTCGATCTACTAATTCTAAGTTAATATTTCTTTTTTTAACTTGTGTAACCTGAGTATAAGAGTGTTCACCCAAACTCATAAAAATTCCAGTTGGAGTCGTAAAACATCTTGCACCAGTAATTCCGGCATTACGTGCTATTCTCATCATCGTATCTTCAACTCGATAAGTTTCACTACCGCCTTCAATCATTAATCTCCCTGCTTTTAAGCAAGTATCTAAAACCTCAGCAGCATAATCTTGGCTTACCCGCTCTTTATCCATTTCAATCCTCTAACTGTTATTCATTATTCATTTTTTCAATGTCAATCGTCTTATCCACCCAATTTCCTCTAAAGAAATCTCTTTCGTGGCTAACAATAATTACTCCACCATTAAATTCAACAATTGCCTTTCTTAAAGAATCTTTTGTAGCAATATCTAAGTGATTTGTTGGTTCATCTAAGAATAGTAAATTAGATGGTTCAAACTGCATCTTAGCTAGCTTAACTTTCTCTTGTTCTCCACCAGAAAGTTCTTTTAACGGACTCATGGCTTGCTGTGCTGTTAATCCCATTCTCGCTAAAGCTTGCCGTAATTCTCTAGGACGCAAACGTGGAAATTCTTCTTGTAAATATTGCAAAGGCGTCATATTTTTATTAGGCCAAGCCAGATCTTGTTGAAAATAAGCAAGTTTTGCTGTTGAAGATAATTCAAAACTACCATAAATTGGTTTTAACTTTCCTAGTACAGTCTTTAGTAGTGTCGTTTTCCCAATTCCATTAAAACCTGTTACAGCTACTTTTTCTCCATTTCCGACAGAAAAATTAAATGCTGATTTTACTAAAGCTTGTTCATATCCAATTATTAAATCTTGAGTTTGCAAAAGTAAGTTTGATGCGGTATCAACATAAGGAAAAATAACATGGGCCTTTCTATTATTTTGTGGTGGTGTTAAAATTTCCATCTTCGCTAGTTGTTTTTCCCGAGATTTCGCACTTTTAGATCTAGAACCAGCCTTATTTTTTCTAATATATGCTTCAGTCTTTTGAATTTTTCTCTGCTGGTTGGCATAAGCCTTTAAATAACTTTCTCGATCAGCTTCCTTTTGACGAAGTGCATGCTTTAAATCACCTGTATAGCGCGTAATAGTTCCAAAATCAATGTCAATAATACAGTTGGTGATTCTACCTAAAAAATCATAATCGTGTGAAACAACGATAAATGCTCCCTCAAAGTTATTCAAATAGTCAGCAAGCCAGTCAATATGATTAACATCTAAGTAGTTTGTCGGCTCATCTAAAACCAGTACGTCTGGATTTTGCAAAAGCAGCTTAGCTAAGATTAACTTAGATCTTTGTCCACCAGAAAGTTTTGATACATCCCGGCTATAACCCAAATCCGCTAATCCTAGTCCTGTCGCTACGCGGTCAATTTTGGTATCAATATCGTAAAATTCTTTTTCCTCAAGTAAAGTCTGAATCTTCCCTGCCTTTTCTAAGAGAACTTCATCCCCATTTTCACCATATTTCACATAGAGTTCATTTAATTCTTTTTCTTTTTCAAAAAGATCACTAAACGCAGTTTGCAAAAATTGTTTAAGCTCTATACCTTCTTCAAGTTTGGCATACTGATCTAAATACCCAACATGAATTTTATTTTGCCATTTAACCTCGCCATTATCTTGAGTAATTTCACCGGTCAAAATCTTAATTAAAGTTGATTTACCAACTCCGTTTTGCCCGGTTACCCCCATATGGTCTTCTTTATTTAAGACAAAATTTGCGTCTTCATATAAAGTTTTATCAATAAATGTCTGACTTAAATTTTTAACTGTTAGTAAACTCATTATTTTCTCTCTTTTTCGTTTGATATCTGATGCTGCTGATCATATTCTTGAAGCGCATTTAAGACTTTTGGCCATTGTCTTTTAGGGATAATTAATTGAAGCTTATTGTGATAGATGGGAAAATCACTAGCCTTCATTCCGGTTATTTTTGCAAGTTGTTCATCTGTTAAATGATATTTGGCTACAATTGCCTTAATTTCATAAGAAGCATGCCCTCTAAAATATGACAGAACATAAAAGAAAGCCGCAAAAATTCCAGCACTTAAAATAGCCATCGATACAGAAAAATGGAAGGTTCTCTGTGCAATAAAAAACACTGCAATAAATGCAATAAGGGCTGATATTACTCCATAAATAACTGGAAAATACTTAGTTTGCTTCATTTTTTCATCATCCTTTTTATTACACTGATCTTTCAAATATTACATTAAATTTACGTAATTGAAGTTTTTGTAAAAAAATGTAAATTTCGCTTTAATTTACTGCAATAATCCTCTTCTATAATACAGTTTGTTAAGTAAATTAAAAACGACTTTTTAAATATCACTAGTGTAACATGATTACCATTTAATTATTACTAAATTTAAACTTAAAAGGAGTAAACACTTTGACACACAAGAAGGGAATTTCAACAGCGCTTATTGTATTATTGGGCTTTGGCTTTTTAACTAATTCAGTTACCACTTCCCAGGCAGCTGATCAAGATACCAATTTTAATGTGTCTAAAAGCCTAGTTGAAAATACCATTAAACCAACTCTCCTAAGTAAAAAATTCAAAGAAGATCAAATAAAAGAAGAAAAGGAAAATAAATTAGCCGATATCAAGTTCGAAGAAAAAAAACTTAATCAAGAAAATACAAATTCTGAACTAGATAACTAAAACTTTACAAACAACAGTTGCAGTTACGGGCTAAAATCACTAAGATAGAATCATCAACAGATATACTAAAAAAAGCAGTTAGCATTTCGCTAGCTGCTTTTTTCTTAATTACCATCCCATGGAATAGTGTCAGAATCTTTATCATAAATTACATAATTTCTAAAGTCTTCTGGATCATTCCAATTTAAACCTTGCTGCAGACTATTTTGCCTTGTTTCTTGATTATGGAGTTTTTCCTGTTTTAATCCTAAACTAGAACGAACTAAATCTGATACACGTTGTAGTTCCTTTGTAGCGGCTACTTGCATTGCTGCCGCTCCAATCCAAACATTATGTCCTTGAATATAGCCACTCTTAATATTCTGAGTACATCCGCGGTAATTCATTGCAATTGAAAGCATATCATCAAAGGTCAGATTAGTTTTAACATACTTGGCAAAGACCTTAAGAATCTTGCGATAGTTAGTGATTGAATTAACTGACATCCCTTTACGTACAATGTCATTAATTACCTGTCTTTGTCTCATTTGTCGACCATAGTCACCTTTTGGATCTTCTTTACGCATCCGCACATAGTCTAAGGCCTCTTTACCATTTAAGTGCTGCTTCCCCTTCTTAAAATGCGTGTGATAAGTAAAGGTAAATGGCACATTAACATCTACTCCGCCCAAAGCTTCTACCATACTTTCTAGAGCCTTCATATTAACTTCCATATAGTAGTTAACTGGTGTATTTAAAAGTGCTTTTACTGTCCGAGTTGCTCCTTTGCTTCCGCCAACTTGATAAGCAGAGTTAACCCGGAACATGTAGTACTTCCCTTCTCCACTTCCGTCACCTTTGATATCGGCTAACAAGTCTCTGGGAATTGAGGTCATTGTTGCTTCTTTTTTCTCTGGATTCATAGTTGCTAAGATCATCGTATCGGAATTACCCCGGTCATGCCTGCCTTCAATTCCTTGATCAACGCCAAGAATTAGAATTGAAATTGGCTTTTTCTGAGAAATCAATTGCGATGTTTTTCCTGTTCCTCGATAAGCTTGTTGAACTGAACTCATAGCCGAGAAATATGCATGAGCAAAGTAAGCTACGCTTCCACAAACAAGTAAAATTGATAAGAGACCTACCAAACGAGCAAAATTATTTCCATTTTTATAATCTTTTTTACTCGCCGCAAACACATTATTTCTTCTTAGTTTTTGGCGTGGTCTTTTGGGTTCCTCAGGTCTCATTAATTTTTAACTCCTCTGAAAATCAGCTTACCTTTTCATAATACAAAATTACTTAGTTAAGCGCATTAAATTCATTATTAAAAAAATTTTATTTTTTAGCAAGCGAAATAATGTTCTATAATGATGATTAATAAAAATTATATGGTAGAAAGAAGGACAAGGTATGGCTATTCCAACAAGAAATGAAGTATCTGATGATCTCAAATGGGATCTTAGTCGTGTTTTTAAAGACGATCAGGAATGGGAACAAGAATATAATCGGGTCGCAACCGAAATTAAAAATTTAGGTAGATTTAAGGGAAATCTTGCTAAATCTGGTCAAGATTTATATGAGGGGATTACAGAAATTTTATCTGTGAATCGTCGTTTAGAAAAAGTGTACGTTTATGCTACTATGTCAAGCGACGTTGATACTAGTAATACTCATTATCTAGGCCTTGTTGCTAAAGCTCAAAGCTTAGCTAACCAGATGAGCGCCGCTATCTCTTTTGTCGATCCTGAAATTTTATCTATCCCAGAAGAGACACTTGCTAAATTTATGCAAGATGAGCCCCGTTTAAAAGAGTATCAACATCGACTTGAACAAATTACTAAGAAACGTCCTCATACTTTACCAGCAAGTGAAGAAAAAATTATTGCCGCTGCTGGAGATGCAATGGGAACTTCCGCTAATACTTTCAATGTTTTAACTAATTCTGATATGGAATACGGCTATGTTCAAGATGAAGACGGAGAGATGGTCCAATTATCTGATGGCTTATATTCACTTCTAATTCAGTCACAAGATAGAAATGTTCGCAAAAATTCATTTGATGTTATGTATGCAAGCTATGGTCAGTTTGAAAATAGTCTCGCTTCAACTCTATCAGGTGAAGTAAAGGCCCACAATTTTAATGCTCAAGTACATAAATATAATTCTGCTCGAGAGGCTGCTTTAAGCGAAAATGGCGTACCAACTACTGTTTACGATACATTGATCAAAGAAGTAAATAGTCACTTAGATCTCCTTCATCGCTACGTTAGTTTAAGAAAAAAGATTTTAGGTCTTTTTGACCTACAAATGTATGATATGTATGTTCCATTAACAGGTGAGCCAAGTCTTTCTTATAACTTTGAAGAAGCAAAAAATGAGGCTAGACGAGCCTTAGCTCCACTAGGAAAAGATTATTTAGAGCATGTTGACTATATCTTTAATAATCGTGTAATTGATGTAGTTGAAAGCCAAAATAAGGTAACCGGTGCTTATTCTGGTGGTTCCTATGATACTGATCCATATGAATTATTAAATTGGGAGGATAATCTTGATTCTCTCTATACCCTAGTTCATGAAACTGGACACTCAGTGCATTCCTGGTATACAAGAAATACTCAGCCATATGTATATGGAGACTACCCAATTTTTGTTGCTGAAATTGCATCAACAACTAATGAAAATATTTTAACTGAATACTTCTTAGATAAGATTACTGATCCTAAAACAAGAGCATTTGTTTTGAATCATTATCTTGATTCATTTAAGGGCACACTCTTCCGTCAAACACAATTTGCAGAATTTGAGCAGTTTATTCATGAAGCCGACGCAAATGGTCAACCATTAACTGCCGATGTTCTTGATGAATTTTATGGTAATTTAAACCAAAGATATTATGGTGATAGTGTAGAACCAGGCGGAGATATTGCTAAAGAATGGGCACGGATTCCTCACTTCTATTACAACTTCTATGTTTACCAATATGCAACAGGTTTTGCTGCTGCTACAGCCCTTGCAAATAATGTTGTTCATGGTACTGACGAAGAACGTACGGCTTATATTAATTTCTTAAAGGCCGGCTCTTCAGATTATCCAACAGAAATAATGAAACATGCTGGTGTCGATATGACAAAGGCGGATTACTTAAGAGACGCATTTAATACTTTTGAAAAACGACTTAATGAGTTTGAAAAAATCGTTAATGAATTAAAAACAGTTTAGTAAAAACACAAATATATTTGTAAACAAAAAGTTCTTGATCTAATTTCTGAGTGAAGTTAACCCCCAGAGTTGGACATAAATCCAACCTGGGGGTTTTACTATGAGCAAATATGCAGTTGAAACTAAATTAAAAACAATTGAATTATATAAAAAAGGTCTTGGGAGTAGACAGATTCAATGTAACTTGAATATCCCATCACATTCTACAATTGATAGATGGATTATATTATTTAAGAAATATGGAAAAGCTGGTTTAATTACAAAACGTACTCGTAAAAAATATAGTGGTCAATTTAAATTAGAGGTTTTAAACTGGAGGAAAGAACATAATGAAAGCTATCAAGCCACCGCACTAAAATATGGAATCTCTAATACTGGAATTATTGCAAACTGGCAACGTGCCTATGAAGAAGGTGGTATTGATGCCCTCTTTATTAAGCAAGGAAGACCAACTATGCATAAGAAAGCTAAACATAAAAAAATAAATAAAAGTGAACTGTCAGAGCTTGAAAGATTAAGACTAGAAAATCGAGCTTTATACGTTGAAGTTGAATACTTAAAAAAATTAGATGCCTTAGTTCAGAAGCGCGGACATCTGAAGAAGAAAGACGAATCATCACAGAACTAAGGCAAGAATACAAATTTAGTCTAAAGGAGATCCTCCCTTTTACTAGTCTTTCTAAGAGTACATATGAATATAAAAGCCATCCAAAGGTCAAAAAGCTTAGTGATAAAAAGCTTGTATCACTAATTACAGATATTAAGAAACGTAATTCTGGGTATGGCTATTGGACAGTAACTGATGCTTTAAAACGTACATACAATTTGATCATCAATCATAAACGTGTATATCGATTAATGAAAGAATATAATCTGTTGGCTAAAAAATATGGCTCTTTTGCAAATCCTGTTGATGGATAATTTTAAGAAGGAATTAAGCAGCTAAGAAATTGATATGAACCCCGAAATTCGGACAAGAATTTCGAGGTTTTTATTATGTCTAAATTATCTAAGCAAGACAAAATTGACATCTACAATAATTGGAAGCATTATCATAAGTCACTATCTCAACTAGGTAGAGAATATGGAGTAAGACCTGACAATTTATATTATTTAATCCGTCTAATAGACCTTCACGGCTTAGAAATTTTGAATAAATCATATTCTTCTTATTCAGTAGAATTTAAGAAAACTGCCATTAAAAGAATATTGATTAACGATGAACCAGCGAATCAAGTTTCATTAGACTTGGGATTGCCAAGCTCAGGTATGATCTATAATTGGCTTCGCAAATATAAAGAGGATGGGTATAATGTCATTAATCATAAGAAAGGCAGACCACATCATGAAAAGCAAAGACCAACAAATCAAAGAACTACAAAAACAAGTAAAAGACTTAAAACAAGAGAATCTCAAGCTTACTGTCGAAAACGAATTTGTAAAAAAATTGAGCGCCTTAGTTTCCAAAAGAAAAAACCAAAAGCACCAGAAATAGCTCAGGTGGTTACTGAACTAAGGCAAGAACTTCATGTAACCGTCAGTTTCATATTAAATGTAATCAATTCTAATCCTGATTTACCTCACTTATCTAAAAGTAATTATTACTATGTTCTAAAACAAAATGATAAAGATTCAAAAAATCATCAGATCATGAAACGTATCAAAGAAATATTTGAAGAACATAAACATCGCTACGGCTATAGAAGAATTACAGCTCAATTGCACATTGAAGGAATTAAAATCAATCATAAGAAAGTAAAGCGTCTGATGAAAAAGATGCATTTATTTGGTATTGCCATTAGACGTAGAAAAAGATATTCAAGTTATCGAGGAACTGTAGGTGAAATCAAACCTAATTTGATCTGTCGCAATTTTTTAGCCATTTTACCAGATAGAAAGTGGTATTCAGATATAACTGAGTTTCATTTAAACGGCGAAAAATTATATTTATCACCAATTATGGATGGGTGTACCCATGAGATAATTTCTTATACATTAAGTCGCCGTCCAGTTTTAGAACAAGTAATGACCATGCTTGACCTAGCTTATAAAGCTCATCCTGCTCTAAATGGTCTTATTTTTCACACTGATCAAGGATGGCAATATCAACATTCTACCTTTCAAAAATGGCTTACAGATCATGGTATTGAGCAATCAATGTCTAGAAAAGGTAATTCATTAGATGATGGATTAATGGAAGGATTTTTTGGTATCTTAAAGCGAGAAATGTGGTATGGCTTTGAAAAAAATTTTAAGAATTTAGATGAACTAGAAGATGCAATCAAAGAGTATATTTATTACTATAATAATTTTAGAATTAAGAGCTCAATAAAAAACCATACTCCGATTCAATATCGAAATATGGTTTTAAATCAAACAGTTTAATAATATGTCCTAATTTTTGGGTTCATATCAAATAGCTGTTTGATTCCTTTTCTTTTATAATATTTTCTTCAAGTCTAATTCTAATTAATAAATGTTTGAAATTTCTATAGCCATAAGCAGTACGTTCAATTTGCTTAATCTTCCGATTGACACCTTCAAGACAACCATTAGAGTAGTTAGAAGATATACCGTTTAGGACACCGGTATAATTATGCTTAAAGGTCAGTAGTGTTTGATGCATTTGTTTACCAACACTTTGTTTTGAATGAAGTAGATGGATAACTTTCTTTTCATCGTTATCCTGAATAGCAGTCATAAAGTCCTGCATAACCCAATAAGTATTTTCTAAGGTTTGGTCACAATCTAAACCATCTAAGACAACATGTTCCTGTGTTAGACAGTCCTTAAAATGCCAGTCGTAATAAGGAGTAGTCTTATTAAGTTTGTCATATTTCATGAGATAAAGCTTCCAAGGAGACTTTAAAAGCTTATATTCATGGCTTTGCTTTTTAAATTGCTTCATGATTTGAACTCTGAAAATATTAAACGATCTAGTAAGCATTTGAACCATATGAAAACGGTCAATAACTATCTGAGCATTTGGAAATAATTCTCTAGCAACTAAAGGATAATAACAATTAAGATCCATAGTTACTGTTTTAACCATTGCACGAGCTTTAGGAGTGAACTTGTAAAAATAGCGTAGAATATCAGGTTTGAAACGAGTTCTAAGAATTTGAACAACTTTGTGAGTATCACCATCTAGACAAATAAAGTGAAGCTTTTTGCCTACACCTTTGAATTCATCAAAGGCTAAGTGTTCAGGGAGATGATCAAAGTCATCATAGAACTTAGAAGAGCAGGCTTCTAATACTCTTTGAACCGTGTTGACAGATACATTATGTTCTCTAGCAATGCTGGTCATTGAACGATCTTCAGTAAGAGCAGAAAGTATTTTTCGCTTAGAAGTGTTAGAGATATAGGAGCCTTTATTAACCAGATTAGATTGAGCCATAGATCTTTTTAAACAGTCATTGCAGAGAACACGTTGTTTTCTTAATCTGATAGTAACGGGCTTACTAGCATCAGCAGTAATGAAACGAACGTTAGAAACGTAATGACCGTTATGCTTAAGATTAGTAGAACGACAATAAGGACAAGTAGGCTGGATCAGCTCAGCTAAATATATTTTGTAAATCTTACCGTTAATATTTTCATTTGAATAATCAGAAAAAATAATGTTTTTATCTTCAACATCAAGAGTAAATTTAATATAATCATTTAAAGAGGACATAGTTTGAATCTCCATACACTTAATTGAATTGGTCGAAGAAGGATTTTAAGTAAGAGAGGACTATGGCCTCTTTTTTTACGTAAAAAAATCCTGTCGATAGAATATCATAGATATTCATCAACAGGAAAAATTATACAGCCGCATTTATTTAAAACTAACGTCCAACTTTAGGGGCTAGCTTCATAGCTTAGTTGGCTTTTTTCTAATATTCATTTGTTGTTACAGTAACTACTTGCTCATCATTCAATTTCACCTGATACTTAAATTTTTCAAGTAAGCGCCCATATGAAATGCAATATAGCACGCCTTCTTTCGAAACCATAGTGATGTAATTAGGCTTGAATGGCAGCCTTAAGATATCATCCGCAATCGCCTTTACTGAATTTACCTCTCCAATATAATTAGGTGAAATATTCATGTTGCTCCACTGTTTACTTAAAGCGTTGCGATATTCTAAATTGCTGCCAATCTGATTGAAAATGCAGTAGCGATAATCCGTGCCCTTAGTATAGTGATCTTTCCACATTTGATATCTCTTGGCAAAATCAGTCAAAGTATCATTTTCCTTTACTTCCCAAGGTAGGGTAGCGTGAATATCTCCAATTACATCGCTAGCATCAAAGTTCGAAAACTTCCTGATATTCAAAGCGATCTTTCCCGTAATCTTCTTCATCTTATGATCTTTCATCATCGCTTGTGACAGTAAGTAAAGACCGTTAATGTAAATTTGATCCGTCGTTTTAGCAGGGCAGGCGAATTTTGTGATATAGAGTCGACCGTCTTCTTTAGTTAAATTGAGTTCTTCCTGCGTTTGAGGTACCAAAGAAAGGGCCGCCTTTAAATCAGTACTTTGATTAACTTCTTGAACAAAACTCATAAATTCAGCGTAAGAACTGGACTTAATTTGCTCAATTTTCAAATTTCCTTGATACAAATCTACGAATATTTTCTTCAATTTGTTAGAAGAAGAGGCATCTAGAGCGTGGTGTGAAAAGACAATGTTTAACTCCTGCTTCTTCATATTGAAAATAAGGCAATGAATTGGCGAACCAGGCTTAGAATACATCACTTTTTCTAAGTCAGTTTCGGAAAAGCTGTTTGCGGTAACAAGTGAGATTGGAGCTGGATTGATTATCTTCTTGAAATATAGTTTACCGTCTCGATCTTTAAACCAAGCAAATTTCAATAGATCTATCTTAGTAGTTAAATCAGTAAAAATCTGTCTAATTTTCTGAATTTCTTCAAAGTTAATTGTCGGAAAAGATACTCTTAGCAGGTCAAAAGATGGTTTTTGTTGTGAAAAGAGACTCTGCTGCGTTGATGAAGCAGTAATTTTCGCATCCTCATAGCTGCTCGAAAAGTTTGCAAACAGCAATTTAAGATTAAGTAAGTCAGCTTCACTTGCTTGCTCGCGAGTCTCTGCAGCCGTATTTGTTTGCGTATCTTGCTTGTCAATATATGCTGCCAAGCGCTCAAGCGTGTTCAACAGTGAGAACTGGGCATCATCAATCTGAATCTTAAAAGTATTTTCTACATCAACAATGAAGCGCACTGAATCCAGAGAATCCAGCTCTTTAATTTCATTAACGTGGTATTTGGCTATCAACTTTTTCAATTCGTCTAAAGTGTTAGAGCTATCAGTAGTCAAAGACCGATTATAATACTCGTCGATCATTCTTTGCGTATCAATCTTACGGTTGTAGGTGTACAAGAAATGATCGACCTTAATAATTATTGGATTGAGATAAGTTGGCAGTTTACTTTTAATCTCAGCTTCTTTATCTTGCGAACTAATGTAAAAAATATAGATTCGCTTGTTTTTGAACTTCGCAATTGCTGTGGTAACATCAGCGATTTTCGATACTAGAGTTTGAATTTCACCTAATTCCACACGGATTCCGTTAACTTGGACTTGATCGTCTTCTCTTTCTAGGAAAAGTAGCTCACCGTTTTGTAAAATTTCTACCTTATCACCAGTTTTATAATAGCGTTCACCGTCAAGAGTGATGAAGCTTGAGCTATTTTTAACAGAATCTAAAAGATAGCCGTCTGTTACGCCGCTTCCGCCAATATATAATTCACCTTTTTTTGCTTCATTATTGTTTGCATCAAGGACTTTTACCTTTCCCTCTGGTAATGGTCGCCCAATCGGTACGTATTCTTCTTCATTTTCAGTTACCTGATGATAAGTAGCATAGACAGTTGTTTCAGTCGGACCATAAAGATTAAAAACTTTGCATCCCTTATTAAGCGCCCGTTTCAATTTTTTTGCCAGATTAATCGGAAATGCTTCACCGGCTACCATCAGAAACTTGAGTTTATCAAAGGCTTCAGGACCAACGATATCAAGAAGTGCCTCCGCAAATGAAGGGGATAAGGAAAGGTGCGTTATTTGCTTTTGATTAATTAATTTGGGAATTAGCCTGATACTCTCTGAATTAGAAGGACTTGTTGGGAGACAAACCAGCTCGGCACCGGCAATAACGGGCGACAGAAGCTCTGTTAATGAAACATCAAAAGAATAAGGCGTTGAAAATAAAAATTTGGTCGTCTCGTTGACGTTAATTAATGAGTACAGTCTTGTAAGGATCCACTTTAGATTGCTTTCTGTCAGAAAAACTTTTTTAGGAATGCCGGTACTGCCAGAAGTAGAGAGGATGTAGACATTTTTTTGCGAGAATGGTTTAGCTTTAAAGTCGGCGTGATTATTCTGATTGAAACGATCAACTTGAATGATATTTTTCTGCTTAAGTGTGGCAGGTAAGTCAGTTATTAAAGCATCCCATTGAACTTCTTTTACACGATCAGTGGCTTCAGGTAGGTCTAACGCTGATACAAGTGGCATAGGGATGCGGTTGGATAGCCAAATCCCAATTACTGTGGGCAGTACAAAACGGGTATCTTTTAAATAAAAGGGAACGATGTCCTGAGCATTTTCCTCATCAAGTTTAGCGGCTAATTGCTGGGCAATATTGAAAATTTCTTGATAGGTATAATCACCATTTGGTGATTTAACTGCCACTTGATCAGGAGTATTCTGGCTGCGTTGAATAAAATTATCAATAATAAACATACTGAAAATCACCTTTCTGTTTTATATTTAGTTCCTTTTCTATGAAATACTAGATAGAGAGGACCTACATTAGAAATTAAATATGCTATGCTACTTTCAAACGCTAGAAGGAAATTATTTACCGGTAATTTTCCATGTAAATTTTTCGCGATTGAATTAGATAGCCAGAATCGAATAAATGTGGTAGTTAGATAAACTAAAGTAAAAACTAGTGCTAATCCACTATTTATAAAAATAAGAAATACAAAGATAACTAGATAAAAGCTAGGTAGTAATAGCCATGCAAAGGCTCCTCTTACTTGATTTAGATAATAAAGAAAAGTATTCAATTGTTTAGTATCTTTATTCTTACTTAATATTTGATAAATTTTTTTATTATCAGACAATGTTTTGAACCAATTAGCATTTTGTTTAGCAAGTATTTGAATATTTTTAGGAGATTCCCCATATTCCAAGGCAAATAATGGTTCAATTATAATTCCCTGACTTCTTAAATAGAAACTAAGATAAATATCTTCACACCAAAATTCAGTATTAAAGCCACCTATTCGTTTTAAATAATCAAATCTGACAAAAAGTCCATGGCCTACAACATGATTCCTTAAGAAAATAGAAGGTAATATAGCATTTGTTAGTCCATTTATTAATTCAAAATTAGTTTGATAAACAGCGAAGCCTTGCATAATTGGACTTAACGTATTTAAGTTAGAGAAAAATGCAGAATATTCTTGCATAATTAAAGGAAAATGCTTCTTTAGGGCAACTGTTTTTGCCTGAAGGAATGCGTCTTTTCCGGGGCGACTATCGGCATTATAGACACAGAAATAGGAGCTTTTCTCATCAATATCATACATTTTATAAATTGTATCGAATGCATAATTTAATTGATCAGCCATCATGCCATTTACTCCAGGATAGTTTAAAAGTTTAATGTCTTTATAACTATCTGATGTATCAATCTTTTCTTTTACAATGTCAAATGTAGTTTTTCCTTGATTGGTTCGCAATTTTTCTTTATCAGTAGTTACGATGAATAATTTTGCATCAATTTTTGTACTAGTAATAATATTTACAAAATCATCTATCGTTCTATTAATTATCTTTTGTTCTTGTAAACATGGAATAACTATAAAGAATTTTGGTTTTTCATCTCTAGTTTCTTTAAAGCTCACAGCATTATTTTTATTTTGCTTTATTTTTTTATTCACTAGCATTGTTCTAGCTATGTGCCACAAACATTGTAGTAGCATTAGAAACATTATTAATTCTGCTATTGTTGTCATAATCAGCCCTCCTCAATAAAATTTGATGAGTTAAATCACAAACTAGTGATTTGTTTTAAAGCCTCATCATAGACATCCCGTGGTGAAAGATTTGATGTATCAATTAGTGCCTTTTTCATATCTAATTCTTGAAATTCTTTTTCTAATATTTCTTCTTGCTTTTGTCTTGTACTTTCTTGAGTCCAAACACTTAAAAGGTGATGATTCCGTTCCAAATTTCTCTTTGATGAAGCAGAGCAATCAGCTTTTAATAGTAATAGCAAGTCCGGACTGTATAATTTATATCGTTTAGCTTTTTCTATAAAATCGTCTAAAAACTCTAACGATTTATTATATGTTCCAGATATATTAGAAGATTCGAAAGCAAATGCTGTCGCAACGATTGAATAGGGTGATTTATCAATTACAACATTTTGTCCATGATCAGCAAAATAATTTGCATCAAACCATTTATCAAATTCTAGGTCAAATAATATTTCCTGATTCCGTAATTCTTCTTGAATATTTTTAGGAACATATAAAATATTATCTCCTTTTTCATTTAACCTATTTTCTAGATATCTTATTGATTCAGGAACAATTTTATAACCTAGTTGTTTTGATAAGTTATTACATAAAGTAGTTTTACCTGAATTCGATATGCCATCTATAAGTATTATTTTTCCTCTACTCATAATATCTTCCTTTCTTAAGAAACAAGATTCATAACTTTTTTGTTAAAGCTTTTTTAATAGTGCTATAATTTATTAACAATCATTTATTTTAATTAATTTTATTCTCATTTATTTCAAAGTCAATACTTTTTATGAAGGTGATTCAATGACAGAAGAAGCAAAATTAACAAAAACGGAAAAGCTAAATACGGTTAAGGTTACTACCAGTAATGCGATTTCGAAATTTGGTGATGTTTTATTTGACTACGTAAATACAGTATTTCTTTCTTCTATTCCAAATGGAGGTTTGTGGCTGTCTTTCTACCAAAGTAGTGAAGTTTTTATCAGCGTATTTTTTAATTTTTGGGGAGGTGCTGTCTCTGACAGTGGTAATAGAAAGCGAATTATTTTTCATTGTGATTTGATTAGTGGATTTATTTGTCTTATATTAGCAATTTTTATTCCTAAGGTATTTTTTATTTATGCGATTATACTTATCAATATTGCACTAGCGATAATCACGTCATTTCGAAGCCCAGCATATAAAGCGATTTTTAGAGAAATTGTTTATAAAGAACACATTAATACTGTTAATTCTATTTTGGAAATTGTAAAAGAAATTGTTCAAATTGCTGGACCTAGTTTAGCTTTGTTGATCGCTAATTTTTTCGGTAATAGAATCGCATTAGTTTTAGATGCAGTTTCATTTTTTGTTTCAGGTTTACTCATAAAGAAGCTGACTATTTTAACAACGCAACCTAATAAAAAGCACAAGAAAAATACCCTTTTTCAAATTAGAGAAGGTTTTCAATATATTCTGACTAATTCGCAAATAATGATGATTATCATTTTCTCTAGTATTGTGAACTTTATCATTGCCGGATATAATTTGATTCTACCTTTTTCAACTTATGCTTTTAGTGGGACAACTTTAAAGGCGTATGCAGTTTTTTTAACTGCTGAATCTGTTGGTGGTCTAATTGGAGCCTCAGTATCAACTTTTCTGAAAAGGGAACCCACAACAAATCGGCTTATTTTATTTATTACACTATGTGGAGCTTCACTAATTTTTGTGCAACAATTATTTCAACTATCGCATTCTATTATTCTTGTAGCGACGTTAATCGTCCTATTTAATCTTTTTTTGTCGATCTTCAATATTCAATTTATGACATTCATTCAGATTAAGACTGATATTAATTATATAGGCAGAGTTTTTGGAATTATTTTTTCGGTTGCAATTCTCTTTATGCCTTTCGGTACTTTTTTCTTCCAAAGAATTTTTGATCTTAAAAATCCTTATAATTACTTAATTTTAGGACTTTCGTTAGTCGTTATATCTTTGTTCACTTTTGGGATCACCTTTTTATTTGCTCTAAAAAAGAAAAATTAATATCAAAAAAATGGCCCACGCAATGTCAATGTTTTAACTTAATGACATTGATTAATGACAGCTTGGTCTATTTATAAAGGTGTCAAAATGAAAAAGTGTCTGAGAAAATTCAGAAATAAAAAAATGCAAGAACCTATTTATATGCATCTATGCGAAATATGTTTGATAAAGGGTAAAACGAGATAATGATATCAGAAAAAGAATATTCCAAAAATTAACGTTAAAAGAAGTATTAAAATGGCAATTGAAAAGTATAATCAAAACTAAAACAGTCGCCCGAAGGTGAAGTTAACCCCCAGAGTTGGACATAAATCCAACCTGGGGGTTTTACTATGAGCAAATATGCAGTTGAAACTAAATTAAAAACAATTGAATTATATAAAAAAGGTCTTGGGAGTAGACAGATTCAATGTAACTTGAATATCCCATCACATTCTACAATTGATAGATGGATTATATTATTTAAGAAATATGGAAAAGCTGGTTTAATTACAAAACGTACTCGTAAAAAATATAGTGGTCAATTTAAATTAGAGGTTTTAAACTGGAGGAAAGAACATAATGAAAGCTATCAAGCCACCGCACTAAAATATGGAATCTCTAATACTGGAATTATTGCAAACTGGCAACGTGCCTATGAAGAAGGTGGTATTGATGCCCTCTTTATTAAGCAAGGACTTATGTAGTGGCGAAATTATCAGCTACACAATTACTGATCGACCACTAACACAATATGTTATTCAAGGCTTAAGGGAAGTTTTTAAAGCACGTCCCGAGCTTCAATATCGCATGACCGTCCATAGCGATCAAGGCATTCAGTACCAATCTAACGCATATCGGCACGAATTAAGAAAGCATAATATTTTTCAAAGTATGTCACGTAGAGCAACTTGTCATGATAATGCGGCTATGGAAAGCTTTTTCCATACTATGTAAAGTAGAAATAGACTATTACACACATCACTTTAAAACAAAGAAAGAACTAATTAAACGAATGGAAAATTGGATAAAATATTATAATCAAGAAAGAATCAGACACAAGAAAAAAAGCCTGATTCCGATAGAATATCGAAATCAAGCTTTAAAAGCATTTATTTAAAGCTAACGTCCAACTTTAGGGGTTAGCTTCTGAGATCAAGAACTTTTTACTTTATACTAATTTAGTAATCAAACCAACTAAGTATAGAAATACACAGGTAATTAACAAGT
This sequence comes from Lactobacillus johnsonii, assembly GCF_013487865.1. Lineage (NCBI taxonomy): Bacteria > Bacillati > Bacillota > Bacilli > Lactobacillales > Lactobacillaceae > Lactobacillus > Lactobacillus johnsonii. The sequence goes on from NZ_CP047409.1 coordinate 1,784,319, forward strand.
ATATACTGCCCCACTTAGTTGTTTCTTTTAGAATCTTTCCTTCTAAACCTTCTTTATTAATTGCACCAGTAGCTACTGCAATATTCTGTGGTGATAACATCCCAGCAGTTGCACCAGTCATATTTGAAGCAACAATCCAATATTTGCTTACTCCTAATGATTGAGCAGCAGAATACTGTAAGTTACCAAATAGAACATTGGCTGACGTTGCAGAGCCTGTTAAGAATGTTCCTAGAGCCCCAATTAATGGTGCAAATAAAGGATAAGCTGGTCCAAGTAAGCTTACTAAGGCTACCGCTAATGCTTTAGTCATTCCTGCATATACCATAACTTTAGCTAAACCCACAATTGCACAAACTGTAATTGTTGTCATCCCAATTGTTTTCAAAACATTGAGCAAGATTTTGAACATTTGGCTTAAGCTTAAGCCTTGAATCTTTCCTCCAATTATTCCCGCTAATAAAATTAATGTTCCTGGAGAGGAAAGCCAATTAATTGGTAAATCATTAGGATTTTTTCCTAAGTAAACATGTAAGTGAGTAGTTACACTAGTTAAAAAGTTATTCACAGGTGGACAAAGAGAGGAAGCCAGTAGAACGAAAATAAAAACCAAAATAAATGGTGAACAAGCCTTGATAATTTCGCTGACACTTTCATTTTCTACTTCCTCTACTGAACCAGTTTTTCTTTTAGTCAGCCAGACAGTAACTAAAATTGAAAACAATGATCCGACTAAGGCTGGAAGCTCAGCCCCAGTAAACTTAGCCATAATAACTTGCGGAATTGCCATTCCAACCCCTGACATTAAAGTAATAAAAACAATACCTTTCAGGGCCTTAATACTTTTGCCAGTAAGAATAACTAAAATAAAAGGTACTAAAATAACTAAAATGACCAATTGCAAGGTTACAATAAATCCTAATTGCACATCATTAAGATTAGTTACTTCAGCTAATGTCAAAACTGGCAAGCCAATTGCACCAAATGCAGTTGCCGTACTATTGGCAACCAAACAAATTACTGAAGCTTGGATCGGTTCTAAACCTAAGGAAATTAAGATTCCTGCACAGATTGCTACAGCAGTCCCAAAACCAGCGATAGATTCTAGAAAGCCACCAAAGCCCCAAGCAATTATTAATACTAAAATTCTTTTATCGGTTGTGATTGATGATAATAATTTCTCAATCGTCCCCATACTACCTGAATCAGTTGTAATCTGATATACAAAAAGCGCAGCCAGAATTACATACATGATCGGCCAAATTCCCATTATAATACCTTCTAAAGCTCCAGAAAGAGTATTAATTATGGGTTGTTTAAACATTAAAACAGCATCAGCAATTGTAATAATTAAACCAATCGTACATGCCCTTGAAGCCGGCATTCCAATAATTCCAAGAGAAATTATCAACCAGATGATTGGCACTAAGGCCCATAAAAAATTTATCCACATAGTTTTCCTCATCTAAAAAAGCAATACTATTTAATTTTATCCTTTTTCCACATATTAAGGAAATTTAAAAACAAAAAACCTGCAAGAGCAGAGAGCCCTTGTAGGTTCTAAATAACAGTTTTATTTCTTAAAAGCATGAACGCCATAAACAAATAAATAAATTCCAACTTCAATAATCGAAATAAAGAAAGTGACCGGTAAATTAGTTACGTATCCTAAAACTAAACCTGCCCAAACTCCAAACAATGCGATCCCAACTGACCAACATAACATAGCAGGAATTGTCTTACCTAAGTAGCGAGCACTTGAAGATGGCAAAGTTAATAAAATAAAGACTAATAATGATCCGACAACTTGTGCACCAATTGAAACAGCTAAAGCCAAAGCAATTAAAAATACTACTGAAACTAAGCTTGTATTAATATGATGGCTAACTGCCCCTACATGATCAAATGAATCATAGTTTAACTGTCTTAAAACTAGGAAAATTATTGCTAAAACAAAGAGAGAAAGAACAACTAGTTGAATGACTCCATCTCTATCAACTCCAATAATTGAACCAAATAAGATGTTAGTCGCATAGCGACTATTACCGCCAGCAATAGCTAAAAATAGTACACCCAAGCCAATAAACAAGGCTGAAATCGCACTAATTGCGGATTCTTTCTGATCACTTCTCATGGATAATTCACCAACACTGATTGAGCCAAGCAAAGTAAAAAGAACCATGCCCCAGAGAGGAACCCAACCAATCCAAACCGCAAAAGCGGCTCCGGCAAAACCAATTTCTGATAGAGTGTGAGCTAAGAATGAAAAACTTCTAGCTACAACATATACACCCACTATTCCACAGGTAATAGCAATAAAAGTACTAGCTAGAAATGCATAGCGCATAAAATCATATGCAAACATTATTCTTCACCCACCTCTTCAGTTAAGTCTTTAATTTTACCAGCAATTAAACCTTTATCCTTAAATAAAAGATAATCTTTCATATATTTCTTAGCTAGAGGAATGTCATGAGTTGTAAACAAAACAGTCATTGCGTGTTTTTCGTTTAAGTGCTTAATCAATGACATTAACTCTTCTTTAGCAACTGGATCTAAGCTAGCTGTTGCCTCGTCTAAAATAATGAAGTCTGGTTTATCTAACAAAGCTTGAGCTAAATATGCACGCTGCTTTTGACCTCCGGAAGCTTCGCCCATCCTAGTATTTTGAATATCTAGTAAATGGGTCTCTTTTAAAATTTGATTTACTCTCGCCTTCACCCGAGCGTTCTTAAATAAAGGAGTATTAAGTTCTACAAAGGCCCGGATTGAGAGGGGATAATCAGCATCCAGATTTCTAAATTGAGGTACATAACCAACTTTTGTATCCGGCGCAAACTTAAACGATCCTGTCGTTGGTTGTAACATTCCCATCAAAATTCTAATCAAGGTTGTTTTTCCTGTACCATTTGCACCAAGTAGAGCTGTCATCGACCCCTTCGATAGGGTAAAATTCAAGTCTTTAAAAATTACCTTATCCTCAAATTTCATCCCCAGGTCTTTAACTGTTAATATATCAGTCATCTCACTGCTCCTCTTCTCATTTAATAACCTGATCCCATTTAATTCTTTTGAATATCAGCTAGTTTTTGATAATTTTCTTTCATCCAAGCTAAGTAAGTAGTGTTATTAGGAATAGTTTCCCGAACATTTAAAACTGGAACATTGTTCTTTTTTGCAAGTTTAACAAAAGACTTAACTGTTGAGCTACTTGCCTGAGTATTATTAACAAAAAAGGCAATCTTCTTTTGTTTAATAGAATTGTTCATTTCATTAATCGTCTTAGGACTAGGATCTGTACCATTTTCGATAGCTTCTTCAAATTCCTTATCGCCTATTTTATAGCCAGCTTCTTGCAAAGCATAGTCAAAGACTGGTTCACTAACAAAAACTGGTTTTTGATCACCCTTATTAGCCTTAGCTAGCTGTTTGATTTTGTCGATCTTGGCTAAGTATTTTTCGCCATTTTCCTTAAAATAAGCGGCATGCTTCTTATCTAACTTAGATAAACGTTTAACCAAATAATCAACGTACTTAGTTGGCATATCTAAATTGTACCAAATATGTGGATTATCTCCGCTCTTTAATCCCATCAAGTCTTCACCGACTAAGACAGGCTTTTTATCAACAGATTTCGCTAACTTATTCATCCATGAATCATAACCTAGCCCATTTGCAACGATAATATTTGCCTGAGCTACCTTTTTAGCATCTGCTGTTGTCGGATCAAAATCGTGTGGATCAACGCTACTTTTATCAATAATTGCAGTCGCTGTTCCATATTTTCCAACAATATTTTTAGCAATATCTGAATAGACATTAGTTGTTGTAACTATCGAAATCTTATTTGATTGACTAGTAGAGTTCTGCTTATTCGAACATCCTACTGTTATCAATGATAAAAGCGTCACTAAGGCCATAATAGAAATAAATTTTGTAATTTTAGAGTTAAAATTTTGCATAAATATCCTCCTGTGCAAAACAAAAAAGCATTAAGTTAGAAAATTCAGCATAAGTTCTAACTTAAAGTTAGACTAAGCTAATTTTTTTATTATGTCAACATTTTTCTAGATAGACAAATAGCACCAAGACGTCTCAGACTTGATGCTATCAATAAGTGTAAATAATAAAAAATTTTGCTGAATTTTTAATTTAATGCTTTTTCTCTAAAATTACATCTTTATATAAACATATTTTTATATGTTTGTCAAAAGTGTTTAGAAAAAAGACAGTCAAAATTGCTGTGATTATTCAAGCTTTTAAACTAAAAATCTTCGTTAACATGCCGTCTCAAGACATCTAGAATCTTAATTACATGCTTATCTTCTAAACTATAGTAGCGCTCTTGCTTAACTTGCTCACTCTTAACTAGCTTAGCCTCTTCCAAGATCCTCAAGTGTCTAGAAATAGCTGGCTGACTAACATCAAACTGTTTTACCAAGTTATTTACACTACTTTTTTGATTGTCATTTAAGTAATAAAGAATTTGAATTCGAATGGGATGATTCAAAGCTCTAGTAACTCGAATAATTTGATCGTTCAACTTGTTCACCTATCTCAACTTATATTTAATTTATGAGAGTAACTCAAGAATTTTCTTTTGCACACTTGATTCTTCACTAGATCCAATGATTTGATTAGCAGCTTTCTTTGCATCTGGAAGAGCAGTCGCCGTAGCAAAGCTGGTACCCGCAAACTTAAGCATACCAACATCATTACCACTATCACCAAATGTTACCATTTCACTAGATTTAATCTTAAGCTTTTTACCCAAATATTCTAAACCTACAGCTTTATTCATTCCTTTAGTCTGCATATCAATAGCAGTACTTGCACCTGAAACAAAACCAATCTGTGGATAGTCTTCTCTAAGTTTATCTAAAACCTTAGGCATCTCATCTTCTGGAACACGAAGACTTACTTTAAAAATACGATCATCGATATCGTTAAAGCTATCAACAACTTGAATTTTCTTAACGTACTTTTTTAGATCTTCCGCAAATTCTTTTCCACTGCTTTTTTCAACATATGCACTAGTTACACCAGCAACAATAGCGTTATATGGTAATTTTTCCACAATTTCAAGCATTGTTTGATAATCCTCCTCAGATAAATCAGATATTTGAAGAATCTCATTTCCATGAGCTACTAACGCACCATTCTCAGCCACAAAATACATATGCTTATTAGCTCTTGGAAAACGATCGAGGATATTCTCATACTGATTACCACTGGCAATAACAAATTTTATATCACGATCCTGCATGATTTGAAATTCTTTTTCAAAGAGCTCCTTATCATAAGTCTTATCTTCTCTTAGCCACGTACCATCCATATCAGTTGCAATAAGCTTAATCATTTTCAGTCTCACTTTCCACTTTTACTATCCACACTCCACTATACTAAAAAACGCCACCCGGAGGTAGCGTTTTTCATAAAACTATTTTATTCAACTAGTTTAATCCTTTTTGCGTTTTCTCGTGCCTGCTAAGCCTAAAATTGACGCAATGGTTGCTAAACCTAGTCCAATAATTCCTGCATTAGAATGTTTATGACCCGTTTGAGGCAATGAGACATCCTCAGTTGTAGCTGCTTCTACTGTACCAGGTTCTTTGTTTTCCACAGTTTCTACTTTATTAATAGTAGTATCAATGGAAAATTGTTCTGGAAGAATAGGAGCATCATTCGTTGATTCAGTTGGAGTTTCAACTTTATCTGGAGCTTCTGAATCTACAGGATCCTTTGGTTCTTCTGGATCCACTGGGTCAACAATATCCTTATTGTAAACTACAGTTTCAATAATATCGTCAGTATTACTATCTATATTTTCAAGACTGCCAATTTCTTTCCTATCTGGAGTGTAGCCGGTAATATCTGGAGAAATGACTTGTATAAACGTAGTTCCATCAAGTGCTGTCCATTTAATTCCATCGGAAATCTTTCGGCCATCTTCATCTAAGATAATAACTTCGCCAGTTACTTTATCAATAATGGCTGTACCACGGAATCTTAACTTTTGAACTACGTCATCTTTTGCTTTAGTCCCATCTGCATAAACATATTTAATTGTACGGGTAATCGTTTTATCTAAAGCTATTGAATCAAATGGATATTTTGGTCCATCTGGATTGTCTGGATTAATTGGATCTTCTTCAGTGAATTTATCATCAGGAGTAACTGTAACTGTTCCATGCTTGAAGATTACATAGAAGGTCTTTGTATCTTCACCGAATTCTCCACCACTATAGCCATTCTTGACTAATTCATAGCCTAAGCTTTCATAGTATTTAATCTTATCTGCTGTACTGTAGTTAATTGTTTCGTTGTACTTACCATTAACTACTGCAGTTTCTAATTGTTTACCTGTAGTCTCATCAACATAGATAATTTCAGCTTTAGCTGCATTTGCAGTGTAGATAACTGTTGTTTCTAGGTTCTTACTATCTTGGTTGATTCCTTCAACTGCACTAACTACTCCTTTATCTGGGCTGTAGCCTACAATTGTTGGAGAAACTACTTCGATAAACGTTGTTCCATCACTAGCGGTCCAAGTTAATTTACCTAGAATTGGGTTTCCATTTGCATCAAGCTTTACATTGCCATTTTCGTCGATTTCTACATATTGACCAGTTACCTTATCAATCACACCTGAACCAACAAAAGTTAAAGTTTGTGTGTGACTTGGCTTAGCTGTTGTTCCATCTGCATAAACATAGTGGACAGTATTAGTTACATCCTTGTTTAAGTTAGCAGAATCAGCTGGGTATTTTGGCCCATCTGGATTGTCAGGATTAATTGGTTCATCTGGCTTACCTGGTTTTTCTGGAGTTATAACTACTGTTCCATGCTTGAACGTTACATAGAAAGTCTTTGTGTCTTCACCAAATTCTCCACCAATATAGCCATCCTTGACTAATTCATAGCCTAAGCTTTCGTAGTATTTAATCTTATCGGCTGTACTGTAGTTAATTGTCTCGTTGTACTTACCATCAACTACTACATTTTCTAATTGTTTTCCTGTACTTTCATCAACATAGATAATTTCAGCCTTAGCTGCATTAGCTGTATAGACAACTGTTGTTTCTAGATTCTTACTATCTTGGTTAATTCCTTCAACTGCATTAACTACTCCTTTATCTGGAGTGTAGCCGACAATTGTTGGAGAAACTACTTCGATAAATGTTGTTCCATCACTAGCTGTCCAAGTTAATTTGCCTGGAATTGGGTTACCATTCTCATCAAGCTTAACATTACCGGTTTCATCAACTTCTATATATTGACCAGTTACCTTGTCAATCACACCAGAACCAATGAAAGTTAAAGTTTGTGTGTGACTTGGTTTAGCTGTTGTTCCATCTGCATAAACATAGTGAACAGTGTGAGTTACATCTTTATTTAAAACACCTGAATCAGTTGGATATTTCACATCTCCCCCTGGATTGATATTTTCACCAGGTTTTCCAGGATTATCTGGATGCACATGAACAACACCATGCTTGAACGTTACATAGAAAGTCTTTGTGTCTTCACCAAATTCTCCACCAACATAACCATCTTTGACTAATTCATAGCCTAAACTTTCATAGTATTTAATCTTATCTGCTGTGCTGTAGTTAATTGTCTCGTTGTACTTACCATCAACTACTGCAGTTTCTAATTGCTTGCCTGTAGTCTCATCAACACAGATAATTTCTGCCTTAGCTGCATTTGCAGTGTAGATAACTGTTGTTTTTAGGTTCTTACTATCTTGGTTAATTCCTTCAACTGCATTAACTACTCCTTTATCTGGAGTATAGCCTACAATTGTTGGAGAAACTACTTCGACAAATGTTGTTCCATCACTAGCTGTCCAAGTTAATTTGCCTGGAATTGGGTTACCGTTCTCGTCAAGCTTAACATTACCATTTTCATCGACTTCTACATATTGACCAGTTACCTTGTCAATCACACCTGAACCAACAAAAGTTAAAGTTTGTGTGTGACTCGGCTTAGCTGTTGTTCCATCTGCATAAACATAGTGGATAGTATTAGTTACATCCTTGTTCAAGTTAGCAGAATCAGCTGGGTATTTTGGTCCATCTGGATTGTCTGGGTTAATTGGTTCATCTGGCTTGCCTGGAGCTTCTGGATTTACAACTACCGTTCCATGCTTGAACGTTACATAGAAAGTCTTTGTGTCTTCACCGAATTCTCCACCAACATAACCATCTTTGACTAATTCATAGCCTAAGCTTTCGTAGTATTTAATCTTATCTGCTGTGCTGTAGTTAATTGTTTCGTTGTACTTACCATCAATTACTGCAGTTTCCAATTGCTTGCCTGTAGTCTCATCAACATAGATAATTTCTGCATTAGCTGCATTTGCAGTATAAGTAACCACAATTACCTTGTTTGGAGTATTTTCAGTTACAGAACTTCCAGAAACCCAAGTTTTATCTGCTGTATAACCAGCTAGAGTAGGTGATATTACTTCAGCAAATTTCGGATCTGTTATATCTGCTATCCAAGTAAGTGTCCCTTCAATTGGTTGTTTATTTTCATCAACAACAATCTTGCCATTTTCATCAAGAACTACATATTTTCCAGTTGTTTTATCTACAACACCGTATGCTGTAAATTTGATATTTTGCTTATTACTTTCAGCTGCGGTACTACCATTTTCAAAAACATATTGAATCTCTTGAATTACTTCTTTAATGTAATCTTCTGATCCGTAAGCAGGGCTATCGGGATTCGTTGGATCAATAATGATCAAATCTCTAGTTAAATGAATTGTAAAGTTATTCTTAGCTTCATCTGCAGAATAGTAGTAATCTTTACCAAATTCATAGTCACTACTTACAAGTTTGTATCCACTTTCTATAAACAGGTTAAGGACATTTTCATGGTTTTGTTTCCAGTTAATTTGATGATCCACTTTACCCTGTACTTCATCCCTACTGATAACTAGTCCAGTTACATCATCAATGTATTGGATGCTAGCTCCTGTTTGATTTGCATAATAAAGAACTTCTTCAGTGATATTATCAGAACTTCCACTTACTATCTTAGCTTCTACAATTCCTCTATCTGTGCCATATCCTGTAACCTTTGGTGATTCTACTTGAGCAAAAGTATAGTTCATATCGCCAGCTTCAGTTATCCAAACGATATCACTAATCCAAGCTTTATCAACAAAGTCATATTGGCCCGTTCCAATAAATGTAACTTTTTGAGTAACAGAATTTGCAGCTTCTTGGCCTTTATTAGGTCCATCCGCATAAACATAAGTAATCACTCGGTTTACTTCTTTATTTTGTGTATTTTCAGCGATTTTATGTTTTAAAACAACCCTAAAGTCATTACAGCCAGGATTGTACTCTGCATCCCCAAATGTTGTGGCATAAGTTAAAGGATTACTTACTAGGATATAGTTATTATTTTCATAGTCTTTGATGCTATTTAAAACATTCTCAATTATTTGATAGTTAATTACTTCCCGGTAATTACCAGCAATATTGATAGTTGATCCAAGTTGCTTATTAGAAGTTTCATCCCAAAAAGTAATTGTACCAACTTGTGCTTTTTTCTCATAAACAATATTTTCTACTCTATGCTTTACATCCTGATCTACTTTATCTGCAGTACTCCATTTTTGCGTAGTAGTGTAACCAACAATATCTGGAGATTTGATCGATTCAAAGACATCCGTCTTAGAAGTCCACTGTAAACTAGCGTCCTTATTGGTAATTTCAATAGCAATTAAGTAACCATCATCGTGTTCAACTTCTGTTACTTCTACAATCTTTCCAGTCACTTTATCACGATAACCATTCGTCTTGAAAATGGCTGTTTGTGTAACTGAATCATGTAGCTTATTACCAACCCCATCTACATAGTTGATAATTTTATCTACAGATTGTGATTCATTAATTTCTTCAAGACCATGCTTTAACTCAATCTTAAATTCTAAATCTTTTACATCAAATTTTGTTCCTGGTTTAAAATCATTGCTAATAACTACATATCCTCTATCAATCAAGTCTTGGAGTGTAGTACTTAAGTCAACAAAATTAATTACAGAATATACTTTTCCAGTTGCATTTAATTCTGCAACTTTACCACCATTATTCTCTAAATTATCTAAATCAACAATGGTAATTGTAGCTTTAGCATCCTCACGTAAACGATATACAACCTTGATATCTTTACCCGGATCTTCTGGAGTTACAAATTCAATATCAGCAATATATCCCTCAATAACCGGTGTATAGGTTAGACCAGCCTTAGTCGGATCATCTTTATCATTGTTAAATTTTACAGATGGATGAATTTCTTTCCCGTTTTCATCAACTAAAATTAAAGAACCTAATTCTTTATAAACAAACTGTACTTCATGAGCTGAGTCAGTTACAAATGGGTTTCTTGCTGTGTAATTATTATGAGAGAACTTAACTGATTGACCAGCTTCTACAGTATGGCTTTCAATAACCTTAGTCATGTCTTTGCCATCATACATCAAAACTTCCATCTTACCAGTAGCGTCAATTTGACGGTAAACTACTGTATAATCTACAGTTAATTGATCAATAGTACCTTCATTTTTATCTCCAGCACTGTAGTATACTTTCTTATAGTAACTACCATCTCCAAATTGAGAAAGTGTTCCAGTAAATGAACCAGTAGGAAGTTTTGAAGCATCTAAGTAAAAGCCATTAATTAGCTGTTTGTATTGATCAACGTTGTCAACAATAAATCCTTGCCCAGTCCAACCAGATACGTTAACGTTTGGATATTTATCAGTGCCTGGAATTTCTATTAAATTGCCATTTTGATTGTAATAGTATTTAATCACAGACTGTTCAGTATAAACTGGGATAATTTCACCAATTGAACTCGCATCTATGCTAGTACTATTGCCTAGACAATATTCAATTCTTGTACTTCCCACAACTGTACTAGCGTTTCCAACAGGCGTTTCACTTCCATTAATAGAAATATTAGATTTACCACTGTTAACTACTAAAAATTTTACAGTGTGCCACCCATTGACTACATCAATATTCTTAAAATGGCCTGCTTGAATAGTATGGGTAGACAAAATTTCAGTAAAACTATTGTCAGTTACATATGCATAAAGATTGTCATCGGATAGATTATTTCGATTTACAGACAAGATAAGCTTTTTGTTATCACTACTCACAAAACTTGTACCATTCAAGTTTAAAATTTGATAAATGTACCTATTATCACCAATTAAATCTCCCGCTTTTTTCGGATAATTATCCGCATCTGTTCCCAGAATAGTTACAGCAGCTTTACTTTGAACTTCCTTAGCATTTGACTGAATAGTCGTATTTTCTTTAACTACTGATTCTTCAATTGGAGAAACTTCATTTTCAACCTTAGTTTCAGCTTCAATAGGCTGATCTGCTTCTACAGATACAGTATTGTTTTCTACCTTCTCAGCTGGTTGTGTTTCTTCTACGGAAACTGTATTGCTTTCTACGCTTTCAACTGGCTGTACATCTACAGAAGCAGCATTTTTCTCTACGTCTTCAACTGCTTGAGCTTCTTCTACAGGAGTAGTATTTTCAACTAAATTAGTTTCAGTTGTATTAGTATTTTGATTTTTTACTGCTGTGTCTCCATTAATTGACTCAGCATTATAAGTTACTACTTCGTTAGTTGCTTGTTTGTCTACATTATCTGTTTCTACAGAAGAAATCGACCGATCATTTTTTACTTCTTCATTACCAGTCTCACCAGAAGCAGTTACATCATTTTCTACTTCATTATTTTCTTCTGCCGACATAACTTCTGTTTGATTGTCAGTAGTAGATATACTCTGTTCCTCAGTATTTACTACGTTATCCATCGTCTCTGTTATGTCACTAGCTGTACTACTTTCGACTTTTACGCTTTCCTCTGGAGCAACTGTAGTGTCAGCTTGAGCTTCCTGATTATTAACCCCCATAAAGGTTAAACCAATTAATACAGAAGCAGCCCCTACAGTAAACTTACGAATAGAGAAGCGTTGCTTTTGCGGTCTAATTTTTCGCATTTTTTCACTATAATTGTTCTTGGAAACCATAATTTTATCCTCATACTTCTAGTATTAGGTGAGTATTAAGTTATAGCTTTCTTGCTAGTAAAGAGCATATATAAAGCGCTTATTTTCACCTTTATAATAATTTTTTTTTACATTAAGTAAGTATACGAACAATCTATGATTTAATTATGTACAATTTATGATATTTATGTGAATTTGCAATTTATTTATGTCTATATTTTGTTTATATATCAATAAGAATGCGATTTCATTAAACAGCAATATTAAATACTATACGATTTAATATTATATATACATTATTTATTAAACAAAAAAGTAAGATTCTAAATTTTTCAGAATCTTACTTTTTAATTAGTTATTTTTATTCATCCGGGTCTTCAGAAACAGGTTTCTTCCAGAAACTCATAATTAGACCAGCTACAATTGAACCAACAATTGTAGCTACGAAGTAAAGTAAAATGTGGTTAGATAATGGAGATACCCATAGTCCTCCGTGAGGAGCTGGTACTTGGATATGCCATAGTCCAACAAGTAAACCACCAACTGCTGAACCAATTACGCAGGAAGGAATTACACGACCTGGGTCAGCTGCAGCGAATGGAATAGCACCTTCAGTAATGAATGAGAAACCTAAAATCCAGTTTGATACACCAGCACGACGTTCTTCTTTAGTGTAACGGTTCTTAAAGAAAGTAGTACCAATTGCAGTAGCAAATGGAGGAACCATACCACCAACCATAACAGCTGCCATCATAACTGCAGCAGTTGCAGAATGTGGGTCGTTAGCAAATGCACCTGAAGCAAAGACATAAGCAGCCTTGTTGAAAGGACCACCCATATCGATAGCCATCATACCAGCTAAGATCATTGTCAAAATTACAAGATTACCAGTACCCATACTGTTCAAGAAGTGGGTAATAGCGAAGTTCACTGAACTAAAGATTGGGTTGATGATGTAGAACATAATCAAAGCAATGAACAACAAGCCCAAAATTGGGTAAAGCAACATTGGCTTCATACCTTCTACTGATTTTGGAAGTTTAGCAAATAACTTCTTCAATCCAATCATCATATATCCAGCAATGAAACCTGCAGCGATACCACCTAAGAATCCAGCTGGAGAGACAGCATGTGCTTGTGCGTTAACTTGTAAGCCGTTAGTACCGTTAACAATGGCTGCCATGTATCCACCAACAAATCCTGGCATCAAGGCAGGTAAGTCGCCGATTGATTCAGCAATATAAGCGGCTAACACAGGAACCATAAATGCAAAGGCTAAGTTACCAGCACTATTTAAGAAAATAAATGCAGGGTTCTTAGCGCCACCAGCCATATAGTTTTCCACTATGAAGGAGATGGCCATTAAGATACCACCACCAATAACGAATGGAAGCATGTGGCTAATACCACTCATCAAGTTCTTGTAGATAGATGCCCACAAACCTTGTTTTTCTTTTGCACCATCATCGCTAGAACTTGCACTACTATCAGCATGGTAAATTGGAGCCTTATTTTCTAAGATATCCTCGATTAACTCTTTTGGATGGTTAATACCATCTACAACAGGCTTCATAATAAGTTCTTTACCATTGAAACGTGGCATATCAACTTTTTTATCAGAGGCAATGATGACACCTTTTGCTCGCTTAATTTCTTCTGGAGTAAGCTTATCCTTTACACCTTCAGAACCGTTAGTTTCAATACGAACATCAACGCCTAATTTTTTACCAGCCTTAATTAAAGCTTCTTGAGCCATATAAGTGTGTGCAATACCATTGATACATGCAGTAACACCAACAATTAAAGGCTTTTGCTCGCTAGCAGGCTTAGATGCTTCTTTTGCAGCTTCGGCCTTTCTCTTTTCGGCATCGGCCTTGTCCTGAGCATCCTTTTCAGCTTCTGCTTTTTTAAAGATATCAATAACTTCTTCTGGTGTAGTTGCTGCCTTTAAAGCATTAACAACATCTGGATTAATTAATAAACTTGATAACTTAGCTAAAGCTTGTAAGTGTGTGTTATCAGCACCGGCTGGTGCAGTAATCATAAAGAATAAATGAACTGGTTGTCCATCAAGAGCTTTATAATCAATTCCTTTAGGACTTTTTGCAAATAAAACAGCGGCACGATTAATGTACTTGTTTCTTGCGTGTGGCATGGCGATTCCCTCACCAATACCAGTTGTTGATTCTTTTTCACGAGCCCAGATTGATTTAATGAATTCCTCTTCGTTATTTACAACACCTTGCTTTACTTCAAGATCAGCCATTTCTTTAATAGCTTCTTCTTGAGTAGTAGCCTTCAGATCCATAATCATTAAATCAGGACTTAAAAGATCTTCAATTTTCATGAAAATAACTCCCTATCCTAACTGTATTATTTAGTTTTAACTACTTTACTTCTTCAACTGTAATTTGTGGTAAAACAGCATCAATTTGACTCTTAACTGCAATATCTTCAGTAAATGCAGTAGCACCACCACAAGCAGATCCGACTTTCAATGCTTCAACAACATTATGAGTCTTGTAATAAGTACCTACAAAGCCGGCAATCATTGAATCTCCAGCGCCAACTGAGTTAACAGCAGTACCAACAGCAGCACTTGCATGGTAAATATGATCCTTAGTTACTAAGTATGCACCGTCGCCAGCCATAGAAATCATGACGTTTTGTGCACCCATGTCTAAAAGTTTCTTAGCTGCTTCAAGCATTTCTTGATCATTAGCAAAGCTTGTATCAAATAATGCTGCTAATTCATGATGGTTAGGCTTAATAACTAATGGGTGGTACTTCAAAGTTGCAAGTAAAGCTTCCCCAGTAGTATCAATTGCAAATTCAGCACCAGCTTCTCTGATAGTTGGTAATAATTGTTCATAGAAGTCAGTTGGTAAACTTGGTGCTAAACTACCACTTAATACAACAATATCGCCTTCATTAAGATCATCCAAACGCGCCTTAAATGCAGTAATTTCTTGTGCATCAATCTTTGGACCAGCCGCATTAATTTCAGTTTCTTTTTGAGCATGAATTTTCACATTAACACGGGTATCGTCAGAAATAGTTACAAAATCACTTTCAATTTTTTTAACGTTTAATTGGCGAACTAATTCTTTGCCAGTAAAACCACCAACAAATCCCCAAGCAGTGTTATCAACATCAAGTTGGTTCAAAATTTGAGAAACATTAATTCCTTTACCACCAGCTAAAAATTGACAATCATTTGAACGGTTAACACTACCAGCTTCCACCTTTTCTAATTGCATAACATAGTCTAATGCTGGATTAACTGTAACAGTATAAATCATGACCGAGCCTCCTCAACTCTGATTCGTTCAGGTAAGATATTTTCTTTACCTGTACTTAAATTGTTAGTGATGAGTATTGCCTCATTGATATGTGCAAAACTTGCAAAATTTGCTGCACCAATCTTACTACTATCCATTAAAATAAAAGATTCTTTAGCCTGCTTAATCGCAGCTTTTTTTATACCAGCTTCTGCTGGATCTGGCGTAGTAAATTGACCATCTGCTGTTAAACCATTAGCTCCAATAAATGAAACCGTAAAGTTCATTTCTTGTAGCTGCTTCATGGCTGTGTTGCCTACGACTGCATGCGTTTCAAGCTTAGCCTCGCCCCCTAACAAGCGAGTATGAATTCCATTGTCTAAACATGCTAGTGCAACATCAACACCGTTAGTAACTACATGTAAATCATTAACTTCCCGCAAGAATGGCACCATTTCATAAGTTGTCGTTCCAGCATCAAGAAAAATATGATCTCCATTAGTAACATGATTTATCACAGCAAAACGTGCAATCTCACGTTTATTGTCAACATTAAGATTAAATCTCACTTGTTGTTCAACATCACGTGAATAATCTTGCAGTGAGCGTGCTCCTCCGTGTACACGAACAATCACGCCACGCTTTTCTAATTCAATGAGGTCACGGCGAATTGTTGACTCTGATGACTTAGTCAACTTACATAATTCATTAACACGACAGATACTGTGTTTATTAATATAGGTTGCTATAGCTTGTTGACGTTCCTCGGTCAGCATCGTTCATCATCACCTCATTTAATATGATAAACGCTTTCAGATATAAATTCAATCATTTTTTCGTCAAAATCATTCATGTTCATTCAATATTAGTCAAAGCTAAAACTACTAAAAGTGAAAAGTTTTCCATATAAAAATGAGCTAGCACAACATCACACCAGCTCATTTTCATTAAATTAATTAGCCTGAATATATTTTTTATCTTTATAAATAAAATTCATTTTTTCATCAGCGGTTCTAATCTCAATTCTTTGATAATTTGGCTCATATCCATGC
This sequence comes from Lactobacillus johnsonii, assembly GCF_013487865.1. Classification (NCBI taxonomy): domain Bacteria; kingdom Bacillati; phylum Bacillota; class Bacilli; order Lactobacillales; family Lactobacillaceae; genus Lactobacillus; species Lactobacillus johnsonii. The sequence continues at coordinate 1,800,704 of NZ_CP047409.1, forward strand.
TTTTTCAAATTGATAGTAATTTTATGACCATCCACCTTTATCTCATAAAGATTATACTCACCCTTTTGATAAGCAAAATCAGTCCCATTATCTTGATAATGAGTATATTTACCACGGTCACCAAACACTCTAAATACCATTTTTTCATCTGGTCTAGAGGAAATATGCTCCTTAACTTCTCCCCATGATAAAATAGTATTTTTCTTAATAAATAAGGGTAACTTATCACTCGGGGCACTAACTAAGATCGTATTATTACCGCTATAAGTAACATTATTCCAAAAATCAATCCATTCCCCTTGTGGCAAATAAACAGCTCTGTAGTTTTTACCTTCTTCAACAATTGGCGCTACCACAATATTTGTACCAATCATATATTCGTCATTCATATTTTTAACTGCTGGATCAGTTGGATAGTTTAAAACCAAAGGTCGCATAATCGGTAAACCCGACTTATTTTCTTGAGCAAATAAATCATAAAGATATGGAATAAAATGATAGCGCAAATGTAAGTACTTGCGGTATATCGATAGAGTTGGTTCTCCAAAGATCCATGGCTCTTGCGAGCGTGTACCCATAGCCGCATGATTTCGAAGAAGAGGACTAAAAACTGCTGCTTCAATCCATCTTGTTAATAGTTCTGGTGTAGTATCTGCACCAAATCCTCCGATATCTGTCCCAGCAAAAGCAAAACCGCTCATTCCTAAATTACATAGCTGCGGAATCATCATTTGTAAATGTACCCATAAACTTTGATTATCACCCGTCCAAACTGTGGAGTATTTTTGTGTTCCCGCATAAGCAGCACGGGTAATCACAAATGGGCGTTTACCAGTTAAATTCTTTAAGCCATAATAGGTTGCTTTAGCCATATTGTGACCATAAACATTATGCATTTTAGCATGTGTTGATTCTTTTTCTTCATCATTAAAAATAATATTTTTCGGAATTTCTCCATTAAATGAGGCCGGCTCATTCATATCGTCCCAGATTCCATCAACACCTAAATCAACTAAAAACTTACAATTTTCTGACCACCATTTTCTGACTGCTTCACGCCCAAAATCCGGATAGACAGCATCCCCGGGCCAAACCTTATTAACATACACTTGCCCATTTGGTGCTTTTACAAAATATCCCTTTTTTAGTCCTTCTTGGTAGATCTGATAACTATCGTCTTTTTTGACACCAGGGTCAATAATTGTAATCACATGGAAACCTAATTTGTGAAGTTTATCAATAAATTTTCTAGGATCATCATAGGTATCTGTCCTCCAGGTAAAAACTCGATACCCATCCATATAATCAATATCTAAATGGATAGCATCACATGGCAGGTGATATTTTCGCATTTTAGTAACAATTTCTTCTACCTTTTCAGCGCTTATACTATATCCCCAACGAGATTGTTGATAACCTAATGTCCACTTTTGTGGCAGCGGTGTTTTCCCAGTTAAGTAAGTATAATTTTTAACAATTTCTTTTAAGTCACTCCCGCCAATAATGTAATAATCAATATTTCCATTATCAGCTGCAATGTAGTAGTATTTATTACTTTCTTTACCTAAATCAAAATAACTATGATAAGTATTATCAAAAAAAATTCCGTATGGATGATTTTTCTTCAACCCAATTAGAAATGGAACCGACTTATATAAACGAGTAAAACTTTCTACCTGCGGCTCAGGGTTATCTGTATTCCAGTTTTCATAGGCATAGTGTCGTTTATTTAAAAAACCGGTCTTATCACCTAAGCCATAAAATTGCTCATCGTCTGCTAATTTTTTGACCAGTTCATAGTAGTGGACATCTTTTCTTCTACTAGTAACCACATCATGCCCTTCCGACTCTGCTAACTTTTGCTGGCTAGAATTTGTTTGTCGATCAATTGGAATTCTAGATCCCCGATAATCAATAATTAAAGGATTTTCTTCTGCATCATAAACATCTATTTTTTCATCATGATGAACTTTAATGATTAATTTTGAAGTTTTTATTTCAAGATAGTCATTCTTTTTCTCAACTTTAAATTTAGTGTCTATTGCCTTATTTCCTTCAATTGCATATGAATTAGTATGCTCACCGCAATTTTGAAATACACGGATTATTTCAGGTGTTAAGATTGTTAATTCAATACTAGAATTAACAAAATTTATCTTTATTTTGTTTTTATTAATCGCATATGTTTCCAAACTATTTGTATTCATATTAAGCCTCTACATTATTTGTATTCGCTTTCAATTTTATCACAAAAAACTACTCAACTTTTGAAAGCTGAGTAGTTAAATTTTTATTCCTTAATACCTTGTAAGGCACGCTTCATATTCTTCCACATACCGTTATCATCAGTTTGCAAAATAAGGCTTGGATAAATTTTTCTAATCCACCAAATCGATCCTAGCAAAAATACGAATAGAATTACTAGAGAGATTGCTGCCTCTAAGCCAGTCGCGTTTCCTTTAATTAGTCGAAGGGGCATTAAGAAAGATGATAAAAATGGTACGTAAGACATAATCATGGCAAAAATGCCATCAGGATTATTAGATAAGCTCATACTACTAAATAATCCGAGTAGAGTTAAATAAACTAAGGGTTGTACTGCCTTGTTAGCATCTTCAGCTTTAGTGACAATTGCACCACAAACAGCCGCATAAACGATGTATAGGATCAAGCCAAGCACGACGAATAATAGTCCCCAAGAAATTATTTGTCCTAAAGCTTGATCGATAGCAGGTTTTATTTGAGCAAATGTATCTTTTACTCCATCAATATGAGGAGCCATATAATAAAAGCCAGAAAACATCACAGCATAAATTAATAACTGAGTAAGAATTTCAAGGAAAATACCCAACACTTTACCATCAAAATAATTTCCACCAGGCATACTTGAAAAGATCATTTCCATAATTTTAGTTCCCTTTTCACTGGCAATATCCTGTGCCATGATGGTGCTATAAGTCTGAACCAAAAAGTATAAAACAAAAATTAGAATCCAAAAAGTAGCTGTCTTTAAATTCTTTTCATCACTTGCATTCAATTTTTTATCATTAGTTTTCTCAGTAAATTTAACTTTTTGAGAAAGTGACTGCATCTGTTGCTCACTGAGCTTAGCGTTTTTTAGATTAAGTGCTTGCTGCTGAGTGTTTAAAACTCTGATCAACTCAGTCTTAACATCATTATCAAGGCTTTCGGTACCATAGTAGTTCGCAACTAATTGAGTAGAAGTCTCTTTCACCACAATATAACCACTAATATCACCATCTTTATAGGCCTTTTCAGCTTTTGCCTTATTTTTATATCCATCAAAATCTTCTGTTTTCTTTAATGGCTGAACAATACTCTGATTTTGACTTACTATTCCTACCTTTGTATCACTGTCGAAAGCTGAAGATGAACTCATCCCAAAGAAAAAAGAAATCAATAATACAAGAAATGGTGCGAAAATCATCAATAAAAATGACCAATTTTTCACTTCTCTACGATATGTTTCTTTAGCAACTAACCAAGTTTTATTCATTATCTTCACCGGCTTTCATTTTAAAAATTTCATCTAAAGTTGGTGGCTCTTGATCAAAAGTTTGCAAGTATTTTCCATGGGAGAGCATATTAAAAATTTCTTCTCCGTAACTAGCGTTTGTTAACCAAAGTTTGTAGATACCATTATTCTGTAAAATAGCATTTTCAACCCCAGGTAAATTTTTAACATTATCAAGATTCAGGTCAGTTCTAATAAACAATCGAGTTAAACCAAAATTATTGCGAACATCATTTACAGCACCGTTTAACACAATATGTCCATTATTAATCATTACTACATCGTCACACAATTCCTCAACATTAGACATATCATGATCAGAAAATAGAATAGTAGCTCCGCGTTTCTTTTCTTGTAAGATTACCTCTTTAATTATTTCGACGTTTACCGGATCGAGCCCACTAAAAGGCTCATCCAAAATAATTAAGTTTGGCTGATGAATAAGAGTCGCAATTAATTGGATTTTTTGTTGATTACCTTTAGATAAACTTTTTATTATATCGGTAATTTTGCCTTTAACTTCTAACTTTTGCATCCAATCTTGCAAATCATGTTTTACTTCATCTTTTTTCATTCCCTTTAAACTAGCCAAAAAACTTACTTGCTCTAAAACAGTTAATTTTGGCATTAAGCTACGCTCTTCAGGTAAATAGCCGACAGAGTTATAATCCCGACTTGAAAAAGAATGTCCATCAATAGTAATTGTTCCCTGATATTTGACAAACTTTAAGATGCTATGAAAAAGAGTTGTTTTTCCTGAGCCATTTTTACCAATTAAGCCTAATATCTTTCCATTGTCTGCTTTGAAGTTAATATCAAACAAAACTTGTTTGCTTCCAAAGCTTTTATTTAAGTTCTCTACTTGTAACATAGTTTTTTCTTTCTAAGTAAATTTATTAAAGTTAGCCTTAATTATATCAATATTTTTTCTTAAATATACTTTATTGGATCAAAAAAGCCTCTCAGTTGTCCAAATCTGGGAGGCTTTTATCTTTATTTATACATATATTTTGCAGTAGCTTCTTTAGGATCCATTCCATTTCGAATCTTTAAAGCAAGTTCAATTGAAACATCTGCGATAATTGACTGCGGATCAATAACGTTATATGGGTGATCTGGCGCTTTTTCCTGGGCGAGAGATAACTCAGTACATCCAAGTAAAATCACATTACAACCATATTCATCGTGCATTGTTTTTAAAATTTTATGGTATAAATCATGATCAACAATACCTTTTTCTTTAATATCACGATAAATTAGCTCGTTCACCATTGGTTGAATTTCAGGACCACCTAGTTCAGCTTTTTTACCAACTCGTTCTAATTCATCCACATATAAATGATCGTAAATAGAACCTTCAGTTGCAATTAAACCAATTTTCTCTTCTTTTGGAAAATCATCCACAAACTTATGAACAGCAATACGCATCATATGTAAAAATGGTACGTCTGTTAATGCTGCCAAGTCATCATAAAAGTAATGAGCAGTATTGCATGGCATTACGAAAAAGTCAGGATTAAGTTTTGATTGACTTAAAACATCATCCTTTAAATCATAGAAAAAATTAGGTTGACTATGATCCATAATGTATGCAGTTCGATCAGGAATTTGAGCATCATTTACTAAAATATAATTTAAATAGTCCTGATCCTTAGTAATCTTAACTCGGTGATTAATCAAACGGACATAACTTTCAGTCGCAATTGTCCCCATTCCACCGATAATTGAGAAAAAGTGCTTCATTCCTATTCCTCATCATCTTTTTCTAGTTCATTAATTACACTTTCCGCAACTTTGATGTCAGTTGGATATGGTGTATCTACTCCGCGAATCTTTTGGTATGGGTCGGCTCCCTTACCACAAATCAAAACGATGTCATCCTTATCGGACATTGCAATTGCATCATGAATTGCCTTTTCACGATCTAACTCAATTGTGACATCAACTTTTTCATGATCAATGCCTGCATCAATTTCCTGAGCAATATCCATTGGATCTTCAAAACCAGGATCATCAGTTGTCAAAAAGGCTTTATCTGCATAAGCAGTTAAACTTTCACTAAATCCTGGACGACGTGATACTCCTTTATCACCAGGAGCTCCAACAACTACGATGATTTTTGGATTGTTAAATTCACGCTGCATAAAGCTCATTAAAGCCATCATTGAAGCCTTATTATGTGCATAATCAACAATTACAGTACCATGATTCTTTGATGGCAAAGCTTCCATTCTTCCTGGAATAGTAACGTGACGAATACCTTTAGCACATTCTTCATAATTTTCGCCGGCAAGTCCAGCACCAATAATAGCAGCAGTACCATTCATTTCGTTGAAATCACCAATCATTTGAAGAGTGTAGTCACCAGCAATTGGTAATTTCTTAGCTTTATCAGATGCACAGAATAATTTGAATTCAGTTTCTTTCATATCAGTTTCAACCGATTGGAAACGGAAATCAATTGGTTGCTTCAAGTTAGGATTTTCAAAATCATTTCTGGCAAATAAATAAATACTATCTGGATTAGTAGTAGTTGTTGCAGCCGCATAAATCTCATCGAAGTGATCAGACATTGCATTGATAATACACTTACGTGAGTTAACCATTAATTGCAACTTACAGTGCAAATAATCTGCAAAGTTAGGATGTTCATTTGGTCCAATATGGTCTGGAGTAATATTTAAGAAAAAGCCGAGATCATAAGTCAAACCAAAGACACGATTTTTCTTATAAGCCTGACTAGAAACTTCCATTACTAAATGAGTCATACCGTTATCAACAGCTGTTCTCATATCTCTGAACAAGTCTAAACTTTCAGGTGTAGTTAAACTAGCCTTAAATTTATCTTCAGGCTTTGGTCCTACAATATCATCTACTGATGAAAATAGTGCTGTTCGACCACCATTAATTTGGTCAAGCATTCCCTTCAAGAAGTATGCAGATGTTGTCTTACCCTTAGTACCGGTAAAGGCTACAACATACAAATCATCTTGCGGAAATCTGTAAAAGGCAGCAGATAAAAGAGCCATGGCTTTAGTTACATCTCTAACAACTAAGGCATGCATTCCTTTACCTTCTGGATATGGTTGTTCTGCTACATAACAAGTAGCTCCACTATCTTTAGCCATTGATAAATAAGTAGGTCTAAAGCCTTTACCTTTACAGAAAAACAAGGTATTTGTTTTTATATCACGTGAATCATAGGAAATATAATCCATTTTAGTTGGAACCGCATCTTGAACAGCACTTGATTTAAGCAAGTGGTGTTCCTTCAATATTAAGATGCAAGTGTTTAAAGAAATGCTAGAATCGCTCATTTTTTCTCCCCAATTTTTAAATCAATTCAGCCTAAATTATAGCACACCATCATTTTTCTTTGGGCTATTGAGTGGTAGTTGAATAATAAAACTAGTTAATTCTGCTGTTGATTGGCATTTAATATTACCACCATGCAAATCAACAATACTTTTTGTTATAGCTAAACCGAGGCCAGTTCCACCAGTTTTTAAATTTCTTGAACTTTCTACACGATAAAAACGATCGAAGATCTTCTGCAAAGATTTCTTAGGAATTTGTTCTCCATTGTTTTCAACTCTAAGTTCTACAAATTCATTATTTACCTTATTTGCAATTAAGTTGATTTCAGTAGCTCCACGTCCATACTTTAAAGCATTTGAAATCAGATTATTCAACATTCGAACAATCATCTTTGCATCCGCATCAATTACGAGATCTCTTGGTCTGGTTATCACATTAAAAGTAATGTTTTTCTTCTCAGCTTCTAATTCAAAGCCAGCAGCTACTTGTTCAAGCATTGAATTAACATGTAACGGCGCTAAAACCAATTTATTATTTGTAGAAGAGCGCAAAGTAGTGTACTCAAATAGATCTTCTGCTAGAGCTTTCATTTGAAGAGCCTTATCATAAGCTATTTGGATGTACTTAGTTTGATCTTCATTCAGCTCACTACTCTTTAATAAGCCAAGATAGCCAATAATTGAAGTTAGTGGTGTTCTAATATCATGCGAAACATTAGTAATTAAGTCATCCTTGGATTGCTCTATCTGCCGCTCCTCTTCCATTGAAGCAACAGTACTATCAACTAACGCATTAATTGAATCAATCACTTTTTGCAAATCTGTTTTTACAACAAAAGGAATTCGATGATCAAAATGGCCATCTGCAATATAGTGTAATTCTTCAATAACGTGGCGCAATTGCATTTGCCGATATCTTCTGATTAAGCGCCAATATACTACAATGGCATCTCCGACTAACATAAAGCTAATGAAAAGTCGTTGCCAAGACCATAAATGCATCCCATTAGCAAAAGTAATGGTTTTCTTCAAAAAGAAAATTCCATTTTCTAATCTAGGATCATTTAAGACAGCGAGGTTAATCAAAATAATAATCGAAAGGTTTAAGAGTAAAAGCAAAATAACGGTTATTACGCCTTCACCGAAAAGTTCGCTTTTTTCTTTTGTGGTTAGGATTACTTTCTGCTTTTTCATCCCTACTAAGCCTCTACTTTATAGCCTACTCCCCAGACTGTTTGAATAACTTCTTCACCATCAGTTGCTTTCTGAATTTTATCTCGTAAGTGAGAAACGTGTACCATAACAGTTTTAGCAGAAACAACTGATTCTTGTTGCCATACTCTTTCAAAAATTTCATCAGCACTAAAAACTCGATTGGGATGGCTAGCAAGCATATATAAAATTCCAAACTCTAAGGCAGTTAATTGGATAACCTTACCAGTTAAAGTTTTAACTTCATGTGAATCTTTATTGATCACTAAAGGTCCTACTTCTAATACATCTGGCTTATCATCTTTTACTTCCTTCTGGCTACGACGAAGAAGTGATCTTACACGTGCCATTACTTCTAATGGATTAAATGGCTTAACTACATAGTCATCTGCTCCAGTAATCAAACCTTGAATCTTATCCATATCACTAGTCTTAGCAGAAACCACTAAAATTGGAATTTCTGAATCTTTTCTAACTTCCTTGATAACTTCAATTCCTGACATCTGTGGCATCATAATATCAAGAATCATTAATGCAATTTCTGGATTAGTAGAAAGTTTCGTTAAAGCTTCTTTACCGCTATAGGCAGCAATTGGTTCGTAACCTTCATTTTTTAAATATATACTTAATAATTCAACGATTTCTTTATCATCATCAACAACTAAGATCTTCATGAGGATTTCTCCTTATCTATAATTATTTATCACATTAAAAAATCTATTATTAACATTTTACCCGTTTTCCTTTTAATTACCTAAATTAAACCACGTTTTTAAAGAATTATAAAAAATGGACCCTAGAAAAGCATCTAGACTCCATTTTTAATTAATCTAATTCTTTTTTACCAGTGTACAACTCGTAATAGTAACCTTTTTGCTTCAAAAGTTCTTCATGAGTACCACGTTCAATAATATGACCATGGTCTAGAACTAAAATAAGATCTGAATTAACTATTGTTGATAAACGGTGGGCAATAACAAAACTAGTTCTACCAGCAAGTAAGTTATCCATACCAGCTTGAACCATACGTTCAGTTCTAGTATCAATACTTGAAGTTGCCTCATCAAGAATCATCACCGGTTCGTCCGCAATCATCGCTCTAGCAATACTGAGCAGCTGCATTTGACCTTGAGACAAATCACCGCCATCACCATCGATTACAGTTTCATATCCGTCATCAAGTTCATGGATAAACTCATCTGCATGTGCTAAACGAGCAGCTTGATATACTTCATCATCACTGGCATCAGGCTTACCGAAACGAATATTATCCATAATCGTTCCAGTAAAGAGGTGGGTTTCTTGTAAAACAATCGACAAAGAATGTCTTAGATCATTTTTTCTAATTTGAGAAATTGGAACACCATCATAGGTTATCTTTCCAGATTGAATTTCATAAAAACGATTAAGCATATTTGAAATAGTTGTCTTACCTGCACCAGTTTCACCAACTAGAGCCACCTTCATCCCTGGTTTTGCATCAATGTTGATATCATACAAAATTTGATGCCCTGGTACATATGAGAAGTTAACATGATCAAAAACAATATGTCCCTTAATTGGTACCTTTTTAATGTCACCATTCTTTTCTGGCACATCCCAATACCAACTATTCTTGACTTCCTTATTAGGAGACATAATAACATCTCCATTATCAACTTCAGAAGGCTCATCTTCTAGTTCAAAAATTCTTTGGGCACCGGCTAAAGCTAAAACAATTGAATTCAATTGTTGAGAAATTTGTGCAATTGGCATACTAAACTGACGGGATAACTGTAAGAAGGATGCAATTGCACCTAAAGTTAAAGGAGCCCATCCATTAATTGCGGCAGCTCCTCCAATAAAGGCAATTAACACATACAGCAAGTTACCCATATTACCCATAATTGGGAATAGAATTGTCGCATATGTATTAGCTTTTCCCGAAGCTCCACGCAGTTCTTCATTAAACTTATCAAAGCCCTCTTCAGCTTCAGGTTCATGGGAGAAAACTTTAATGACCTTTAAACCATTAAGCATTTCTTCATCATAACCATTAATTTGTCCTAATTTATTTTGTTGAGCTTTGAAGTAATGGCTAGATCTAACTGTTAAAAATCTAACAATTCCAAAGGATAATGCAAAAATAATAAATGAGAACAGAGTCAATTGCCAACTTAAACTAAACATAGCCACAATAACAAAAATCAAGCTTAATGCCGAGTTCAAGAATTGAGGTAATGATTGGGAAATCATCTGCATCAAGGTATCGATATCATTAGTATAACGACTCATGATATCCCCATAGTTATTTTGGTCAAAATAAGCAATTGGTAAAGATTCCATATGGGTAAATGTTTCATTACGAACACGGAACTGTACTTTTTGGGCTAATACCCCCATCAACATACTAAATAAGTAATTAGAAAGGAATCCAATTGCATAGATTCCAAACATTACTAAAATGGCGTTTAGAAGCGGGCCATAATTTGGAACTTTTTCATGTAAGAGTGGTGTTACGTAAGTATCAATCAGTCGCTCAATAAATAGCGATCCAATTACAGCGGAAGCAGCTGCTAAAACAATAGTAATTATTGAAACAACTAACATCCAAGGGCTGGTTGTCAAAACTAATTTTAATAAACGACCAAGGACTTTTATCCGGTTTCCTTTAGGTTGTGTTTTTTCTTTTACTTGATCCATAACTTACTCTCACCTACTTTCCCGCATTATTTTCTTCTTGGAACTTAGCAATTGAACGATAAAGTTCATTGGTTTTCATTAATTCTTCGTGTGTTCCAATTGATTGAATCTTACCGTGATCCATAACAATAATTCGGTCTGCATCTTTAATCGAAACTACTCTTTGAGAAATAATAATCTTAGTAGTATGAGGCATGTCTTTTGCCAAAGATTCACGAATTTCACGCTCAGTTGTCGTATCCACAGCAGAAGTTGAATCATCTAGAATTAAAATTTCTGGATTCTTCAAAAGTGCACGAGCAATAGTCAAACGCTGTTTTTGTCCACCGGAAACATTATTTCCGCCTTGTTCAATCATTGTATTGTAGCCATCTGGCATTTCACGAATAAAGCCATCTGCATGAGCAACCTTAGCTGCAGCTACAACTTCTTCGTATGTTGCATTTTCGTTTCCCCATTTTAGGTTTTCTTCAACAGTTCCATTAAACAAAACATTCTTTTGTAAAACCATTGCAACTTTATCACGAAGGGCCTTCAATTCGTATGATTTAACATTATGGCCAGCTACTCTAACTGCACCAGACGTTACATCGTAAAGACGAGGAATCATTGAAACTAAAGTTGATTTAGATGATCCAGTCTCACCGATAATACCGATTGTTTCACCCGGGGTAATATGTAAGTTAATATCCTCTAAAGCATAGTGCTTTTCATCTGGTGAGTATTTAAAGTTAACATGATCAAAAACAATATCTCCATTAGTTACGTCTTTAAGAGGTTTTCGTGGATTTTCGATTGCTGGCTTTTCGGTTAAGACAGCCGCAATACGTTTACCACTAGCTTCAGAAATAACTAATTGAGTAGTGATCATAGCTAGAATATTCAAACTAAACAAAACAGAGTTTGAATATGAAAACATGGAAACTAATTGTCCAGTTTGTAAACTTCCACCAACGATTTCCTTAGCACCAAACCAGCAAATTGCTAAAGTAGAAATATTAAGAACTGCCATTACAACCAACGCATTAAGTGACATAATTTTCTGCGCAGTTGAGAATAATTTATAAATAAAGCCAGAAGATTTTTCAAACTTTTCAATTTGAGATTCTTCTTGCACATAAGTCTTTACTTCACGAATTCCACGAATATTTTCACGAACATCTTGGTTCATTACATCATATCCTCTAAAAATACGTGGGAAGTAAGGATAAGCACTTTTAATAATTAATGCCAAAATTAAAACAAAGATAGGAGCGATTACCACAAAAATCAAAGATAGCCTTGGACTAATGATAATCGACATAATAATTGAAAAAATCAGCATTAGCGGTGCACGAACAGCGATTCTAATTAACATTTGATAGGCATTTTGAACATTGGTCACGTCTGTAGTAAGCCGTGTTACCAGGCTGGCACTGGAAAACTTATCAATATTGTTAAAAGAAAAATCTTGGATATGATAAAACATATCTTTTCTTAAATTAGCCGCAAAGCCTGCTGCTGCGTGTGCAGAAACATAACTGGCACTCGCACCCAAAGTTAAAGAAATTAAGGTTAGCACAAAGAGAATTAGGCCCCACTTATTGATATAGCCCATATTTCCTTTCATAATTCCCCTATCAATTAGAATACCAACCAAGTATGGGATCAACATTTCAATTAAAGCTTCACCTGCAACTAGGACTGGGGAAGTCAACGACAATTTTTTGTATTGTCTAATTGACTTACGTAACACATTAACCATATAAAACCCCCGTTCTTTACTTAAAAAAGATAAAAATAAATAGACGCCTCGCGCCGTCTATTCACTCCCCTAACAAATAAATTATTTGTTATCTTTATTTATACTGTAGACTAATTTAAATAAATAGTCACGTTTTTAATTTCGACGATTTTGTCTTCTAGCGGCAATTTCATTTTGACGCTTAATTTGCAATGGATCAACAACATGGTACTTTTGACGGAACCATCTGCGAACAAAGAAAGCAATTACCGCTAACACAATGTAAACCCATGGGTTCAATACAGGGTTAATCACCCGCACAAATGGCATTGATGTAAATGTAATCCAAACCATTATGATTCCGACTAAAAATACACCTATCAAAATAATTTGCCACATTGGTGGACGTTTACTTTTATCCCTAATAATTAAATCATTGTAGTATGCCATTAAAATACCAAATAAAATTGTAACTGATGCAACAGTTAAAATACCCATTTGTTGCATACCATCTTGTTGCTTAGAACTGTTGGAAAATAGTTGAACTACACCAAAGAATCCAGCAAAGATAACAAAGTACAACAACCCATTATCTACGGCATGCATCCAAAACTTAGTCTTAGGTGCTTCTTTTTTAGGATTAGCAATTTCGATTGCTTTTTCTCTTGGAGCTTTTTGATATAAATTAGATGCTGGAATTCCTTTACGTTGCGCAACAATAATTTCTGGCAAAATTTGATCAATTGCTGGCTCTACTTGATCCATAGTATAGTTTTGATCTTCTGTCAAAAACTTCTCCAAACGAAAAATGTAATCTTGGTTTTTATTACTTAACTTATTACGTAATTCTTTCGGAGACATCTTTTTAATCTCTTCATCACGAGCATTTTGTTCATGTGCCTTTTTTAATTTTTCTTGTTGCGCATTACCTGCTGTTGAGTTCTTGGCAGCTTCAGTATTTTCACTTTTATTTTGATCTTTTGGATCCATTCAAAAAACTCCTAAACATTAAATCTAAATTCAATAATATCGCCGTCTTGAACTACATAGTCTTTTCCTTCAAGACGAAGCTTTCCAGCCTCTTTAACTTTTTGCATGGTTTCAAGTTCATTTAAATCATCAAATGAAACAACTTCTGCTCGAATAAATCCACGTTCAAAGTCTGAGTGAATAACACCGGCAACTTGTGGTGCTTTCATGCCTTCATGGAAAGTCCATGCACGAGTTTCAGGACCACCAGCAGTAAAGAAAGTACGGAGGCCTAAAATGTGGTAAGCAGCCTTAATCAAGCGATCAAGTCCAGACTCTTCAACGCCTTCCATTTCAAGAAATTCTTTTCTTTCATCTTCATCCATTGAAGCAATTTCTTCTTCAGTAGCTGCACTAATTCCTAAGGCCTCTGCATTTTCACTTTCAGCATGCTTTTTAACGATTTGGTAGTACTTATCGCTTTCTGGATCAGCCATTGAACTTTCAGCAATATTAGCAACATAAATAACTGGTTTAGAAGTAAGTAAGAATAATCCCTTAACGATCTTTTGTTCATCTTCATTAAAGTCAATTGAGCGAGCAGCCTTACCTTCTTCAAGAACTGGCTTTAATTTATTTAAAACAGCTAATTCAGCTTTAGCTTCCTTATCGCCTTGTTGAGCAACCTTTTGTACTTTTCCAATTCTACGGTTAACTGCATCTAAGTCCGCAATTGCTAACTCCAGATTAATTGTGTTGATATCTTCTTCTGGATCAACCTTACCAGTAACTGAAGTAATGTTGTCATCATCAAAAGCACGAACAACGTGAACAATTGCATCAGTTTGGCGGATATTTTCAAGGAACTTATTTCCAAGTCCTTCACCTTTTGATGCACCTTTTACCAAACCAGCAATATCAGTAAATTCAAATGTAGTATGAACAATCTTCTTAGCTGGAATTAATTCTTGAATACGAGCTAGACGACTATCTGGAACTTCAACCATCCCCACATTTGGCTCGATTGTGGCAAATGGATAGTTTGCCATTTCGGCACCAGCTTTAGTAATCGCGTTAAACAAAGTAGATTTACCTATATTTGGTAATCCAACAATACCTGCAGTTAATGACATAATTTTCTCCTCTTAATTGATTTTATTCAAAGTGTGGCACAGCAATATTTTCCTTAGGAACGTAATGTTCCTCTTTTAAGTTAACAGGATCATTTGCTGCATGCAGCACTTTTTTTAATTTTTTATTGAATTCTGCTCGAGGCATCATAATTAAATGACCACACCTTAAGCACTTAATGCGAATGTCTGCACCCATTCGCAAGATTTCCCACTTGTTTTCACCACATGCATGTGGTTTTTTCATCTGTACTACATCGCCCAAATGATACATGAAAAATCAACTCCTATTAATTATTTATCTAAATTAATTCCTAGTAAATCCAAAATTCGATTTAATTCATCCGTTGATGCAAAATCAATAGCTAAATGACCATTTCCTTTTTTGCCTTCGGTAATATTTACACTAGTACCAAATTTATCAGTTAATTGAGACTCAGTAGCCCGAATGAAAGCAGATTTTTTAATAGACTTTTTCTTGGGTTTCTTTTCTTTTTCGTTCAATTTAGCTACTAATGACTCTAATTGACGAACTGTAATTCCATTCTTAACTACTTTTCTGGCCAAGTCATCAATACTATCTTTATCTTTCAACCCAAGTAATGTTCTTGCTTGCCCCATTGACAACTCTCCTCTTTGAAGGAGACGTTTAGTTTTTTGAGGCAAAGTAAGGAGGCGAAGATAATTAGCAATATATGGGCGAGATTTTCCTAATCTTTTAGAAACTTCTGCTTGAGTTAATCCTAAATTCTTTTGCAGCATCTCATAAGCTTGCGCTTCTTCCAATGGTGTTAAATCTTCACGTTGCAAGTTTTCTAAAACTGCAACTTCCATCATTTGTGCCTCATCAAATTCTCGAATGATGGCTGGAATTGTTTTCTTCTTAGCTAACTTAGAAGCACGAAAACGACGTTCACCGGCAATAATTTCGTAACCATTAACTGATTTACGAATAATAATTGGTTGGAAAACCCCATTTTCCTTAATCGATTCAGAAAGTTCCTTTAAGCTTTTATTATCAAACGTTTTTCTTGGTTGATAAGGATTTGGTCTAATTTCATCTAAAGAGATTTCCGTAATCTCCTCAGTTTCTTGAACTTGTGGGGTCTCATCAAATAAAGCTTCTAAGCCTCGTCCAAGACCACGTTTTTTAGGTTCTTTAGAGTTTTTTACCATGAGCTTTCAACACCTCTTTTGCTAGAGAATCATATACTTGGGAACCACGAGATTTTGGAGCATATTCCGTAATTGGTTTACCATAACTTGGAGCTTCAGCTAACTTGGTAATTCGCGGAATAATTGTCTTATAAACTTTTTTATTAAAGTAAGATTGAACTTCTTTAACAACTTCTGCTCCTAAATTAGTTCTAGCATCCAGCATGGTTAGCAATACACCTTCCACACCCAAATTCTTATTAAAGTGCTTTTGGACTAAGCGAATTGTATTCAATAACTGGCTTAAGCCTTCCATTGCATAATATTCACTTTGAACTGGGATCAAAATCGAATCTGAAGCAGTAAAAGCATTAATTGAGAGCTGACCTAAAGATGGAGGACAATCGATAAAAATAAAGTCATATTCATGGCTAACTTCATCGATTCCCTGCTTCAATCTCGTTTCACGTGCCATCATTGATGTTAATTCCATCTCAGCACCAGCTAATTGAATAGTAGCAGGAACTGCATCTAAATTTTTAGTTTCGGTATGATGAATGGTTTCAGATAAAGGAATTTCATCAATTAAAACATTATAGATGTCTTTATCTACAGTTGACTTTTCAATACCTAAACCGGAAGTTGCATTTCCTTGGGGATCAATATCAACTATTAGAACTTTATAACCATGATTTGTAATGCTGGCACCTAAATTAATCGTTGTCGTTGTTTTACCAACGCCACCTTTTTGGTTAGCAACCGAAATAATTTGAACCATATTTACTCCCTTTGCCTACTTTTTAAGCAATTCAATAGTAATTTTATAGGAATCACCCTTTTTATCTTCTTTATATTTCACGGTCATTCCTGAATCTTTTGCCATCTTAATTGCTTTTTTAATTGTATTTATTTGTACTTTAAAATCATTAGCTGTCCGAACTTGAACTTTCTTCTTAGGCTTTTTAGTTTGTTCAGACTTATTCTCTTCGAGCTCTTCTTCTTTTTCCTTTTCTTGAGCAGCAAAATAACCATCCAGATCTTTTACCATCTCTTCAGTTTCTTTTACAGTTAAACCACTCTTAATAATCTCGCTAACAGCAGTATCTTGATCTTCTTCATTCAAAACTAAAAGTGCACGCCCATGACGTTGAGAAATCTTTTTATCAATTAAGAAGCCTTGTACTTTAGGTGTTAACTTGAGTAGTCTAATCTTATTAGCAATATAAGATTGGGTCTTCCCCATTTGTTCTGCCAATTCAGTTTGAGTTAAATTATTAACTTTCATCAATTGAACGTAAGCTTGTGCTTCATCAATAGGGTTAAGATTTTCACGTTGCAAATTTTCAACTAAGGCTAAAGAGGCTGCTTTTTCATCATCCATATCCTCAACAATTGCTGGAATTTTTGCCCATTTAAGTGATTGAGCAGCACGAAAACGACGTTCACCTGCAATAATTTCATATTCACCTTCTGGACCATCAGCTGGCTTACGCAAAATAATTGGTTGGAGTAAACCTTGTTCTTTTAATGTAGTAGCTAATTCCTCAATTGATTCATCACTAAAAGTATGACGGGGCTGATAGCGATTAGGCATAATTTTATCGAGTTCAATTTCTTGAACTTGCTTACTTTCAGGGATCTTTTTTTGACGATTGCCAAATAATGAAAATGCCATAAATTATTCCTCCAATTAAATTTAAAGTGGTTTTTTATTCGGTGTACCAGCTTGACGTGGATATTTCTTAGGAGTTGCCTTCATTTTTTCAACAACAATTAAAGTACGGTCATCATCTGTATCAGGAAGAGTTAATTCTTTCACATCTTCTACTTTTCCTCCTAACACATCAATGGCATGCTTAGCTTCTGCTAACTCATCTTGTGCCTTGGGTCCTTTTAGAGCAACTAAGTAACCACCAACCTTTGCTAGTGGTACACAATATTCACTTAAAACACTCATTCTTGCTACAGCACGTCCAGTTACCAAATCAAATTTTTCACGTAAGTCTTTATTTTGACCGGCATCTTCCGCACGGCTATGAACTAAAGTAACTTTATCTAAACCTAAGTCGTTTACAAGTTCATCTAAAAACTTTAATCTTTTACCCAAAGAATCAACAATAGTGATACTTAAGTTAGGACACAAGATCTTAATCGGTAAAGAAGGAAAACCTGCTCCTGCTCCAACATCACATAAAGTTTTTTCACCTTTAAATAGGTCTGGAAATTCTAAGAGTGGAGTAATGCTATCAAAGAAGTGCTTTAAGTAAACCTCATTTTTATCAGTAATTCTGGTAAGATTAACCTTTTTATTAAATTCAACTAATTTATCATAATATGTCGCAAATTGTTCTTTTTGCTTATCATTAAGTTTAAAGCCATATTTTGCGAGCTCTTTTGCAAAAATTTCTGGATTCATTTTTCACCCGTGAAACCTAGTTTCACACTCCTAATTTACCGCAATTAAAGGCGGTTAACAACACTATTATCATCATAAACTAACGTATTTAATTATGTAGTATTTTTTAAGAATCGTCAAAAAACAACAAAGTATTTAAAATATGTATTTAAATTAAAATCGATAAGCTATAATGATTAGCAAAAGGAGTTAAATGCATGATTGTTACGCTTATTGTGATTCTTTATCTCGGTTATCAAACTTATAAAGGATATCAACTGGGATTTGCTCAACGTGTTATTAATATGATTTTTGGTGCAATTGTATTTGCAGCAGCTATTTTAGGACAAAATAGTTTAGGAAATTGGTTCTATCAACAATTTTCTGGTAAGGTTGTTCCCACAACTGGCAATATTAGTCTTGAAATAATCGGTTACCGTTTCTTAGCCTTCTTTGTAATTTGGTTTATCGGTAAAATGATTTTAAAGATTTGTAAGGGTTGGCTTCCTAAACGTGATCGTACTAAAAAGGGAATCGGTAATCTATTGGACAATGTTTTAGGAGCAATAGTATCTTTTATTGCTGCTTACTTCTTAGTTTATGTAGCCTTATCAATGTGCCAGGCTTTTCAAAATCCTTGGTTTATTCAACAAACAGCTGATTCACCAATTTTACGAGTAATTATTTATAACACACCAGGCTTGTCAAATGGAGTATTTAAGACAATATTTGGTATTAGTCGAACAGTTGGTTAAAATACTCAGCAAAAATAGGATTCGGAGTTACCGAATCCTATTTTTTATACACCAATTCTTTCTATTGAATCATCATCATATACAAAGATTGCACCATAGCGACCTGCTTTATCATTTTTCCAGCCCGGAATAGGACCACCAGCAAAAAATAGTCGCTTACACTCAATTTCAGCTTGAACAGAATCACGAGTAAACAAGGTTACACCAGCCACATGAGTCTTGACGGGATATCCAGTCTTAGGATCAATAATATGGTGATATTTTTTTCCATTAATTTCTAAAAAGCGCTCATACGTCCCACTCGTTACAGCAGAACATTCATGAACAGTAGCGGTTGTTAGATTATTACCGCGTTTCTTTTTAGGATCTTGCACACCAAGAATCCATTCCCCACTGGCTCTTTTAGGAGAACTGTTTACAAATAAGACATTCCCGCCTAGATTAATGATTCCAGCTCGAACATCATAAGCACGCCATAGATCTCTAATTCTATCTGCTATATATCCTTTAGCTATTCCTCCTAAATCAAGCTCCATCCCTTTTTTAGTTAAAAAAACGGTCTGATTATCATCATCTAATCTAACATCTGCTGGATTCGTTAGAATCATCTTCTCTTTAATCTGTTCATCAGTTGGAACATGGGCTCCTTTAAAACCAATATGCCATAATTTTACAACTGGTCCAATCAGAGCATTAAAGCCAAAATTTTGTTTACTTTCATAAACAGCTAACTTAATTAGATTATACGTACTTGCAGAAACTTGTACAGGACGAATACCAGCCGCATGATTAACGTCCATTACCTCAGAATGATCTCGATTTACAGTTAACCGATCTTCATATCCAGCAATCAAATCAAAACTCTGATCCAAAATCTTTTTATTTTGGTCGCCATAAACCTGTAGCGTGATAACAGTTCCTAATCCGCGCCCAACTTTTGAAATTGGAGTTGAAGCATAATTTTGTATCATTTCGATGCCTTCTTTGGTTCTAAGTATAATTCTCTTAAACTTTGAATCATCTCATCATCAACTTTAAGAACATTTTTAATGTAATTGTCTATTCCATCATACTTCTCATCAATTAATAAAAGCGCTGTATCTAAATATTCATTTGCGACACTTGCTAAACTTCTAACATTTGCACGCAAAATTACACTACCACCCTCATCAATTATCTTTTGATTCATCTTGGCCTGATAATTTCCTAGCATTAAGTTAGAAAATAGATAATCTTGTCTGATGGTTTCCATATCAACACCCAAAAGATATAAGATCAGGACTGTAGCTAAGCCTGTACGATCTTTTCCTTCAGAGCAATGAAAGATAATAGCTCCATCTTTAGTATTAGCAAAGATATTGAGTAAACTATTAAAGGCCTTTTGAGAATATTCTTTACTAACAGAAGAATGGTACTGGTGACACATCGTCTTAAAACCAGCATATTGATCTTTAGTATAGGTCTTTTTTAATTGCAATATCTTTTGATCTGTTTCTGCACTTTGATTTCCATGAATTGGATTATCAATATGCTCAACTCCTGCTGGCACAACATCAGGAGCTAATTCAATTTCTTTAGGTGAGCGTAAATCGACGATTTTAGTTAAGCCATAATTAAGTAAAAAAGTTTCATCTTCTTTAGTCATTCGGCATAACTTCCCTGTTCTTAGAAGTCGGTGCATCTTAATTTTTCGACCATCGAAACCTACATAACCGCCTAAATCACGTGCATTAGGCACATGTTGCAGTGGTAAAATGTTTGGCCTAATCATTTTGTAATCCCTACTTTTCTAAATTTTTAAAAATAACTTTTTGTCCTGGCTCGATATGAAGAAGCAAACTGCACTCTTCATCGCAAATCCTACCAAGAATCCTTCCCTCTTTATTAGCAGGTAAATTTCTCTTAGCAATATGAATTTCGTTACTATTTAAGCCATTGCTATTGATACTAATTGTTCCCACAGGTCGATCCAAAGGCAAATCCTGCGCTTCAAATTTTGGAAGTTCACCTTCACTACGGAGTCTAACGATATCTTGAGCAAGATATAAATAATTATGCCATTGATTTTTATTGAGAAAAGTATTTTTTTCATCTACATGAAGCGTGATTGCATGGTCCTTCGTATAGCGCGCAAAAGACTTAATTGTTTCACTAGTTAGACGATCGCCAACAATGACATTATTGCAAGTAAGATCTTTCAAATTAAGAGCTGCTGCTAGTGGATATACTCCTCTTTGTGACTCAAGAGTAGTTTCTCCAGCGAAAAATGGTCCTCTTTTAGCCCCATCTCCAGATATAAAAGCCGCTGTTTCTAAATTACAATTATGAAGCCATTGGTTTTTCTCCTCAAACCACTTTTCATCCATCCCTGTTTCTGGCTGAGAATAAAAATCAAATAGAGCTCTAATATGATCAAAGTTAGCTGCTTCTTCTTTTAGATGAGTAATATCTTCTGGTTGTAAGTAAATTGCATTTAAAGATACCCACATAGTTTTAGACAATTTTGATACAAAACGCATTAATACTTGATCGTTAATTCTTAAGCCAGTCACATTAAGTGTCTTTAATTTTTCTGCATCTGCTAAATCATAGCCTAAATAATGTAAATCATCTTGTGAAACATCTGCCATAACCTTTAATTCTAGATCCTTACACCAACTAGTCAGCTGATCTAATCTTTTTAAAACTGTGTCTGCTTCATCCTTTAAGCCGGTTAATGAAGTAAAGACTTCCTTAAAACCAGCATTCCTCATTCCAAGCAAATAATTATGATCATCTGCAGTCAAATCTTTATCTAAATAAACTGAAAAACCGAGCATCTAAATCTCTCTTTTCTAAGCTTTGTGAAAATGCTTTCTTTCATTAAAATAATAAACTTTAATGACAAAAAAAGCTAGATAGAAAATTCTACCTAGTTCCTTTTGTACTATAAGAAAATAAAGTTTTAACTTATTTTTGAGCTTGTTCAACAAATTCAACAAAATTATTAAATGCTAAATCAATAGCATGAATAGTCTCTTGATCTAATAAGTCTCCAGTATTTTTATCGAACTTATCTACAGCATGACCAATTAAAACTTCATTTCCTGGCAAAACATTTGCACTTTGATCAGGAGAAAGCAAAATTTCACGCATTTCTTCTTGTGCTCTTGAAGCACCTTGAATTCCGTAAGATGTACCTAATACCATTGCTGGTTTCATCTTCATTACATCTGCATTTCCTTGAGCATGGCTTCCAGTCCATTCCATTGCACTCTTCAATGCAGAAGGAATACCATGGTCATATTCTGGAGTAGCAAAAATCACACCATCTGCTTCACGGATCTTATTTTTGAATTCTTCAACCTTACTATCTGGTTGTGCTTCTTTTTTAAAACGAGGTAAATCAGCAATTTCATATACTTCAATTTCAGCTTGCTCCTTATACCGCTTAGCCATAAATTGATCTAAAAAACGATTATATGAAAAATCTGCATTCGTACCAACAATTGCTAGTAATTTCATGTCTCGTCCCTCCTACTTACTTACTTCAACATAAAAACTATCAAATTCATCAAAGAAATGATCTAAAAACTTAACAGTTCCAGCTGGTAAGTTTCCGTTTTCGTCAAATTGCTCTGGAGCTGTTCCCATCATAAATTCATCACCATTAAATACTTTGGCACCAAAACCAGGAGAAGAAAGCACCAGCTTTAAATGACTTTGTCCACGAGCAGATCCTTGAGGTAAAACTGAAGTACCCACAATAACTACCGGCTTATCTTTAAAAGGATGTTCAGCTGATGAAAGCCATTCTAGTGCACTCTTTAACGATGAAGGAACTGAGTGTTGTTGTTCTGGCGTAGAGATTAATACTGCATCAGCATCAGCTACCTTTTTAGCAAAGCTAGCTACTGCAGCAGGTTCTTTAACTCCTTCTTTAAACATTGGAAGATCTTTAACCTCTCCCAATTCAATATCATATCTATCAGTAAAATGCTTTTTAATAAAATTTAGTAGATCGCGATTATAAGAATGATCAGCGTTGCTACCTACAATGGCAAAGAGTTTCATTTCTACGTTACCTTTCTTTATAATTATCTTTCTATTAAATTATACTTTTTAATCTCACTATTTTAAAAGTCATAATTTAATTTTAACAAAAAAGCACCACTTTCAGTTGAACGTGGTGCTTAATTAACGGCTCTATACTTTTTCCTGTTGATGGATATCTATGATATTCTATCGACAGGATTTTTATTGCACAAAGAAAGAGGCCATAAGCCTCACTGCATTAAATCTTCTGATTCCACTCTAAAGAATAAAGGTGATTGCTTATGTCCTCTAACAATGATTGTATTAAATTTCATCTCAATATTGAAGATCCTAATATTATTTTTCTGATTATTTTAAAAAATATATTAACGGCAAATATCATAATCTCTATGTAGCTGAACTTATTCAGTCCCATTGTCCTTACTGTCTTTCCTCTAATCTTAAGCATAACGGTCATTACGTTTCTAACGTTCGTTTCATTACTGCTGATGCTAGTAAGCCCGTTACTATCAGATTAAGAAAACAACGTGTTCTCTGCAATGATTGTTTAAAAAGATCTATGGCTCAATCTAATCTGGTTAATAAAGGCTGCTATATCTCTAACACTTCTAAGCGAAAAATACTTTCTGCTCTTACTGAAGATCGTTCAATGACCAGCATTGCTAGAGAACATAATGTATCTGTCAACACGGTTCAAAGAGTATTAGAAGCCTGCTCTTCTAAGTTCTATGATAACTTTGATCATCTCCCTGAACACTTAGCCTTTGATGAATTCAAAGGTGTAGGCAAAAAGCTTCACTTTATTTGTCTAGATGGTGATACTCACAAAGTTGTTCAAATTCTTAGAACTCGTTTCAAACCTGATATTCTACGCTATTTTTACAAGTTCACTCCTAAAGCTCGTGCAATGGTTAAAACAGTAACTATGGATCTTAATTGTTATTATCCTTTAGTTGCTAGAGAATTATTTCCAAATGC
The DNA here is from genome assembly GCF_013487865.1 of Lactobacillus johnsonii. Lineage (NCBI taxonomy): Bacteria > Bacillati > Bacillota > Bacilli > Lactobacillales > Lactobacillaceae > Lactobacillus > Lactobacillus johnsonii. Next base: position 1,824,590 of record NZ_CP047409.1, read on the forward strand.
TCAGATAGTTATTGACCGTTTTCATATGGTTCAAATGCTTACTAGATCGTTTAATATTTTCCGAGTTCAAATCATGAAGCAATTTAAAAAGCAAAGCCATGAATATAAGCTTTTAAAGTCTCCTTGGAAGCTTTATCTCATGAAATATGACAAACTTAATAAGACTACTCCCTACTACGATTGGCACTTTAAAGACTCTCTCACTCAGGAACATGTTGTCTTAGATGGTTTAGATTGTGACCAAACCTTAGAAAATACTTATTGGGTTATGCAAGACTTTATGACTGCTATTCAGGATAACGATGAAAAGAAAGTTATCCATCTACTTCATTCAAAACAAAGTGTTGGTAAACAAATGCATCAAACACTACTGACCTTTAAGCATAATTATACCGGTGTCCTAAACGGTATATCTTCTAACTACTCTAATGGTTGTCTTGAAGGTGTCAATCGGAAGATTAAGCAAATTGAACGTACTGCTTATGGCTATAGAAATTTCAAACATTTATTAATTAGAATTAGACTTGAATAAAATATTGTAAAAGAAAAAGAGCCAAACAACTATTTTCTAGTTGCTTAGCTCTCTTTACAAACTATTCATCAACAGGATTTGACAAACAGCCTAATTAATCTATGAAACTAGCCTAGACGTTCTTCAAGAGAAGCGTCACTATCAGCAGCAAATAGTGGATTTTCTTCAACATTAGTGAGACGGTCATTTAACATTGCTTCATGAATTTGTGCCTTTAAAACACTAATCATTTGAGCCTGTGAAAAGTTTGCCATCTTGTTAATGAGAAGAGTTGCTAAACCTGTAGCAGCAATCCAGTTAGAAATCACAATATGATTGAGTCTTTCTTCAGAAAATTGTTCTGCGTCAAATTGTTGCTTGAATTTTTCAAGTCCAAGTCCCATTAAAGTATCAACAATCATTTGATTTCCAAATTTACCGTCTACAAACATTGCTTTAAACAAATCAACATGTTCTTTAGCAAAGTACAAGTATGAAAGATCTAAATCGATCAAAGGTTCACCTGTAAAGTTCTGTTGAAGAGTATTAGACTTCAATTTATCAGAAATTCTTGCTAAAACTTGATTACGTAAATCTTGCATGTTTTTAAATTCAAGATAAATCGGTTGGGTTGAGCAGTTAACTGCTTTAGCAATATTTCTTGCAGTTAAGCTTTCAATTCCACCACGAACTGCTAATTTATAAGCAGCATCAAGGATTCTTTGCTTATCTATTTCTTTTTTTCTAGCCACTTTAATTACCTCACTTAATTCATATTTATCAACATCAACACATCGAGATCATCTAAAAATAGCAGAATTGCCTAACACCTGTTATTTTCTCCGTGATTATATTATAACAAAAATATGAAAATGTGGAGAATTTTATATCAAATTCTATAATCTTTTAAATAAACTTGAATCATCATCCCCAGTAAATTGATCATAGTGGGAATTAATCATTTCAATAACTTGTTGTTTGTCTAGTCCTTCATTCGCAGCAAATGCTAAAAATGCAGCTGAAAGAATGTATCCTTTTTCGCGATTATCAACTAAATTATCAGAAAATTCCATATTAATGGTATTATCTTTGTAATCAGTTGTAAGAATGATTTTTTTATCTTCTGGTAACTCTGCCATTTTAATGCCCTCACTTATTTTTAAGTTTTATACGTTACAATATAGATTATATTATATCAATAGAAAGTGTGAAACCTATGACTTCTCCTGTTGGACGTTCATCTTGTACATCTATTTTAATCGGTAAAAAAGCTACTGTAGACGGTAGTGTGATTATCGGCCGAAATGAAGATGCTAAAACTGCTTGGCCAAAGCATCTTGCTTTTAATTCGCATCAAACAATTAAAAATAATATTTTTAAGTCAAAAGACAATAAGTTTCAGATGGAATTACCTAACGACCTTTTTTCTTACTCTTCTACTCCTGAATGGACAGATAAATATGGAGTATTTGAAGAAGATGGAATCAATGAATATCACGTTGCAATGAGCGCTACTGAAAGTGCCTATGCTAATGATCGTGTAATGGCTATGGATCCTTTTGATGAAGAAAAAGGTATCTTAGAAGAAGCAATGGTAACAGTTGTTTTACCATATATTAAATCTGCTCGCGAAGGTGTAGAACGTTTAGGAAAAATTGTTCAAAAGCACGGTGCAGCAGAAGCGGATGGAATTTTATTCGCAGATAGAAATGAAGCTTGGTATATGGAAATTGGCTCTGGCCATCATTATGTTGCTCAACGCATCCCCGACGATTCATACGCAGTAGTTGCTAATCAATTAGCAATTCAAATCATTGATTTCAACGATAAAGACAATTTTATAACTTCTCCTGGAATTCAAGAATTTGTTTACCAAAATAATCTTTGGCCAAAAGATAAACCATTTAATTTTAGATTGATTTTTGGTACGCATGATGATTCGGATTTAACCTATAACACACCTCGTGTTTGGAGCGGTCAAAAGCTTCTAACGCCTTCCATAAATCAAGATCCAGAAAGTTTTAATTTACCATTTATTAGAAAGCCTGATCATCCTGTATCTATTCAAGACGCTCAACGCGTTTTAAGCGATCACTTTAATGGAACCCAGTATGACCTAACTAATTCTAAAAACGAAGGTCAACCTGCCTATCGTCCAATTGCTGTAGCTACTACTCAAGAATCTCACCTCCTGCAACTTAGAGAAGAAGATATGACTCATTGGCTAGCAATGGGAATTGCCGCACAAAGTATTTACATTCCTTTTTACCCACAAGGAACTAAAGTACCAACTATGTTCAAGTATGGTAAAGAAGAATTTTCAACTAATTCTGCTTACTGGGTATTTAAAATGGCTAGCGTTTTAGTAGATCGAAATTGGAATAAATATGCAACTAATTTAGTTAATACACAAAAAGCAACGAATCTATCTTTAAATAAGCTACGAGCTGAATATGATAAGAAATTGACTCAAGAAAAAGATGAGGTTAAAAAAGTAGAGTTAGTAAACGAAGCTAATAAAAAATTAGCTGATGTTGCTATTAAGAACTATCAAAAATTAAATGCTAAATTAATTACTGCTCAAACTGCCGATTCACCACTTCGGTTTAAGATTGATCCTAATTTGTAGAATTGAAATAAAACACGTAGGTACAAAATTTTATACCTACGTGTTTTTGTTTATTCTTTTTTCAAGCTCAAACGCCCATCTAACATTTTATAAATCTTATCCGAATACTTATTAAGTCTTAAATCATGAGTAACTAAAATAATAGCCTTTTCTTTTTGCTTAGCTAAAGTCTTAAATAGTTTTCCCACTTCTTCAACTTTTTCACTATCTAATGAAGCAGTAGGTTCATCAGCTAAAATAATGGCTGGATCTGCATATAGTGCTCTTGCAATTGCCACTCTTTGCTGCTGACCACCTGATAATTCCTTAGGATATTTATTTACTAGTTTAGAAATTCCTAATTCATCTAACAATCCATCAAGAGCTTCTTTACTTAAATTACCGGTCTTTTTAACCTTATCTACTAAAATAAACTGTTCCCTAACAGTTAAATAAGGCACTAAATTATAAGCCTGTAAGACAAAGCCAATTTTATCTAGACGTAGTGCATCAGCTTGTTTAGGAGAATAGTTAGTTACGTTATCTCCTCCAATAAATACTTCACCCGAAGTAGGCTTCTGTAGTGCTCCTGCAATTGTTAGGAAAGTACTCTTGCCGGCGCCAGAAGGTCCTTCAATTAAGACAACCTCACCTTTTTGAGCTTCAAAATTTATATTTTTTAGAGCATTAACCTTGGCATCTCCTTGACCATAGGATTTACTTACATCTTTTAATTCAATTACTGACATATAAATTTCCTCCCTTACACAGCTTTTGAAGGGTCAACCTTAAGAATTGATCGAATTGGAATTAATCCACCTATTACTCCCATTACAATCATCCCGGCAAATGTTGAAATCATGATCCATGGGGCAAAATCGATTGGTACAGTAGCTGGCATTACGCTAACAGTAAGCAGCATTAAAAGATATGCTAAGACCGTACCTATAATTACTAAAATTAATGATTGACTAAGAGTAGCGCCAATTAATGTCTTGCTTGGGATACCTTGTGCTCTTAAAACAGCATAATTTGGCATTTTTTGAATAGTTAAAATGTATAAAAATACTGCAATCACAATCAACGAAATTACGAATAGAAAACCAATCATTAATTCAAAAGTTGAGTTTTGGGCTGTATAACCAGGCAATTTATTAACAAAAGTCTGCTTATCATAAGATCTAACATTCTTAGCTTTAAAATCTAAGTTTTTCTTAGAAATAATTCCGGAAGTTTCAACATTCGGAGCCATTGGTCTTAATTTTTTCCACGCTGTCATCGTACCATAAGCAATTGGCGCAATATTAATCTTGGCATTTTTTAAGAAACCAACAATTTTGTACTTTTGATCACTACCATTTAGAGTTACTTTGTCGCCCAAGCGATAACCACGATTCCAGAGAATTTGATCAACAGCTATTTCGTCATCATGCTTTGCTTTACGACCAGAAACCACTTCCAAATCTTTATAAATGTATTCATCTTTATTTAATCCAATAAATTGAGCTGAAACTGTTTGATGTTTCTTTTCTTTCATTACAATCGGAACTATTCCGATATAGCTATCATTTTTTGTCTTTTTAAAATCTTTTAGATTTTCTTTAGTTAGTAAAGACTGGTTTAAACTTACATTCGAATTGTCATTCAAAACAACTGATTGAGTTTGCCAGCTATTAACTGCTTGTGTATTTTCTGAAGCTAGACCTACTGACAATGATGACAGCATAAAAATTAAATATGCAATTAAAAATATCATCAATGTAATTAAGCCGTACCGTAGCTTCTCATATTTTATTTCTTTTAGAGCTAAAAACATTTTTGCCTACTTCCTTTGTAATAAACATAAACTTTCATGGTATCTGTTTAGAATTTTTTCTTTCTTCTCTTTATTAAATAAAGCTAAATATATTGCTTCATGAGTTAAAACCATGGCAGCCCAGACTTGAGAGTCGAGATTAAGAAAAGCATCCTTCTGCTTTTTATCATCTCCAAGAAAAGCTTGATTCTGGCTAAGATGTAATTTGATAAGATCAAAATACATACTATTTTCAGTCTGATTAATAAAATCAACTGTCATCTTATAAAAAGATTCGGGATCAAACTCTCTTAACCTTGTTGGAAGTCCCATATGAACTTCTTTCATCGCAAGACGATAAAGATAAGTATATGCACCTTTTAAATCGCCAAAATACTTATAAAATGCTCCTCTAGCAATTCCAGCATCCTTCACAATTCGTGCTACTTGTCCCTTAGCTAAGGGATAAGTACTAAATTCTTTTAATAGCGCGCCTTCAATCTTTTGTTTCTTTTCATCCGAAAGATTTATAAAAGTTTCACTAACCATGCCTCCCCTCCTTGTGACACCGTGTCATTTTAAATGTGTCTTAAGTCTATTACTAAAGTGACACTGTGTCAACATATAGATATAAAAAATGCTTAATTTCGATAAGATATCAAAATCAAGCATTAAATTTATTATGCTAAAACGCGATTGTAGTAAACCAAAGTTCCATATTCTTGATTAATGTCTAATTCTGCTAGACCACAATTTTGCATTTGGTCAAAATACTTAATATCGCCATTAGTTAAAAAATGAGCACAAATCATTCGACTTACTACACCATGACAAACTACTAAAACTGTATCATTAGCATGTTCTTTATATAAATCATCAAAAAATGCAGCAATTCTTTCTCTAAAATCTTCACGCTTCTCCACATCTGAAGCGTATTTATAGATATTATCGTTAATCAATCCTTTACTATTAAATGCATCTGGATACTTTTTACGATATTCCGAAGAAGATTTTCCATCCCAAGAACCATAGTTTAGTTCTTCAATCCGCTTATCGATTGTTATTGGGGTCTTATCTCCCACAAAAATCCTTGCAGTTTGTTGAGCTCTCTTTAATGGGCTTGCATACACTGCATCAAATTGACTAGGATCAAAATTCTTAGCAGCTTTTTCTGCATAAGCGCGCCCTTCCTTACTTAAATCAGGATCAACACTTGATCCTTGAATCATTCCTTGTTTATTTAATTCAGTAGTTCCATGACGTAAAATTACTACTCGCATAACATATTACCTCTTAATTCCGTAATACAAGGGTTCCGTCCGATTAAAGGTCATTAATCTTGGTCGCTCAATATCATTTTTTTCAAAATGAAGTTCAGTAAAACTAACATTTCTTACTGTCATTACATCTTCAATTTTTAGTTTAAACCACCGAGCTATTAAACTCCTAATCACAAATCCGTGACAAACAATCATAATTGTCTTGTCATTAGCATCGGGTTGAATATCAGATAAAAATTCTTCAACTCGATCTGCTACTTGACTAAAAGTTTCACCATTTTCAGCGTATTCTGCATATTTACTATTAATAGTTCCTAAATCATCGAAGGCATCAGGATATTTTATCTTAAGTTCTTCGGCATGTTGGCCGTCCCAAGAGCCAAAATTCATTTCTCTAAGTCGATCATCAGTAATAATCTCTTTTTGAAAATCAGTTAAAATTTGAGCTGTTCTTTTAGCTCTAATTAATGGACTTGCATATACTCGATCAAGTTTACTATTGTCAATTAACTTACTTACTTCTTCTACTTGTTTAACACCTGCTTGGCTTAAGTTAGGGTTACTAGTACCGCCAGAGATCACATCAGAAGTATTATGTTCACTAACCCCATGTCTTACTAATAACAGATCCATTTCATCACAATCCTTTATATTTTATCCAAGAAAATATTATACTAAAATTTATTAAGCTACTAAATTATCTCACATGTCAGACTCTAATAAAGTTAGACAAAAAGAAAGTAGGCATTAATATGGCAACAATTACACTTGAACGTGATGGATTACAATTAGTTGGAACTCGAGAAGAACCTTTCGGAGAAATATATGATATGGCAATTATTTTTCATGGTTTTACCGCTAACCGTAATACTTCTTTGCTAAGAGAAATTGCTAACAGTCTTCGTGATGAAAATATTGCTAGTGTTCGTTTTGACTTTAATGGACATGGTGATTCAGATGGTAAGTTTGAAAATATGACTGTTTTAAATGAAATTGAAGACGCAAATGCCATTTTAAATTACGTTAAAACAGATCCGCATGTACGTAATATTTATCTAGTGGGTCATTCTCAAGGCGGTGTTGTTGCTTCAATGTTAGCGGGACTTTATCTTGACCTAATAAAAAAGGTGGTACTCCTAGCACCAGCTGCCACTTTAAAAAGTGATGCTCTTGAAGGTAATACACAAGGAGTTACCTATAATCCAGACCATATCCCAGACCGTCTCCCTTTTAAAGATTTAACCCTAGGTGGATTTTACTTACGCATTGCTCAACAATTGCCTATTTATGAAGTATCTGCTCAATTTACTAAACCTGTCTGCTTAATCCACGGTACAGATAATACTGTTGTTTCCCCTAATGCCTCAAAGAAATACGATCAAATTTATCAAGACAGCACTTTACACTTAATCGAAGGTGCAGACCATTGTTTTAGTGATAACTATCAAAAAAATGTTTCTGACTTAACTACAGAATTTTTACAGAATAATAATGCTTTTTAATTTATATAGAAAAAGAGAAATCGTCTGATTTCTCTTTTTTTCTACAATTTTTTAAATATATAATTTTCATTTGAAGAATCTGCTGCTGAAAAAACATAGCCAAAATCAGAAAATTCTTTTAAATCTTCTGGTCTATTAACTCCTTCTTTAGCCGCAAAGCGAACCATTTCTCCTCGTGCCATCTTAGCATGTGTAGCACTTTGTCTCCACTTTCCGTTTTTATTTTCTAAAAACTTAATTGTAATCATTTTTTGATTATCCCTTAAATATGGAGAAATCAAACGAGAATACTCTAAAGATGCCAAGCTAATAACTGTGTCTGTATTAACGAACAACTCTTGGTAAGGGAGATCTTTCCAAAAATTATACAGGCTATAGTATCTAAAGCCCGTCATTTGAGTTTTCAATTCCAAACGATAGGGAATTATCCCATCAAAAGGTCTCAAAATACCATAAAAGCCTGACAAAATACGCAAATGATCTTGAAGATAGTCTAATCCTTCTTGGGGTAAAACATCCCCAGCCAAATACTGATACTGGATTCCTGAAAAGGCTAAAAGTGCTGGGGTTAAGTTAGAATCAAGCTCACTTGTTAAAAGATTATTTTGGTTTGTACGAACAATATTATCATTCGCTTTCCATAGATCTTGTAACTGGTCAAAATTTCTTGTTTTTAAAAAATCTAATAGCTCCTGTGTCTTATCTAAAAAAGCAGGCTCTGATCTAACCAAAAAAGTATCTTGATCAACTCTCATCTTTTTAGCGGGAGCAATAATTATTTTCATATTATTATCTGACATTGGCAACCACAATAAATAAAGCAATCAAGCTAATAACTGCCAGAGTAGCAGAAGCAATTAGCTCTATCTTTCTTTTTTTCTTATCTTGCAAGCTAGCTGTAATGTATCTAGCGCTAGCAGCTGCACTAATAAACAAGAACATAATAAATAGCCATAAAAATAGGCCAATAATGTTAGGGAGTGCCCAGTAAATTTGTAAAGAAACTAAAACTGCTAAAACAAGTGTACTGATAATTAAGCCACGGAGAAAATTAACATTTTCATGTTTGTGATAATGAAGTACAGTTTGGTAACCAAAATAGACAATGAAACCAATGGTAATATATAAAACAATATTAAAAATAATCATGTTTTTGTCCCTTCTATAGTCCTACCTAATTATACGTGAAACCATTTTGCTTTGCTTAAAATTTCTTTTCCACTTATAATCAATCTTGAATATGACATAGAAAGCGAATAGTAAAATGAGTGAAAAAGAAGATTTAAATATTGGACTTGTATTGCAGTATCAAGTTGCTCCAAAAGGTGTAATTGATGCCGATGCTCTTGTACGTCATGCAAGAGACTGCGGCTTTAGAGGCGTAAGTATCAAAGACGCTAATGATGCACAAATGGCAGACCTGCAAGCAGCTTGTCAAAAATATACAATTAAGTTTTGTCAAAAAAGACCAGCAGAAAAATTAATTTCTCCTGATGTTCTAGCAAAATTAATCGCTGCTAGATTAGACGATATGAATATCTATTTCGAAGTTGAATTAAACGCCGATGGATCAATTAAAGCCGAATCAGATCCTGCAATGGGAACTTTGCGTAATTGGATTAGTCACTTTGGACATGCTTACTATGAAAGTCGAGCTGACCATGAAATAAAGGCAGATGAAGACAATGTTCATGTCTTTTATAATGCCATTGCTAAATATCAACGCTACGTTTTCATCCATATTCCACTGGAGGAAAGTATCGAGTTAAAGCATGTTCCTCACGTTGAAGAGGCAGCTTGGATTGATACTAGAAATGAAGTGGAGTTCGAACAAGATGGAGACCATTTACGTATTAAACTTAACCGCCAAGAAGACGGTGAAGAATTTTCTGTCTACGGTCTACGTCTACAGCTCCACCGCCCAGAAGATGATTTAGGTAAAACTGAATATTAAAAACAAAGAAGATATCAAAGTAACTTTTGCTAAGATATCTTCTTTTGAAGTGCCTCATAATTGTTAGACATAAAATCTAATAATTATGAGGTATTTTTTTATGACCAAATATTCGACTGAATTAAAAATTGAAATTGTTTCCAAATATTTAAATCATGAAGATTTAATAAAAGGTTTAGCTAAACAATATAATATTCATTGGACTCTTATTCGTAGGCGGGTTGATAAGGCTAAGTGTCAAGGTTTAGCTGCCTTATCTGTTAAACATACTAAAACTACTTATTCTTCTGACTCTAGGCTAAATGTGGTACGCTACTATTTAACACATTCTATTGGAGTTTCAAAGGTAGCGGCTAAGTTTAATATTAGTGATTCTCAAGTATACAATTGGGCTAAAAAGTTCAATGAAGAAGGATACGCTGGGCTGCTGCCTAAACAGAAAGGTCGGCCTAGGAAAGTGCCTAAAAAGAGTAAGAAGACAACTAAAAAGTTAGAACTTAGTGAAAAGCAAAAGTATGAAGAAAAAATTCTTAAGCAGGAAGCTGAATTAGAAAGACTTAGAGTGGAAAATCTTGTCTTAAAAAAAGTGGCTGCCCGATATCCACGTTATCCAACAAACAAAAAACACAATTAATACAGGATATTCGGGCAAAACACCATCAAATTAAACTTAAGGTCTTATTTAAGGTGCTTAAATTAAATAGAAAGACTTACTATGACAATGTAAAAAATAGAATTAATCAAGCTGATAAGTATGCTTTAGTAAAAGAGAAGATTCAAGAAATCTATTATGGCTATGAAGGACAAGAAACATATGGTTATCGTCCTATGTGGGGAGCGTTAAGAGATGAAGGATTTAAACTTTCTCTAGAAACAGTACGTAAGTTAATGAGAAGTTTAGGAATAAAAACAACAATTTATCATAAAAATACTGGTAAATATAGTTCGTATAAGGGTAATGTAGGAAAGAAAGCACCAAACATCCTAAATCAAACTTTTGATGAAACTATCCCCTATAAAGTTCTTCATACCGATGTAACCGAATATAAACTAACTAACGGCAAGAAAGTTTATATTTCTCCTGTAGTAGATGAAGCTTCTTTGGAGATTCTAGCTTGTGCAGTAAGTTACTCTCCTGAAATGAAAACTATTTATAATATGCTAGATGAACTAGCAGATAATCTTCCACCAGGAGCTGCTCCTATCCTTCATTTAGATCAAGGCTTTCAATATCAGAATCCAGGCTATCAGGCTCGACTAAAGAAAATGAATATAATCCAAAGCATGTCCCGAAAAGGAAATTGTCATGATAATGCACCAGGAGAAACGATATTTAATCTAATGAAGAGAGAAAAACTGAATCGACTTAAGATTGGAAGTTTAGAAGAGATGAAGGAAATTCTGAAAGATTATATTTATTGGTTTAACAATGTTAGAAGATCAAACAAATTAAAATACACGACTCCTGTAAAATACAGAAATCGTGTATTATCAAATCTTTAAAATTTTATAAATGTCTAACTTTTCTATGGCACTTCATTTTTATTATTTACTATCTTTTTAACGATTAATTGAGCGTGCCATCCGGGAAATCGTATGATTCATTCCACGAATTGTCTTACTTAATTCGAAAATAGTATCCGTTGGGGGCACTACTCCCCAACCTGCATCTCCAATGTGTTGGATATCAACACCGCAAATTTTATTTTGTAAGGCAATATCATGGACTGTTTGAGCTCCAGAACTTTCTTGACTAGTTCCAATCGTACTCATTACTAGGCCACCATGTTTATGAACAATTTTTACTATCTTAATTAATTCTTCACTAGTAAAACCTGGAACTGTTCCAACAGCAGGAACCAAAATAACGTCTGCACCTACATCTAAAAACTCTTTAACTGATTCTTCACTAGCTACTGGTTCATCCACGCCAGCTCCATGCATTTTTCCAGCAATAATTAAACCTGAAAAATTTTTCTTCGCTGTTTTTACAGCTTTAGCGATCATTCTATTAGTTACACCAGTACCAGGATTTCCAGTAAAACAAACGAAATTGAATCCTAACTCTTCAACGGCTCTCATGGATTCAACGCTTGCAGTTCTACCAGAAGAAATTTGCAATTTAGTTAATTCCATCTCTGCTTTTTCATCAACTGGCTCCAAGTTTACTCCAATTGGGCGTCCAGTTAATTTTTGAAGTTTTTTAACCGTATTTTCTGGTTTATCCACTTCCAAGCCGCTTACTTTAGGATTTAAAGTATCAAATAAAGTTAATAAAATTAAGTCCGCTCCAAAAGCGGCCGCAATTTCTGAAGTAGTTAGATTATCAATTGCTGGCTCGGTAACCACGTTTTCACTTAAAACAGTTCTACCTTCACTAGCCTTGATACTTTGTTTTAATTGAGTACCGTCCATTTTTAAAATTTCGCTAGCATTTGCACTAATTATTCTCGTAACCATATTTTTAGCCTTTCTTACTTTCTTCAATAATTTGCCGTTTATTTAGGGCAGCTTAAAATAAAAATTTTGGTAATTGGTATATACCCATAGTGGTATAAAAAGCATCCTTTCTAAAGGATGCTTTACTCCTAATTATTTATTATCATCAGGCAATATTAAAATAAAGTTTAATAGCTTATTAGCGTGACTACGATTATCTTCAAAATCTTTAACTGTCTCATTTAATTCAGCTAGTCGATCGGTAATAATTCCATTGGCATTGTCATACATCATCTTCATCATCATTTGTGGACTATTGACTGTCCACGCATACACGGGCTTATTCTGAAGTTGAGCCTGCCATATAAAATCATTGTTTAGAGTAGAATATTCCATTGAATACCCATCTGCAACACTTTGGGGATACGTAAAATTATAGGGTTGAATATACAAGACAAATAACTTAGGGTTAATTTGATGCAATACCTCAATAACACGATAATCTAATGATTGAACTTGATATTTACGCTTAATAATTAGCTTGCCATATTTTTTATTAAAATTCTGGAGCATTTTTGGAGAATCATTAGGTGTTGTCTTAACCTCAATTAACAATTTTTGCTTTAATTTCTGAGCAGCTTTTAGGTATTGATCAAAACTAGCAATTTTAGCTTGGTGACCATCTTCATGAAGAGTAATTCTAGTCAATTGCTTTAAAGTTAAATCTTTTGGAGTTTTATTAATTCCAGCTAATTTTTTCAAGTTTTCGTCATGCATCACTACGAATTGCTTATCTTTTGTTTCATGTAGATCAATTTCCACATAATCTGGATGAAGCTTTGCTGTCTTTTTTAGAGCTGGAATAGTATTCTGCACTCCATTTTTATCACTTACCCCTCTGTGTGAAATAGTGACCGGGCGCCGCAAATCTACTCCCTTTAAATACAAGGTACTATTGATTCCGGCAGTTAATATGAAAATTATTACTAAGCATAAATCTACTATTTTAACTGTCTTTTTACTTTTTATTTTTTTCTGATCTTCAGCCTTAAACCCATGTAATGGTGCAACAACAATCAAAATAGAAATAACACTAATCCAAATCACCATTAATTCACTAATTATTTGGACCAGTAACAGATTAAAGATAGCAAAACTAAAGCTAAGCTTTTCTGGCAAATGATCTAATCCCAATTGACAGAAATAAATTATTAAATTGCAGATAACTAAAATTACGCTAACACAGATTCCTGCAACTAATAAGCGACTTAAGAGGGTCCACCAATTTTTATGGCTAGTCAACCTCCAGCTCTCTTTCATCGCAATCCATGTCTTTTTTTCTTGATAAATCATCAAGGGAAGCGTCAAAATCAATCTGATTCCCAAAATAAAAGCTAGCAAATAAAAAATTATCAATCCACTAACCAGCCAAATATTTCTAGTCATAAAATCCAAAATAAATTCTGGAATCTGAACTTTGGCTAATAACGGTGTTCGATAAACCATATCTGCAAAAGGTACAATTAACAAAAAATATAAGCCTAGTAATAAGATGGAACCTACTCGAACAGAACGATATGTCTGCCATAATTCTTTAAATAGTAATTTAAGGGAAAATCGATTCTGAGAAATTTCTCTAATTCCCAATAATATTAAGGCAAATACACCATAAATTACTAAAAATAGGATAACTAATTCAAAGATTAATAGGAGAGCAACTCCAGTATGTGTGGTAATAATGGTAACAATGTTTTGATATGAAACAAACGGAATTGCACTAGCTTTTAAAATTCCAGTTGTTACATACCTGAATAACGGAATGATTAGCATCTGCGTAAAAATATCTATTCCGATAAATAAAGCTACATACTCTAGCCAATGTATTCTAAAATTTTTAGAATACATATCTATTTTTCGAAAAATATTTTTCAAAAATTATTCCTCCACTCCTATTTTCTACCCTTGCAATTTAGTTTATAAAAAATAGGAATCCTTATCTATTCTTAGGATTCCTATTTTTTAAAGTCAGCACTCTTCACATGTGAAAAAATCAACTTACTTAATTCTTGGAAGAATAATCTATCCTCTATATTTCTTCCCTCATAACTGCTCAAAACCGTGCAAAATACTGGTGCTTTTTTCGTCATAAAAGCACAAACCTCATGGCGTGCCTGACGATCTCGTCCCAGTTTATTGTAGGTAAGAAGATTATCCCCATAAAAAGTTAAATCTGTTGGAATAGTATGATTGCCTAATCCTTTACGCACTAAAGCACAAAAAAGATTTTGAGTAGTCATTAAATGTGTAATCAACTTATCAATACTAATAGCTGTACATTCGTTATCTTGATCGTTAGCCGAATAGCGCATTAACTCTCTTCCCAATCGGATGCCGGGATAATTCTGTTTTAACCACTCATCAATTTCATAAATATCAAATTTTTCAATTAATAGATTAGTAGCTACATTATCTGATAATGCACTAGTTAAATAAACTAGGTCTCGAACGCTCCAATTAGTACGACGTAAATCACCAATAATACCAGCGCCACGCACACGAGAAAGATCAGTAACTTCCATTTTTTCATCCACAACTTCAGGGGTCTTTTTCCACTGATCTTCAATATATGCAGCAATATCTAAGTCAATCAAACTTCCTGCTGGAAAAATTTTCTCAACTTGATGTTGATACATAATTTGATCGCCATATTTAACAATTACACCTGCATCAATATCATACTTTTGGATAATTTCAGTAATTCCATCCTTTAACATAAAGCAATCGCCTTTCTTATTAGACTTAGACAAAACTTAACTTACGTTATCTTATATATTATGTCAGTATCTTTTATTATAAAGTTATTTTAAAACTTTTTGTTATCCTATATCAAGATAGCTTTTAATTTCAAAAGAAAAAGATGCTTAAATGCATCTTTTCTAGTAGCTTACAGCCTTTATTTAATTCATTATTAGAATACTACTCATCTAATTGTTTTAATTGATTAGTTACTAGTTCTGTTTCTTTAAACTTTTCTTCTAATCTAGGTAAATCTTGATTAATCGTTGCTAAAAATAAGACACTTGAGACAAACACTTCAGAAAAAAGTGAATTTATCGCACCTACTCTAAGCAGCTTTTCATCTGTTGATACACCTAAAACCACATCACTGATTTCAACCAAAGGAGACTGATGAGAACGAGTCACAGCAATAATTGGCGTATGATTTTTACGTGCTTGTCCAGCCAGTAATAATATTTCTTGAGTCAGGCCACTATAAGAGAAAATGACCAAAACATCTGTCGACTGGGAATAACAAATTCTCTCTAAGGCAATATGAATATCTTGATTAAAAATGACATTTTTATCACTACGAATAAATTTATAGTAAAGATCTTGAGCAGGTAAGCTCGATGCACCAACACCGGCTAAATAGATTCGATCAGCATTTTTCAAAAAATTAATCGCTTGATTTAAGGCCATTCCATCAATTAAATGAGCCGTTTGTTCAGTATTCTGTTTAATACTTGATAGAAGTTTTTGTAAAACAACATGTGGATTATCATGATTATCCACAATAGGTTCAATTGTATTTTTATCTTCTTGGGGTGTATCTTGAGCAAGTTGAATTTGAAAATCTTTTAGTCCCTTAAAACCCAGTTGTTGACAAAAACGTATCATCGAAGCCGCACTAGTTTTAGTGATTTTCCCCAAGCCTTGTGCATCTTCTTGTAAAAAAGTCTTCGGATGAGCCAATAAATAATCGGCAATCTTTTTAGATGCTCCCTTAAAATTAGGATAATTGTTTAAAACTTTAGTAGATAAATCCATAACGTACCTCTATTTCTATTCAACATTCTAAGGTACTGAAATATTATTTCAAGATTTTTGTACAAAATTTAATAATCTCTTCGCTTCTTTTCTCAAGGTATTATTATCATTACACTCGGATAATTTATATCCTACAAAATAAGGTGGTGCATAAAAACGTGGGATAATTTTACAACAGATTCCGTCTTTATTGGGATAGAAAAACAGGTTATATGAATCACATTTTCCTCCATACATCTCTTCTAAGGTATAACGGATAGCGTATTGAATCCAATCCGCCCAAAGATCTAAACCGTTTTTACCTGTTAAATTAACATTTAATTCCTGAAAGCCTTGAACTGGATGTGTCGCAAAATTAACTTCCATATTATTTGTCTTAAAAACAGTAATTCCAGTAAAATTACTTTCGTGAATATATTTATAACCATCTTCTTTATACAAACCGACGATTTGCATATGTGGATGAGACAGTGATCCATTAGACTTAGGTCCAAAATTTTTATACCAAAGGACTGATCTGAATTCTCTGTTTTGCCTCATCTTGTTGAAGCATTCAAGAGCAAACTTCATTAAGCGACGATTATATTCTTGTGAATATGTAGCAACATCTCCATTATGTTCATCTGATTCAATTAATACAGTTTGTTTTGTATCCTTTAAAGTTGGAAAACGATTAGCCAGCCAGATCATTGGCCCATTGGTTTGATAAATATCCCTTAAATTTTCCACATCACAAAAAGGACAGATAGTATCCTTACTACCATTAAAACTGGATGGTTTATCTTTAGCTATCGCAAATTCAAATATAAGTGGATCATTATTCAAATTTATTCCCCATCTCTGAAAAAAATATTTGCACTTCAGCTCACACTCTACTATAATAATCTATGAAGGCGATTGAAGCGCTTTCATATAACATTTTGTAGCTTTCCTTAACTTTACTCTTTCGGTCACTTTTCCGAAAGAGTTTTTTTATCTAGAAAAGTACCACTTGTACTTTCTTAGATTTCGCATCTTTAATTAGCCCTTTTACTCTATCAGACACATGCCCTTGCTCGATATCAACGGCATATCCCAATTTAAAATCAATTACAATTTTTACTAGGTTTAAATATGCATCTTCACTATCTAATTCAGTCTTACCACCGAATTTTTGACTACGAAATGTAATTAAAACAGGAATAGTTCCCATCACATCTTTTACTTTTCCTGCAACTTCAAGTAGCCTATTCATTAAAACTACGTCTTTAAAATAATCAATTCTCCACTCCATCATCTCAGGTTGGAGTTTTTTTATTTCCTCTGCTTGCTTTAAAATATCCTTTTCACTTTCACCGGTATTAATGGGCATTAAAATTGTTTGCTTGTTAATTTCTACTTTTCTTTGATCAAAACTCATCTTTTTTCTCCAAAATAAAAAATTGCTACCTAAATTATAGTAGCAATTTTATCTTCATTCATTAAAATTTATCGCGTTTAATGCTGCGAATAATAGCAATTACAAATACTAGGATACTGCATCCCATGCCAAAGTAAGCCATGTAACCGACACTAAACATTTGACCAATCTGTGCTGGGTTAATTTGGTGGTTAATGGCAAATTGATATGCCCATCGATTAATCATAGTTGGCGTCAAAACAAATAAAACTGTTGAAATACCTGACCCAACTAGCATAGCCCGACGTGAATATGGTTCTCTAAAGAATTGTGCCAAAACACAAATAGCTGGGGCTACCATTAAAAGGAAAGTCCAAATCATAATCCATCTACCTGCCGGATCGTTCATAAATTGACCACTATTTGTCGCATAGCGGTATGTTCCCCATAAACTTCCACCTAATAAGCTATCAAGTAATCCAACTACATTTGCTCCTTGAGCCGCATAAACATTATTAGTACTAGCAGCCGCACCTTGGAGCATTTTTAATATATCTTGTGAGCCAGTAGTTTGAAAATTAATAGTGACAACTTGTCGCATATAAGTGGATAAAAACATGATCATTGAAGCTCCTAGCTGCAATGCTTTAAGTAAATGAAGCGTTTTGTTTCCACCTAATTTAAATTCTAAGCTAAGAGTTCGATCAGGATTTTTACTTTTTACAATAATAAATGCACCAGCAATTGCAGCAATTATTAAAATTACCAGACCAAGCCACCACTTGGTCATAATAAATAGAATTGCTAGCACAATTAAAGCTACTGAAATATATGGCCGGTTTAAGAATAAGTCCCAGACATTTACTTTACCATGGCTTGCTAGTCGCTTTCGATACTCTTCTCTAGTTAAAACTTTTTTCTTATCTTTAGAATCTTCCATCTTATTCACTATTTTCTACCTTTACCTTATTGTGCTAATCAATATTAGCATGTTACAAGTCTATCCGCATTACTTTTTTAAGAAAATTAAACAACTTAACAAGATGAAGATAATTACTTTTAAAACACTGTGCTAAAATAATCCTATTATAAATTTAAAAGTAATTTAGAATTGAGATGACTAGGTGAATAAATCACAATCTAGCACTTTACCCAATGGCTGGTATAAAACTTTTTATACTCTGTGGCTAGGCTGTTTTATTACTGGATTAGGTTATTCAATGACAATGCCATTTATTTCTTTATTTATGGCTGAATTAGGTCATTATAATAAACTACAATTAAACCTTTACTCAGGGTTAGCCTTTGCCATGACTTTTATTGCCCAGGCCATTATTTCTCCGTACTGGGGTAATTTAGCTGATCGTAAAGGTAGAAAATTAATGTGCATGCGTGCTGCTGGTGTTATGAGTTTAACAATCTTTATTACAGGCTTAGCTCAAAGTGCACTTTTTATTATCTGTATGCGTTTCTTACAAGGCTTATTTTCAGGCTATATCAATAACGCAACGGCGCTCATGGCAGGTGAGACACCGCATCAGCGTAGTGGCTGGGTAATGAGTCAAATGATGACCGCAGGAACTGCGGGTAACTTAGTGGGTCCTCTAATTGGTGGTGCTTTATCAAGTGCATTCGGTTATCGCATCCCCTTCTTTATTACTGGCGGACTAATGTTTCTAACTTTCTTAGGAACATGGCTATTAGTAAAAGAGGATTTCATACCAGTTTCCCGAGAAAAGATGAAACCAATGGGACAAATACTGCAAGACTTACCTAATGTTAAGTTAATTATCATCATGTTTGTAACTACAATGATTGTTCAATCTTCAACTATGTCTATTGATCCCATTGTTTCTCTTTATGTTAAATCTTTAATGCCGCACAGTAATAATATTGCCCTAATCGCCGGGATTGTTGCGGCTACACCAGGTCTTGGCACAATGCTCTCTGCTTCACATATTGGGCACTTAATGGATCGTATTGGTGCTGAAAAAGTTTTGCGGTGGGGACTATTAATTGCTACTATTTTATTTATTCCAATGACTTTTATTCCGAATGCCTGGTCATTAGCTTTCTGGCGTTTTCTATTAGGAATTATCAGTGCTGGCTTACTTCCAGCTGCTCAAACAATTCTTACTTTGAATGTTCCCCCAGAAGCATTTGGTAGAGTCTTTTCTTACAATCAATCCTTCCAAGCAATTGGAGCAGTCTTGGGGTCTTTACTAGGTTCAACTATTTCTGGTATGTTTACTTATGAATGGGTATTTGCAGCAACTGGGATTACTTTACTGATTAATTATTTAATCATGCAATTTTCTTCCCAATCCCGCAATGCCTAACTTGTTAAAGGAGTGTTTCTTTATGAAAACTATCGGTATTACTGCAGGTATTAAAAATAATGAGGTAATTGTTGATCGAAGTGTTGTTGATACGGTGGTAAAACTTGGATTTCTTCCACTTGTCTTTGCTCCCGTAAGCTTAAAGAAAATGCCGGTGCCTGGCGTCAATTTCGATGCTTTGATTCTTAGCGACGGCCCTGACATCACACCAATTTTTTATAATGAAGAGCCACTTCCTGAGCTTAGAGAAACTGATCCACATCGAGACCAATTTGAGCTAAACTTAATCAAAAATGCTCATGATTCCAATTTACCTATTTTAGGAATTAGCCGCGGAATGCAGATGTTAAATGTTGCTTTTAACGGTACACTTTTCCAAGATATTTACGCTCAAAATTCTGGTGCCGGTGTTCAACATATTCAACCAAATGACCTCTCTTTAGAAAGTCACCACGTTAATGTAACTGATGAAAGTGAACTTGCTAAAGCTGTAGGAACTCATCCCTACGTTAATAGCCACCACCATCAAGCTATTAAGACGATTGCTAACAACTTTAATATTGTTGCAACTGCTCCTGATGGTATTATTGAAGCTATCGAATCAACTGATCAAACAATGTTAGGTATTCAATGGCGACCAGATAAGCTATTAAACGATCCCAAACAGGAAAAAATCTTCACTAACTTTTTTGAGAAATTAAACTAAAGAAATAAGCTTGAGAGGTAATAAAACTTCTCAAGCTTATTTTTTAATTATTTTGTTTTTACTTTCTTCACTCATGTCTAAGTGAACAATTTTATTAAACATCGCTTTTTCTTTTGATGAAATTTTGTGAGCAACTTCAATTACTGCAACATCAGGATTTTTCAAAAGAGTTTCATGGATTGCTAAAGACAGGTTCGGATCTAGAGCACTCGTAGCTTCATCAGCTAATAAAATTGGGCGACCTGACAATAAGGCACGAGCAATTTCAATTCGTTGGATTTGTCCACCTGATAGCCCATTGCCTGCTTCGCCAACTTTATGATCAAGCCCCTCTTTTTTAACTAATTCATCTAAACCAGCTAAATGAATAACTTCCTTTAATTTTTCATCGCTAACCTTCCTACCTAAGGTAATATTGAAACGCAACGTATCGTCAAACATAAAAGGTTTTTGATTAACATAAGAGAAATAATTATGAGCTTTTGCCCAGTCCCCAGTTACATTCTTTCCGTTAATTAAAATTTTACCCTTTACTGGTTTCTTTAAGCCAAGCATTAGTCGCAACAAGGTAGTTTTACCCCAACCACTTGGGGCCATGAGAAGAATCTTTTCTCCAGGTCTAACCTGTAAATTAACATCTGTAAAAATTGTATGCTTATCTGATTTAGTTTGATACGAAAGATTTTTTACATCTAGTCCTTCAAACTTCTTGGCTTTTTCTGAATTTTCTTTTATTTCATAATTAAGGGCTTTTTGTGTTTTCTTCCACATTGGAACTGTTGATTTAACTTGGTTGAATTCATTAAACAAGGTTACGACTGGCGTAATAAAGTTCATTGCCAAATCTACCATCATAAATAAAGTACCAACACTTAAACTTCCCTGCATCATCATGATGCCACCAATCGTACATGGAATAATGAAACAGAATAATTCAGCAGCAGAATAAATTAATTCTAAGGCCCAAGCTTGAGTTAAGTTCATATTTCGCAGAGCATTTTCCATATTTTGAGCTGATTTTGTCGCTCTTACGACAATATTATCTCTAACATTATAGAGTTTAGCTGATTGGGCCCCATTTAATGAATCAGAAACATTCTGAGTATAATTGGCATTTGTTTTAGCCCAAATTTTAGATTTTTTGGTAATAATTCTACTAGTAAAGATTTGTACAACAGCTGGAGCCGCCATCGCAACTACGAAAATAATCGTCATTTGCCAGGAATTATATAAGGCAAAAGCTAATGATCCAATAAAAGTTAGACCTTGATAAATCATATCAAGTTGAGCTGTAATTCGATTTGTTTCAATTTGTTTCAAATCATTCGTCATAAGTGACAAGCCATTTTTTATATCTGGTTCACCTTGGTCAACCAAATATTGCAAATTAGCCTGCTTGAAAACCATATTAACATCACGAATGATCCCCATTTTTACACGCTCATAGATGAAATTGCTCATCATGAAGCATAGCTGCCCTAAAGCCGTTAAAGCTGCTAAACGCACCAAATGCATTACATCCTTCGAATGCGATGATGCCACATTCAGCATAATCTTAATCATATAAGCCACAAATAAAATATTACAAGCCTTAATTGCAGCTAAGATAGCAAACCAAATCACCTGACTTCGTTTTGCATATTTTAAACTCATCTAAAACTCCTCACTTTAGTTAAGACGTTAATTTATTATATATGGCTTTATTTTCTGAATCAAATACACAAAAGTAGACTTTAATATTAAATTTTTGTTGTTTAAGCCAATTCTTAGTAGTTTCAACCGCAATTTTTGCAGCATCTACTTTTGGATACCCATACACACCAGTTGAAATACAAGAAAAAGCAATTGAATGTAAGTCATATTCTTTAGCTAAATTAAGACTATTTTTGTAACAAAATGCCAATAATTCAGCATCTTGTTGAACAAAATTAGGATTATACACAGGGCCAACTGTGTGGATAACATATTTAGCAGGCAAGTTATACCCCTTAGTAATTTTTGCTTCGCCAGTTTCACAACCATGAAGAGTTCTACATTCTGCTAGTAATTCTGGACCAGCTGCACGGTGAATTGCCCCATCAACTCCACCGCCACCTAAAAGTGTTCTATTAGCTGCATTAACGATTGCATCAACTTTTAATTTTGTGATATCCGCTTGAATCACTTGAATATCATTCACTAACCCTCACCCTTTCTTTCATACTTATATTTTATCTCAAACAAAAAAATAAACTCATCCCCTAAAACGGAAATGAGCTTATTTTGATTTATGATCATGAGTATATATTATAGGCAAATGTATGTAAGATTGATAAAAAAATAATTATTAGAAATTTACTAATCAAAACTTATTCTTGTGAAATATAAAAATATACCAAAACATATATATAAGAAAAATAATTGATAATATTCCAAATGTTACAGTCATTAGATCATTTATATTTCTAATAATAAGTATAACGATCGGACCTATACAACAAAATAAATAGCTTATTTCTAATATAAGTTTATTAACATTCATTTTTTATTCGTTCCACTAATAGATAAAATATTATTAATTTCAAGGCTTTGAATATATATAATACAAAACTGTTAAAAATCCATCAGCGAAGTGTCTATCATGACACAACTAAAATGCTATATAGGCTGTAATCGACTCCATCCCATGTCTTTCAAAAAAGTCTAAAATCTTTTTTGCTTCTAATTTTTCTTCATTAAAAAGATAACCATAATAATCTGCCATCACTTTAAAAAATATAGTTCTTGGCTCAACCGGTAACTTATACAAGAAATTCCTCAATTTGCTTATCATCTCAAAATTTCTATCATGTTTTAAGAACATTATGTTTAAATAATTAACCATTATTCCTCCAAGTATTTCTTGAATTTTCCTGCTGGCTTTATCTATTTCCTTATACTTTCTTAAAATCATATTTAGTTCATACTCAATCTCTGATTCATCAAACAGAGATATAGCCATAGCAAACAAGCGCAAGTTATCTTCTCCCCACTCATCTATATTAAGTATTAATTTCTTAATCATTGCTTCTTCTTTACATGATAGTTTATTCTTTTTAAAAAAGTTCTCTAAAAGAAGAGCATGAGCATAAACATTTCTGTATTGATAATCTGTAGCACAAATTTTTCTTATTTCTACAATTTTTGAAAGATTTTGTTCATAATATCTCCTACCATCTCTGTTTGACTTAGTCCTAGTTCTAACCGTAGTTTTTTCAGTTCTTTCCCAATTTGCATTATTTCATCTCTTTTCTAAGTTAATGATATGTAATTATATAATTCTAGTCCTAAATTTAGAACAAAAAATAAGCTCATCCCCTAAAACGGAAATGAGCTTATTTTTAATTTCTTGATTCTTCAGCCCAAGATTTTATTTATCCTTACTTCTGTTTTGCTAGTTCATCTAATTTTAATACTTTATCGAACTTTTCTTTTTCTTTAGTAGAAATTTTATGTGCTACCTCAATAACAGTTAATCTCGGATTATCTAAAATAATGCTGTGAATCTTTTCGGATAATTTTTGATCCAAAGCACTGGTTGCTTCATCAGCCAACATAATAGGTCGATCTGATAGTAAAGCCCTTGCAATTTCGATCCTTTGAATTTGCCCTCCTGACAAATTTTTTCCTTTCTCTCCTACCGAGTAAGTTAAACCCTTTTCATCAACCAATTCCTTTAATCCAGCTTTCTCAATAACTGCATTTAACTTTTTTGATGGATACTTTTTACCTAATGTAATATTAAATTCCAATGTATCATCAAAAATAAAAGGAGATTGGGTTACATAACTAAAATAATTATGGGCTGTTTCCCAGTTATTAGTAATATTCTCAGAATCAATTAAAATCTTTCCACTATCAGGTTTTAATTTTCCCAATAATAACTGTAAAAATGTCGATTTTCCCCATCCACTTGGTGCTGTAATCAAAACTTTACTTTTATGAGGAATAATAAGTGATAAATCAGTAAATATGTTTTTTCCATTTATATTATAGGTTAAACTATCTGTTTGTAATTTCTTGAACGTACGATTAGAAGTCGTTTTCTGATCATTTGGCGCTGTTGGAACATCATTTAATCCAACTTCTATTTTTTTCCAAATTGGTTCAGTTGACTTAATTTGATTCAATTGATCAAAAATATTAACAATAGGATTAATAAAATTATTAGATAATTGAACAATCATAATCAAAGTACCCGAACCAATTTGACCATTATACATTAAAACAGCACCTATAAAAAATGGGAGAATAAAACTAAAGATATCAGCTAAAGCGATAATAATTTGATTTGCTACATCTTGAGTATAGTTTAATGACTTTAAAGCATTTTCCATACTTTTAGCATCAGTAATAATCCTCTCCAAGACTGAGTTTCTTGCATTATATAAATTTGCCGTTACTGCTCCATTTAATCCATCGCTCACTCTTTGTGTATAGTTTGCATTTCTTTGTTCCCATTTTTTTGATTTATTTTGAATCTTTTTGACAAATAATTTTTGTATTAAGCCGGGTAATAAAGTAGTAATCATAAATATTATAGTTAAAAACCAACTATTTAATAATCCAGCTACTAATGATAAAACAAATGAAAAAATCTCTGTAATAATCAATAATTCATTACTGATTTTTAACGTTTCTATTTGCTTTAAATCATTTGTCATCAAGTTAAGCCCTTCTTTTTGAGAAGTGCCATTTTTATTCATTAAATGAGTCATTAATCTTTTTTTCAATTCAAGATTAATTTCTAAAATAATTTTATTTTTTAAATATTTATATGCAAAGTTAGAAAACATAATTATTACTATTATAAGCGAACCCAACAAAGCGATTATTAAAAGTTGAGTTAATCCTCCACGCTGGTATTGAGCATTATTTAGCATTAATTTTGAAACATATGCAATTGCAACATTCCCCGATGCATATATAATTGATAACAAAATATACAGTGTAACATTTATTTTTGATGCGTATTTTAAAGTCATTCCCTCAACCCTCTTTCTTTAGACATTGTTAATACATAGTAAATTCCTGGAGTACCCGTTAAAAAAGAGTCATCTATTCGATTATATCTAGACGGATCCGTCCAATATCTATACGCTCCTTTTTTAGAAGACATAGCATATATTATTTTTCTATATTTACTTTCTAATTCTTTTCCTTTTTCATAATACTTTGAGAAAAATAAAATCCCCGCTGCTCCCTGTAGGAGATTAGCTGTAAATACAATATTCAAATTTAGCAACGTATGATTTATTAGACCAAGTATATTATCTATATTATTTATGTGTTTTTTAGTTAGTCTCTTATAAGATATTAAAAATACTCCTATTCCTGCTGTTCCTGAAAAAAGTAAGGGATAATGGTGATTATCAAAATTTGACATTCTCCAGTATATGTATCCATTTTTATAATTTTTCTTCATATTTATTTGTTCATAAATCATATCTGTAATCTTTAGAATTTTTTTATTATCCATAATTTTTAGATATTCGCAGAAAAATATTCCAACTCCAACTGATCCATAGCCTAGATCTAAAATTTTATTATTAAGTTTATAATTCGCATTACCTGCGTTGATATCAATAATTTTTCCGTCTCTTACTTCAATACGTTTATATACTGTATTTATAAGTGTATTAATTATTTTTAGTAAACGTTTATCCTTAGAAAGATGATATGCTTTGCACAACATATATCCAATTCCACAATTTCCGTACAAAAAACTTGTATAGTATTCTTCAAAATCTGTATTCTCTAAAGAAACGATAATTTTTTCTCGTAAGTCACTATATTTGATATTTGAGTAAAATTTATTGTACCAGTCAATACAGTATAGAAGACCTACGTCGCCTGTAATTAAATTATGGACATTATAGTGTGGAATATAATCATAAGCATAATTGATTGTATTTAACAACTTAGTCATTTTGTTATAAGAATATTTTTTATTCGAATAAGCTTGATTTTTTAATAACATTAGATCTGCCACTAATCCTCCATCTAAACTAATAATTTGAGTTTTTCTTAAAACATCTATCCTATTAGTCACTTTATTATTGGTAATTACTATTTTTTTAGCTCTTTCCTTAAGATAGGCTTTTAAGTTTAGATTGATCGTATTAGATATTATCGGCTCGTTTAGAGGCATATTTAAAGTAAAATTTTTTATTAAATAAAATTTTTTTATAAAATATGATAATTCTTTCTCACAGTGATACATCATTTCAATACCAAGAAAAGACAATTGCAATATCCTAGAATTTTTCTCATTTATTGCAATAGCAATTTTTTCTAACTTTTCTCTTTGCTTTTTAGAGCTAATTAAATCTTCCTGATAAATTGGTTTTACGGTAGTAGTTAAATAGAATATAAGGGCTCCTAAGCCATATACATCTCGTTGAGTAGACCAACGTCTAATACCCTTTTCTCTTATTGAAAAAAATCCTGGAGTTGCCCCATCATAAGCTTTTAAATTAGAAAATTGATTTGCTAGCTCGTAATCTATAAGTATGGGAATATCGTTGTTTACAATAATATTACTTGGAGATACATCTCTAAAAATAATGCCATTATTATGTAATTTTTTAATATCTGATAATAGATGATCAATAATTTTAACTATAAATATATTTCTTTGATTTCTATCAGCATCATAATATTTTCCGGTTCTAAAATATTCACTTAATGAAAAACCATATACAAATTCTTCGACTAATATTGACTCGTTCGTATACTCCTTTAATAAAATAGGTTTTACAGAATTAATAATATTGTAGATTTTTTTTAAATAGTAATATTCATTTTTCAATCTATCCGCTGCAGATCTTCCTAACTTATCAATAAGTTCATTTGCATACGCCTGTTTTATAAACACCTTTTTATTTTTATAAAAAGCTACAAATGTATTCCCTTTACTAGTTGTATTAATATGCTTAATCTTTTCGAAGCCTAATTTTTCTAACTTTAGTGTTATTCGTTCTTTTTCATTAAGAGGAGGCTTTAAAAAAGTAGGAATTGCAGTTTTCAATAGATTTTTACGATAATCTAATACTTTTTTTCCTTCATAATTAATAGCAGGTTTTAAGTACCCCATACTATCTGGCAGATATTCTGCTAAAAAAGCACCATATCTGAAAAAAACATTAGTATCTTTAAATCTATAATCCCATCTAACTATAGGATACTTATTCTCTTTGAGATCGACACTTAATTTTTCCGCATAATCTTTTAAATTAGCAAAACTCTGGTCAGACGGATAAATAGTTATCATTTTTCCTTGTGCTTCAAGCTTAGTTCCGCCAGTGGTCAATGCTAGCATGGCATGATAATCAATCGGAATCTTAAAAGTATCTTTTTTTTCTATTACAATTTTAGAAACTCTTTCCACTATTTTCCAAAAATCAACAGGAGATGCTGAAATATGTATTTTCCACCCAATTGTTGGAATAGTATTTTCTTTAGATGTTAAATAAATCCATTGTTTATCAAAATTAACCTTATAGCTATTTGATAAACAATTTATTTTTAATTTATAAACTGGATTATACATAATTTTTCCTCCTAAACTACTTGACTTAATTTTAAAAATAAAATATTATTAAGTCAACATTAAAAAAAGAAAAGGAGAATTAAAATTATGAAAGAAAGTAAGAAAGAAATTTTAACTATTTCAGTAAAGGAATTTACAAATGATATGGATCCATTAGCAGTTGATCTATTCGGTGAATGTTTTACTGGTAAAACTATTATTGAAAAATAAGGCTGCTGCTTTAATCTAAGAAAAAGTTTAGCCTTTATTACGAACGCTAAATCTGAATGATTTAGCGTTTTTTTGATTGAAGATTAAAATTAAATGGCATACTTTTAACTTTTTAAGCAATTTATTTTTATCACAAAAATAAGCTCATCTCCGTTTTAGGAGATGAGCTTATTTCATTTTATTAATAAAATTTATCTCTTAGTAACTGCAATTAAGTCGTCACCATGCTTCTTTTCTACGCCATCAATACGTTGAACATTTGCATAGCTAGTAGTGTTAGTAATTACAGTCATGACAGTTGTATCGTATCCTGCTTTCTTTACAGCATCTAAATCAACTGTTCCAAGCTTTTCACCTTTTTCAACATGTTGGCCTTGCTTTACATCAGTAGTAAATCCTTCACCCTTCATGTTTACAGTGTCGATACCAATATGAATTAGAACTTCTGCACCTTCGTCTGATTTAATTCCATAAGCATGCTTAGTTTCATAAGCAACTGTAATTTCACCAGTTACTGGGGAGTAGATAGTACCTTCACTTGGTACCATTGCAGCACCCTTACCCATTGCTTCAGTAGAGAAGACCGGGTCATTTACATCTTTCAAGCTTTCTGCTTTACCTGAAACAGGAGCAGCAATTACTTCATCATGTAATTCTTTATCTTCTTTGATAATTTGTTCAGCTTTTTCTTGTTGTGCTACTTGATCACCAGCAGATTCAACAGTACCAGATTCTTCTGCCACATCTTCCTTAAAGTGACGTTTACCATATATAAAGGTCAAAGCAAAAGCAACAATGAAACTAATTGCTACAGAAAGTGCCCACATTGGAATGCTCTTTGGAACCATTGATAAGAATCCAAGGAATCCAGCTGAACCAAAAGCAGCAGCAGTAACATGCATTAAGCCTGC
Organism: Lactobacillus johnsonii; assembly: GCF_013487865.1. NCBI lineage: Bacteria > Bacillati > Bacillota > Bacilli > Lactobacillales > Lactobacillaceae > Lactobacillus > Lactobacillus johnsonii. The sequence goes on from NZ_CP047409.1 coordinate 1,853,621, forward strand.
AAAAGCAGCACCAACACCTGCACCAATTAAAGCACAGAAGAATGGGAACTTGTACTTCAAGTTAACACCAAACAATGCTGGTTCGGTAATACCAAGTAATGCAGAAACACCAGATGAACTTGCTAAACCCTTAACCTTTTCATTCTTAGTTAAGAAGTAAATAGCAAATGTAGCAGCACCTTGAGCAACGTTAGCCATACATGCGGTAACAAAGATAAAGTCACCGGATCCACGACCACGTGCATATTCAGCTAAAAGTTGAGTTTCAACTGCTGGGAAACTTTGGTGAAGACCAGTAGTAACAATAGCTGAGTAAGATAAACCAAAGATACCCATACCAAAGGCACCAGTAGTATTGTAAAGCCAAACAATAGCAGTAGTTATTGCATCTGACACACCTTTAAAGACTGGTCCAATAATTGTAAAAGTTAAGAAACCAGTAATCATAATTGAAAGAAGTGGTGTGAAAGTAAAGTCAACTGCAGATGGTAGCCACTTGTGGAATCTCTTTTCTAAGAAAGCTAAAAGCCAAACTGCTACTAAAACCGGAATAACTTGGTATTGGTAGTTAGTTTGAGAAACGTGTAAACCAAAGATATCCCAATATTTACCAGCTCCACCTAAAGCTGGAGTGGTCATAATCATACCAATAGTTGCACCCAAGAATTGGTTAGCTCCAAAACGTTTAGCAGCAGACATACCAACTAAGATAGGCATGAAAATAAATGGAGCAGCGGACATTACCTGAATAATTTCAGATAATCCTTTAACGCTCGGTGCCATTTGAACAACTGACTTAGCTCCAAATAAACCTGGAGAAGTTAAGAAGTTGTTCAAAGCCATTAATAAACCACCAGCTACTAATGCTGGAATAATAGGAACAAAGATGTCAGATAAAAGCTTAATAAAGGCCATTACTGGATTGAACTTTTGATCCTTTTGAGCAACCTTCTTTAAATCATCAGTTGAAAGCTCTGATAGACCTGTCATTTTAATTAATTCATCGTAGACGTTATTAACATCCCCAGGCCCAATAATAATTTGAAACTGACTGTTAGTTTTAAAAGTACCCTTGATATCTGGATCGCTATCAAGCATTTTCATATTTACTTTACTATCGTCTTTTAAGACTAAACGTAGACGCGTAGCACAGTGAGCAGCGGCTACTAAGTTGTCGCAACCAACAGCTTCAATAACTGTTTCAGCAACTTTTTTGTGATCCATGTCTGTCTCCTCCTTGAAAATGTGTAAGCGTTTTAAATATTTACATGTATTATGATAGCGTATTCTAAAATTATGTCAAGCGCTTATCATAAAAAATGCTATTATTTTGCCACATTTTAATTTCTATTTTTTAAAATACTAGTTTAATACTGTTATTCGTTTGACATATAGACCAGCTTTAAGTTAACATTCTTATATAAGAATGCGTTTACATATTCAATGAGGTGAATAAGTTATGGAATGGACAAGAGAACAACGTTATCGCAAATACAAAGATTGGGATGCACAGACTTTATTAAATCTTCAAGCTCAAGCTGCAACGTCTCCCTATCAAATGCACTATCATATCCACCCACTTTCTGGATTAATCAATGATCCCAATGGATTTTCCTATTATAATGGTGAATACCATCTATTTTGTCAGTCTTATCCATTTGGACCAGTTCATGGAGTTAAATCTTGGATTCACTATGCTTCGCCGGACTTAGTGCATTGGCATTATCTTGGTTCAGCAATTGATCCAGACAGTGACTTAGATAATGCAGGTGCCTACTCAGGTTCAGCAATGGAACATGATGGAAAACTTCTATTAATGTATACAGGCAATCACCGCGATAAAGATTGGACTAGAATTCCTTATCAAGTAATTGCGGAAATGGATAAAGATAATCATATTACTAAACCTAAGGACCCCGCAATTCTGCCTCCAGATCATGTCAGTGAACACTTCCGTGATCCACAATTATTTGAGCATGATGGAAAATATTATGTTTTACTTGGGGCCCAAGATGCTAAGACTAAGAAGGGTCACATTGATATTTATGAATCAACTGATCTCAAAAATTGGCATGAAAATGGCTACTTAGACTTAGGTAAAGACGAAATGGGCTATATGATTGAATGTCCTAACCTAGTTTTTGTTAATAATTATCCTGTTTTAATTTTCTGTCCTCAAGGATTAGACAAGTCAGTTGCTGACTACAAAAATATTTATCCAAATATGTACTGGATTGGAAAAGATATTAACTTAAGTGAAGCAAAATTTACCCCTCTTCAAGAAAAACCAGCTAATTTAGATGATGGCTTTGATGTCTATGCCACTCAAGCATTTAATGCACCCGATGGGAATGCTTATGCTATTTCTTGGGTTGGTCTTCCAGACTGTACTTATCCAACTGATAGAGAAAACTGGGCTAATTGCTACAGTCAAGTTAAGCGACTAGAAATTAAAGATGGGGCGTTATATCAACATCCAGTAGACGCAATTAAGAAATTACGTCATAATGAGAAACAGCTCAACAATGAAAAGATAATTAGTCAAGCAGCCGGTAAGCAATATGAACTGAAACTTCACTTACTAGCCGGTCAAAGTGGAAAATTACACTTAGCTTCTAATGAAGATCTATCATCAAGTCTAGTTCTTGATTTTAATACAGATCAAAATGCAAAATTAACAATTGATCGTGCTTCAAGTGGCCCAGCTGTTAACCCAGATTATGGTGCAACTAGAACAATTGACCTGAAAGATGATCAAGATCTAGATTTAGATATTTTTATCGATGGATCATTATGCGAAATTTTCATCAATAATGGCCGTCATGTTGCAACTTTAAGATTCTTTGCACCAACTCCAAACCAAAAAATTGCTTTTGACAAAGATACTAAGTACACGGGACGACTATGGAGCATGAATTCTATATTATAGGAAGATAATAATGGTCAAATTAACCGATGTAGCTGCCAAAGCAGGCTGCTCTGTTACTACAGTTTCACGCGTAATTAATAATTACGGCTATATTAGTCAAAAAACACGTAAAAAAGTTCATGAGGCAATGAAAGAGTTGAATTATCAACCTAATTCAGTTGCTCGATCCCTGCAAGGCAAGAAAACCAAATTAATTGGTTTAATTTTCCCGGATGTTTCTAATCCTTTTTTTGGAGAATTAGTTTCTAAAATAGAAGATTGCCTTTTTAAGCATGGCTATAAAGCAATCCTTTGTAATGCTGGCAATGACAAAGAAAAAGAGCGTACTTACTTACAAATGCTAATGGCTAACCAAGTTGATGGCATTATCGCTGGTGCACATAACTTAGGAATTGAAGAGTATCAAAGAACTGGCCTACCAATTGTGTCTTTTGATCGAAAATTATCGGACAATATTCCAATCGTTAGTGCCGATAACTTTAAAGGCGGTAGTTTAGCTACTCAAGAGCTCTATAATCATGGTGCGCGTCACATTTACTTTGTCGGAAATCCCACTTTAGATGGTCACCCTACTCAAAAGCGGCTTCTAGGCTATAAAGAAACAATTAAGGAGCTTAAGTTAACAGAACACATCCATCCAGTGATCTTTAACGAAACTCTCGCCTTAAAAGAAATGGCAATTAGAGACTTACTAGAAAATCATAAAGTAGATGGAATCGTCGCTTCCGATGACCTCACTGCTCTTCTTATTTTAAATATCAGTCATGATTTAGGTATTCATATTCCTAAAGATTTAAAAATTATTGGCTTTGATGGTAGTAAAGTTGTCCGTGATTTTGAACCACGTTTATCTACAATTGTTCAACCTATTCCCTCAATTGCGCAATTACTTGTTAAACTTTTAGAAAAAAGAATTGATAATCCGACTGAAGAATTGGATAACTATACTTACTATTTACCCGTAGAATTACTTAAACGTGAATCTAGTGGAAACTAAAAAACATTAGGCACTTCAATGTGTCTAATGTTTTTTGTTACTCTAAATATAATTTCCTAAAATCTTTTAGATCTTGCCTTGAAAAACCAAGTTCTTTAGTAAAGTAATTTTCAAAACCGCCATATCCAATATCGATTGTCTGAGTAATTCCTTCAATAGCGGTACCTTCACCTTCAGTAATATTCATGCGATTAACCATTTTAATCATTTCAGAATCACTTGGAAGTTGCTTTTTAAGACCAAAAGTATACAGCTCATTTGTTAATAAATAGTCACGGGCAATTGTATGCTCATCAACACCCAGGCCCTTTAAAATTAATGCGGTGGTCATTCCCGTTCTATCTTTACCAGCACTGCAGTGATATACTAACGCTTCATCCTCCGGTAAGGTAAGTAGGGACGCAAACACACGGGCAAAAGCCTTTTGACTAGCAGGACTTAAAATTACATTTTGATAAATTTCACCTAAATAACTATTAACTTTAGGAATATGATGTAAAAAGCGATATAGTTTATGACTGTCATTAACAAAATTACCGCTGCTATCCTCTGCGTAGACATGACAATCGATAACTTCTACCCCATTCCATTGTCGGTCCGGAGCCATCAATTGTTCATTACTTGTACGTAAATCACAATCTACTGTGACTTTCATTTCTTCTAACTTTTCTTCATCGTTTTTAGTTAGACTACTTAAGGAATCAGAACGATAAATTTTATTCCACTTAACATGTTTACCGTCATTATTTTCATAGCCACCAATATCGCGAAAATTAACAGTACCATCAAAGGTAACTAAACGATTATGTTCCATACTTTTCATCCTTTATTATTCATATTATCTCTCAGTCTATATTCTAGACTATTTTCTACAGTAATTAAGTATTTGAGATTTAAGTTCAGGAAAAGTTTTTCCCTTCTGCCTTGCGTACAGAACACTTTCACTTTGTTAGTTTATTTTTTATAATTGATAGTAATAATTTACCGAAAATAAATTTTAGGAGGGACGGCACAATATGTCAAAAGAACACATCGAAGCTTTAACAATTGCAGGTCATGATAGCGACGGAAGTGCTGGGATGCCAGCAGATTTACATGCTTTTTATGCACGTGGCGTTTATGGGATGGGGCTGTTAACTGCTGCTGTCGCAGGAAATTCTCAAGGTATTTTTGCACAACAATTAATGCCATTAGATTTTATTCAAAAGCAATTTGATGTTTTAAATGAAGACTTTAAAATAAAAGCCGTTAAAACAGGAATGCTAGCTAATAAAGAAATTATTGATGTAGTTGCTAAAAACTTAAAACATTATCAAATGCAAAATATTGTGCTTGATCCAGTAATCATCACTAAGCATGGAGCTACACTTTTAGCAGATGATGCCTATCAAGCTTTTCTTGACGAATTAGTTCCCCTTGCAACAATTATTACACCGAACTTTTTTGAAGCTCAGAAATTGACTGAACTTGAACTAAAGAATGAAGATGAAATTAAACAAGGCGCAAGAAAGCTACAAAAAATGGGCGTTAAAAATGTTTTAATTAAGGGCAGTCACCACAATAGCAATCAAACTGAAGTTAAGGACTACCTTTTATTAGCAGATGGTTCAGAAGAATGGTTAACTAAGCCATATTTCAAAACAGATCGAGTTAACGGAACTGGTGATACTTTATCAGCAGTAATTACAGCTGAATTAGCTAAAGGGACTGATCTCAAAACGGCTGTTAAAATTGCTAAGGATTTTACTTATGAAGCCATTTCACATCCAATAAATGTTGGCTCTAAATATGGCCCAATCAACCATCTAGCCGCTCAAGAAGAAATGAACTAATATTTTTTACTAACTAGGATTTAAGACAATTTTAAGTTATACTTTGAACATACAATTTAAATAAGGATGATAATTATGGCAGATAAAACAATAAAAATTGCATACTTATACGAAGATTTAATGAATACTTACGGAGATTCTGGCGATGTTAAAGTAATTCGTTACCTATTGGATAAGCAAGGCTATCAAACTGAAGTTGATAACATTTCATTAGACGATAGTTTTGATGCTAATGACTACGACTTTTTATTCTTTGGTGGTGGTCAAGACTTTGAACAAACTGTTGTAGCTAAAGATCTGCCACGTCATAAAGAAACAATTGAAAACTATATCAAAGCCGGTAATCCAATGCTTTGTATCTGTGGTGGTTATCAATTGATGGGAGATTATTATAAAACTAACTCTGGCATTACCATCAAAGGATTAGGGATCTTACCTTTACATACAATTTTTAAGGCAGACAAGCGAATGATTGGTGATACCCGCTATATGACTGAATGGGGCGAAGTAAAAGCCTTTGAAAATCATTCAGGACAAACTTACTTTGATAATACTAACATGCTTCATTCCTTTGGTGAAATGATTGAAGGTTATGGCAACAATCCTCAAGATAAAGTTGAAGGTTTACGCTACAAAAACTTTATTGGATCATATTCACACGGCCCGCTACTTCGAAACACAAATGTGGCAAACGCAATTGTTAAAATGATTTTAGAACGTCACAAGGAGCGCACTGCTAATGAAGTTGAATCCGTTTAGAAAAGAAAGCCTCAAGCGTTATCTCGGTACTGATAAGCACTTTGTCAAAACGCTCGGGGCTTTTGACTTATTAACTATTGGTATCGGAGCAGTTATTGGGACAGGAATTTTTATTTTACCAGGTACGGTTGCTGCTAAAGAAGCTGGTCCTGGTGTAACACTTTCATTTCTTATTGCTGCTTTAGTTTGTACGCTAGCAAGTATGTGTTATGCCGAACTCTCTTCTAGCATCCCTGTTGCGGGCTCGGCTTATTCCTACGGAAATATCCTTTACGGAGAAGTTATTGGCTGGATTTTAGGTTGGGCATTAATCTTAGAATATATGCTCTCAGTTGCTGCAGTATCAGCTGGATGGGCTTCTTATTTCAACTCCTTACTACACAGCTTTGGCTTACACATCCCGCATCATTTTGAGGGACCATTCGATCCGTTAAATGGTACGTACCTAAATTTATGGGCAGTCATTAGTGTTTTATTAATTGGAATCTTACTTTCTCGTGGAATGAAAGCATCCATGAAATTTAATAATGCTGCTGTTTTAATTAAGATAGCAATCATATTTATTTTTATTGGTGTTGGTTTATTTTTTATTAAGCCTAAAAACTATCAATCTTTCACGCCATATGGAACTACAGGCGTTTTACGTGGAGCTACAACAGTCTTTTTTGCGTTTTTAGGTTTTGACGTTGTTTCATCTTCAGCAGCTGAAGTTAAAAATCCTAAAAAAAATATGCCTATTGGAATCATCGGTACTCTAATCGTAGCAGCTCTTCTCTATATGGGAGTTTCAGTAGTTTTAACTGGGATGGTAAATTATAAACAACTAGATGTAGCTAATCCGGTTGCCTACGCTCTAAAGGTCGTTAACCAAGGTTGGGTAGCAGATTTATTATCGATTGGTGCTATTGTCGGAATGAGTACAATGATGTTAACTATGATTTACTCAAGTTCACGTCTAATTTATTCTATTGGACGCGATGGACTCCTACCTAGCTTTTTAGGAAAAATTGACAAGCATGGTCTTCCAGAAAATGCCCTCTGGATCGTAACTATTGTGATTGCAATTATGGGTGGTCTCTTTTCTCTTGAAGAACTTACTAGCTTAGTTTCAATTGGGACATTGCTTGCCTTCACTTTTGTTTCATTTGGAGTTATCTTATTACGCAGAAGAAAAGATATTCCTGAAGGTGACTTCAAGGTTCCATTCTATCCAGTAATTCCAATTCTTTCTGGACTTGCCTGCATTGGCATGATGTGTTTTTTATCTGTTAAAACTTATATTTTTGCTAGTGTTTGGTTCTTATTTGGACTATTTATTTACTGTGTCTATGGATATAAACATAGTAAAATCAGCAAAAGAAATGCTTAATTACAAAAAAGAGTAGTTACTCGGGAGTTTTGAGTAACTACTCTTTTTTATTACGACTTTTCGGTTCCCAATTAAGTGCTAATACTGCACAAATGATCATTATTGAACCAATCCAATCAATTGGAGCCATCACTAATCCAAAAATAATTACTGACCCAATCGTTGCGGAAACCGGCTCAAAAGCATCTAATAAACTAGCAGTTGATGGTTTAATATAACGAAGTGATCCCATCATCCATTGAAATGGAATTAGAGTTCCAATCACGATTACACCAGCCATTAGCCAAAAAACATTAATATTATTCGGAATCTTTGGCCATACCGGATGTACTATTACCAAAGCAATCCCTGAAAAAAGCAAGCCCCATCCAGTTACTACTAAACTAGAAGTATGATCAAGTAATCGACGTGGAATAAGAGTATTGGTAGCTACACCTACTGCCGAAATTAGACCCCAAAATAAAACTGAAGGAGTTAGGGACAATTGATTAAAGTGCCCATGTGTAGCTAAAAAGAAAACTCCTATAAAAGCAACAATAGCAGCAATTACATCTACTGCACGTAATACCTGATGCTCAAATACTACCATATAAAATAAGACAAAAAATGGTCCAATAAACTGTAATACAGTAGCAATGGAGGCATTTGCTTGTTGAACAACAATGAAGTAACAATATTGCACGGGTAATAATCCCAACAAGCCGTACGCAATGACAGTAATTGTATCTTTTTTATCAGTCATAGTTTTAAGTGGTCTTTTGCCAGTAATTTGAGCAAAAATCAATAATAAAACTCCACTTACTACCATTCGAACTTGTGAAATCCAAATCGGCGTTATATTTGAGCTAATATTAAATAATCCCTTAGCAAATAACCCAGAAATGCCCCAAAAAACACAGGCTAGTGCTGCCAAGCACGTCCACAATCTCTTTTTTGTCATATTTTTCCAACTTTCCTAATCTTATGCAAGATTCATCATAACACACTAGAAAAAAATTATCTTTTTACATCTTGCTTTTTCAACGCAAATCGAGTTAAATATAATTAATATAAAACTTAAAAAGCAATGAAGAGACGAGTAGATAATTTTATTCTTTCAGTGAATTAGCGTTAGTGAGAAGCTAGTAGACCCTGAATTATCGAATAACACTTTTTCGCAGTGCTGCTAGCCTAAATTATAGTAAGCTACGCCGTCATCGGTACGTTATCAAGCCGAGGAGCATAATTGTGTTCTATTAAGCTGGTCTATTTTAGACAATTTAGGTGGTACCGCGGAAAAAAGCCTTTCGTCCTGAGAAACTCAGGAGTGAAGGGCTTTTTCTTTACTCTTAAAATTTTTCTAAGGAGTACAGATAATTATGACATTAATATTACCTAAGAATTACCATCCAAGTTTAACCATTCGTGATACTGAAGCCGCAATTGTTTTCATTAGAGAAACTTTTCAAGATAAGATTGCTGAAAAATTAAATCTTCAAAGAATGTCAGCACCAATGTTCGTTGAAAAATCTACTGGCTTAAATGATAACTTAAATGGGATTGAACGTCCTGTTGCTTTTGATATGAAGGCTATGCCAGATGACACAATCGAAGTTGTACACTCTTTAGCCAAGTGGAAACGTCTAGCACTTAAGCGCTATGGTTTTGGAATGCATGAAGGTCTTTATACCAACATGAACGCAATTCGCCGCGATGAAGATTTAGATAATTTTCACTCAATCTACGTAGATCAATGGGACTGGGAAAAGATTATTGCTAAAGAAGAAAGAAATATTGAGACTCTTAAAACTACTGTCAAACAAATTTTTAAAGCAATTAAAGAAACTGAAAAAGAGCTTAGTGCGCGCTATCCCGGTTCTACTTACCGCTTACCTAGCGACATTACTTTTATTACTACACAAGAACTGGAAGACCGCTGGCCAGATTTAGCACCAGAAGAACGTGAAGATAAAATAGCTAAAGAGAAAAAAGCAGTATTCTTAATGAAAATTGGTGATAGATTAAAGTGTAGTGGTGAGCCACATGATGGTCGTGCACCAGATTACGATGACTGGGAATTAAACGGTGACTTACTCTTTTGGTATGAACCCTTACAACGTAAAATAGAAATCTCTTCAATGGGAATTCGAGTTAGCGAAGAATCTCTGAAAGAGCAACTCAAAAAAGCTCATACTGAAGAAAGAGCTGATTTACCCTTCCATAAAATGCTTTTAGAAGGTAAACTTCCTTATACAATCGGTGGTGGTATTGGTCAATCTCGCTTATGTATGCTTTTGCTTGGAAAAGCTCATATTGGCGAAGTTCAAGCAAGTATTTGGCCTCCCAAAATGATTAAATCATGTGAAGCTGCTGACATCAAAATTCTATAGCACAAAAAAAGACTGTCTAAGCCAATAGGCTTAACAGTCTTTTTCGTTATTTACTAGCTTTACGATCTTTTCTAGAGATAATAAACATAATTAGAGGTAAAAGGATAAATCCAAAAATCATCATTGCAATAGCATACCAGTTAATTCCAGTTACTTGTCCTTGTGCATTGACTACCCCAAACTGAGCCTTCCAGTTATATTCTACTAGTAAGAAAATTACTAGAGCAATGGAAAGAATTGGAACTACAATATCAGTCCACACATTCTTTTGCGCATCTAAAACTGGCTCTGCGGTTTTTCCACGATAGAATTGAATAACTGCCAATGGAACTACAATAAAGCCTAAGAAACGTACCATAGCACTTAAAGTAATCAAGTTAACCATATTATATTCAAATGCCATTGGAATTAAAATGGCAAGTAATACGGAAATAAAGAAGGTTCTAATTGGAAAATTATTCTTAGTTCTTTTAGTTAAAGCCTTTGAGAATTGATTTTCACGTGCCATAGCTTCTAAAATTCGTGGAGCATTGAAACTAGAAGCAACATTAATACCAAACATTGAAACTAAAGCACCAACTAAGATAACATCCCTTAAAATTTCATTCTTGAAAATAGCTGCAATTGCGACAACTTGCTTAGTTGTCATTAATGCCTTAGGATCGAGCATCATTGCAACAGCAACAACGCCAATATAAATGATCGCAATGACAATAATAGCTAAAGGAATAGCACGTGGTAAGTTTTTAGCAGGATTCTTCATATCCTCTGAACCAGAAGCAACTGATTCAAATCCAGTAAAGGCATAGAAGGCAGATACTATTGCCATTACAAAACCTGTAGTAGTTAAAGTAGGAACAATCTTTTGACCATTTTGAGTAATTTGATCTACCTGACTTAAATTACTTGAAGCACCACTTACAATTAATAAAACTACCCCTGCAACAATAATTAATACTAGAGCAGCTAACTTACCAATAGTCGCTAAGTTCATAACATACTTAACAACTTTTTGACCAAATAAATTAATTACCGTAATAACAGCCATTAATATCAAGAAGCCAATAGTTACGCTCATCGTCTCATTTGGGTTACCACCAAAAATAGAAATAGTAGATTTAATAACCCCAACTGCCATTACACCCCAGGCAACACTAGCTGAAAAATAACGTAAAATTCCCATATAGAAACCGACATTATTTCCAAAAGCTGCCTTTGAGTATGCGTAAGCTGCTCCAGATTTAGTTACATATTTTGCTGCTGCTGCAAAAGAAATAGCTAAAATAGATGCAAAAATTGCAGCTATAAAATATACAATTAAAGCTTTAGATCCAGCCTGTTGAACTACGCTCCCAGGTGTTAAAAATATTCCTGAGCCAATAATCGAATTAATGGCTAACAAAACAATAGACCAAAAGCCTAATTTACTTGTTTCATTTTCGTTCATCTATTAATAACTTCTTTCTATTTTTTCTTTGCATTATCAATAATATATTTAAACAGATTATTTTGATAAGAAACTACGCGATGAAGCATTTCAGGATGCCATTGAACCGCAATAACTGATGCATCCTCATTTTCAATTGCTTCTACTACTCCATCCACACAGCGAGCTGAAATCTTAAAATTATCTGCTACATCCTTAATTAATTGATGGTGGAAAGAATTTGTTTGCATCTCATCTTTGCCTAATAATTCTGCAATCTTAGTACCTGCTACTGTTTTCACAGTATGAGTAAGCAAAGTTGGAGTTTGACCTTGACTGTGCTTTAATGTTTTTTCTTTTCTATAACTAAGATCCTGATATAAAGTCCCACCATGATACACATTAATAATTTGTGCACCACGACAAATTCCTAAAACTGGAATTCCATTTTCTTCAGCTAATTTTAGGAGTCGCATATCAAATTTGTCTCTTTCAGGCCAAATATCTCCTAATTTTTGTTCCGGCTCTTCACCATAGTTATGAGGATCTACATCATGACCACCAGATAAAATTAATCCTTGAACATTTAACAGTTGCTCTTTCACAACTTCCTCATCTTCATTGAAAGGAATGATGTAGGGAATGCCACCATTTTTAATTACAGAATCCACATAATCGTCATTAACATAACTCCGACGATAGCCTGGGAAAATACCACCATCATCAATAATTATAGAACCAGAAATTCCAATAATTGGTTTCATATTTACTCGCTCCTTCAACTTACTTTTTACCAGTTAGGCTTAATTATAAATTATATAGTTTACTGCGTAAACACTATAATTTATAATTAGCACTTTTTTCTCATCATAAGCTAATATTATGTCCTCATAAAAAAGACCATCCCTAAAGGAATGGTCCAATTAATTATTTTTTATTACGATGTTTAATCATATACACAAGACTTGCTAGCACTAAAACTCCAGCACCCACCCCCACAGAAATTCTTGTCTCTGGATTAATAAACATAAATACAACAATCACTAATAACATTGCAAATGCAAAATAATTTGAATATGGGTAGAGAGGTAACTTAAATGGATGTTCAGCCATTAAATGTGAATTATTTTTTCTGAATTTCAATTCAGCAATCAAAATTACAAACCATGCTACCATTCCCGGTAAAACAGAAGAACTATAGACAACAACGAACAATTCTCCCATTGACTTATTCATGGTTGACATTATCAAATTCAAAATAAAGCCGATTAAAATACCTACTGTAATTCCAACGATAGCTCTGTCAGGAACAATACGCTTCGATAGTTTTCCAAAGGCCTTTGGCGCTTCTCCCTCATGTGCCAATTTAAATAGCATTCTACTAGATGAATAAATACCGGAATTCGCACCTGACAAGGCTGCGGTTAAAACTACGAAGTTAATAATCCCAGCAGCTGCTGTGATCCCTACCTTAGTAAAGGTCTCTACAAATGGAGAGCCAATATTACTTAATTGATTCCAAGGATAAATTGTAACGATCACAAAGATTGCCCCAACGTAGAAAATCAAGATACGCCATAAAACTGATTTTACGCTTTTTACAATTGCCTCTTGTGGGTTGGCTACCTCTCCAGCAGAAATACCAATTAATTCTATTCCCTCATATGAACCAGCAATAATTGCCATTGAGAAAAAGAATCCTTTTACTCCACCAGTGAAAAAGCCACCATGTGACCATAGATTACTAAAGCCGATTGGTTTTCCGTGATTTCCTACACCGAGTAAAATCACCAGCAAGCCTAAAATAATCATTATCACAATTGTTACTACCTTAATCATCGCAAACCAAAACTCTAGTGTTCCATAAGCTTTAGCACTAGCTAAGTTTGCCAGTAATAAGAAAGCAATAATTATTATTCCAGACCAAAAAACACTAACTTCAGGCCACCAAAACTTTAAATACTCTGTTGCGGCCACAACTTCTGAAATACCAACAACAATATATTGAAAGACATTAGCCCACTCAGCTAAATATCCCGCTAATGGTGAAATATACTCTGTTGCATAATCTGCAAATGATCCTGTTCCAGGACTAACATATAGCATCTCTCCCAATGCTCGCATTACGATGTATAAAATTAGTCCTACAAACATATAGGCTAATAAAACTGATGGCCCCGTCCATTTAATAGTTGATGTAGATCCCATGAATAATCCAACACCAATGGCTCCACCTAGAGAGATCATCTCCATTTGTCCAGCAGTCATCGATCGCTTTAATTTAGGAGGATGATTCTGTTTATTCTCCATTATTTACACCATCCTTTTTATGTCGAAATAGATAAACAATTGTAGCTATAAGTAAAACAGCAGCTCCCACTAATACAGAAACTCTAGTTTCAGGGTTAATAAGCATAAAGATAACTATAACAATCAGCATCAAAAATGCAAAGTAATTGGAAATAGGGTATAACGGTAACTTGAAAGGATGGTCTACTAGTAAATCTTGATTATTGCGTCTAAATTTTAGTTCAGCAAGTAAGATTACAAACCATGGAATCATACCTGGTAAGACTGAAGACGAGAAAACGACAACGAATAAATCTTGAGTAGATTTATTAATTGTAGCTGCAATCATATTAATAATAAATCCAATTAGTATTCCCCCGGAAATACCTAAAATTGCATGATTAGGAACAATTCGTTTAGAAATATGTCCAAAGGTTTTCGGAGCATCCCCATCATGAGCTAATTTAAAAAGCATTCTACTAGATGAATAAATTCCAGAGTTTGCTCCTGACAAGGCTGCCGTTAAAACCACAAAGTTGATAATACTTGCCGCTGCTGTAATTCCTACCTTTGCAAATGTAGTTACAAATGGAGAGCCAATATTACTTAATTCATTCCATGGATAGATCGTAACAATAACAAAAATTGCTCCAACATAGAAAATTAAGATACGCCACAAAACCGATTTAACACTTTTTACAATGGCTTTTTTAGGATTTGCTACCTCACCAGCAGATATGCCTAGTAACTCGATTCCTTCATATGAACCAACAATAATTGACATTGAGAAGAAGAACCCTTTTACTCCACCAGTGAAAAAGCCACCATGTGACCATAGATTACTAAACCCAGTTGGTTTTCCACCGTTTCCCACTCCAAAGAAAATTACAATGAATCCTAAAATAATCATTAAGATAATAGTTACAACTTTAATCATTGCAAACCAGAATTCAAGAGAAGCGTATGCTTTAGCACTAGCCAAATTTGCTAAGACTAAAAACAAAATAATAATAATTCCTGACCAAAATACATTAACTTTTGGCCACCAAAATTTTAAATATTCAGTTGCTGCAACTACTTCAGACATTCCAACAACTATATATTCAAATACATTAGCCCACTCAGCTAAATATCCCGCTAATGGATGGACATATTCAGTTGCATAATCTGCAAACGATCCTGTTCCTGGATTAACATATAACATTTCTCCCAATGCCCGCATTACGATGTATAAAATTAAGCCAACGAACATATATGCTAGTAAAACAGACGGGCCTGTCCACTTTATAGTGGAAGTGGATCCCATGAACAATCCAACCCCAATTGCCCCACCTAAAGATATCATTTCCATTTGACCAGCAGTCATGGAACGTTTCAATTTAGGCATTGACTTTTTATTTTCCATTACTTAATGCCACTCCTATAAAAAAAACTAGCAGTCAGTTGAGAGCTAGTTTTAGATATCAAAAAATTGATTAATGTTATTTTAATACAGGTAAGCATTAATGCCAAGGCCTTTTTAACAAAAAATAAGGAGCTTAGCCTCAGAGCTAAATCTCCTTATTACTTTTGCTTAAAATTCCGTTTGATTTTTTGCCAAATTGTAAGAGCTTTTCTCATGTTATCTGCTGGTACATGCTTTCGAATAGCGCGCAAAGTTGGCTTTACATGTCTCGCAGCAAAAATAAAACTACCATTTTTTTTAGTACAAATCTTAAAACGAGGAATATATTTTCCACCAAAATATACATCCGCAACTACAACGGTTACTTCATCCCACGGAATCTGTACATAGTCATTTGGATTATTATCACTATAAAACTCAAACCCTTTATCTCCGACTAAAACTTTTCCATATGTAGGAATTCCTCTAAACCAAGTCGCAGCATCTACATACTCTGATTTTGTATTTAATGATTGAACCATATAAAAAACCTTTTCATAGATAAGAAAAACGGTCTAAACAAGACCGTTTCTTATCTGATTAATTGTTATAGTAAGCCAATTACGTGACCCACAATACCAACAACAAAGATACCAATAATGATAACGATTGGTGAAACTTTCTTCTTTAATAACCACATACATAAGAAAGTTAATAGAACTGCAGCAAGACCAGGAATTAAACTATCCAAGTTTTGTTGTAAGGTTGTTTGCTTAATTCTATCTAAGGCCATACCATTACCTAAGTTGTATTCACTCAAAGCTTTGTGAATACCTTCTGCTCCTTTTGGAAGAGTGTTCCAATCAATATAAGCACCCTTTTGAAGCGGAACGCTTGAAACAACTGGTTTGAAGTTAATTGTTACCCAACGCTCAATTAAAGCACCGATAACAAACATACCCATCATAGAAGCTCCACGGGTAATTTTTTGTAATAAACCACCTGAGGCATCTTCTGTAATTTTAGTACCAGCTTTGTAACCCATTTCTTGAGTGTACCATAAGAATGCCATACGAATTACATTCCATAATACAAAGAATAAGATAGGTCCTAAGATGTTACCACTCAAAGCAAGTGAAGCACCTAATGAACCAATAATAGGACGAACAGTGTACCAAAAGACCGGGTCACCAACACCGGCTAAAGGTCCCATCATACCAACTTTAACACCTTGAATAGCAGTGTTATCAACATCCGCACCGTTAGCCTTATCCTCTTCCAAAGCAAGAGTAACACCGATAATAGGTGATGCTAAGTATGGGTGTGTATTAAAGAATTCCAAGTGTCTCTTTAATGCAAGGGATAGATCTTTCTTTTCAGGATATAATTTTCTTAATGCTGGGATTAAACTGTAAGCCCAACCACCGTTTTGCATTCTTTCATAGTTCCATGAACCTTGAAGGAAAGTAGAACGCCACCAAACCTTAATACGATCTGATTTACTTAAAGTTAATTTCTTTTGTGCAGTTTCAGTCATTATATAATTAGCCTCCTCTCGCTCAAATTTTAATAATCATCCAGGATGTCGCCCAATGGGTCGCCTGAACCGGAATTAGAGTTATTGTTGTTTCCACCCTTAGAACCTTCAAGAGCAAGGTACATAATAGCAAGGGAAATACCAATACCACCAAGAGCGATCAAAGTTAATTCTTTAACGGCTGCCAAACAGAAACCAATGATGAAGAATGGCCATACTTCACGGCTAGCCATCATATTAATAACCATAGCGTAACCAACGGCAACAACCATACCACCACCGATGGTCATACCTTCGTTTAACCATGCTGGCATTGCATTTAAGCCAGCACGAACAACAGAAGCTGGAATAGCAAGTAATAATGCAGCTGGAATAGCAATTCGTAAACCTTGTAAAGCAACAGCAATCATTTGCCAACGGTCAATAGCTCTCCAGTTAGCTTCTTCTGCTTTTCTATCCATAATATGAACAATGGCAACAGAAATAGTACGAACTAACATAGTTAAGAACAAACCAGCAACGGCTAAAGGAATAGCAATACCAATCGCAGTACCAATACCCTTTTGACCTTGTCCACCTTGAACCAAAATAATAGTTGAAGCAACAGATGCTAAAGCTGCATCTGGAGCAACGGCAGCACCAATATTAGCCCAACCTAAAGCAATCATTTGTAGTGAACCGCCAAGAATAATACCAATAGTTAAGTTACCAGTAACCAAACCAATTAAAGTACATGCCACTAGAGGTTGATGGAATTGAAATTCATCAAGAATTCCTCCCATACCTGCAAAGAAGGCAACGATCACTACCAGAATCATCTGAATAGCATTCATTTATATAAATCCCCCTGTAATTTATTTCTTTTCATTAACTAATTTTTGAGCTTTATCCAAAAGTTCATCCATGTTTTGTTTACCATCAGAAGGAACTTTACGGACATCAAATTTAACGCCCAAATCTTTTAATTTCTTATATGTATCAATATCTTTTTGATCCATTGCCAAAACAGTATTGACATTCACTTTACCATCACTATATGCCATGGATCCAACATTCAATTCTTTAATGTCCATTCCACCTTCAATAGCTTTAAGTGCATCTTCTGGATTTTCAAATAAGATCAATGCCTTAGTATTTCCAAAACGTGGATCTTTCACTACTTCAAGCATCTTATTGATTGGAACAACATTTGCCGGTACACCAGCTGGTGCTGCTTCCTTAATCATTGTTTTACGAATTTTATCTTTCGCAACATTATCTGAAACAACAATGATTCGATTTGGATTCATGGCCTTAGTCCAACCAGTTGCAACTTGTCCATGAAGAAGACGTGAATCAATTCTAGCTAAAACATACTTAATGTGACCATCGCCAATGACCGTACCTTCAGGAATAGCACCTTGTGGTTGTGCATTAGCAGCTGGAGCAGCCTTTGTCTCCTCTTTAGGCATAAGAGATTCAGGTTGTGTTTTAATTCCATCACGACCTGGTTTAACAATAGCTTTGGCAATATCATGAGCATTATCACTTGCCATTCTTTGACCCAAAGCTTCGATAACCATAGGTAGATTCATACCTGAGACAATGGCCCAAGTATCTTCATGTTCTTTAACAAGATTATTTGCTTGGTTAAATGGTGTACCTCCCCATAGATCAATCAAAAATAATACTTGATCCTGATCATCAAAAGAAGCCACAGCTTTTTCCATCTTAGCTCTAATATCATCAGGACCTTCGTCAGGCTTTAAAATCACATGAGCCAGATTCTCTTGCTTACCAAAAATCATTTCAGCAGATTGAAAGATTCCATCAGCAAAGCCACCATGACTAGCTAGGACAATTCCTACCATTTGATTTCCCCCTTAATCAAAATATCTTCACGAATACTTTATAGCAGAATAAATGTATACGTTTACTTTTAATATCATACCATTTTTTTATTGAAAATGCTTGCATAAAGTTAAAAAAGTAGAAAAAAATAATAACTATACAAAAAAGGAAGAACAAAGATAATTCTTCATTCTTCCTTTAACTCATCACTTTACTCCGGCTGTCAGACTCGAACTGACGACAACCTGATTAACAGTCAGGTGCTCTACCAACTGAGCTAAGCCGGAATATTAAAAAAGAGCACGGCGACTGCCTACCCTCGCAGGCAGTTTCCCACCAACTACTCTCGGCGTTAAGAAGCTTAACTTCTGTGTTCGGCATGGGAACAGGTGTATCCTTCTTGCCATCGCCACCGTACTCTTTCTGAGCTTTTACACTCAAAACTGAATATAATCTCTAGCCTTTAAACCTTTGAGCTTTGGTCAAGTGCTCGACTGATTAGTACTAGTCCGCTCCACATATCGCTATGCTTCCACTCCTAGCCTATCTACCTCATCGTCTTTAAGGTGTCTTACTGCTTTCGCATCGGAAATCTCATCTTGAGGGGGGCTTCGCACTTAGATGCTTTCAGCGCTTATCCCTTCCATACATAGCTACCCAGCGATGCCTTTGGCAAGACAACTGGTACACCAGCGGTATGTCCATCCCGGTCCTCTCGTACTAAGGACAGCTCCTCTCAAATTTCCTACGCCCACGACGGATAGGGACCGAACTGTCTCACGACGTTCTGAACCCAGCTCGCGTGCCGCTTTAATGGGCGAACAGCCCAACCCTTGGGACCGACTTCAGCCCCAGGATGCGACGAGCCGACATCGAGGTGCCAAACCTCCCCGTCGATGTGAACTCTTGGGGGAGATAAGCCTGTTATCCCCAGGGTAGCTTTTATCCGTTGAGTGATGGCCTTTCCATGCAGTACCACCAGATCACTAAGCCCGACTTTCGTCCCTGCTCGAGTTGTAGCTCTCGCAGTCAAGCTCCCTTATACCTTTACACTCTGCGAATGATTTCCAACCATTCTGAGGGAACCTTTGGGCGCCTCCGTTACACTTTAGGAGGCGACCGCCCCAGTCAAACTGCCCACCTGACACTGTCCTCCAGAACGCTCAGCTCTGTGAGTTAGAGGATCCATCAAACAAGGGTAGTATCCCAACATTGCCTCCGGTAAGACTAGCGTCCTACTTTCTCTGGCTCCTACCTATCCTGTACATGTTTAACAAATACTCAATATCAAGCTACAGTAAAGCTCCATGGGGTCTTTCCGTCCTGTCGCGGGTAACCCGCATCTTCACGGGTATTATAATTTCACCGAGTCTCTCGTTGAGACAGTGCCCAAATCATTACACCTTTCGTGCAGGTCGGAACTTACCCGACAAGGAATTTCGCTACCTTAGGACCGTTATAGTTACGGCCGCCGTTTACTGGGGCTTCAATTCAAACCTTCGCTTGCGCTAAGCTCTCCTCTTAACCTTCCAGCACCGGGCAGGTGTCAGTACCTATACGTCATCTTACGATTTTGCAGATACCTGTGTTTTTGATAAACAGTTGTTTGGGCCTATTCACTGCGGCTGATATTTTACTATCAGCACCCCTTCTCCCGAAGTTACGGGGTCATTTTGCCGAGTTCCTTAACGAGAGTTCTCTCGCTCACCTGAGTGTTCTCCACTCGACTACCTGTGTCGGTTTGCGGTACGGGTAAAATTGTTCTGGCTAGAAGCTTTTCTTGGCAGTGTGACATCATGACCTTCGCTACTTTTATTTCGCTCCGCGTCACAGCTTGAAATCTAAAGACAAGCATTTGACTCATCTTTTTTCTTACTGCTTGCACATGTATTTCCAGCAACATGCGTCATTGGCCTCCTGCGTCCCTCCTTTGCTCATATCGAACAATTTCAGTACAGGAATATCTACCTGTTGTCCATCGGCTACGCCTCTCGGCCTTACCTTAGGTCCCGACTTACCCTGGGCGGACGAGCCTGCCCCAGGAAACCTTAGTCTTTCGGCGGATAGGATTCTCACCTATCTTTCGCTACTCATACCGGCATTCTCACTTCTAAGCGCTCCATTAGTCCTCTCGATCTAACTTCGCCGCACTTAGAACGCTCTCCTACCACGCATATAATATATGCATCCACAGTTTCGGTACTATGCTTAGCCCCGGTACATTTTCGGCGCAGCGTCACTCGACTAGTGAGCTATTACGCACTCTTTAAATGGTGGCTGCTTCTAAGCCAACATCCTAGTTGTCTACGCAACTCCACATCCTTTTCCACTTAGCATAGATTTGGGGACCTTAACTGGTGATCTGGGCTGTTTCCCTTTCGACTACGGATCTTATCACTCGCAGTCTGACTCCCGTGCATTGATATCTGGCATTCGGAGTTTATCTGGATTCAGTAACCCCTGACGGGCCCCTAGTCCAAACAGCGCTCTACCTCCATTATCATTCACACGAGGCTAGCCCTAAAGCTATTTCGGAGAGAACCAGCTATCTCCAAGTTCGTTTGGAATTTCACCGCTACCCACAACTCATCCCCGCGATTTTTAACTCACGTGGGTTCGGTCCTCCAGCGTGTTTTACCACGCCTTCAACCTGGTCATGGGTAGGTCACTTGGTTTCGGGTCTACGTCATGATACTCTGTCGCCCTATTCAGACTCGCTTTCGCTCCGGCTCCGTCTTTTCTGACTTAACCTTGCACCATAACGTAACTCGCCGGTTCATTCTACAAAAGGCACGCCATTACACTTTAATGTGCTCTGACTACTTGTAGGCACACGGTTTCAGGTTCTCTTTCACTCCCCTTCCGGGGTTCTTTTCACCTTTCCCTCACGGTACTGGTTCACTATCGGTCACTAGTTAGTATTTAGCCTTGCGAGATGGTCCTCGCGGTTTCAATCGGGATTCCTCGTGTCCCGACCTACTCAGGATCCTGCTAAGTCTCTCCGCAATTTCGCGTACGGGGCTCTCACCCTCTCTGGCTTATCTTTCCAGATAATTCTGCTATCACTTCAAGTACTATATCGCAGTCCTACAACCCCAACTGGCAAGCCAGCTGGTTTGGGCTCTTTCCTGTTCGCTCGCCGCTACTTGGGAAATCGATTTTTCTTTCTCTTCCTGCAGCTACTTAGATGTTTCAGTTCACTGCGTCTTCCTTCATTAACCTTAACAGTTAATGATAATACCTCACGGTATTGGGTTCCCCCATTCGGATATCTCCGGATCATTGCTTACTTACTGCTCCCCGAAGCCTTTCGTGGTTCGTCACGTCCTTCATCGGCTTCTAGTGCCAAGGCATTCACCATGCGCCCTTTTCTACTTGACCTATTTCAAGTTGAGTTTCTCTCTCTTCTCGGTCGCTCTTCAATCTGTTTTTTCGATTGTCTCGGTTTTTTGCTTTTGATTATATTCAGTTTTCAATGTACTAACCATTGAGACATTGTGTCTCAATGGAGGCTAACGGGATCGAACCGATGACCTCCTGCGTGCAAAGCAGGCGCTCTCCCATCTGAGCTAAGCCCCCATCATTGCCTTTTATCAAAGCTTTTTGCTTTGAATGGGCCTAAATGGACTTGAACCATCGACCTCACGCTTATCAGGCGTGCGCTCTAACCAGCTGAGCTATAGGCCCGATTGTGCTTGGCTTGTTATTCAAGTTGTTTGAGGTAATACCCTCAAAACTAAACAAAGTTTCTCAGTGTGCTTCCGCTTGGCTTTCTCGATGACTTCTCTTAGTGCTCTCGCACTCTCCATCATCTTTCGCCTTCCTTAGAAAGGAGGTGATCCAGCCGCAGGTTCTCCTACGGCTACCTTGTTACGACTTCACCCTAATCATCTGTCCTACCTTAGACGGCTGACTCCTATAAAGGTTATCCCACCGGCTTTGGGTGTTACAGACTCTCATGGTGTGACGGGCGGTGTGTACAAGGCCCGGGAACGTATTCACCGCGGCGTGCTGATCCGCGATTACTAGCGATTCCAGCTTCGTGTAGGCGAGTTGCAGCCTACAGTCCGAACTGAGAACGGCTTTAAGAGATCCGCTTGCCTTCGCAGGTTCGCTTCTCGTTGTACCGTCCATTGTAGCACGTGTGTAGCCCAGGTCATAAGGGGCATGATGACTTGACGTCATCCCCACCTTCCTCCGGTTTGTCACCGGCAGTCTCATTAGAGTGCCCAACTTAATGATGGCAACTAATGACAAGGGTTGCGCTCGTTGCGGGACTTAACCCAACATCTCACGACACGAGCTGACGACAGCCATGCACCACCTGTCTCAGCGTCCCCGAAGGGAACACCTAATCTCTTAGGTTTGCACTGGATGTCAAGACCTGGTAAGGTTCTTCGCGTTGCTTCGAATTAAACCACATGCTCCACCGCTTGTGCGGGCCCCCGTCAATTCCTTTGAGTTTCAACCTTGCGGTCGTACTCCCCAGGCGGAGTGCTTAATGCGTTAGCTGCAGCACTGAGAGGCGGAAACCTCCCAACACTTAGCACTCATCGTTTACGGCATGGACTACCAGGGTATCTAATCCTGTTCGCTACCCATGCTTTCGAGCCTCAGCGTCAGTTGCAGACCAGAGAGCCGCCTTCGCCACTGGTGTTCTTCCATATATCTACGCATTCCACCGCTACACATGGAGTTCCACTCTCCTCTTCTGCACTCAAGTTCAACAGTTTCTGATGCAATTCTCCGGTTGAGCCGAAGGCTTTCACATCAGACTTATTGAACCGCCTGCACTCGCTTTACGCCCAATAAATCCGGACAACGCTTGCCACCTACGTATTACCGCGGCTGCTGGCACGTAGTTAGCCGTGACTTTCTAAGTAATTACCGTCAAATAAAGGCCAGTTACTACCTCTATCTTTCTTCACTACCAACAGAGCTTTACGAGCCGAAACCCTTCTTCACTCACGCGGCGTTGCTCCATCAGACTTTCGTCCATTGTGGAAGATTCCCTACTGCTGCCTCCCGTAGGAGTTTGGGCCGTGTCTCAGTCCCAATGTGGCCGATCAGTCTCTCAACTCGGCTATGCATCATTGCCTTGGTAAGCCGTTACCTTACCAACTAGCTAATGCACCGCAGGTCCATCCAAGAGTGATAGCAGAACCATCTTTCAAACTCTAGACATGCGTCTAGTGTTGTTATCCGGTATTAGCATCTGTTTCCAGGTGTTATCCCAGTCTCTTGGGCAGGTTACCCACGTGTTACTCACCCGTCCGCCGCTCGCTTGTATCTAGTTTCATTTAGTGCAAGCACTAAAATCATCTAGGCAAGCTCGCTCGACTTGCATGTATTAGGCACGCCGCCAGCGTTCGTCCTGAGCCAGGATCAAACTCTCATTTTCCTTTTGAAAATGAGCTTTTTATCGTTTAGCTCTAAAACTTTCTTTGAGTTATCTCAAATTTATTGCTTGCGAATTGACTTCGCTTTTGTTTGGGATTTTTATATCCCGCACACTTTCAGCGAAACTTTGTTCAGTTTTCAAGGTACTACCGTTGTCATGTGACAACTTTTATATTATATCATGTCCTTTAAGCTTTGACAAGAACTTTTTTAATTTTCTCATCTCTCTCAAATGACAGCTTTATAATATTATCATCTTTTGCTCGCTTTGGCAAGCTTTTTTAATCATTTTTTGATAAAAATAGGAGCCTAGTTGACTCCATTGGCTCCGGCTGTCAGACTCGAACTGACGACAACCTGATTAACAGTCAGGTGCTCTACCAACTGAGCTAAGCCGGAATATTAAAAAAGAGCACGGCGACTGCCTACCCTCGCAGGCAGTTTCCCACCAACTACTCTCGGCGTTAAGAAGCTTAACTTCTGTGTTCGGCATGGGAACAGGTGTATCCTTCTTGCCATCGCCACCGTACTCTTTCTGAGCTTTTACACTCAAAACTGAATATAATCTCTAGCCTTTAAACCTTTGAGCTTTGGTCAAGTGCTCGACTGATTAGTACTAGTCCGCTCCACATATCGCTATGCTTCCACTCCTAGCCTATCTACCTCATCGTCTTTAAGGTGTCTTACTGCTTTCGCATCGGAAATCTCATCTTGAGGGGGGCTTCGCACTTAGATGCTTTCAGCGCTTATCCCTTCCATACATAGCTACCCAGCGATGCCTTTGGCAAGACAACTGGTACACCAGCGGTATGTCCATCCCGGTCCTCTCGTACTAAGGACAGCTCCTCTCAAATTTCCTACGCCCACGACGGATAGGGACCGAACTGTCTCACGACGTTCTGAACCCAGCTCGCGTGCCGCTTTAATGGGCGAACAGCCCAACCCTTGGGACCGACTTCAGCCCCAGGATGCGACGAGCCGACATCGAGGTGCCAAACCTCCCCGTCGATGTGAACTCTTGGGGGAGATAAGCCTGTTATCCCCAGGGTAGCTTTTATCCGTTGAGTGATGGCCTTTCCATGCAGTACCACCAGATCACTAAGCCCGACTTTCGTCCCTGCTCGAGTTGTAGCTCTCGCAGTCAAGCTCCCTTATACCTTTACACTCTGCGAATGATTTCCAACCATTCTGAGGGAACCTTTGGGCGCCTCCGTTACACTTTAGGAGGCGACCGCCCCAGTCAAACTGCCCACCTGACACTGTCCTCCAGAACGCTCAGCTCTGTGAGTTAGAGGATCCATCAAACAAGGGTAGTATCCCAACATTGCCTCCGGTAAGACTAGCGTCCTACTTTCTCTGGCTCCTACCTATCCTGTACATGTTTAACAAATACTCAATATCAAGCTACAGTAAAGCTCCATGGGGTCTTTCCGTCCTGTCGCGGGTAACCCGCATCTTCACGGGTATTATAATTTCACCGAGTCTCTCGTTGAGACAGTGCCCAAATCATTACACCTTTCGTGCAGGTCGGAACTTACCCGACAAGGAATTTCGCTACCTTAGGACCGTTATAGTTACGGCCGCCGTTTACTGGGGCTTCAATTCAAACCTTCGCTTGCGCTAAGCTCTCCTCTTAACCTTCCAGCACCGGGCAGGTGTCAGTACCTATACGTCATCTTACGATTTTGCAGATACCTGTGTTTTTGATAAACAGTTGTTTGGGCCTATTCACTGCGGCTGATATTTTACTATCAGCACCCCTTCTCCCGAAGTTACGGGGTCATTTTGCCGAGTTCCTTAACGAGAGTTCTCTCGCTCACCTGAGTGTTCTCCACTCGACTACCTGTGTCGGTTTGCGGTACGGGTAAAATTGTTCTGGCTAGAAGCTTTTCTTGGCAGTGTGACATCATGACCTTCGCTACTTTTATTTCGCTCCGCGTCACAGCTTGAAATCTAAAGACAAGCATTTGACTCATCTTTTTTCTTACTGCTTGCACATGTATTTCCAGCAACATGCGTCATTGGCCTCCTGCGTCCCTCCTTTGCTCATATCGAACAATTTCAGTACAGGAATATCTACCTGTTGTCCATCGGCTACGCCTCTCGGCCTTACCTTAGGTCCCGACTTACCCTGGGCGGACGAGCCTGCCCCAGGAAACCTTAGTCTTTCGGCGGATAGGATTCTCACCTATCTTTCGCTACTCATACCGGCATTCTCACTTCTAAGCGCTCCATTAGTCCTCTCGATCTAACTTCGCCGCACTTAGAACGCTCTCCTACCACGCATATAATATATGCATCCACAGTTTCGGTACTATGCTTAGCCCCGGTACATTTTCGGCGCAGCGTCACTCGACTAGTGAGCTATTACGCACTCTTTAAATGGTGGCTGCTTCTAAGCCAACATCCTAGTTGTCTACGCAACTCCACATCCTTTTCCACTTAGCATAGATTTGGGGACCTTAACTGGTGATCTGGGCTGTTTCCCTTTCGACTACGGATCTTATCACTCGCAGTCTGACTCCCGTGCATTGATATCTGGCATTCGGAGTTTATCTGGATTCAGTAACCCCTGACGGGCCCCTAGTCCAAACAGCGCTCTACCTCCATTATCATTCACACGAGGCTAGCCCTAAAGCTATTTCGGAGAGAACCAGCTATCTCCAAGTTCGTTTGGAATTTCACCGCTACCCACAACTCATCCCCGCGATTTTTAACTCACGTGGGTTCGGTCCTCCAGCGTGTTTTACCACGCCTTCAACCTGGTCATGGGTAGGTCACTTGGTTTCGGGTCTACGTCATGATACTCTGTCGCCCTATTCAGACTCGCTTTCGCTCCGGCTCCGTCTTTTCTGACTTAACCTTGCACCATAACGTAACTCGCCGGTTCATTCTACAAAAGGCACGCCATTACACTTTAATGTGCTCTGACTACTTGTAGGCACACGGTTTCAGGTTCTCTTTCACTCCCCTTCCGGGGTTCTTTTCACCTTTCCCTCACGGTACTGGTTCACTATCGGTCACTAGTTAGTATTTAGCCTTGCGAGATGGTCCTCGCGGTTTCAATCGGGATTCCTCGTGTCCCGACCTACTCAGGATCCTGCTAAGTCTCTCCGCAATTTCGCGTACGGGGCTCTCACCCTCTCTGGCTTATCTTTCCAGATAATTCTGCTATCACTTCAAGTACTATATCGCAGTCCTACAACCCCAACTGGCAAGCCAGCTGGTTTGGGCTCTTTCCTGTTCGCTCGCCGCTACTTGGGAAATCGATTTTTCTTTCTCTTCCTGCAGCTACTTAGATGTTTCAGTTCACTGCGTCTTCCTTCATTAACCTTAACAGTTAATGATAATACCTCACGGTATTGGGTTCCCCCATTCGGATATCTCCGGATCATTGCTTACTTACTGCTCCCCGAAGCCTTTCGTGGTTCGTCACGTCCTTCATCGGCTTCTAGTGCCAAGGCATTCACCATGCGCCCTTTTCTACTTGACCTATTTCAAGTTGAGTTTCTCTCTCTTCTCGGTCGCTCTTCAATCTGTTTTTTCGATTGTCTCGGTTTTTTGCTTTTGATTATATTCAGTTTTCAATGTACTAACCATTGAGACATTGTGTCTCAATGGAGGCTAACGGGATCGAACCGATGACCTCCTGCGTGCAAAGCAGGCGCTCTCCCATCTGAGCTAAGCCCCCATCATTGCCTTTTATCAAAGCTTTTTGCTTTGAATGGGCCTAAATGGACTTGAACCATCGACCTCACGCTTATCAGGCGTGCGCTCTAACCAGCTGAGCTATAGGCCCGATTGTGCTTGGCTTGTTATTCAAGTTGTTTGAGGTAATACCCTCAAAACTAAACAAAGTTTCTCAGTGTGCTTCCGCTTGGCTTTCTCGATGACTTCTCTTAGTGCTCTCGCACTCTCCATCATCTTTCGCCTTCCTTAGAAAGGAGGTGATCCAGCCGCAGGTTCTCCTACGGCTACCTTGTTACGACTTCACCCTAATCATCTGTCCTACCTTAGACGGCTGACTCCTATAAAGGTTATCCCACCGGCTTTGGGTGTTACAGACTCTCATGGTGTGACGGGCGGTGTGTACAAGGCCCGGGAACGTATTCACCGCGGCGTGCTGATCCGCGATTACTAGCGATTCCAGCTTCGTGTAGGCGAGTTGCAGCCTACAGTCCGAACTGAGAACGGCTTTAAGAGATCCGCTTGCCTTCGCAGGTTCGCTTCTCGTTGTACCGTCCATTGTAGCACGTGTGTAGCCCAGGTCATAAGGGGCATGATGACTTGACGTCATCCCCACCTTCCTCCGGTTTGTCACCGGCAGTCTCATTAGAGTGCCCAACTTAATGATGGCAACTAATGACAAGGGTTGCGCTCGTTGCGGGACTTAACCCAACATCTCACGACACGAGCTGACGACAGCCATGCACCACCTGTCTCAGCGTCCCCGAAGGGAACACCTAATCTCTTAGGTTTGCACTGGATGTCAAGACCTGGTAAGGTTCTTCGCGTTGCTTCGAATTAAACCACATGCTCCACCGCTTGTGCGGGCCCCCGTCAATTCCTTTGAGTTTCAACCTTGCGGTCGTACTCCCCAGGCGGAGTGCTTAATGCGTTAGCTGCAGCACTGAGAGGCGGAAACCTCCCAACACTTAGCACTCATCGTTTACGGCATGGACTACCAGGGTATCTAATCCTGTTCGCTACCCATGCTTTCGAGCCTCAGCGTCAGTTGCAGACCAGAGAGCCGCCTTCGCCACTGGTGTTCTTCCATATATCTACGCATTCCACCGCTACACATGGAGTTCCACTCTCCTCTTCTGCACTCAAGTTCAACAGTTTCTGATGCAATTCTCCGGTTGAGCCGAAGGCTTTCACATCAGACTTATTGAACCGCCTGCACTCGCTTTACGCCCAATAAATCCGGACAACGCTTGCCACCTACGTATTACCGCGGCTGCTGGCACGTAGTTAGCCGTGACTTTCTAAGTAATTACCGTCAAATAAAGGCCAGTTACTACCTCTATCTTTCTTCACTACCAACAGAGCTTTACGAGCCGAAACCCTTCTTCACTCACGCGGCGTTGCTCCATCAGACTTTCGTCCATTGTGGAAGATTCCCTACTGCTGCCTCCCGTAGGAGTTTGGGCCGTGTCTCAGTCCCAATGTGGCCGATCAGTCTCTCAACTCGGCTATGCATCATTGCCTTGGTAAGCCGTTACCTTACCAACTAGCTAATGCACCGCAGGTCCATCCAAGAGTGATAGCAGAACCATCTTTCAAACTCTAGACATGCGTCTAGTGTTGTTATCCGGTATTAGCATCTGTTTCCAGGTGTTATCCCAGTCTCTTGGGCAGGTTACCCACGTGTTACTCACCCGTCCGCCGCTCGCTTGTATCTAGTTTCATTTAGTGCAAGCACTAAAATCATCTAGGCAAGCTCGCTCGACTTGCATGTATTAGGCACGCCGCCAGCGTTCGTCCTGAGCCAGGATCAAACTCTCATTTTCCTTTTGAAAATGAGCTTTTTATCGTTTAGCTCTAAAACTTTCTTTGAGTTATCTCAAATTTATTGCTTGCGAATTGACTTCGCTTTTGTTTGGGATTTTTATATCCCGCACACTTTCAGCGAAACTTTGTTCAGTTTTCAAGGTACTACCGTTGTCATGTGACAACTTTTATATTATATCATGTCCTTTAAGCTTTGACAAGAACTTTTTTAATTTTCTCATCTCTCTCAAATGACAGCTTTATAATATTATCATCTTTTGCTCGCTTTGGCAAGCTTTTTTAATCATTTTTTGATAAAAATAGGAGCCTAGTTGACTCCATTGGCTCCGGCTGTCAGACTCGAACTGACGACAACCTGATTAACAGTCAGGTGCTCTACCAACTGAGCTAAGCCGGAATATTAAAAAAGAGCACGGCGACTGCCTACCCTCGCAGGCAGTTTCCCACCAACTACTCTCGGCGTTAAGAAGCTTAACTTCTGTGTTCGGCATGGGAACAGGTGTATCCTTCTTGCCATCGCCACCGTACTCTTTCTGAGCTTTTACACTCAAAACTGAATATAATCTCTAGCCTTTAAACCTTTGAGCTTTGGTCAAGTGCTCGACTGATTAGTACTAGTCCGCTCCACATATCGCTATGCTTCCACTCCTAGCCTATCTACCTCATCGTCTTTAAGGTGTCTTACTGCTTTCGCATCGGAAATCTCATCTTGAGGGGGGCTTC
This sequence comes from Lactobacillus johnsonii, assembly GCF_013487865.1. NCBI lineage: Bacteria > Bacillati > Bacillota > Bacilli > Lactobacillales > Lactobacillaceae > Lactobacillus > Lactobacillus johnsonii. The sequence goes on from NZ_CP047409.1 coordinate 1,883,979, forward strand.
GCACTTAGATGCTTTCAGCGCTTATCCCTTCCATACATAGCTACCCAGCGATGCCTTTGGCAAGACAACTGGTACACCAGCGGTATGTCCATCCCGGTCCTCTCGTACTAAGGACAGCTCCTCTCAAATTTCCTACGCCCACGACGGATAGGGACCGAACTGTCTCACGACGTTCTGAACCCAGCTCGCGTGCCGCTTTAATGGGCGAACAGCCCAACCCTTGGGACCGACTTCAGCCCCAGGATGCGACGAGCCGACATCGAGGTGCCAAACCTCCCCGTCGATGTGAACTCTTGGGGGAGATAAGCCTGTTATCCCCAGGGTAGCTTTTATCCGTTGAGTGATGGCCTTTCCATGCAGTACCACCAGATCACTAAGCCCGACTTTCGTCCCTGCTCGAGTTGTAGCTCTCGCAGTCAAGCTCCCTTATACCTTTACACTCTGCGAATGATTTCCAACCATTCTGAGGGAACCTTTGGGCGCCTCCGTTACACTTTAGGAGGCGACCGCCCCAGTCAAACTGCCCACCTGACACTGTCCTCCAGAACGCTCAGCTCTGTGAGTTAGAGGATCCATCAAACAAGGGTAGTATCCCAACATTGCCTCCGGTAAGACTAGCGTCCTACTTTCTCTGGCTCCTACCTATCCTGTACATGTTTAACAAATACTCAATATCAAGCTACAGTAAAGCTCCATGGGGTCTTTCCGTCCTGTCGCGGGTAACCCGCATCTTCACGGGTATTATAATTTCACCGAGTCTCTCGTTGAGACAGTGCCCAAATCATTACACCTTTCGTGCAGGTCGGAACTTACCCGACAAGGAATTTCGCTACCTTAGGACCGTTATAGTTACGGCCGCCGTTTACTGGGGCTTCAATTCAAACCTTCGCTTGCGCTAAGCTCTCCTCTTAACCTTCCAGCACCGGGCAGGTGTCAGTACCTATACGTCATCTTACGATTTTGCAGATACCTGTGTTTTTGATAAACAGTTGTTTGGGCCTATTCACTGCGGCTGATATTTTACTATCAGCACCCCTTCTCCCGAAGTTACGGGGTCATTTTGCCGAGTTCCTTAACGAGAGTTCTCTCGCTCACCTGAGTGTTCTCCACTCGACTACCTGTGTCGGTTTGCGGTACGGGTAAAATTGTTCTGGCTAGAAGCTTTTCTTGGCAGTGTGACATCATGACCTTCGCTACTTTTATTTCGCTCCGCGTCACAGCTTGAAATCTAAAGACAAGCATTTGACTCATCTTTTTTCTTACTGCTTGCACATGTATTTCCAGCAACATGCGTCATTGGCCTCCTGCGTCCCTCCTTTGCTCATATCGAACAATTTCAGTACAGGAATATCTACCTGTTGTCCATCGGCTACGCCTCTCGGCCTTACCTTAGGTCCCGACTTACCCTGGGCGGACGAGCCTGCCCCAGGAAACCTTAGTCTTTCGGCGGATAGGATTCTCACCTATCTTTCGCTACTCATACCGGCATTCTCACTTCTAAGCGCTCCATTAGTCCTCTCGATCTAACTTCGCCGCACTTAGAACGCTCTCCTACCACGCATATAATATATGCATCCACAGTTTCGGTACTATGCTTAGCCCCGGTACATTTTCGGCGCAGCGTCACTCGACTAGTGAGCTATTACGCACTCTTTAAATGGTGGCTGCTTCTAAGCCAACATCCTAGTTGTCTACGCAACTCCACATCCTTTTCCACTTAGCATAGATTTGGGGACCTTAACTGGTGATCTGGGCTGTTTCCCTTTCGACTACGGATCTTATCACTCGCAGTCTGACTCCCGTGCATTGATATCTGGCATTCGGAGTTTATCTGGATTCAGTAACCCCTGACGGGCCCCTAGTCCAAACAGCGCTCTACCTCCATTATCATTCACACGAGGCTAGCCCTAAAGCTATTTCGGAGAGAACCAGCTATCTCCAAGTTCGTTTGGAATTTCACCGCTACCCACAACTCATCCCCGCGATTTTTAACTCACGTGGGTTCGGTCCTCCAGCGTGTTTTACCACGCCTTCAACCTGGTCATGGGTAGGTCACTTGGTTTCGGGTCTACGTCATGATACTCTGTCGCCCTATTCAGACTCGCTTTCGCTCCGGCTCCGTCTTTTCTGACTTAACCTTGCACCATAACGTAACTCGCCGGTTCATTCTACAAAAGGCACGCCATTACACTTTAATGTGCTCTGACTACTTGTAGGCACACGGTTTCAGGTTCTCTTTCACTCCCCTTCCGGGGTTCTTTTCACCTTTCCCTCACGGTACTGGTTCACTATCGGTCACTAGTTAGTATTTAGCCTTGCGAGATGGTCCTCGCGGTTTCAATCGGGATTCCTCGTGTCCCGACCTACTCAGGATCCTGCTAAGTCTCTCCGCAATTTCGCGTACGGGGCTCTCACCCTCTCTGGCTTATCTTTCCAGATAATTCTGCTATCACTTCAAGTACTATATCGCAGTCCTACAACCCCAACTGGCAAGCCAGCTGGTTTGGGCTCTTTCCTGTTCGCTCGCCGCTACTTGGGAAATCGATTTTTCTTTCTCTTCCTGCAGCTACTTAGATGTTTCAGTTCACTGCGTCTTCCTTCATTAACCTTAACAGTTAATGATAATACCTCACGGTATTGGGTTCCCCCATTCGGATATCTCCGGATCATTGCTTACTTACTGCTCCCCGAAGCCTTTCGTGGTTCGTCACGTCCTTCATCGGCTTCTAGTGCCAAGGCATTCACCATGCGCCCTTTTCTACTTGACCTATTTCAAGTTGAGTTTCTCTCTCTTCTCGGTCGCTCTTCAATCTGTTTTTTCGATTGTCTCGGTTTTTTGCTTTTGATTATATTCAGTTTTCAATGTACTAACCATTGAGACATTGTGTCTCAATGGAGGCTAACGGGATCGAACCGATGACCTCCTGCGTGCAAAGCAGGCGCTCTCCCATCTGAGCTAAGCCCCCATCATTGCCTTTTATCAAAGCTTTTTGCTTTGAATGGGCCTAAATGGACTTGAACCATCGACCTCACGCTTATCAGGCGTGCGCTCTAACCAGCTGAGCTATAGGCCCGATTGTGCTTGGCTTGTTATTCAAGTTGTTTGAGGTAATACCCTCAAAACTAAACAAAGTTTCTCAGTGTGCTTCCGCTTGGCTTTCTCGATGACTTCTCTTAGTGCTCTCGCACTCTCCATCATCTTTCGCCTTCCTTAGAAAGGAGGTGATCCAGCCGCAGGTTCTCCTACGGCTACCTTGTTACGACTTCACCCTAATCATCTGTCCTACCTTAGACGGCTGACTCCTATAAAGGTTATCCCACCGGCTTTGGGTGTTACAGACTCTCATGGTGTGACGGGCGGTGTGTACAAGGCCCGGGAACGTATTCACCGCGGCGTGCTGATCCGCGATTACTAGCGATTCCAGCTTCGTGTAGGCGAGTTGCAGCCTACAGTCCGAACTGAGAACGGCTTTAAGAGATCCGCTTGCCTTCGCAGGTTCGCTTCTCGTTGTACCGTCCATTGTAGCACGTGTGTAGCCCAGGTCATAAGGGGCATGATGACTTGACGTCATCCCCACCTTCCTCCGGTTTGTCACCGGCAGTCTCATTAGAGTGCCCAACTTAATGATGGCAACTAATGACAAGGGTTGCGCTCGTTGCGGGACTTAACCCAACATCTCACGACACGAGCTGACGACAGCCATGCACCACCTGTCTCAGCGTCCCCGAAGGGAACACCTAATCTCTTAGGTTTGCACTGGATGTCAAGACCTGGTAAGGTTCTTCGCGTTGCTTCGAATTAAACCACATGCTCCACCGCTTGTGCGGGCCCCCGTCAATTCCTTTGAGTTTCAACCTTGCGGTCGTACTCCCCAGGCGGAGTGCTTAATGCGTTAGCTGCAGCACTGAGAGGCGGAAACCTCCCAACACTTAGCACTCATCGTTTACGGCATGGACTACCAGGGTATCTAATCCTGTTCGCTACCCATGCTTTCGAGCCTCAGCGTCAGTTGCAGACCAGAGAGCCGCCTTCGCCACTGGTGTTCTTCCATATATCTACGCATTCCACCGCTACACATGGAGTTCCACTCTCCTCTTCTGCACTCAAGTTCAACAGTTTCTGATGCAATTCTCCGGTTGAGCCGAAGGCTTTCACATCAGACTTATTGAACCGCCTGCACTCGCTTTACGCCCAATAAATCCGGACAACGCTTGCCACCTACGTATTACCGCGGCTGCTGGCACGTAGTTAGCCGTGACTTTCTAAGTAATTACCGTCAAATAAAGGCCAGTTACTACCTCTATCTTTCTTCACTACCAACAGAGCTTTACGAGCCGAAACCCTTCTTCACTCACGCGGCGTTGCTCCATCAGACTTTCGTCCATTGTGGAAGATTCCCTACTGCTGCCTCCCGTAGGAGTTTGGGCCGTGTCTCAGTCCCAATGTGGCCGATCAGTCTCTCAACTCGGCTATGCATCATTGCCTTGGTAAGCCGTTACCTTACCAACTAGCTAATGCACCGCAGGTCCATCCAAGAGTGATAGCAGAACCATCTTTCAAACTCTAGACATGCGTCTAGTGTTGTTATCCGGTATTAGCATCTGTTTCCAGGTGTTATCCCAGTCTCTTGGGCAGGTTACCCACGTGTTACTCACCCGTCCGCCGCTCGCTTGTATCTAGTTTCATTTAGTGCAAGCACTAAAATCATCTAGGCAAGCTCGCTCGACTTGCATGTATTAGGCACGCCGCCAGCGTTCGTCCTGAGCCAGGATCAAACTCTCATTTTCCTTTTGAAAATGAGCTTTTTATCGTTTAGCTCTAAAACTTTCTTTGAGTTATCTCAAATTTATTGCTTGCGAATTGACTTCGCTTTTGTTTGGGATTTTTATATCCCGCACACTTTCAGCGAAACTTTGTTCAGTTTTCAAGGTACTACCGTTGTCATGTGACAACTTTTATATTATATCATGTCCTTTAAGCTTTGACAAGAACTTTTTTTAATTTTCTCATCTCTCTCAAATGACAGCTTTATAATATTATCATCTTTTGCTCGCTTTGACAAGCTTTTTTTAAACTTTTTTATTCGCTCTTTTCGCTTGCCTCAAACAGCATGTATTACTTTACAGGCTTTTTTACTTTTCGTCAACCCTTTTTTGCAAAAAAATTAGCAATATTTTTTTAGAGTGCTAAAAAAGGCCTCAACTTGAGACCTTTTTAACTAATTCTGTAGTTTAGAGTGTTTTATACCATATGTTGCATATACAATGATTCCCACGATTAACCAGATTCCCACCATAATTTTTGTCATCTTTGGTAGCATCCAAATGAAATATACACTTAGTGATCCGGCAATTATAGGCAGTACCGGATAAAGTGGCATCTTAAATCCATCATTCACAATATCTTTTCGATGCCGTAGAGGAATAATTCCAAATGAAATTAAAGCAAATGCGATTAGCGTACCTGCATTAATTAAGGAAGCTAATTCCATTAAAGGAACCAATCCAGCAAAAATAGCGGCTACTATTGTAGAAACAATTACTGCATGATCTGGGATCATCTTTTTAACATGTACACTTCCCATGGAATCGGGTAATAATCCATCTCTTCCTAAAGCATAGAGTAATCTTGAGCCGCCTAGCAACATAGTAATCATTGCGGTAAAGATTCCGACTAATGCTCCAACGGTAATCAATTTATTCCATGCGGTTAGTCCGACCACTTTCAGTGCATAAGCCGCTGGATCGTCAACATTTAATTGTTTATAATTAACCATTCCAGTTAAAACCAGAGAAAAACTTACATATAATAGAACAGCAATAATTACTGTCCCCATGATTCCTTTAACAACGTTTTTTTCAGGATCCTTCGTTTCAGCACTATTTGCTGCTAAAGCATCAAACCCGATAAATGCAAAGAATACAGTAGCGGCAGCTGTAGATATTCCTCCAATTCCTAGTGGTGGGGTCTGGAATTTCTTAGGATAAAATGGAACATAGTTATCAGCCTTAATATAGAACATTCCAATTACAATAAACAAAATAATAATTGCGACTTTAATAATTACTGCTATATTTTCCACACGTTTAGATAAGTTAGCACCTTGATATAAAATCAAGGCAACGATTAACACAATTAAAACAGCAGAAATATTTATTACTCCGCCTTCCATTGGTCCAGCTTCAAGTGCTTTAGGCAGATGAATTCCAATTGAAGCTAAAATATTATTATTAAAATATGAAGCAAAACCAGTCGCTTCAGCAGAAACAGCTAAAAAATATTCTAATAATAATCCCCATCCAATTATCCACCCTACTACTTCTCCATAGATTACTGAGCCAAAAGAATAGGCGGATCCAGCTACTGGCATCGCAGAAGAAAATTCAGCATAAGCCATGCCTACCATACCAGAAACAATTGCTGCTAATAAAAAAGAAATAGCAACCGCTGGACCAGCATGCTGTGCTGCTTCATGACCAGGTAAAATAAAAATTCCTGTTCCAATAACTGCCCCAATTCCTAGCGCAACTAAATCACGAGCATTTAAATGTCTAGTTAAGCGAGAATCTGCTTTTAAAAAAGTATTTACTGGAACTTTCTTAAAGAAGTTTTTCATTCCAACTCTCCTTAATTTATTTTTAATTATTATACCTGATTTTATAGCTATTTCTACCCTATAATTAAAATTAATTAAAAAAAGACTACGAAAATGAAGTGCCATAGAAAAGTTAGACATTTATAAAATTTTAAAGATTTGATAATACACGATTTCTGTATTTTACAGGAGTCGTGTATTTTAATTTGTTTGATCTTCTAACATTGTTAAACCAATAAATATAATCTTTCAGAATTTCCTTCATCTCTTCTAAACTTCCAATCTTAAGTCGATTCAGTTTTTCTCTCTTCATTAGATTAAATATCGTTTCTCCTGGTGCATTATCATGACAATTTCCTTTTCGGGACATGCTTTGGATTATATTCATTTTCTTTAGTCGAGCCTGATAGCCTGGATTCTGATATTGAAAGCCTTGATCTGAATGAAGGATAGGAGCAGCTCCTGGTGGAAGATTATCTGCTAGTTCATCTAGCATATTATAAATAGTTTTCATTTCAGGAGAGTAACTTACTGCACAAGCTAGAATCTCCAAAGAAGCTTCATCTACTACAGGAGAAATATAAACTTTCTTGCCGTTAGTTAGTTTATATTCGGTTACATCGGTATGAAGAACTTTATAGGGGATAGTTTCATCAAAAGTTTGATTTAGGATATTTGGTGCTTTCTTTCCTACATTACCCTTATACGAACTATATTTACCAGTATTTTTATGATAAATTGTTGTTTTTATTCCTAAACTTCTCATTAACTTACGTACTGTTTCTAGAGAAAATTTAAATCCTTCATCTCTTAACGCTCCCCACATAGGACGATAACCATATGTTTCTTGTCCTTCATAGCCATAATAGATTTCTTGAATCTTCTCTTTTACTAAAGCATACTTATCAGCTTGATTAATTCTATTTTTTACATTGTCATAGTAAGTCTTTCTATTTAATTTAAGCACCTTAAATAAGACCTTAAGTTTAATTTGATGGTGTTTTGCCCGAATATCCTGTATTAATTGTGTTTTTTGTTTGTTGGATAACGTGGATATCGGGCAGCCACTTTTTTTAAGACAAGATTTTCCACTCTAAGTCTTTCTAATTCAGCTTCCTGCTTAAGAATTTTTTCTTCATACTTTTGCTTTTCACTAAGTTCTAACTTTTTAGTTGTCTTCTTACTCTTTTTAGGCACTTTCCTAGGCCGACCTTTCTGTTTAGGCAGCAGCCCAGCGTATCCTTCTTCATTGAACTTTTTAGCCCAATTGTATACTTGAGAATCACTAATATTAAACTTAGCCGCTACCTTTGAAACTCCAATAGAATGTGTTAAGTAGTAGCGTACCACATTTAGCCTAAAGTCAGAAGAATAAGTAGTTTTAGTATGTTTAACAGATAAGGCAGCTAAACCTTGACACTTAGCCTTATCAACCCACCTACGAATAAGAGTCCAATGAATATTATATTGTTTAGCTAAACCTTTTATTGAATCTTCATGATTTAAATATTTGGAAACAATTTCAATTTTTAATTCAGTCGAATATTTGGTCATAAAAAAATACCTCATAATTATTAGATTTTATGTCTAACAATTATGAGGCACTTCAATTTAGTTCGTAGTCTTTTTTCAAAATATTGTTAACTATTTTTCTTCTTTTTTGTCAGCTTTTTCAGCTTCCTTGATGTCTTTCTTTTCTTGTTCACGAGTTTCCTTGTCAAACAATACATCTTCAAGAATTTCACCATTTAAGTACAAATGCTTATCATCAATAGTGAATTTAACTTCTTTAGTATCTGGCTTAGAAACAATCAACTTAGCTGCTGGGGTTTCAAGGTCTTGTTCAACAACTCTTCTCAATGGACGAGCACCGAATTCCTTGTCATAGCCCTTCTTAGCCAAGTACTTCTTAGCATCATCAGTAACATGAAGCTTAATGTTTCTCTTAGCAAGAGACTTCTCCATCTTTACTAAGTAAAGGTCTAAGATCTTGAGCATATCTTCACTAGTTAATGAATTAAATGGAACAATTGCATCAAGACGGTTCAAGAATTCTGGTCTGAAGTAAACTTCAAGTGCTTTACGTAAAGCATCTTGATCATCACCCTTAAGTAACTTATCAGAGTATCCAGCATTTGAAGTCATGATAATGATTGTATCTTTGAAGGAAATTGTTCTACCTTGTGCATCAGTTAAACGACCATCATCCATGATTTGAAGCAAAGCATTGAAGACTTGAGGATTTGCTTTTTCAATTTCATCAAGCAAAATCAATGAATATGGTTGGTGACGAATCTTTTCAGTTAATTGACCACCTTCGCCATAGCCAACATAACCAGGTGCTGAACCGATCAACTTATTAACAGCCATTTGGTCTTGATATTCGGACATATCCAAACGTACCAATGCATCTGTCTTACCAAATAACTTAATTGCTAATTGCTTAGCCAATTCAGTCTTACCAACACCAGTAGGACCAGTAAGTAAGAATGAACCAGTTGGACGGTTAGAATCCTTAAATACTTGCTTACGTGCAATTGCATCAGTAATGATGTCAATAGCCTTATCTTGGTCAATAACAACTTTCTTCAAGTCAGAAGCTAAGTTAGCATTCTTTTGAGCTTCATTTGCATTAATTTCGCTCATTGGAATACCAGTCTTAGTTTGAATTAAAGCATACATATCTTCTGGTGTAACTTTAAGTTCACTAGCTTTACCGGCATTCTTAAGATCTTTCTTAAGGTCTTCAATTTCTTTCTTAATCTTAGCAGCTTCATCATATTTTTCATTCTTAGCTGCTTCTTCCTTTTTACCTTCTAAGGCATGAATCTTGTTCTTAATTGAAGTTTCATCTTTTTGATCCATACCTAAGGACTTCTTAGCACCAGCCTCGTCCATTAAGTCAATTGCCTTATCTGGTAAGTGACGATCATTAATGTAACGATTTGAAAGTTCTGCAGCAAGCTTCAAAGCTTCTGGATCGTATTTAACATTGTGATACTTTTCATATCTTGGAGCTAATCCCTTCAAAATTTGAATAGCATCCTTGATAGTTGGTTCTGGAACTTGAACTGGTTGGAATCTTCTAGCTAAAGCAGGGTCTTTTTCGATTTGTTGGTATTCACTAGTAGTAGTTGCACCAATAACACGAATTTCACCGCTGGCTAATGCTGGCTTTAAGATATTAGCAGCATCCCCAGAATTATTTTCTGAATCAGTAGAACCTGCACCAACAATATTATGTAATTCATCGATAAAGAGAATAACATTCTTGTCACCCTTAGCTTTATCAATAATCTTCTTTAGTTTTTCTTCAAAACTACCACGAAGAGAAGTACCTGCAACTAATTCATTAATATTCAACTCAATAATGTGAGCATTCTTTAGCTTTTCAGGAACGTCCCCATCAACAATTCTTTGAGCTAATCCTTCAACTACAGAAGTTTTACCAACACCAGCAGGACCAGTCAAAACAGGATTGTTCTTCTTACGTCTACTTAAAATCTCAATAACTTGATCAATAATAGCAGTACGTCCAATGACAGGATCGTATTTCCCCTTCTTAGCTTGTTCAGTTAAATCAACACCAATTGGCTTTTCCTTTTGTTGGCCATTTTGAGCGCCTTGTTGATGTGCTTGACCAGCACTATATCTCATTGGTTGTTGACCGCTACTCATTCTTCCATCATTGAAAAAATCTCTGTTTAATTCATTAAACAAATCATCAAAATTGTAGTTTCCATTGTCAAAGTATGCCATGCTTTACACACTCCTCATATTCTCAAAAATTTTAGCACTCATAAGTTATAAGTGCTAACTACTCACATTTATTATTATAGCAGGTTATCCACAGAAAGCAAAATATTATATAGTATTTTTTCCACAGTTTATTTTAATTTGTGAATAAAATACGCATAGAATGCTATATAAAGCATTTTATGCTTAAAAAGTTTGTGAATTAGTATCATGAAATAGTTTTAAAATTATTTATTTCTATTAATTTTCAAATAATTTAATCATTTATTTTCCTTTTCTTTTTAGGGTTTTCTTGTGGTCGCTGGTTATTGCCAGGCAGATTATTTCCATTATTATTTTCAAGTAAATATTGCTTAATTAACTGAACTACCTGTTTATTTTGTGGAAGAGAAGAATGCTGCGCATCTGATCCTGTAACGGTCATTGTTGTATAGTGCTTTACCTGATTTTGAAAAATATACTTTCCTGCTGCCACGCTACTTTCAGGTACTAACCCATCCGACTCATAATTCTCTCCACCTGAGACTGAATATACATCTAAATTCTTAGGAATTTTCTTTCGATTTTTAATAAAATCATTCAGCATTTCAGTTTTATGGTCAACATTACTCTCATTGAAGTTATATGGTGTCCCGAGGGTCATCAATTTCTTTATTTTGATTTCATCACTATAATCTGCATAGTATTTTTCTAGCCAATATGTCCAAATCAAGCCACCATTTGAATGCCCAAATGCCTTAAAATTATTAAATTTATACTGCTGGCTGAGCTGGGCAAAAGCCTCATCAAACCAACCTGCTTGTTTCTTAATATTGGCATAACCATCATGATTATTTTCAAATCCTACTACAATAAACGGTTCATTATCATTACGATTAATTTTACCGCTATACTTTAGTGTTCCATCTTTCTTCACTTGAATTTTTAATAAACTGTGCTTTTTCAGAGTGTCTTTATTTAGCAGATTAACTAGTTCATTAAAACGCTCAGTAGTTGCACTTGACCCTGGAATCATAATTACAGGAGACATCTGTGATTTTCGTCTTTCAGCTAAATCATGGTTAGCACTTTTAATCCAAAAAAATGTTGGAATAGATAAAAGTATTAAAAAGATGAAGGTACCTAACAAAAGTAGACGATTTTTCGATATCATCTTTTTATTTAACATATTCATAGCCAGCCTCCTCATCATTTAACAAATCAATTTCGTCTTGAACATCTTTAGCCATCTTCACAATTGGGAGATATAACAAAATGTCAAATGCAAATAAAAGCATTGCGAAAATCAGCGCTTGCCAGGTTCCATTCGTAGCAATAAAGGCATACAAAGGCCTCGGAGTTCCAGACAATACATTGTAGGCCGAAGCAGGAATTAAATGAATCGCAATCATACTGGCAGCTAAAAGCATATTTACGACTGGTAAAAATACATAGGGTACTAGAAATAATGGATTAAGTATAATCGGAAGTCCAATTAAAGCTCCTTGATTAGAACCAAATAGAGTTGGAACAAAACTCCAACGCGCTATTTTAGCAATATCATTTTTCTTAATGAAAATCAAAATGCCAATCAAGATCACTAAAGTCAACCCACTACCACCAAACTTTCCATAAGACTGATATAAAGAATTTCCCACATATGGATTAGGCACATTCCAACTTGAACCATGTGTCAAAGCATAGTTTAAGTTTGCAACATTAGTAGCACTATCACTACCAGCCGTCAGAGATACTAAAGGCTGGCCAATTCCGCACCAGTTTAACAATAGTGCTAAAAGTAATAAAGGAATAAAAATACCAAGATTTAAATTATTCTGTCCCTGACTTTGGAAAAATTGATAGAAGTTTGTTGCGATCATTCGTACATGGACTAAGCTAGCCAAAATTCCAATTACTAATCCAATTAGCCAAGTAGCAAGCATTGGTCGAAATGAATTAAAAGCCCTTTGCTTTATTACTTGGGCACTTTCTGCATGGCGATGCTGGTAATCAGTTCCAAGGAATCTAAAAATAAGTCCAGTCCCAAACCCAATTAAAAGAGCAAATAAAAAACTATTAATATTCAAAAAACGCCAGTTAAAAGATAACTGAAAATCCCGTATATCCCTGAAGCGATAGGCACAGAGGAGTAAAGCTAGCATTCCTGAAACACCAGCCATCTGAGCATCTTTTTGATATAAACGTGCAGTATATTGGGCTGAAAAATATGCAGTAAATAGCCCAAAAGTACCAAATATTACACTGGTAACACCCTGGCAGGCATACCACGATGCATTAAAAATCTGATCAGGTAACCACTTATCAAAATAAAAAATATTAGATATTAAACTCGTTGGAGAAAAAACACTCTGCCATAAAAACTGAAAAATACTTCCCACAACAGCAAGTGGCATTAGCATCATTAGGGTTCGATCAGTCACTCTAAAAAATGCTAATCTACGAAGTCGCACAATGGTTTTAAAAATTATTTTTTCCATAACTTAGTCCTTACTTCTAATAATCTATCCCCTAGTTTAAATTAAATTTTGAAAGAAACATATTCTTTTTTATTAAAATACAGATTAAATTAACCAAGTTTCTTTAACCCCAGATTAAAGAAAGAACATGCTATAATGATGGGGAAAATAAAAAGGAGAAAAATTATGGCTAAACGAAGCTTTTCGATTAATGATGAAACTGACCGTCTACTTAACTACTATTTAAATCATTCAGATAAAGAATGGGATTTAGTAATTAATGAAGCAATTAAGAGCTATGTATGCGATCATTTAACTCAAAAACAAGTTCATGAAGCAGTTAAACATACCGGAAAAGATGCCTTTCCAGCTAATGAGGTTCTTCGTACCTTCAATAGTAGCTGGATAAATGGCGAGTCTTAATCGTCATTGCATAAACTAATAGCTTCCGGCAAAATAAAGGTAGCAATTCTAAAAAATAAGCTGACAAGTGTCAGCTTATTTTTATACAACTATTCTGCTTTAAAGGAGGAAAATTCATGCTAAAAAAACATTCACTAGATCCAATTAAATTAATCTGGTTATTCGCTGGTTCTTTAATAATTAATACTGGTGTTAGTTTTATTTGGCCACTAACTACTATTTATATTCATAATTATCTTCATGAGACTCTTACAGTAGCTGGGATTGTTTTATTTATAAATTCAGCTTTTACAATGGTGGGAAACGCAGTTGGAGGTCTTTTATTCGATAAATGGCATCCTTACCAAACCCTTTTAACTGGTGTCAGTATTTCCACTTTATCCACTTTCTTACTAGTTTTATTTCATGGCTGGCCAGCCTACCCAATTTTGTTAATTACTTTAGGTTTAGGTAACGGTATTGTAGTAACTGGCTTAAATTCAATTGCTACTTTAATTAAAAGCCGCAATGCCTCCTATGTGTTTAACGCCTTGTACTTCACTCAAAATTTAGGTTTAGTATTTGGATCACTAATGGTGGGGTTCATTTTACCGTTTGGCATTACTTATATTTTCTTACTTGCTTTTATTATGTTTGCCTTTTTGAGTATCGTAATTTTTCTCGAATATCGTGGTCTAAACCAAGCTCATGCATCTACAAATAAAAAAGCGACTACATCTGCCCATCAAGAAAAAATTCCTTACGGCGCAAAAAAAGCTATTTTTTCTATCTTAATTTGTGTCTTAGCTGCCTGGATTGCTTATGAACAATGGAATTCTAATATTTCCTCCTATATGCTTGGTCTACATATGAGTGTTCGTCTATATAGTTTACTTTGGACTCTAAATGCTATCTTAATTGTCCTCATTCAACCGTTATTAACTTACTTTGATGACTGGTTAACTGATCATCTTCATGGTCGCCTATATATTGGATTCAGTCTGTTTGGGCTTGCATTCTTACTACTAATTGGAGCAACCCACTACTTTAACTTTGTTTTAGCCATGGCCGTTCTAACATGCGGAGAAATTTTAGCTTTTCCTGCTGTCTCAACTTTTGTTAATGACCGTGCTAGTAATAAAGATAAGGGAAAATATCAAGGAATTGTTCAATCAGTTACATCAGCTGGGCGAGCTCTAGGACCATTAATTGGAGCTTTAATAATTGATAATTTTTCCTATTTGACCTTATTTGTAGTTTGCACTGTTTTGGTTTTAATTTCTGTTCTTCTATTTGCCATTATTAACGCCTATAACAAGAAAAAAATCGCTGAATAGCGATTTTTTATTTTACCCAAATTACAAAAAAAGCCTAATTCCACCAACATCGGAATCAGGCTCACACAGTGTTCGGTACCGTCATTCTGACCAAATAAAAGATGTATTTTCGCTACCGGAGAAAATACACTTTGCTACAACGGTACAGGTAAATCTTAGCACAGCAGCACTACTTGCACAACCGCTTTTAAGGAAGTCACAATCATAAAAAAAGAGATAGAAAATATTATTTCTATCTCTATGAAGGTGATTTTATTAAATGTTCCATGAGATCGTTACATATCTCTCTCACCTTAAAATAGTCCTTAACTGGATAATTAGACTGAACCGCTAATACATCGCGCGTGTCATTTGAGATGCGGTAGTAAGTTGTATATCCATCGCCTGAACCATTTGAAGAATGAAAATCAGGAAAATTATAGAAACCCGCATTATATTTAGCAGGATCAGCTGGAGCATAAACAGTTTGTATTGATGAAGGTTTTATTATTTCTCCATCCAAAATCGCACTTGTAGCTCGATATAAGTCTTTATTTGACATTACTAAGCTTCCAGCGCCCAAATCTCCATGCACTTTATCTACCGCCACACTATGTGGAACTAAGTAACCCTGAGAATTTTTAGTGTATGGTACCGCGACCTTAATACGTTTATTTTTAGGTATATCCCAATAAAATTCTGTTTCAGATAGACCTAACTTTTTAATATAGGTCTCTCTCACCAGACTTTCATAAGATCGATGTGTCACTTTTTCTAAAATACCTGATAATAAAATATAGTTACTGGATGAGTAAGAACGTTGGTTATACTGTTTCTTATTAAAAACTATATTATGCTTAATATCATATTTAATTCCAGCTTGATTGTTTTTAAAGACTGGCGTTCCATAACTCGATTCATCTTTTCCTTGTAATCCTGCTTCCATAGTTAGAAGCTGCTCAATCGTAATTTGATTAGCGTGAGATACTTGAGGATAAAATTTTGATAATTTGTCATTAAGTTTAAGCTTTTTCTGCTCAACTTGTTTCATAACTAGGGCACCAGTAAAAACCTTATTAACTGAATTAATGAAAAAAGCTGTTTTGGGTGTATTATGCTCTTTTTTACTAATATTTGCATAGCCAGTAGATTCATTAAGAATTACTTTATTATTCTTAATCGCTAAGACATTCCCGATGATACCTGCTTGTGCTAGTTTTTTTTTATATCTGTTGCTGATTTACTTTTAACATTAGGCATCTTCACGTTAGTCTTATTGCCCCATGTCTTAGTAAAGTAGTAACTGTTTAGCTTATAGTTGACTGGATGATTCTTTTCTTCCATAAATGGTTTCACATATTGATCCACCTTTAACCATCCATTCCAACCAAGGTGAATAGTATCTTCCATGAAGAATTTCTTTCCACCATCTTTTGATAAGTTAGCTATATTATTGAAGCCTTGAGATGTAAGCTGCTTGGTAATCTTAGCAACGCATTCTTGATACATTGTCTGAGATAAACCAGTGTACTTAGCCCACTTTTCATTAACTGGTGGAATAATGAACAAGACATTAACATGTTCATGTGCAAGTTCATTTAATACCAATTCAAAGTCTGCATATTCTGGTGACTGAGTATAATCAAAATCTCTTTGAGAATTCTTCAGGTGCTTTAAGTGCTTATTGTTTAACTTTTTGTCAAAGAAACCATTAGAAATACCAAACTTATTATTTGTTGTTCCCTGTTGTCCCTGCTCATTAGCAAATTGACGTAAGTTATCATAGGCATAAGTACCTGGCAGTTTACCTGCTTCTTTTTGAATCTTAGGAATGTTATTAGTCATCCCAATAGATGAGAAGAAATTATCTTCATTAGCTAACATTCGACGTCTAGCTTTTAAATACAAAGTTTGATATTTAGACAATTTTTGTCCTGAAGCTAATGTCATTAATGCATACTTTGTTGTCTCACTAGCAGTTCCAGCTGGCATATCTAATAAGCGTCGAGCAGCATAACGAGTCGCTACACTGTCCTTAGCAGTCAAAATCCAATCAACTGCTTGAAGTTGGGAGAAATACATCCCAAATGCAGCTGGATTTTGTCCCTGCTTAGTAAACCACTGTGGAGAAATAATAAATACAGCCTTTTTATTGGAAAGCTGATTTACTGTTTCTTGCATAGTGAAAAAGTGAGTTAAGGATTGACTTCCCGGTCCCCCTAGTAAGAAAGGTCGATAATTTCTTTTATATTTATAAGCTAACACACTTGGGTGCAACGCATCCATTCTTGATAATTCACTAGAACCATAAAATGGAACATAGTTTTTTTCAAAAGCAGCTTGCTTAATCGATTGTCCTTTAAAAACAGTTTGAGATTGTGAAACTGAAGCTTTAAAGAGAGCATTATCTGACTTTTCACCATTTTGCCATGGAATCAAAAATAAGATTATTAACAAAATGAACGCACAGAGAACTGGGCCGAAAATCTGCCACAGTTTGCGTTTATTACTCATTTCTTAAGCTTTCTACTTTTGCAATGATTTTGTTTGGAGTATCCCAATCTTCACGGTGAAATTCTGATACTGGTGCAGTTACATCACACTTATCTTGTAATTCAAGTAACATTTGAACAGTTGCCATGGAATCTAACAAACCATTTTCAAAAATGTTTTCATCCATTTGATCACTTAAATCTTCACCAGTTAATTCATTTAAAATATCTAAAACAGCTTGCTTTGTATCCATAATAAGAAAATCCTTTCAAAAATAATAAACTACTTCCAGCCAAACCATAATGTACTCAAGAAACCTGAGAAAATTAGGAAACTGAAACAAACAACATTAAATGTTAAGAAAATCGCAAACCACTTTGTAAATTTATTATGTGGAATTTGCTTACGGTGCTTGCGCTTAAACCTTAACCAAATATCATTAATGATAATTGCCAAAGCATGGTAAATACCATATACGATATAGTACCACGTTAAGCCGTGCCAGAAACCCATAATTAAGAAATCTACAAAATATGCTAATTGCGATAATCTGATTCTATTTTTCACCAATTTATGCTTCATTGCAAAGAATGTAAAACGCATAAAGATAAAATCACGGAACCAGAAAGATAGAGTCATGTGCCATCTATTCCAGAAATCTTTAATGTTTTGAGAAATAAATGGTTTATTGAAGTTCATAGGAGTTCTAATTCCCATAAAATATGACGTACCTACTGCAAATAAAGAATATCCTGCAAAGTCAAAGAATAAGTACATACTGTAACAGTACATATAACCGAGCAGAGCCCAAGATAGGCGTAATCCCCCATTAGCTTGCCCATAAAAAATTGCATCTTTAGCTAATTGAGGAAGCCATAAGGTACCAAATACATACCCAATAATGAATTTATATAGGAATCCTTGAAAAATATATCTTGTACCAAACTTCAAATTTTCAATGTACTTATCTCTCTCAGGAGCCTTATCGTAATCTTCCTTAAATCTCCGATAGCGGTCAATAGGACCTGATGAAATAGTTGGGAAGAAAAGTAAAAACCTTGCATAAGTAATTGGATCAACCTTCTTAATTGTTTTATCGCGAAGTTCCATAATAACTTGCACTGTTTTGAAAGTTAAATAGGAAATTCCGAAAAATCCAATCAAATCAGCAGTTTTATTTGGCACTAATGGTGCAATCTTTACTGCCGCTAGTGGCAAAATTGCTAGGATAACTGCTAAACAAAAGACAGAGGTTTTATTCCTTCCAGAATTAACATATTTTTGATAAGCAAAAGTAACTATAAATTGAAAAATAACGTATCCAATTAATTGAACTCCCTGTATCCAGTCTTTACCATTAAACATTAAAAACAAGAATAGTAAGGAAACGAAAGCTTCGTATGTTTTAAAGCGCCGTCCATGATATAAACCAATAATTAATGGCAAAAGCGCAATAAAAAGAATAACAAAGTAACGCGGATTACTATATGGTTGAATATTGATCACGCGTTATTTACCTCCTTAATTACTTGTTTAATATCTACCTTACCGTTTTGAGAGATTGGCATTTCATCACGGTAGATAAAGCGTTGAGGAAGCATATATGGCATTATATCTTGACTTAATGATTCGCGTAATTTCTTAGTTAGTTCAGCATCAGTATACTTCTCACGTACACCGTCTGCCAATTCTACTACAGCAACTAGTTGTTGTACTTTATGATCCTTATTGTATTTTGGAGCAACAACGCCATAACGCACTAATGGATTCTTAGCAAGATAGAAGTTAATTTCTTCAAGTTCAATTCGATAGCCATTAAACTTAACCTGAAAATCAATTCTTCCACGGTAGAAAAGCATGTCGCCATCTAAGAACCCTAAGTCACCAGTACGATAACTTCCATGTTCACTTTCTTTAAAGAAAGCGGCCTCAGTTTTTTCTGGATTATTTAAATATCCCTTAGAAACACTTGGACCTTCAATAACAACCTCGCCTTGGTTATCTTCTTCACCCTTGGAAGTATCAATTGAAATCTTTGTGTCATCTTTAGAAACACCAATTGGCAAGCGATCATACTTATTTAAAATCTCATCAGTAATTTCTACCTGAGTAACAGCAACAGTTGTTTCAGTAGGACCATAAGTATTAAAGATATGACTATCTGGAAATTTCATCTTAAGCATTTTAGCTGTCTTATGACTTAATTCTTCACCACAGAATAAGAAGTGAGTTAATTCAGGATGATGCTTAGCATCAAAAGTCGGATCTAAGAAACTCATTTCTACAAATGATGGAGTCGAAACCCAAACATTGAATTTTAATTGAGGTAAAGTTTTGAAAAGCTGTCCGATATTTTCAGTTACCTCATGAGGTAAAACTACTAACTTACCACCGGCAGTTAAAGCAGGATATAAACTCATTACAGATAAGTCAAAAGAATATGGTGCTTGAGCTAAGAAGCTAGGATGTTCTGGAAGTGAAAAGTCATTTAATTCCCAATTTACAAAACTAAGTAGATTATCATGACTAATTTGTACACCCTTAGGCTTACCTGTTGTTCCTGAGGTAAAGATAATGTAAAAATTGTCATCCCCGCTTACAAACTTACTTTGATCAATTTCTGGATGATTATCAGAAACTTCTTCAGGAGTTAAAACTTTGATATTATCCATTTCAATAGGAAGTTTATCAATTGCAATTACCAAAGGAGCTTCAGAAACTTCTTGAATCATCAATAAACGTTCGCTATTAGAATAACTAGCAATCGGAATGTAAGCATGTCCTGCTTTAACAGCACCAATAAAACTAGCAATCATTTCAAAGTCTTGACCACCCCAAATCATTACTGGAGCTTTTTCAGGAAGATCTAGTTCGTTGATCTTAGCTGCATATGCATCTGATCTAGCTTTTAGATCTCCATAAGTATTAGTTTCGCCAAGATAATCATAAGCGATCCGTTGTGGATCTTCAGTAGCAATTTGATCGATTGTCTTGATTACATCTTTAATCATTTAATGCGACCCTTTCAGTTCTAGAAATCTTTATAAATAAATTTTGCAGCCCCAATGCCACTATATGAGTACAAGTAAACTAGCACTACAAGCACTGCAAAGTAAAAGAGAGTTTTGGCAATAAACAAACCTATCTCTTTTTTCTTTGTATTGCTTTGTTTATCTTTATCTTCTGCCATGCTTACACCTCGTAATCTCTTTTCTAAATTTTACAACAATGTTATAAAATAGGTTATTATTTTTACTATTTCTTAGAAAAATAGCATGAACTGAAGTAATTATACCAAAAATAGCCGTAGTTATGGATAGTTCACTAATGTTGGTTACGTTTTCTTTCAATAAAATAACCTATACCTAAGAAAATTGTTGGTAGAATCGAAACAAATACTAATACTATTAAAATAACTCGTAAAAGCCAATCAGTATTTTTCCATCTTTTATCATTAGCAGTCGCAAGAGCATAAGCTGAAAACAAGATAATTGTAATTAAATTTATTAAAAACATAATGTTGTGTGTATATTGATACAAGACTAAAACACTGCTACCAGATATCAAACCAGTCCAGCCCGCTAATCGTACCCAAAAAGATATTTTCTTAATCATTTTTAACTCCCTAATAAGGCATTTATATTTGCCGATAAAATTCGATCAACAATCATTATTTGATCACGTGCATATGCTTTTGCTCCAGATTCAAATAACATCAACAACTGTCCATTTTGAACGTAAATTTGCTCTAAATATGGCGGCATAATGACAACTTTTTCCGCATTTCCTTCATCTAAATTATTCAAAGCTGAAATTGGGAAAAAGTACAACTTAGAATCTTTGCTTCCATAGGATTGACTTAAAATAATCCAGTTCTGATAAAATGCAATTCCTTGAATCTGTCGGTCCATCGAAGCACTTCCTGAACCTAAAGCCCAAGATACTTGACCTGTTACTGCTTTGATTTGATCACTAGTAATTGTTCCTTTGAAATTTCCTGAGCGAGCAATAGGATAGCTAGCAATTTGCCCCTGTCCATCAGTATTAAAAAAGCCAACGAATAATTGATTATCGTAATAAGTCACACAAGATGCTCTTTCAATTGTTGGTAAAGAAATTACATTATCATATTTAATCGGTTGTTTTTTCTTATTATAACTATACTTTTCCAATTTCTTTAACGAAAAAGACATGAGTGCAGATGAATCATCTTGACTACCCGTTACCCAAATATTTTTAGCAACCGGATCATAAGCAACTCCTCCTAAATGAGGTGCTCCCGGAACTTGAATAGTCTTTAAATATTTTCCCGTTTTTTTATCTAAACAATAAATGACCGAGCGATGATTATGAGTTGAATCGTAAGCCGAAATTAATAAATATTTTCCCGCTACAGTTAGGCCTTGCGGAGTCATTGAATCGGCATCAGTAATCTTCTTTTTATTAAAGTCATAGCTTGGCGTTACAACTTGTCCTGGGATTACGACGCTACTTCCAATCTTACTTGCACGTGGCGTTTCATAAGCTGCATTATAAACATCAGGATATTTTTCACTTAATTGTTTTTTAAAATAGGCCAAATTATGATGTCCAGGACTAATACTCGTTCCATCTTTTGCCTTTTCTACATCAGGTCTAGAAGTAAAAGTAGCTTTTGCTTGTTCTCGTTTTTGATATTGCTGGTATCCATAGTAGCCTCCGTATGCTGCTCCAGCAGCAATGCCGAGAATCAAAACCAACTTAAATAGAATCTTTAAAAATTTCTTCATTAGCTTTCCCTACCTAATAAATAATTTTCTCAATTCGATATTATACCTGAATCGTCTTCCAACTACCGAAAATTAAAAATAAGCAGCTATCTTATATTTCTTTCGATTTTGTACTATAATATATAAATTGTAGTAGTGGATTGCTTATAATCCATTGCTATTAGCATTAACATCCAACTTTTTATTTTCATTCTTACTCCTCCAAGTAGATTGAATAATAACAAGATCAGCTTAAAGCTGATTATCTATCTTTGAAAAGACCTATGCACTTCCCAGCATAGGTTTTTTCTTTTGTAATAAAACAAAAGTGTCTGGGAAAAAACTAATTCTCAGACATGAAAAAAGAACGATGATTTCCATTTTGGATTTCATCGTTCTTTTTATGTACTTTAAGTGCCTTCCTTGCTATTATTGAATCACCACAAAACAAAATGAAAGAAGGCAATCTCAATGTATCAAAATTATATCACAGGTCAAACTGCTTTAACACTTAATTTAGACTTCTCTATTCCTAACAATCATTTAGCTACTGTTATCAGCTGGTTTGTCGATTCAATTCCAGAAGATGTTTTATTGGGAGATACTGCCGAAACTGGACGTCCAGCCTATCATCCGGCCATGATGCTTAAAATTCTGCTTTTTGCTTATTCCAGAAGAGTATTTTCAGGCCGAAAGATCGAATTAATGTTGGAAGAAAACCTGCCCATGATGGTATTGGCAGAACATCAAAAGATTTCTTACCATACCATCAATAATTTTAGATCTAGCAAGCATGCCAATCAGCTCATTAAGAAAAGCTTTTTGTACTTTACCAACTTATTAGAACAAGAGGGTTTAATCAATGAAGGGACTATCTTTATTGATGGCACCAAGATTGAAGCGGATGCCAATCGCTATACTTTTGTTTGGCGTAAAGCTGTTGAAAAGTTTCATGAAAAGCTAAAAGATCAAGCAGTCAAGCTTTATGATGAATTGGTTGCCCAAGAAGTGGTTAAAGCAATGGAAAAAGAAAAAGTTCAAACTAGTCAAGGCTTAGCAGAACTAGCCCAAGAAACCGAAACTGAAATTGAAAAACTGACTAAAGAAATTGAGCAAGAACCAAAAGCTATCCCAGGTGGCTCGCCTAGAAAAGCGAGAAGACGTGGACTTAAAAAGTATCTTCATCGCTTGAAAAAAGACTATCTGCCCCGAATGAAAAAATACGAGGAAGCCGAGAAGATTTTTGCTGGACGCAACAGCTACTCCAAGACAGACCATGATGCGACTTTCATGCATATGAAGGAAGACCACATGAAAAACGGCCAGCTTAAGCCAGGCTACAATATCCAAGCGGCTACGACGGATCAGTACGTGGTTGATTTTGCCTTATATCCTAATCCAACTGATTTCAAGACGCTGGAGCCTTTTTTGAAACAGATGACGGTCCTAGATAAGTTTGACAAGATTGTCGCCGACGCTGGCTATGGGAGTGAATATAATTACACACAGCTGGAAGAAAAGTATTCAGACAAAGAGTATTTCATTCCTTACACCATGTATGAAAAGGAACAAACCAGAAAGTACAAAAATGATCCAAGCCGGCTGTCTAACTGGTTCTACAATGAAAAAGATGATTATTATTTAGATCAAAACGGCGTTAGATTCAATTTCAAATATTATAGCCAGCGCAAGGACCACTCTACTGGTCAGGTTCGTGATTTTAAGATATATGAAGCAGATGAATTCCAAATCACACCAGAATTGGAACGCTTAGCTAAAACAAAAAGCGGCCGTCAAAGGCAAGTACGTTATAATCCTAACTGGCAGTATTTAAAAGAAAAGACAAAAGAAGTTCTTCAAAGTCCTGAAGGCAAGCACATCTACAGCATGAGAAAGTATGATGTCGAGCCAGTTTTTGGACATTTGAAGAACGTCTTTGGCATGCGCCGAACTCATCTAAGAGGTAAAAAGAAGGTTGAAACTGATGTAGGAATAGCCTTGATGATGATGAACTTAAGCAAGTATTGGCACAGAAGATGGTCCAAAGACCGATCTGCTTTATGTGCAAATAAAAATAGAAAAAAAAGACGGTCAAGCTACTCAAATTAAGAGTTGGCTTGATCGTCTTTTTGTACCTGAGAATTAGTTTTTTCCCAGACACTTATATTTAATAGAAATTATTTAGCCTTTATTGCTTCCTGTTCTTGCATGTACAAAACAGTATCATACTTTCTAGCAAATGGGAGATAGATAAAGAAACTAATGACTAAAATAATCGCTTGCCAAACAGCAACCTTCCATCCTCCAATTAAGAGGCCAGATATAACAAGTGGCGTTGTCCATGGAACTTGAACACCATTTAGATATGGTAAGATTCCAGCCTTAATTAGTAAGTATGTTGATCCTGCTGATAGAGGTGGCATTAGGAAAAATGGTAAAGCTAAAACTGGGTTTAAAACTAATGGAACACCGAACAATACAGGTTCGTTAATATTGAAAATTCCCGGAATCAATGCCAATTTACCAATTCCTTTCATCTGTTGTGACTTGGCAAAAAATGTCATAAAAACAACTAATCCTAAAGTCATTCCAGCACCCGTTACAGTTGAAAATTGGTCAAATAAACCTTGGATAACAATATGACCGCCGTGAGCAGCATCTACATAACCATATTTTTTAAAAATTTCTGCATTTTGTAAGGCGTTTGCACCCAAGATTGGTCCCACAATTCCACCAACCAAGGTTGATCCATGAACACCAAAGAACCAGAAAAACGGTACTAAGATGGTCATTACTAAAATTCCGCCAAAGGAATCAGACAAACCTTGAAGTGGAGTTTGGATAGTATGGTAGATCCACTCAGTCATTGTGGTACCAGCTAATTTATCGAATCCAGCATAAACAGCTAACCATAAGCAAGTAAGAACGGCAGCCGGAATTAGAGCAACAAATGAACCAGCTACTGCCGGTGGAACTTGATCAGGTAATTTGATGGTAATCTTTTTCTTAATAAGCCATGAATAAATCCAACCTGTAATCATCCCGATGATAATTGCAGCAATCATTCCTTGACCACCAAGCCAAGTACGATCAATAAAGCCAGTTAACAATGTTGGAGCCTTAGCTGCAGAAATAACAGTTTTACTACCCTCCATAACTGGAGTAGTAGGATTCATGATAATCAAAAAACCAACAAAAGCAGTCATTCCTGCTGGTAATGGATCAACATGTTCATTTTTAGCCCAAGTATAAGCAATTCCTACTACAGCAAAAATCGCAACTATTCCAAATGAAGCGCCATATGCTTGATTCCAGAAATGAGTTAATCCTGTTTTATTCATCCAATCTGCAACTGCAGGAACTGGAAATGAAGCTAACAGCAAGAATACTGACCCAACCATAATAAATGGTAACGATAAGAGCATCCCATCTCTTAGGGCCTGAATAGCTTTCGTATTCACAAACTTCATTACTGGGGGCAATATATATTTATTAACAAAATTTTTCATAATTATTCCCTCTAAACCAAATTCATTTTACATTTTTATTCTATGTAAGCGCCTCCCAATTAGCAATATCTTATCCATTCTTAGGCATAAAACAAACAATTAGATTTTTGTTTCTCATATGGAACATAGTGTTCTCATATAGTAAAATTTTTTTAATAGGAGGGAACAATTATGGCATTTTTTGGTTTTAAAGATCTAAGTTCACTTTCAAGTGTCGATATGACGCTTTATCGCTATATAACGGAAAATAGTGAAAAAGTAGTTTATATGCGTGTACGGGATATTGCACAAAATACCCACGTTTCTAACTCATCTGTAATGCGCTTTGTTCACAAGATGGGATTTAATAGTTTTCCTGAATTCAAATCATTTATTAAGAGTAAAACCTTTCATTATAAACAAAATGATAAAGCCTTTGACTTTATTACTAAAGACAATTTTCCCGAAGATATCGATCATACCCTTAAATTAGTTGAAGATACTATTTTTCAATGTGATAATGTAGTTTTTCTAGGAATGGGGTCATCTGCTTTTACTGCTGGCTATACCGCTCGCCAACTTGCTTCTCTTGGCTACAATACTCAGCTAGTAACTGATCCCTTCTATCCTTTAAAACCTCAGCTCAGAAATACAAGTAATACTGCAATTATTTGTTTTTCTGTTTCTGGAGAAACAACTGAACTAATTGAACTTTTAAATAATTTCACTAATGATGAAGATACAACGTTAATTTCAATTACTGGACATATTAATTCAACTATTTCTCGAATGAGCCGCTATTCCTTGACTTACCATGAAAAAGAATATCGGATAAACAGATATTATGATCTTTCTTCACAGATTCCTGCCATGTATATCATCGAGGCTTTAGTACGTAGTTTACGTAACCAAGAAATTTGAGAACACCCTGTTCCAAAAAAGATACTCTATCCTAAAATCTTATTCTGTATCAAAACCCTTTCTTAATGTATCTAAAGTCTGATTACTTTATTTATAATTCGGTTAGAAAATAATTTGAACTATGAATATATTTTAGATATGTGAGGAATTGTTTATGACTAATAATACTTTTAAACCTGATTTTTTATGGGGTGGTGCGGTAGCTGCCCATCAACTTGAAGGCGCATATAGAGAAGATGGTAAGGGATTATCAATTGCAGATTTTTTAACATTAGGAAGTGCTAATAAACCTAGACGTTTAACAGACACAATTGAAGATGAAGAATATTACCCCAATCATCATGGAATTGATTTTTACCATCATTACAAAGAAGATATAAAATTAATGTCCGAGATGGGATTTAAGGCCTTTAGAACTTCAATTGCTTGGTCAAGAATATTTCCTAATGGTGATGAAGCTCAACCTAATGAAACAGGTTTAGCTTTTTATGACAAAGTTTTTAATGAATGTAAAAAATATAATATCGAACCCGTAGTGACTCTTTCCCATTTTGAAATGCCATATCATTTAGTGAAAGAATATGGCGGTTGGTCGAATAGAAAGTTAATTGATTTCTTTGGTCGCTATGCCCACGTCTGTTTTGAACGCTATCACAACAAAGTTAAATATTGGATGACATTCAATGAGATAAATAATCAAGCAAACTATGAAAATGAACTTTCAGTTTATGAAAATTCGGGTATTAAGTATCAAATTGGTGATAATAAAGAACAGAAGATGTATCAAGCTGCTCACTATGAACTAGTAGCTAGTGCCCAAGCTGTACAAATCGGTCATGCAATCGATCCATCCTTTAAAATAGGTGCAATGCTTGCCTTTTGTCCTATTTATCCTAATTCACCTAGGCCAGAAGACGTTTTATTTGCTAATCGAGCAATGGATTCACGTCTTTATTTTGGTGACGTTCAAGTTAATGGTACTTATCCCAACTGGCTCCAGGCTCGTTTTAGAAACAACAACTGGGACTTAGACATTACTAGCAACGATTTAGAAATCTTACAAAAAGGTACAGTCGATTATATTGGCTTTTCTTACTACATGTCTTTCGATGCAAAATATAGCGATCATTTAGACTATCGTGAAAATGAAGATTTAGTAGCTAATCCTTATGTAAAGGCTAATGACTGGGGCTGGCAAATCGATCCAGTTGGTTTACGTTATGCTCTTAACTGGATGACTACTCGTTGGCATAAACCTTTATTTATTGTTGAAAATGGTTTGGGCGCCTATGACAAATTAACTGATGATCATAAAGTGCACGACACTTATCGGATTGCTTACTTAAGAAACCATATTGAAGAAATGAAAAAGGCAGTTGTTGATGATGGAGTTGATCTAATGGGCTATCTACCATGGGGCTGCATTGACTTAGTAAGCGCAAGTACTGGAGAAATGAAAAAACGCTATGGTTTTATTTACGTCGATCAAGATGATTATGGCCATGGCAGTTTAAAACGCTATAAAAAAGATTCTTACTATTGGTATAAAAAAGTTATCGAGAGTAATGGTAGCGATCTAAGTTAGTCTTTATTTATCTTCCTTCTTTGAAAAGACCTATGCACTTCCCAGCATAGGTTTTTTCTTTTGTAATAAAACAAAACTTCCCCAGAAATATAGGAATTTCTAAGAACATTGAGTGGAATGAATTCCTTTATCTAAACGAGCTGGGAAATAATCTTTGGGGTGCAAGTTTATAATTCATTTCCAACTTCTTAATCAAATTTAACTTTTTTAATAAAAAACGTCACAATTTGTTCACATTTTCATTCTAATATATAAACCATAGCAACGGGGAAGACAAAACCCCATCGCTATTAGCATTAACATCCAACTTTTTATTTTCATTCTTACTCCTCCAAGTAGATTGAATACATTTATCAGTCTTTGACTGATCCTATACTTATATATTTTGAAATCCGCGTCTTTCCCAGCGCGGATTTTTTTGTGGGCTTATTTTCGAGACTTTCATATAATGATAGTAGAAATACAAAGTAATAAATTCAATTAACTTAGGAAGGATTATTATGTTTTCACCAGTGATTCAGTCTTTGATTGCAGAAAAAGCAGGTTCATTTATTATTCCTGCTTCTAGGATTGCATTTGTGGAAGACGAAAACCCACTCTACCATGCTTTTTTAGTTCTTACTAAAATGAAATATTCAAAAATTCCAGTTTTGGATAAAGAGCAAAAAGTAGTTGGCTTAATCAGCTTATCGATGATTACAGACACGATGCTGACTCCTGATAATATTGTGATTGAACCTCTATCAGACTTAAAAGTTAAAGATGTAATGCAGACAAAATTTGAAACAATTAACTTTGCCCGCACTAATCTTGAAACCCAATTACATCTTTTAGTTGATAATCCTTTTATCCCAGTTGTAAATGATAATAATGTCTTTCAGGGATTGCTGACTAGGCGAGAATGGATCAAGGCCTTTAATTATGTAACTCATTCAATTGAAGAAAAATATGACATTACTAAGAAAACCTTACAGAAAGAAAACCCAATAACTTAAATTTAATAAGTTAAGTTGTATAATGGTAATGTTTTAGTATTATTGATTAAATTAGTTGGAGGGAAAGCTAATGAAAAATCAATGGAAATTTTTCACAATTCTTGGGATCGGTGTTGTTGCAGCAATCCTAGACTTCCTATGTGGAGCACCTAAGATTGGTGGATGGCCAATTTCCGGTATTTTAATTGATATCTTCGGAATTTTTATGACTATTACTATGCTTCGCGAAATGATTGAGACACTTGAATCTGGTCGTTGGGGCGTAGATATTTTAGCTATCATCGCTGTTGTTTCAACAATGATTGTCGGCGATTACTGGGCTGCTTGGATGATCTTAATCATGTTGACTGGTGGTGAATCACTTGAAGATTACGCCACAAGTCAAGCTGATAAAGAATTACGCTCTTTACTAAAAAATTCTCCAAGGATCGCTGATAAGTTAGTCAATGGTAAGATTGAAGAAGTTAAAGTTGATGAGTTAAAAATTGGCGATATTGTTTTAATTAAACCTGGTAGTCAAGTCCCCGTAGATGGGGAAATTATCAAGGGAAACTCTAGTTTTGACCAATCTTCTTTGACAGGTGAATCAGTTCCTGTTGATAAAAAAGTTGGCGATGATCTAATGTCAGGATCAATTAATGGGGATGCAGCTGTAGAAATGAAAGTTACTAAGGCTGCTAAAGATTCTGAATATCAGTCAATTGTTGCTTTAGTTAAATCTTCTGAAGCAAAACCAGCTAAGTTCGTTAAGATGGCTGATCGTTACGCTGTACCATTCACTATTGTTTCCTTAATTATTGGTATTGCTGCTATGATCACCTCTGCTGTAACTAATCCAGCTCTTGGTTGGCAAGCACACTTTTTACGTTTTGCTCAAGTTATGGTTGTTGCCTCTCCTTGTCCATTGTTAATTGCAGCACCAGTAGCAATGGTTTCAGGAATGAGCTCAATGTCAAGAAGCCACATTATTGTTAAATCTGGTACCACTCTTGAAAAGTTATCCCGTACCTTAACTTTTGCTTTTGATAAAACAGGAACCTTAACCGAAAATCAATTAGTTATTGATCAAGTGGTTTTACCTAAAGATAGTTTTATTTCAAAAGAAGAACTACAAAGCTTGGCAGCTAGCGTCGAACAACAATCAAGTCACGTTATTGCTACCTCATTAGTTAAAAGTACCAATAAGGATTTGATTAAGCCAGTTACCAACTTAAAAGAAGCTACTGCTAAAGGAGTTAGCGGTGAAGTAGACGGCAAATTAGTTAAAGTTGGTAAGCTTTCTTATGTTGATCCAGATCAAGAAAAAATCACTGTTCAATCAACTGCTGTGTTTGTTTCAATTGACAATAAATTTGCTGGATATATTACTTTCCAAGATCAAATTAGAAAGAATACACCAGAAACAATTGCTCGTTTACGTCGTCAAGGTGTTAAGCAAATTATGATGCTAACTGGAGACCGTAGATCTGTAGCTGATAAAGTTGCCAAAGAAGCTGGAATTAAAGAAAGTGAAGTTCATGCAGACTTACTTCCAGCTCAAAAAATTCAAGCCATTAGAGATGTTAAACCCGACTTAAGACCTGTTGCGATGGTTGGTGACGGTGTTAATGATGCACCAAGCTTAATGGCTGCTGATGTTGGTATCGCTATGGGTGCTAAAGGAGCAACTGCAGCTAGTGAAAGTGCTGATGCCGTTATTATGGTTAACGATATTTCTAAAGTTAACGATGCTGTTGCTATTTCTAAACATACAATGAAAGTAGCCCACGTTGATATTATTACTGCTATTTGTATTGTTATCCTAATTGAGTTGATTGCCTTTACTGGTATTATCCCAGCTTTCTGGGGTGCAATTTTACAAGAAGTAGTTGATTTAATCACTATTTTGTTAGCTCTACTTGCTAAAACTAAGCCAACTAATCCTAAACAAACGGGAATAGAAAAACAATAACTAATTTGCAACTAACTATGTTTTTAGCTAAACTAATTTTTAGTTAAATATTTTTATTAGTGGTTGGGTTTTAAAAAAACTTTCAAGATTTGCTTATTTGGGTCAATAAGCGCTTGGAAGTTTTTTTATTTACCACAAAGTTATAGAAAGCTGGAGAAGATGCACTTTTTAGGAGAATTAATTTTAATTCTGCTGGCTACTACATTATTAGGGCAACTGTTTTCACGTCTTAATATGCCAGCGGTTATTGGTCAATTATTATCAGGAATTTTATTAGGTCCAGCCATTTTAGGGCTAGTTAAACCAAATGAAATTATTTCACTTTTTTCAGAGTTCGGAGTAATTTTATTAATGTTCCTAGCGGGTCTTGAAAGTGATTTGGATTTATTAAAAAAATACTTCAAATTAAGTTTCACAGTTGCTGGTATCGGTGTAGTATTACCTGTATTTTTCATGGGAATTGCTAGCTATTTGTTTGGGATGAATTTCCTAGAAGCATTATTTATTGGAATTGTGTTTGCTGCTACGAGTGTTTCAATTTCAGTTGTGGTATTACAAGAAGCTAACCAAATACATACTCGAGCTGGTACAGCAATTTTAGGAGCAGCTGTAGTCGATGATATTTTAGCCGTTATTGTTTTAAGTTTATTCACTACCTTTAGTCATGAGGGTGGCAAGAGTGGATTGACTAACAATTTCTTTATTAATTTATTAATTGAGATAGTTTACTTTGTCGCTGTTTGGGCTGTCTTTAAATTTGTTGCTCCATATTTCATGAAGTTAGCTGAAAAAGTTGAAGTTGATTATGCTGTTGTCATTGGTTCACTTGTATTAGCTTTATCAATGGCTTGGGCTGCAGACTTTGTCGGTTTAAGTGCAGTTGTTGGCGCCTTCTTTGGTGGTCTAGCAATTAGACAAACTCCACAATATAAGGAAGTTCAATCTTCTGTTAGTGCAATTGGATACTCTATTTTTATTCCTGTTTTCTTTGTAAATATTGGACTATCCATGACATTTGCTAGTTTTATCAAAGATATCTGGTTCATTATTGTTATGACTATCCTAGCAGTATTGTCGAAATTCTGGGCTGGTAAATATTCAAGTGAATTATTTGGTTTTACCAAGAATGAAGGAAATATTGTCGGAGCAGGAATGGTATCACGCGGTGAAGTAGCGCTGATCGTAGCACAAATTGGAATTACCCATCACCTATTCCCAGAAGACATTTATTCAAGTTTGATTTTGGTAATTATTATCACTACAGTTCTTTCACCATTTATTTTGAACTACTATATTAAGCGTGAAGTAAAGAATAACTAATAAAAACGAGGTCATTATGACCTCGTTTTTCTGTATTTAATTTATTTTAATACTTCCTAGAGATGTATCAGCTTCTAATACATTTTCAGTGTCACTGTTATTCTCAAAAGAATCTCCCCGCTTTTTGCCACTAACCGTAATTTTACCCAAAGAAGTATCTAAATCATATCCACTTGCATTACATTTATTAACCTCAATGTTTCCCTTAGCGGTATCAAAACTGGCTCCTTTTCGTGTCTTTAATTCTTTAATAGAAATATTTCCATTGGCTAAGTCAATATCTCCATTCTTAGTTGCCAAATAATCAGCATTGACATTGCCATTTGCACTCTCAATATTTAAATCAGTCAACTCTTCTTTTGGCATTTCAATTATAATTTTAGAATTTAACTGCTTAAGATTAAACATATTTACATGAATACCAGCTTTAGAAAATGAAATCTTTAAATTTCCGTTCTTTACTTTAACGTCAGGAGCAATTTTTCCTAAGCCAGAATAACTAACACCATATTTACTACTAGTTTTAAAAATTATATCTCCTGTTGGAATATCCACACTTACCTTATTAAATTTATTAAAAGAATAAGCTTGAGTTACTATTTTTTTATTTGTTCTATTAAACATTATTATCCCTCCGCCTAAAATTGCAGCAATAATGATTATAATTAAAAATATTTTTTTCCAATTCATTAAATATAGTCCTCTAAATCTAATATTTTGTCGTATCTATTTAAATCATCTTTTTCATAATGATGAATTACTTCAATAAAAGTTAGGTTTGAATTTAATAAGTACTGATGAATAAACTCAGATGTTCTTTTATCAAGAGAGGCATTAATCTCGTCAAGTAATAAAACAGGGCGAGCCATCAAAATTGCCCTTGCTAATTCAATCCGTGCTAGCTGTCCACCAGACAATTTATCTGCTTCTTCCCCCAATTGATAATCGAGTCCTTTTTCTTTAATGAGATTTCTCAAATCTAACTTATTGCAAATTTTCTCTACCTTTTCCCGAGAAATACTTTCTCCTAAAGTTAGATTAAACAACAAACTATCAGCAAAAATCACTGGTGCTTGACTTGCATATGAAAACAAGCCCGAAAAGTTACCTGCATTTGTCTTTTTGCCGTTTAGTTCAATTTCTTTTGCTTGTCCATATTTTCCATATAATAAAAATTGTAACAAGGTTGATTTTCCGGCTCCAGACGGTCCAATAACCGCAATCTTCTCTCCTGGTTTAATCTCTATGTTAACCCCACTAGCTAATTGCTTTCCATCCCTTTTTAAAGTTAAATTTTCTATACTCAAATCCTGCAAGCTCACTGGTTTACTACCTTTATGATCTTTTTCATTATTTAGAAATTGATCTACATTCTTAACTATTTTTTTAGTAGTAGCTAGCTTATTTCGATCATCTAAAATATACAAAATTGGATTTACAAAAGAATTGGCAAGTTGCACAATAGCAAACAACGCTCCTAAAGTTGTTTGTCCTTTTACAACTAAATATATTCCAAATAAGAATGGCATCAAAAAAGTAATGATATGTGCAATAAAATTAATCCATGAATTAGTATCAAGATTCAATAAATTCATTCTGCTTAATTCTTGTTCTAATCTTGCTACAGTTTGCTTATTCTTCAATACTGCTTGCCTTTGACCACCATATAGCTTTAGAGTTTCAACACCAGCCAAAAAATTCTTTGTTTGATTAACATATCTACTATTTGCCTTAGTCCACTTTTCAGAAGATTCTTGAATTGGTTTTTGAAAAATATTGGAAACAAACATCGGAACAAAAGAACCAAATAAGAATAAAAGAGTAATTAACCAATTAACAGCTAGAGCATATCCTAGGGCTAAGATCAAAGAAAAACTTTGCATAATAATTTCAATCTGCGCATCAAAACGATTAGTTTCTAGCAATTTAAAATCATTAGTTAAAAATCCTAAGCTGTTGCTATTTTTAGCTTTATCTTCTTCTAACATACCACCAAAAATATGAGTTCTAAGATAAATATTTACCTCTTTAATAATAGTTGTTTTTAAGCGATTAAATGATAAACTCGCAACTAATGTAACAGTTAAGGCGGTCACAATCACAACTAAAAACTGTGTAATCTTATCCCAGCTCTTATTGCTAGCAATATTAGTCAAAGTTTGAACAATGTTAGCCATAATAATATTTTGAAAACTGGCGATCAAGCCTAAGACAATCATCAAGATAAACTTGAATTTATTTGAATACCTAAATAGCATTTACTTATCTCCCATCAATTAAATTTGTTGATAAGAGTATATGATGAGATAATACTTAAAAATAAATCTCTTGCAGATCTGCAAGTTGAATTTCGAGGTAAAAAAATGTACGGCCATGAATTTAAAGAATTACGTTTAGAACAAGGTATTACACAAAAAGAAGTTTGCAAAGGTATTTGTTCCGAATCAAAATTATCTCGCTGGGAAAATGATCAAATTGAAGTTGAGTTCAGTACAGCAATGAAGTTATTGAACAGGATTCACATTACTAGTCATGAATTCATGGGATGGTCAAAATTTTCACCTCAACCTGAAACAGACAAAGAAGTAACTGAGGCCTGGAATAAAGAAGAGATTCCTTTGATTAAACATGTTGCCAAAAAGCAACTCGATAAATACCATCAATCAAAAAATCCTTTTGATCTTTTATCAACCGTAGCTTTATTTAACCAACTAGTAATTTTAGACAATCATAATTATCTTCCCGAAATTGATCAAATTAAATTAGCTAATATTTTTTCGAAGGTGGTAATTTGGTCAGAATATTATTTAGCACTTTTCGGGAGTTCAATTTTTCTTTTAACTCCCAAACAAGTATATGGAATTTCTAAACTAATTTTAAAAGATGTTAGCCGAATTACTGAAGCTAATACAACCTATGACTTAGAGGTAATGCTTGGTGTTCTGGGGGACGCTACTATTAAATTAATTCTAAGTAATGATATTAAACATGCTACTTCACTAATTAAAGAGATCAAAAAAATTGAGCTTCCGCATTATATGATGTTTTTCACTCTAACATTTAATTATTTAGACAAGATTGCAAATTATGTTACCACGAAAAATGAACAACCTATTTTAAATTTGATCAATACGATGGTTCAAATAGGTTGCCCGATTCAAGCAGAAATATATTTAGATGTATTTAAACAAGTTAAAAACAATTTAGACAGAAAAACGAGGTCATGATGACCTCGTTTTTTACTATTCTACTTAAAAGTAACGGTATAAGTAACATGCTTCAATTATGAAGATAATTACTAAATACTCATACCACTCAAAGCTTACAAGTGGATTATTAAATTCCACCATACACATAAAACTACAAATTATAGTGCCTAATAGGCAATAGATAAAGGGAATTTCCGGCTTTACAATCTTTCGTTTTACCATTACACATAGAAGAATGCCAATTAAACACAAACCTAGAAAAATCCAAATCATAAAAACCACCTATACTTTAGTGATTTGCTCCCTCAACAGACTTAATATCGCCTTTACCATCACGTTCAACAATTGCACTAAGTGCAGCTGTTAATCCCTTAACAATATCACCAAGAGCCATTGATGGAGTATTAGGACGAGTTACAACTTGTTCTGGTAAGAAAGGAATATGGATAAAGCCAGCCTTAATGTTTGGAAATTCCTTATCTCTCATGTACTGAACTTGATACATAATGTGATTACATACATAGGTACCAGCTGTATTTGACACACTAGCTGGCAAGCCAGCATCCCTAATCGCTTTTGCTTCTGCCTTAATTGGCAATTGTGTAAAGTAGGCAGTTTCTCCATCTTCATGAATTGGTTCGCCTAGTGGCTGGTAGCCTTCATTATCAGGAATACGTCCATCATTAATATTAATTGCAACACGTTCAGGAGTTAATCCAAAACGACCACCAGCTTGTCCAACATTTAAAACATAGTCTGGCTTTTCTTTTTCAATTGCCTTTTTAACAACTTCAGCTGACTTATTAAAGACAGTCGGAATTTCCAATTTAATAATCTCAGCTCCATTAATTTCAGCTGGTAATCTCTTTACCGCTTCAATTGCAGGATTAATTTTATCTCCACCAAATGGATCAAAGCCTGTTACTAAAATTTTCATAATTTTATCCTTTCAATAATTAAAATGCTAAAAAGTACATTAAGCCAATTTGAACAATTAACAAGATAACGGCAATCGGAGCTTGTTGCTTAATAACACCCATCTGATCTTTCATCTCTAAAAGCGCTACGGGTAAAGTATTAAAGTTAGCAGCCATTGGAGTTACTAAAGTTCCACAATAACCTGATGTCATTCCGATTGCTGCTACAACTACAGGATTAGCACCTTGTGCAATTACAAAAGGAATTCCAATTGCTGCAGTAATTACCGCAAAAGCAGCAAAAGCATTACCCATAATATAAGTAAATAAGGCCATCGCAATACAGTATAGCGCTACGCCTAAGAAGTGATTTCCAGCTGGGAAAACATGACTAATCATGTCAGCTGTTAACTTACCAACACCACAAGTCGTAAAAACAACCCCAAGCATGGCTAATAGTTGTGGCAAAACGCCAGGTGCTCCTACGCTTCTAACCATTCTCTGGGAATCCTT
The DNA here is from genome assembly GCF_013487865.1 of Lactobacillus johnsonii. NCBI lineage: Bacteria > Bacillati > Bacillota > Bacilli > Lactobacillales > Lactobacillaceae > Lactobacillus > Lactobacillus johnsonii. The sequence goes on from NZ_CP047409.1 coordinate 1,920,645, forward strand.
GAAAACTTGCTTTGCTGGCGCTTTAGTCAAGATAATGGCTAAGACTAGTGAAACAACTGCACCAATACCAATTCCCACCTGACCACCAAGTGGAGTAAATTGTGCAATTATAATAGATGTTAATGCCAAAACAATGCTTGGTAAAAATACCTTTACTCCTAAACGTTTAGCACCTTCTTGAGCAGTTTTAGGATTTACGGTTGGCAATTTACCAACTTGAATTTGCTTAAACAAAGCTAAAATTCCGATTACTAAAACCATTGCTCCGGACACTACGGCAGGAATCAAATCTCCAAAAGCAAAAATAATTGCTAAAAAGAACCAGAAAATTGCTGTTCCAATTCTTGCTTTATTAGTTTTGTCACGCAATGTTTCAATTCCAGCAATTGCCATACATAAATCAATTAATGCATAAAGAATGGCAAGTAAAAAGTTAATCGTATTTTGCATATTATTTTCCTTCCCATTTAGCCATTTGACGGTCAAAGTATAGGTTATAAGCAAAAACTAAAACGAAAGTAATAATCGCAATAGGAATCGTGTTAACAACAATTCCTACTGGATCAACCTTATAACCAAGTGATTTCATTGTTGAAGAAATCAAAAGTACACCACCAGATGCTACAAACAAGTTTTGGGCAAAGAAGTTACCAAAATTATCAATTGCTGCACTGCGTACCTTTATTAGATCAATCTCTGATTCGCTTAGTTTCTTTTTATCTTGATCTTCTGCAGCAGCAATTACCATCGGTGCAATTAATGGACGAACAAATTGAACCTGTCCCTGCAAAGAAATCCCAAATACACCAGCAAGTTCACGAATTAAAAGATAGATATTTAAAATCTTTCCCGCAGTTAATTTTTTCAGTTTTTTTATTGCATTAACCGCATAGTCTCTTAATCCATGTGATTCTACTAGCCCAATCATTGGCAAGGTTAGGAAAAACAAACTTACCATTCGATTTTCCACAAAACTCTTTCCAATTACTTCCAACAATTTAACAAAATCCATCCCAGAGAAAAGTCCTGTTACAATTGCTGCAATAACTACAACTGCAGTCGTGTCCCACTTCAAAACAAAGCCGACTACAATTATTAATATTCCTAACAGCTTTAAATATTCCATACTACCTATTCCTTAAATAAAAAATAAAAAAATACTATAAAAATATTATACAAAATGCAATAAAAAAATACGAAAGGAAAAACCATTCGTATTTCAATTTCTATTCAAATTAGTTAATCAACAAATAAGTAGCTGCCCCATCTTACTGGTTCTTCAACAGTGGGTAGCAATAAGAAAATAACTACAATAATCCAGCCAAATGGAATAATAATTAACCATAGCCACCAACCACTATAGTTCGCATCATGTAGTCTTCTTACTGCATAGCCCAAAAGACCTAATTTTATCCAAACTAGTAAGATGAATAAAATTAATTCAATTAGCCAAACTCCGAAACTAATATGTGTTAAAACCCAACTCATATCATTTCTAGAAACTGACAGAACACCGTTTGGAATAAAAACGGCTACTGAAATTATTCCAATTACAATTGTTAATAAGAACTGAATAACAAATGCAACCCAAAAGGCTTTTCGAGTACTACGCGCTGCCCAAGTGAACGGATAGAGAAATAATCCTTTAAAAATTTCCCCAACTGATGGATCTGGAATATCACTTTCTGGTGCATGATATTCTTGTTCATAATAAGGTTTATCAGACATAACTCTTACCTCAATGCTACTTTCTAATTATTTTCTGCTTTCGTAATTAGCTTATCAAAATTTTGGTCCTGGTGCTTTTTAGCTAGTTCAGGTGTCTTCCAGTAAACCTGATCAGTTATTTTTTCTTGTCCACTAGCTAAAATGATTACTGGCTCTTGGTCTAAAAGAGTATAACCATATGAAGTTTGGTGATTATCCTTAGCGGTCCAACCAATTAAATTAATATAATTGACTCCTTTCAAAGGCTCAGTATTATTAAAAACCTTAACCCAAGTGTGCGTATCGTTTAGATAATCATTAGAAAATTTTTGATGCTTTTCGAAATACTCTTTATCTGGAATATGAAGCTCATATTGATGATCTTCAGTAGTAAGAGTATGGGTATCAAATTCAATTTTTCTTAATTGATTAGTATCTTTACTGTGCGTACGGCGATTATTATCCATACTGTACCACTCACCCTGCAGTGTTGCGGGAACAGCATATAGGCCTTTATCTCCAGCAATCTTTTTAGTTTTTACTCGCTGTCTTTCTTTCGTCTACTACTTTGACATTTTTAATGATCTTATTTACTTTATTACCGTCGTTATGATTATTGAGGTACTTAATCATCATTTTAATATCAGATGAACCAACTTCTTTATTTTTGTGATAGAAGAAAATAGTTGGGTCATTCTTGGTGTAGTAGAAATATTTGTCTCCATTAACTGTGGCAATCTCATATGCAACATCACTGCCATTTTGCATATATGAAAAATCTTTCCGATTATGAAGGCGTACAGTCACAGTATTATTTTGAGCTTGCTTAAAAGTCTTCTTCCAAATATTTGGATATTTTTCACCAGCATATGCAATTGTAATTGCCGTTTGTTTTTTAGTATTCATATTAGTTGCTGTAAGCTTACTACTCTTCTTAACTGTTGTTGTCTTCTCAGTTGATGAACTAGAACTATTATTTTGTGAATTACTACATGCGGTTAACATCGTACAACTTAACAAACCAATTAAGCCAATTGAAACTAATTTTTTCATCATCGATACCTCCAAAATAAGTTACCTCTCATTGTCTATTAAAACACTCTGTTATTTATTTCCCAAGCAATATCTTCCTAATTATTAGACTTTGTTTTTCTTGTTTTTTATACTAAAAATATGGAACGAGAAAAGAGGCAATCAAATGCTAAATAACATCCATAATTTCTTTAATGCCTTTGGGGCAAGTGTCACTGTCCCTATTATGATTTTTATCATTTCTTTGTTTTTAAAGGTAAAACCAAAGAAAGCAATGATGTGTGCATTTTATGCTGGTGTAGGTCTAACTGGTTTTTCTTGGATTATTAATGAATTTACTCCAGTAGTTACTAAAATAGTCCGTCAAATGGTTAATAATACCGGCATAAAGCTACCAGTCGTTGATATCGGTTGGCAAGCTGGAGCATTAGCGAGTTTTAGCGCACCAATTGGATTAACTTTTTTTGTATTCGGACTAGTGGCTGAATTTGTTTTATTTGCTATTGGAATTACAAAAGTTTTTATGCCGTCAAATCTTTGGAACAACTTTGGTTTCATGATTTGGGGAACTCTTGCTTTTTATGTAACACATAATTGGTGGATTTCTTTAGGCTTATCTTTTTTTATGCTTCTCTATACATTACTGCTGGCCGAAATTCAGGCAGATCGTTGGTCTACGTATTATAAGATTGACAATACCACTGTCTGTGCACTTCAAAATATTGTTCAAACTATTCCAGCCATTTTGTTAGATCCACTTTGGAATTTACTTGGTTTTAATAAAGCTAATTTGACTCCAACTGCATTTAAAAATAAATTTGGTGTTTTTGGTGAACCAACGACTTTAGGAGCCATCTTAGGGCTTTTAATTGGAATATTAGGTAATATTAAAAATTTAGCCACAGTAGCAGCATGGGGACAAATTTTTCAATTCTCTATTCAGCTTTCAGCTGTCATGACGATTTTCCCTTTAGTTACAAAAGTCTTTAGTAAAGCATTCATTCCTTTAGCTAAACAAATTAACCAAGAACGTAAACAAAATAAAAATGCAAAATCAGGAATTGACTTAATACAAGATAGTAAACGTTGGTTTTTAGCAGTTGATGATGGTGTCGGTTACGGAGAACCAGCTACAATTATTTCAGGAATTATTTTAATTCCAATCATGGTAGTCATTGCTTTTGTTTTACCGGGAAATAAAACTTTACCTGTTGTTGATTTAATTGCTCTCCCTTACATGGTTGAATCAATTGTCGCTATTACTAACGGTAATATTCTCAAAGTCATTGCAAATGGAGTTATTTGGTTTAGTTTAGGGGTTTATGCTTCAAGCTGGTTAGGTTCTATTTACACAAATGCGATTTCTCACTACGGAGCTGCTATTCCAGCAGGCATCGTTTTAGTCACTAGCTTTAACTTAATGGCTCACCCCTTGAATGCAGCAGCGTTTGCCGCCTTCATCTCAAAAAATCCTCTTTGGATTAGTTTGTGCATTATTATTTACTTAGTACTGCTCATTGTATTAAGAAAATATCGTCCACAGATTTGGACCTACTTAAATAAAATGGCTGCTAAGAACGTGCAAGCAACATCAAGCCTTAAAGCCTCTACCAAAGAGTGAATTTGTTACAATAAAAAATGAAAGAACTAATTAAAAGGACGTGAAGTTTAATGTCAAAATTTAATTGGAAAAATGTATTAGTAGCTGGAACTGCTGCTGGTGCTATCTCGGGATTAGTTAAATTGGGCTGGGAAAACATTCTCCCTCCAAGAACACCAGAAAGAAATAAGACTAACCCTCCACAAAAATTACTAGAGCAAATGGGTGTTCCAGCCCGCTTAACTCATGCAACTTATACTTATTCAGGAGAAAAACTACCTTGGGTTAGTTATCTTGTTCACTTTGGTTTTTCAATTTCTTTTGCTACTGCCTATGCGGCTCTTCTTGAAAAGAAAGTTAAGTGGTTAACAATAGATCAGGGCGTTCCATTTGGCTTAGGAGTTTGGATCGTTTTTCACCTAGTAATTATGCCATTAATGAAAACTGTCCCTTCTCCAAAGAACCAACCAATGGAAGAACATATTTCTGAGGCTTTAGGACATATAGCATGGATATGGACTAATAACGAAATTGCTGAAATTGTTTTACAGCAATTAGAACAAAGAAAAAAAGAGCATTAATGCTCTTTTTATTTTGCTATAAAATTGACAGGATATTGTTTAACATATGAGTCAAAATCGAATATCTTACATCTTTTGTAGTGACGTACGTCCAAGCTAGGATCATCCCCATCACCCAATATAAATAAATAAACTTACTAAACATTGGATCATGACCATAAGCAAAAACGAAACCACTTACTACAATTCCAACCCACTTATTAAACTCATTGTCTACTGGAAAAAATGTATTGAAAAACAGCGCTCTAAAGATGAATTCTTCACAGATTGGTGCCACGATAACCAAGAGGACATTAAACATTGGCGAGGCAACTTTTCTAATTGCATCTAGTTCTTCTTGATTCTTTGAAATTGTATTACCACCAAATAATCGCACAAAGGCTATTTGGAAGATTACTAAAGTAAAGAAAGCCGCTACAGCAATAATAATTCTTTTTGTATCCCAGTGAGGCTTCGCATTGAAAAACCAATCATTTTCTTGTTTAAGTTCTCGTTTATAAATCCAATACATCCAATAAATTACTGCAACAGTTAAAACTGCCAAAATAACCGCAAACAATAGGTTAACTTTCTTTTGTGCATAACCTAATTGCAAAATTGTATAAAATACAAAAGCAATGATCACTGTTGCTAGATTTCCTAAAAAGCGTAAAAAAGTCTTCATCCGAACACTTCCTCTAATTGAAATTATTTATTTCTTTTCATTATAATTGTTTATTAAAAAGACATAAGGACATTTAATCATGCAATCACAACTCATGCAATCTCTGCATCAATTTTTTAACTTTATTGTTCATAATCAAGTAACGATTACCTCTTTGATTATGTTCGTATTTTTTATTTTATTTTTGCTTTTTTGGCTGATTGAACCACGTCGTTTAATCAATGGCCTTATTTTCACAATATTTGGGATTAGTTTTTTAGTGTGGGCAGCCATTTTAATTATTTCACAACATAATGCTTTACTAACTACCTCATTTTCTTTTCTTGCTTTGGCTATCTTATTTGGAATCTTTTTCTTAGTAACCTTTTCTTGGATTTTCTTTCTCTGGAATGCCTATTTTGTCTGGAAATATGAAAGCCATTCTCTGCCAAATCTTTTAACTTTGATTATTGGTTTATTTTTAGTAGGAATATGGACTTTAAATAGATTAGGTGTATTTCACCGCCTACCGGGCTGGCTTCATTCTCTAGTTGCTGGAGCAACTTTGATTGCCTTTTATCTTCTATTTGTAATGTATAACTTTTTACTCAATTTAGTTTTGTATCAAATTACTCCCCGTCGCTACAAGTAAGATTATCTAATTGTTCTAGGTGCAGGATTAATCGAAGGAAAGAAAGTATCACGCCTGCTAGGTGCACGAATTGACCGAGCTATTGCTTTTTCTAATAAACAATATGATAAAGGACATAAACGTCCAAAACTAATTATGTCAGGCGGTCAAGGAAAAGATGAAGATCTGTCTGAAGCAGCCGCAATGAAAGATTACGCTGTTAAACATGGCTACGAGCCTAACTTAATTTTATTAGAAGATAAATCAACTAATACCTATCAAAACATGCTCTACTCTAAAAAAGTAGCTACTAGTGATTGGGGCAATCCAAATTTTAAAGCTAAATTTTTCACTAATAACTATCATCTTTTTAGAGCTGGGCTTTATGCAAAAATGGCTCATTTAAAGGCCAATGGTGTTGGAGCAACTACACGTTTTTACTTTTTACCTAATGCTACAATTCGTGAATTTGCTGGGGTCTTTATCATGCATAAGAAACGCCATTTTGTTATCATTGGTTTAATTGCAATTTTATTTATAATCCAAGCGATATTTGCCGTATTGGGCTGGCACAAATATATAATTGCTTAGAAAGGAAAAGATATGCTACAACTCTTACACTTAAAAAAGACCTATCACGTAGGTGATACCGTCACACATGCATTAGATGACGTTACGATTAATTTTCGTAACAGTGAATTCGTTGCTATCTTAGGTCCTAGTGGGTCTGGTAAGACGACTCTTTTAAATGTAATTGGTGGATTAGATCATTACGATTCTGGAGACATTATCATCAATGGTAAGTCGACGAAAAATTTCTCTCAAACTGACTGGGATGCTTACCGTAATAATTCTGTCGGCTTTATTTTTCAAAGTTATAATCTTATTTCTCACCTTTCTATTATTGAAAATGTAGAGCTTGGCATGACGCTCTCAGGAGTAAGTAGCAATGAACGCCACGAAAAAGCAATTGCTGCGCTAAAGCGTGTTGGTTTAGGCGATCATTTAAAGAAGCGTCCTAATCAATTATCTGGAGGACAAATGCAACGAGTAGCTATTGCCCGGGCAATAGCTAATGATCCCGATATTCTTCTATGTGATGAGCCAACAGGAGCTTTAGATACCAAAACCAGTGAAAGCATTATGGAGCTAATCAAAGAGCTCAGCCATGATAAATTAGTCATCATGGTTACACATAATCCTGAACTGGCTGAAGAATATGCAAGTAGAATCGTTTATTTCCAAGATGGAAAAATTCTTAGTGATTCAAATGCCTTTGAGCCTAAAAAAGAAGTAAAAGATACCTTTAAACTCAAAAAGACAAAAATGTCTTACTGGAATGCCCTAAAACTTAGTTTTACTAACATTATGACTAAGAAAGGTAGAACTTTTTTAACTGCTTTTGCTTCAAGTATCGGAATTATTGGAATTGCTATTGTTTTAGCTTTGTCACATGGTTTTCAAAAACAAATTAATGAAACGCAAAGTAAAACACTCGCTAAATTCCCAATTTCTATTTCTCAAACGGCAACAGACATGAACGCTGCTACAAGCCGAACTGAATCTGATAAAAACGTCAAAAATAAGGGATATCTTGTTGCCGCAAAACCAGACAATGAGAAAAACACCCACGAAAATAAGATTACTCAGTCTTATATCGACTATGTTAAGAAAATCAATCCTTCATATGCCAATAATATTTCCTTCATTAGAGAAACCCAGCTTAATCTTCTAACTAATGATAATGGCAAAATTAAGCACGTCGAATTTTCTAATGTTAACAACTCCGGTTCTGCTATTGCTAGTGCTCAACTTCAAGGGATGAATAGTGTAGGGATTAACACAAGTGTCTTTCCTAAAACGCTTGATTCAAAGCAAGGAACTTTTCTAAAGGATAATTACCAACTACTTGCTGGTTCCTGGCCTAAGTCAAATAATGAAGTAGTTCTTGTTTTAAATAATAAAAATCAAGCTAATATTAACGCACTTAAGAATTTAGGTATTTCAATTAAAGATGGTCAAAAAATTGATCTAAACAAACTTGTCGGCCATACTTTTAAGGTAATTAGCAATAACAATTACTATCAAGAATTGCCTACTGGAAACTTTGTTCCACAAAAGGCATCTAAGTCAATGTATGATTCTAGCAACTTAACCTTAAAATTAAGTGCCGTTATTCGTGGTAAAAATAATAGTCAAATGGCCCTGCTAGATAACGGTATTGCTTACAGTGATGGTTTAACTCAAGAAATTATTAAGCAAAATGAAAATTCGGATATTGTTAAGGCACAAAAGAATAGTACTACCAATGTAATGACTAATCAGCCAATGAACCAAACTCAAAAAGAGCAATTTATTGCATCTCTCGGTGGTTCTAGCATCCCTAGCGGTATTCTTATCTATCCAAATTCATTTAAGTCTAAAGATAAAGTTCTCGATTACTTAGACAAATATAATAAAGGTAAGGCTAAAAAAGATCAGGTTATCTATACTGATATGTCAGGCACGGTCACTAAGTTAACTGGTGGTCTGCTTGACGGAGTTACTGACGTTTTAGTTGCTTTTGCTGCTATTTCTTTAGTTACTTCCATGATTATGATTGGTATTTTAACTTATACTTCTGTTTTAGAGCGTACAAAGGAAATTGGTGTGCTAAAGGCTTTAGGTGCTAGAAAACGGGATATTACCCGTGTCTTTGATGCTGAAACCTTTATTCTCGGCCTCTTTTCTGGTATTTTAGGTATCTTAATTGCTTACCTATGTACTTTCCCAATCAACGCAGTATTATACGCAATTACTAATATGAGTAACGTTGCGCAACTCGACCCAATGCAAGCCTTAATTTTAGTAATTATTAGTACTGTTTTAACAATGCTTGGTGGTCATATACCAGCTCGAATGGCTGCTAAAAAGGACGCCGCAATTGCTTTAAGAAGTGAATAAATCTATAAGGATTTCAACATTGAAATCCTTATTTTTTTGCTCTAAACTTACCTAAGAAAAAAGTTATGAACTTATTCTTATATTTTATTGAAAACGGCATCAATAAAGTATATGCTTAAGGTAACAGATGTTATATATGTGGAAATAGAAATAGGTGAATGAAAATGTTATCGGGTGTAACAATGTTAGATCTTGCCCGCTTCCAATTCGCAATGACTACAGTCTTCCACTTCTTCTTTGTTCCCTTCTCCATTGGGATGGGATTCATTGTATCAATCATGGAAACACTCTACGTCGTTAAAAAGGACGAAGTATATAAAAAGATGGCTCAATTCTGGGGAAAAATTTATCTATTGAGCTTTGCTGTCGGGGTAGTTACAGGAATTATTCAGGAATTTCAATTCGGAATGAACTGGTCTGACTACTCTCGTTTCATGGGTGATATTTTTGGTGCTCCATTGGCCATTGAAGCTTTGTTAGCTTTCTTTATGGAATCTACCTTCATTGGTTTATGGATGTTTACATGGAACAAGTTTAAGCCAGCGTTGCACTGTGCCTTAGTTTGGATCTCTTTTATCGGTTCAATGTTGAGTGCAATTTGGATTTTAACCGCTAATGCCTTTATGCAACATCCAGTTGGCTATGTCATTAAAAATGGTAAGGCACAAATGGCTAGTTTTTGGGCTTTAATTGCCAACGAACAACTATGGGCTAGTTTCCCACACGTAGTAATCGGTGCCATTGTTACGGCTTCATTTGTCGTAATTGGGATGGCTGCTTTTGGCTTACTTAGAAAACGGGACGTTAACTTCCATAAAAAGTCCATGCGTATCGCTCTTTGGGTTGCCTTATTTGCCTCAATTGCTGAAATCGGTGCTGGTGACTATCAAACTCAAGTTGAAATTCACGAACAACCAATGAAGTTTGCTGCCACTGAAGGTGTTTATGAAACAACAGGCGATCACGCTCCATGGGATATAGTTGCTAATTTAAATACTAAAGAACATAAAAATGAAGGTGCAATTTCTATTCCTGATGTTCTAACCATTCTTACTTATCACAGTACTAGTGGTTCCATTAAAGGGATGAATCAAATCAATAAAGAATTGCATGCAAAATATGATAAAAAGTTTGGCAAAGACATGAGCTATTATGTTCCAGTTAAGACCTTATTCTATAGCTTTAGAATCATGGCCGGTTTTGGTGCCCTATTTGCCTTGCTTGCAATTTTAGGCTTAATTTGGACTCGTCCAAAGAAGAATACAATTGAAAACAAGCGCTGGTTCTTATGGATTTTAGGTATTTCAACCTTCCTTCCATTTATTGCTAATACTTGTGGTTGGTTCATTACAGAACTTGGTCGTTTCCCATGGACTGTCTATGGCCTATTTACAATTGCAGATTCAATTTCTGCAAGTACAACCACTGGTGAGCTCTGGTTCACAAATATTATGTATTTCCTAATCTTCTCAACTCTTGGCGGAGTAATGATCTATTACTGTAAACGTCAACTTGATATGGGTGTAGCTGGTGCACTTGAAAGGGGTGCATACTAATGATCGATGGAATTGATTTTTTACAGTTGCTTTGGTTCCTATTAATTGGCCTTCTGTTCATGATCTTCTACTTTACTGAAGGTTTTGACTATGGTGTAGGAATGGCAACACAATTTTTAGCAAAAAATGATCAAGAAAAACATGTAATGATGGAAACCATTGGACCACACTGGGATGGAAATGAAGTATGGCTTATCACAGCTGGCGGTGCCATGTTTGCGTCATTCTCTGATTGGTATGCAAGTCTATTTAGTGGATATTACATCTTACTATTCTTTACCTTATTTGCCCTAATTATCAGAGGAGTATCCTTTGAATTTTCTGCTCATGCCGAAACTGAACATGGATTTAGAATTTGGACTAGTGCCCTATTTTGGGGTAGTTTATTAGCTCCATTTTTCCTTACAATGATGTTCGGTAGCCTAATTCAAGGTGTTCCAATCGATGCTCAAGGAAATATGAGTTTAAGTTTTTGGAATATTGTTAACCCATTGTCAGTAGTAGCAGGCGTGGCAGGCGTTCTTCTGTGTTTAATTCACGGAATCAACTTCTTAAGATTAAGAATTGATGACCCAGAATTAAGTAAGCGAGCTGCTAACCTAAACGAGAAACTCTATCTGGTAGCTTATTTAGGAGAAATTATCTTTGCTTTATTGATTTTCTTCCAAACTGATTTCTTTAAGTTAAGACCAATCTCTTCAACAATTATCACTTTACTTATTGTTGTTCTAACTGCTTGGTCAGATATTGCCTTAATTAAAAATAAGCAAGCAGTAGCCTTTGTAACTAGTGGATTAACTTTAGTAGCTGTTGTTGGACTTTTATTCAATGGACTCTTCCCTCGCGTATTAATCGCTACTGATCCAGCCCACTCACTTTTAATTAAAAATGCGGCTAACTCTAAATTAACGCTTGAAGTAATGACAATTATCGCCCTTATCCTCTTGCCAATCGCTTTAGCTTATATCATCTGGTCATATGTAGTCTTTAGACACCGGATTAAGGTAAATCAAAACGCCTAATCTAGAATAGGAATAAAAATGATTGATAAACGACTTTTTAAATTACCAAAAGCCAAAATCATGCTCGCAATGCTTGCAGGACTAATGTTCTTGCAAGCATTTGCTATTTTAGGACAGGGAATTTTCCTTGCTCGAGCAATTGTCGGCTCTTGGAAACGACAGTCTTTTGCTAATATTGCAGAAGATGTTTTAACTTTTTTGATCTTCTATTTATTAAGACAAGGAATTAACTGGTTTCAAAAATGGTATATGAACCGTTATGCAAATCAGACAACTGCTCTTTTACGTCAACAATTACTTAATAAAACCTATGATGGTGGAATTGCATTAGTCTCAAGAATTGGAACAGGAAACTTAGTTTCTACTCTCTTAGATGGAATGGATGAGATTTCTAATTATCTGTCGCTAATTTTTCCAAAATTAATTGCCCTCGCAATTGTTCCGTGGGTTATCTTAATCTATATATTTACTCTAAATACCCTCTCTGGCTGGATTTTACTCTTAGTTTTTCCTTTACTAATCTTATTTATGATTATTTTGGGAACTGCTGCTCAAAGTAAAGCTAGTAAACAGTATGCCGGATATATTAAATTGCAAAACCACTTTGTTGATGCTTTACGTGGCTTAAGCACCTTAAAAGTTTTGGGTCTTGCTAAAAAATACGGAAATATTGTTTATAAAAATAGTGAAAACTACCGTAAAAAGACAATGGGTGTCTTAAGAGTAGCAATCCTATCCACCTTTACGCTAGATTTCTTTACCACATTATCCATTGCGATGATTGCCATGTTTCTTGGAATCGGATTAATCAATGGTAACTTAATTCTTTATCCTTCATTAGTAATTTTAATCTTATCACCAGAATACTTTTTACCAATTCGTGATTTTAGTAATGATTTCCATGCTACTCTAAATGGTAAAAATGCCTTAGGACAAATTTTTGATATTCTAGCTTTTCCAACCACTCCCCAAGAAGATCAGTTATCTAGTTTCACGTGGAACAAAGATAGTGTCTTTATAGCCAATGATGTTTCTTTTAACTATAGTCATATTGATCAAGATCATTTTAGTGTTAATAAAAATGCAAAAATGAGTGGGATAGTAAAAAAAGAAAAAACAAATACAGACAATACTCATACAGCTGATGAGTTGCGTAATGTTAATCTAAATCTTACCGGCTTTCAAAAAGTTGGAATTATTGGTCCAACAGGTGCTGGAAAAACAACATTAATGAGAATTTTAGCTGGCTTTCTTACTCCCCACCTTAAAGAAGATAATTTTACAATTAATGGGCAAAATCTTGCCCAACTCAATCAAAAGAATTGGCAAAATCAAATTACCTATATTCCACAAGATCCTTTCATGTTCGCAACTAGCATTAAAGAAAATCTAACTTTTTATAATCCAAATGCTAGTCAAAAAGAAATTGATGCCGCATTAAAAGCAACTGATTTGAATAATTTTGTTGCTAGTTTAAAAGATGGTTTAAACACTAGAATCGGTGAAAATGGACGCGGCATTTCTGGCGGACAAAAACAACGCATTGCATTAGCCCGCGCTTTCTTAGCAAAAGATCGAAAGATATTATTTTTCGACGAACCAACTGCTCACCTAGATATTGAGACTGAGTATGAATTAAAGGAACCGATGAAGAAATTAATGGAAAATCATTTGGTCTTCTTTACGACACACCGCTTGCACTGGCTAAATGACATGGATTGGTGCCTAGTCATTGAAAATGGAGAAATTGTAGAACAAGGTACCCCTAGTGACTTAGCTAAAAACGGAACTTTATTCAAAAAACTTACTCAGCCATTGAAAGAAGACCTACTATGATGAACAAAAAATTTTCTTGGAAACATGAACATTGGGTTAAACCTTACCTCGCAAAATATAAATGGAATTTTCTTTTAGCAATTTTTCTTGGCATCACTATGTTCTTTTGTGGTGGTGCACTTATGTTTTATGCAGGCTATACAATTGACAAAGCGGCGACACGTCCAGAAAACATCTTAATGATTTATGTTCCAATCGTCTTAATGCGTGCTGTCGGAATCGGACGACCATTATTTAGATATTTAGAGCGTTTAGTTTCTCATAATTGGATTTTACGGGTCACAAGTTCTCTAAGGAGAAGACTTTTTTATATTGCTGAAAAAAATACTTCAGCAGTCGGATCAACTTTTCAAACAGGAAGTCTTCTTTCTCTCCTAACTGATGATATTGGTCACCTACAAAATCTTTATTTGAGAACCATCTTTCCAGCCATTCTCAGTTACCTAGTAGGATTTATTGTTATAATTTTGATTGGTTTATTCTCATGGCCCTTAGCTGGTATTATCGCAATTTTATTGATTATGGAACTTATTCTCGTTCCATTCTTCTCACTTTTAAAACAAGCTAGTGTACGCAGTAAGGAAAAGAAAGAGAAGGCACAGCTTTATACAGAATTTACTGATCAAGTTTTAGGTGCTGGCGACTGGAAAATTTCTGGTCGCAAGGATGCATTTTTCAATCAAACTAAAACCACTTTAAAGTCTTTAGGAAAGCATGAAAAAAAATCCGGCAAGTTTGATTGGGCACGTGATTTTGTCCTTGAGTTTATCTTCGGTTTAATGGCTGTTGCTATTCTTTATTTCACTAACAAGAACCTCACCTATAATCAAGAAGCAGCAAATTACGTTGGCGCTGTTGTTTTAGCCCTGTTCCCTCTATCTGATGCTTTTATTCCCGTTGGACAAGGTATTGAGGAATGGCACACATATAGCGATTCAGTAAAGCATTTAAATGAATTAACAGTACCTGAAAACCATTTACCGCATCAAGAATATCTTGACCCAGTTTTTGCAGGAACTTTAAAAGCTACTGATATTTCATTTACTTATCCAGGAGAAGATTATCCAATTATTCAAAATTTCTCTCTCACATTAAAAAGAGGTCAAAAAGCTGCTCTAATTGGACCATCTGGGGCTGGAAAAAGTACTATCCTACAATTAATTCTTGGAGATTTAAAGCCAAATACAGGCACTGTCACTTTGGATAAGATTAATGTTTTGTCCTTACAAAAAGAGCGTTCAAAATTATTCTCTGTGCTGAACCAGGAACCATTTTTATTCAACACTACTATCTATGAAAATCTTAAAATGGCTAATCCAGATGCCACTGCTGACCAAATGATGGAAATTTTAGAAAAAGTACAGCTAGCTGATTTCATTAATTCCCTCCCTAAAAAACTGGATACAGAAGTCGCAGAAGCTGGCGCACGTTTTTCTGGCGGTCAAAAGGAACGTTTAGCATTAGCACGTGTACTTTTACAAGATACCCCAATTGTCCTCTTAGATGAACCAACAGTGGGCCTAGATCCGCTCACAGAACAAAAATTATTAAATTTAGTATTTGATGTTTTAAAGAAAAAGACAGTAGTTTGGGTAACTCACCACTTACAAGGTGTAAAATATATGAACGAAGTTCTCTTCTTTAAAGATGGAAAAGTGACCATGCAGGGCAATCCTCACGAATTATTTGAACACAATGAGCATTTTCATCAACTTTATTTAATGGATCAAGGACTAATTTAAAAATAGAAAGAAGTTTATTATGTCTGCTGAAGCAAAGCAAGGCTACTATGAATTAGTTGAACCACGTACCCTATTTAACTCCATAATTCCTGTCCTATTAGGAATCATGTACACAGAATATAATTTTCAGTTGTTTAGAATTTTTCCAACAATTGAAATGTGTATTGCCACAATTGTTCTACAAATTTTTATGAATGTGAATGATGGTTATTGGGATTATAAGCGTGAAAAAGCTGCTAAAACTGGCGATCATAAAAAGAATCCAATTGGGAAGTATCATCTTAATCCCAAAAATGTTTTAGTTCTTATTTGGATTTTATTTATTATTTCAGCCACCTGTGCTTTTACGATTGGTTTTCAAACTAATTTATATATTTGGATTCTAGGAATTATTTGCTACGCAATTGCTCTTTCCTATTCAACTGGATCACATACAATTTCTGCCGGGCCTTTTGGAGAAATAGCTGCTTGTTTTGCAATGGGATTTGGAATTTTTCTAATCATGGTCTATATTAACGTTTATCCCCATGTACCATTTAACTGGAATTTTGTTTGGCCAATTATCCTTGCTGCCGGCATTCCTGAAATTTGTAACTTCACTTTAATGCTTGGAAATAATTTGTGTGATCATGATGCAGATATCGCAAATGGAAGACATACTTTAGTTTCTTATATTGGAATTAAGGGTGGACTTTACTTATTCGTATTTAACTACTTACTTGGATTCTTTTTAACAGGTTGGGCAATTTGGGTTGGAGTCCTTCCTTGGAGCGTCGCTTTAATTTTGATTTGTATTCCAACAATCTACAAAAACATGCGCTTTCTTTGGAAAATACAAACTAAGCCAAAATCGTTCCCTAAAGTAGTTCAAAATACCCAAGTTTTATTTGTGACCGAAGCTGTAGGTTTCTTTATCGGTTTGATGTTAAATCTTAGAATTAGATAATAAAAAAGGTCGAAACTTCCTCTCAGTACGAAGTTTCGACCTTTTTTATTTTAAATTGTTTTTTATTGTTTCCACGCTGCATCAAATTTTGCTTTACCTGCTTTAATTTGATTATCAACGTTTTGACCATTCTTAGCTGCATATAAGATCTTAGCCATAATTGGGTCCAATTGACTGTAGGCAGCATTTGAGTTCTTAGCTACTGGAATGCTGTACAAGTGTTTCATAGCGACTTCTAGCTTAGCTGGAAGTTTAGTCTTGGTGTTTTCTTTGTATTCTTTGGATTTCACAACAGAATTATTAACTGGAATGTAGCCAGTTGCATTTGCCCATTTAAGTTGAGTAGATTTAGAAGTTAAAAATTGCATATATTTAAATGCAGCAGTTTTTTGCATTGGGGTTGCTTTTTTAAACATGTAAATATCTGTACCCTGCTGCATAGTGTATTTACCAGGGCGTGCAGATACATCGTAAGTAAACTTATCACCAACTGCCTTTTTAACGTATCCTTCACCTGCTGATACATCGCTACCTTTTCATTAGCAAATGGACCTGATAAATAGTGCGCTGAGCCAGCAGTTGTGAAGTAGCCCTTCTTCATACCTTTAGCGTAGTAATCAACAACTTTCTTGGAATCTTTGCCAGTAAAGTTAACTTTATCAGTTAAATTAATTCCTTCATTTTTCATACCCAAAGTATAGTAGTTAGCTAAAGAATCGAAACCTGCACCAACAACTTGATGGTTGCTCTTCTTATAAATAGTTTCTGAAACTTGTGCTAATTCCTTCATAGTTGTAGGAACTTTTTTAATACCATATTTTTCAAACATGGATTTATTATAAGTTAAAACCTCAATAGACTTATTAAATGGAATACCATATTGTTTTCCTTGAATTTTAGCTCCATCTAATAATTCAGTTCTAATATTTGATTTAGCACTACTTCCCCAACCAAGCTTACTGTTATTAATGTATGGGGAAAGATCAACTAACATATTACTCTTAGCAGCATTATATAGCCACCCAGGATATGCTTGCGTAATTGTTGGTAAATTATTTGGTGATTGTAATGTTGAATTTACCTTAGCTTGTAAATCAATGTAAGAGCCTTGATTTTCAAGCATGATTTTAATATTAGGATTTTTCTTTTCAAATTCTGCAGTTAATTTCTCTAATTCTGCACGTTGACCACCATTCATTCCATGCCAAAAGGTTACTATAGTTTTCTTTGTAATTTTAGTTGGAATATTCGTTGCTGAACTATCTTCTTTATTTCCTTTAGAACATCCAGTAGCAATTAATGCCACCCCTGCAACTAAACCTAAAGCAATCTTTTTATATAAATTCATCAAAATCCTCCAGTAATTTCAAAATTGAAGCACTATTTATTGTATCAAAGCGAAAATTATATACAAGATGTTGTAGTATAAAAATTATTTTTTTATTTTAAAATTTTTTACATTTTTAAATCGCGCGTTAAACCCGCATTATATACGATTTTTGTATATATAAAATACGGATATATACGTACGTTATAAAGATTTATATTTGAAATTATTCATATTTTATCTTGAATTACGATTAATAGTCTGCTATCTTTAAATCGTCAACTTCATTAAATAGTTTCTGGAGGAAAAAATGAAGATAAAGAAATTTTTAATCGGCGCTGCTATGATTTTACTTGCCGCATCAACTGCTGCATGTTCCAACAATAAGTCTGCTTCTAAAGCAAGTGATGGCTATACTCCTAAAGAATTAAACGTTCAGTTTGTTCCTAGTGTCCAAGCGTCTAAACTTGAAGCTAAAGCTAAGCCATTACAAGGCTTGCTTGAAAAGCAATTACATATGCCTGTTCATGTGACTGTTTCAACTGATAACTCTGCTTTAGTTGAAGCAATGGCATCAAAGAAAGTTGATGTTGGTTTCTTACCACCTGATGCTTATGTCTTAGCTCACAAACGTGGTGTAGCGGATGTTTTACTACAAGCACAACGTTATGGCTATGACGAACCAAGCGGTAAGCAAAACCACAAATTAATGGATAGCTACCGTTCAATGATCGTAGTTAAAAAGGGCTCTAAGATCAAATCTTGGAAAGATCTAAAAGGTAAGACAATTGCCGTTCAAGATCCAACCTCTACTTCTGGTTACGTTCTTCCAATTGCGGAACTTCACAAGAAAGGTTTAAATGTACCAAAAGATTGTAAATTAGTTCAAGTTAAGGGCCACGATCAAGCTGTTTTATCAGTTTATAACGGTGATGCCGATGCTGCCTTTGTCTTCTCTGACGCTCGTCCTCTTGCTGCTAAAGATGCACCTGCTGTAATGAAGGATGTTGTTCCAATTTACTTTACTAAATACATTCCAAACGATACTGTTGCTGTTAGAAGCGGCATGTCTAAGTCATTTAGAAAGAAACTTGCTACTGCCTTTAAGGATATTGCTAAGACCAAGAAGGGTAAGAAGATCCTTGAAAATATTTACCAACACTATGGTTATGTAGATTCTAAAGATTCTAACTTCAATATTGTTCGTGAATACGAAGCTGAAGCTAAAAAGGCTGAAAAATAAATTTAATATTTTTAAAAGACCACCCTACTTTGACTTGTAGGATGGTCTTTTTCTCGTTTAAAATTAGAATAGATTTTTAATCGAGGTTTTCAAATGAAACTAAATAAAAAATTTAATCTATTATTGATCACAAGTGCTATCTTTTTAATAGCAAGTGCTTGTAGCAAGCCTAATCATGAGGAAACAATAAATAAAAAGACAGACAATCATATCGCTCTGATATCTGACATTAACGGCATTAAAGATAATTCTTTAAATCAATCTGTCTGGAATGGTTTAAAAGATTATGGTACTAAAAATGATCTTCCAGAAGGAAACAAAGGCTATAACTATTTTGTACCTAAAGATCCGAAAAACTATCAAACCACTATCAATGAAGCGTTAGATAAAAATTTCTCAACTATTATTGGTGTTGGCTATACTCTTAAGCCAAATATTATTAAAGCAGCTAAAAATAATCCGAAAAAAAATTTTGTTGTTATTGATGCCCATACTCCAAAACTAAAAAATTTAGCCGGTATCTCCTTTAAGAATCAAGAAGGAGCGTATTTAGCTGGTGTAGCAGCTGCTTACACGACTAAAAGTCAAATAGTTGGTTTAGTCTTAGGTCAAAATAGTAAAGAAATGGCCTCATTCAAAGCAGGTTTTATTCAAGGCGTAAGAACAACAAATCATAAACTTCATAAACATATTAAAGTAGTGAGTCAGACAGTTGGAAACTTTTCGGATGCTAATAAAGCACACGATATTGCCCAGGAAATGTACAATAAAAAAGCTGACATCATTTTTCAAGCAGCAGGTAAAAGCGGACAAGGTGTATTCAAAGCAGCTCAGGAAATCAATCAAGCTCGACCTGTAGGGCAAAAAGTATGGGTTATAGGATCTGATGAAGATCAATCAAAATTGGGCGACTACCTTGCAAAAGGCGGACAACCATCTAATTTCACTCTTACTTCAGTTATCAAAAGTGCCGATCTTGCTGTTGAAGATATTGCTACCCAAACTGCTAGTGGAAAATTCCCAGGTGGTAAAACTCTGAAGTATGGTCTTAAAAACAAAGGCATTTCTTTAGTTCAAGGAAATTTATCCTATCATACCTGGATTAAAGTTCAAAAAGCTAAGCAAAAAATCATTGACGGGAAGATTAAGGTTGATACAGATTAATAGATTGAAAAAAGAGAGGTAGTTATTGAAGTGCCTCATAATTGTTAGACATAAAATCTAATAATTATGAGGTATTTTTTTATGACCAAATATTCGACTGAATTAAAAATTGAAATTGTTTCCAAATATTTAAATCATGAAGATTCAATAAAAGGTTTAGCTAAACAATATAATATTCATTGGACTCTTATTCGTAGGTGGGTTGATAAGGCTAAGTGTCAAGGTTTAGCTGCCTTATCTGTTAAACATACTAAAACTACTTATTCTTCTGACTTTAGGCTAAATGTGGTACGCTACTACTTAACACATTCTATTGGAGTTTCAAAGGTAGCGGCTAAGTTTAATATTAGTGATTCTCAAGTATACAATTGGGCTAAAAAGTTCAATGAAGAAGGATACGCTGGGCTGCTGCCTAAACAGAAAGGTCGGCCTAGGAAAGTGCCTAAAAAGAGTAAGAAGACAACTAAAAAGTTAGAACTTAGTGAAAAGCAAAAGTATGAAGAAAAAATTCTTAAGCAGGAAGCTGAATTAGAAAGACTTAGAGTGGAAAATCTTGTCTTAAAAAAAGTGGCTGCCCGATATCCACGTTATCCAACAAACAAAAAACACAATTAATACAGGATATTCGGGCAAAACACCATCAAATTAAACTTAAGGTCTTATTTAAGGTGCTTAAATTAAATAGAAAGACTTACTATGACAATGTAAAAAATAGAATTAATCAAGCTGATAAGTATGCTTTAGTAAAAGAGAAGATTCAAGAAATCTATTATGGCTATGAAGGACAAGAAACATATGGTTATCGTCCTATGTGGAGAGCGTTAAGAGATGAAGGATTTAAATTTTCTCTAGAAACAGTACGTAAGTTAATGAGAAGTTTAGGAATAAAAACAACAATTTATCATAAAAATACTGGTAAATATAGTTCGTATAAGGGTAATGTAGGAAAGAAAGCACCAAATATCCTAAATCAAACTTTTGATGAAACTATCCCCTATAAAGTTCTTCATACCGATGTAACCGAATATAAACTAACTAACGGCAAGAAAGTTTATATTTCTCCTGTAGTAGATGAAGCTTCTTTGGAGATTCTAGCTTGTGCAGTAAGTTACTCTCCTGAAATGAAAACTATTTATAATATGCTAGATGAACTAGCAGATAATCTTCCACCAGGAGCTGCTCCTATCCTTCATTCAGATCAAGGCTTTCAATATCAGAATCCAGGCTATCAGGCTCGACTAAAGAAAATGAATATAATTCAAAGCATGTCCCGAAAAGGAAATTGTCATGATAATGCACCAGGAGAAACGATATTTAATCTAATGAAGAGAGAAAAACTGAATCGACTTAAGATTGGAAGTTTAGAAGAGATGAAGGAAATTCTGAAAGATTATATTTATTGGTTTAACAATGTTAGAAGATCAAACAAATTAAAATACACGACTCCTGTAAAATACAGAAATCGTGTATTATCAAATCTTTAAAATTTTATAAATGTCTAACTTTTCTATGGCACTTCATATTTACCTCTCTTTTTATTTTTATGAATTAAAGTCGTCTTATTAGAGCTTTTTAAGTTTTCAAACACCTTATCTGAATACCGTGAAATATAGGCAAATACTAAAACATCTACTACAAAGAGTTGACTTATCATCGATGTAGTAGCACCAGACCTAATTTTGGGCTCCCCAATATCTTGGGTAAGTAATACAAGATCGGCTTTTTTAGCTATTGTAGTTCTAGGCTGTGCTGTTAGTAACACAGTTTTTATACCAACTGATTTCCCCACTTCTAAAAGATCACTAATTTCAGTCGTCATTCCCTGATTACTGATTAAGATTAAAATATCATTAGGGGGAAAGTTTCCAATTTCTGTAGCTGCAATATGAAAATCAGTAGTATAGGTGATAGCTTTTCCTAAACGAAGAAATTTCTGGTATAGGTCATTAGCTACTAGACCGGATGCTCCAACACCATATGCTAAAATCCGTGAAGCCTGATTAATTTCTTTTACTAGTTTAGAAATTGTTTTTTCATCGATTCCACTTTTAGTTATGTCTATCACTGACTTAAACCTTGTGGCCATTTTATCCTTTATTGATGAAACATCTTCTCCAATATCTATTTCATCATATTCAGCAGGTTCTTTGGGTAACTGTAGTGCAGCTAGTTCTAATTTTAATTCACTAAATCCATCAACCCCAATTTCTTGGCAGAATCGAACAATCGTTGCTGTACTAATACCAGTATCTTTAGATAATTTTTGAATAGAAGACTTTATAACTGTTTTAATGTTATTACTTATGTACTCTGCTAAAAATTGTTCTTTTTTTGGCATCTGAGCCTTCTTAGAATGAATGATATTTAAAATATCTGCCATTTTTACTCCTTCATGGTACGAAGTAAGATAAATTCCTGGCTAGGCTTTATCAAATTAATCAAAGGTATATCTTTTTCTATAATTTTTCCTACTATATTTACTTTTTCACTAGCTGGTAAATTTACCTTAAGTATTTGAATTTCCCCCATATACCGTTGGTACTTATCATTATTGATTGTAATATCTCCAATATATCTTTTACCAGTATTATTTTTCTTAATTACCGGTACCGGATGTAATCTCGAATCTTCACATCTCACTACATATTCAGCTGGATCAGGCCGCTGATTATGTTTTCCTAATACATAATCATATAAATCTTTATCTCCATTTTCGCATTTTTTTGTATGGAGTAATATTTGTTTTTTATTTTTATAAGTATCTATTTGCTTTAACGAATCTTCACTAATTCCCCCATCCCCAACATAAACTAAATCTACTCCCATATTTTGTAATTCTAAAATACTAGCTAACGGACTATAATACCGCTGCTTTTCAAGAGTTGGCAGTCCCTCGTATAAAGGACCTCTTAAATTTTCGTCCCCAGCAAAAAATGCCTGAGTAGTAAAGCCATATTTTTTAAACATACGAACTTGCTGCTCTAAAAACTGCTGACTAATTCCTGTATCAGGAGAAGGGTAAAAATTGAACCATGCTTGCACGTTTTCTCGTTTTACATTTAACAAAAGTAGTTCCTTTAACTCTTCTTCGCTAAAAGTACTAGCATTTATCCCAATTTCTATTGAGTTAGACAACTCAGCAATTTTTTCAATTGGCAATTTATCATCTATACGCAAACCAGTTATACCGGCTTTCTTCAAGTTAGGAATTGTATTCATTGATATTTTTAATTTTTTCAAACTACTTTGATCAATATCAACCATTACACTAAGATTCTGTTCTTTTGCTATTTTACCTAATTCTTGTAGATTTTGTTTATAGCTAGTTATATCTTCTTCGGGAATATGAATCGACGTAAAGATTCCTTCAAAGCCGCTTCTTTTCATTTTCCTAATATATTCTCGCGTTCCATCATCAATCTTTTTATTTAAATATACAGAAAAGCCTAACATTTATTCACTCTTTCCAAAAGAAGGCCAAAAAGCATATTACTTTTTGACCTCCTTCTTTAATAATTATTAACTACAGAACTAATATTACCGTTATATTCTTTCAAAATATCCATTGCTTTTTCTTTATCCACACCTGTTTTTAACATAGTAATAGCAACTGCAACGTTCATATCTGCTTTTTCTAATGTATCGCTTGCTACTGACTCTGAAACACCTGTCGCAACTTCTATAATTCTACATGCTCGATCTACTAGCTTAGAATTTGTTGGCATAACATCTACCATTACGTTTTCATAAACCTTACCTTGTTTGATCATAACGCCTGTTGATATCATATTCAGAATCATTTTTTGAGCTGTACCAGCCTTCATTCTTGTTGACCCAGTTATTACTTCCGGACCTACTACAGCTTCAATTGCTATATCAGCATATTTTCCAATTTCTGATTTTTTTACACATGCTATTGAAATAGTAAGAGCTTTTACCTGATTTGCATATTTCAAACATCCTATTACATAAGGTGTACGTCCACTAGCTGCAAGCCCAATTACAATATCTTTCTCATTTAATTTAAGGTCCTTTAAATCTTTCTCTCCTAGTTGTGGATCGTCCTCGGCACCTTCTACAGCGCGGAACATAGCACTTTGGCCACCGGCAATTAATCCAATCGCTCTTTCAGGATTGATTCTATAAGTGGGAACTAATTCAACTGCATCTAATATTCCTAATCTTCCGCTAGTTCCTGCTCCAACATAAATTAATCTCCCACCCTCTCTATATCTTTTTGATGCATATTCAATGGCTTTGGCAATTTCTTTATCTTGAGTACCAACTGCATCTGCAATTTTTTTATCTTCTTGGTTTATTATTTTAACTATTTCAAGAGGAGTGGCGCTATCAATGTGTAGAGACTTTGGATTTCGTTGTTCCGTTGTTAAATCTTTAATATTCATTTTTATCCTCACTTACTAGTTATCTTTAATACGGGCATATCGGCCTTAACGGTACCTGTAGCAATTAGCTTAAAATTAGAAACATCATCCATGTTAGTAATAGTCATAATTACGATTGGATCCTTTCCAGCTTCTTTTATTTTTCCAATATCCATTTGTGCAACAGGTTGTCCGGCTTTTACTATGTCATTTTCTTTTACTTTGATATCAAAAGGACGGCCCTTTAGTTCTACAGTATCCAAACCCATATGCAATAAGATCTCCAAATTTCCTTTAGTTGATTTTAAAGTTAAGGCATGTTTTGTAGACATTACACTAACTACTTTTCCATCAACAGGAGCAACAATTTTCCCATCTTTTGGAATAATAGCAAATCCTTCTCCAAGCATTTTTTGTGAAAATACTTGGTCTTCAACTTCATCTAACTCTTCAATTTGTCCATCTACTGGAGCAACAATTTCTTGTGTTGTTAATTTAAGGCTATCTTTTCTCTCATTTTCATCTGAAGCGGACATATTCAAATTATAGGCTTGCTCCTCAGCTTCTCTTCGTTCTTTAACTTCAGCATCAGCCTCATCTGCAGGAAGCATAGCTTCTTTAGGAACACCCCAGAAGTAAGTAGCAATAAAACCACCAACATAAGAAGCTAACAAACCTAATACATAAGCCCACCACATGTTATGAGCAATTAATGGAATCAAGGCTACACCTGAAGGCCCGATAGCTATTGAGCCAACTTGACCAAAAGCAGCAACTACAGCACCACCAATACCACCACCAACACAAGCAGTAATAAATGGACGTCCTAATGGTAATGTAACACCATAGATTAATGGCTCTCCGACGCCTAAGATACCAACTGGTAAGGCACCTTTAATCATATTTACTAATTGTTTATTTTTACGACACTTTACCCATAAAGCAATTGCAGCTCCTACTTGACCACCTCCGGCCATAGCTAAGATAGGGAGAAGAGGAGTAAATCCAAGTTTTTGAATCATTTCTAGATGGATAGGGGTTAAAATTTGATGTAAACCTAGCATTACCATAGGAAGGAAGAATAATCCTAAGATAAATCCTGAGATTGGTCCACCAACTTTTAGCACCCAATTAATTCCACCTACAAGAGAATTAGAAAACCATCCTGCCAAGGGCATAATTACAAAAATTGTAAATAATCCCATTATTAGTATTGTTAAAAATGGTGTAAAAATAATATCTACAGAGTCAGCAATATACTTATGGAAAAATTTTTCAACATAAGATAATAGCCAAACGCCTAATAGGACACCGATAATACCACCCTGACCAGCAGCTAGAGGTTTTCCATCAAAAATATTAGGAATGGTTACTGGAGCAACAATCCCAGGTAAGTAAACAATACCACCAATGATACCACCCAAGCCTGGAGTAGC
Source organism: Lactobacillus johnsonii (assembly GCF_013487865.1). NCBI lineage: Bacteria > Bacillati > Bacillota > Bacilli > Lactobacillales > Lactobacillaceae > Lactobacillus > Lactobacillus johnsonii. The sequence goes on from NZ_CP047409.1 coordinate 1,946,439, forward strand.
CCCAAATTCTTTTGCTGTATTAATACCTACATAAATATTCAAATATGCAAATAAGGCACTAGAAATCATTGCTAATACTGTTACGCCAAGATTCCAGGACATCGGCAATACTTTAGCAGTTAACAAGTTTCTCAGAATTCCCGCAACACCAGAAATTAGTCCGGCACCTACAAATGCAGGTATTAATGGTACAAAAATTGCCGAAATATGTTGAAGAGCTGACCGCCACCAAGTCTTTTTTAGAGAAGCTTTATGAGCTGCATGAACTTCAGCAGCTTTCTTTTCAACTTCGCTTTTATTAGATTGATATGAGCTTGTTTCAGGAAAAGTTTCTCCTTCCTTTACACCAGCCTCATTATTCATTATCGTTGCAACCTTAGTATTAACGCCTGGTCCTAAAACAATTTCCAGTGTATCAGCTTCAACTACTCCTAATACACCATTTATCTTTTTCAATTTCTCCATATTTACTTTAGACATATCTCTGATTTTAATTCTAAGTCTTGTCATACAATGGATCAATGATTCAACATTACCTATGCCACCAATTTCTTGGTAGATTTCATCGCTTAGAATTTGATACTTATCCTTTGACATGATGAGTCTCCTTATATAAATGTAAAAATATTTCATTTAAATATATAAAAAATGTCCACTACATTTAATGTAATCGCTTTCTATACTTAAAATACTAGATCTATTTAATATATGTGTCAATAATTTTCTCTTAATAAGTTGAATATTTTTAATCTATATTTTTAGTTAAAAATAAAACATTGTTACATTTAATGAGAATATTAGTAATTTAGTGTACCGAAAATATATATTCAAAACTTAAAATTTTACTTTCTCTTGCTAACTAAACGTAAGGGGCTTATAATACCTACCATTGTAATGTTTAAATCTACAAGGAGAGGTGAATTCATGAGTCCTTTTTTCTTATTCGTTTATTTAATTTTGGGTGGGATTTTAGGAGGTCTCCTATCAACAATCGCTAGCATGGCTTCTCTAGCAACTTACCCAATACTTTTATCAGTTGGACTTCCACCCGTATATGCCAATACAACCAATGATGCTGCTTTAATTTGGACGGGAGTTGGTTCAACTGCATCATCCCTGAAAGAATTAAAAGGGCATTGGAAAGAAGTAAGTTTCTATTCATTCTTTACAATTGTTGGATCAGCTTTAGGATGTATGCTTTTAATACAATTTCCCGGGAAAATATTCGAAAAAATTGTTCCGTTTTGTATTGCTTTTTCTGGTCTAATGATTTTATTCAGTGGGGAAATTCATCTGGAAAAAGATGGTAATAACCGACTTCTTCAGATTATATCTTTACTTTGCCTAGTAATTACTGGTATCTATGCAGGATATTTCGGAGCAGCAAGTGGTGTTTTGATGCTCGTTATCTTGAACGCCATTAGTGATGACGATTTTTTGACAGTTAATGCTATGAAAAATATAATTGGGGCTCTTTCAAACTTAGTTGCTCTAATTATCTATATGTTTACTGCAAAAATTTATTGGGGCTCAGCTATTCCATTGGCTATTGGTGCCTTAATTGGGAGTTATTTCGGTCCTCGAATCATGCGGCATATTCCCGTTAAAGTTATTCGCTTAGGAATTGCCGTTTTAGCTCTTATTCAAGCAGCTTACTTTGCTTATACTGCATATAGATAAGACAGTTCTAGCTCATTTGCAATACGTAAAAAGCTCTACCTGCGTAAAGGTAGAGCTTTTTCAGTTACTTTTAAATAATTTTCTTTCATTTCAGTTTATATCATCGCAAGCGGCATTTTTTCAGTCGGCTGCGGAAAGTCATTATCAATTAATTTTATTTCATCGGGAGTCAATTTAATATCCTTAGCAGCAATATTTTCTTTCATGTGTTTAACATTGCCTGCTTTTGGAATAGATAAAATATTTCCATTTCTCAAAGTCCAAGCAAGCATCACTTGATGCGGCGTTACATGGTGAGCGCGAGCAACAATCTTAAGATTATTAGTAATTCTGATTGAATCACCCTTACCTGAATTAAATGGAGAATATCCAATAAAGCCAACGCCGTGCTTTTCTTGCCAAGGTAAGACGTTGTACTCTACCCCTCGCTCAGACAGATTATATAGATCTTCATTAGCAAAGCAGTCTTTTCCGCCAGGAACGCTAAATAATTCTTCTAAATCAGCCACATCAAAATTTGACACACCCCAATGACGAATTAGTCCTTCTTTTTGTAATTCTTTAAGTCCACGAACCGTTTCAGATAAACGCTTGTCTCCGCGCCAGTGGAGTAAATATAAATCTAAATAATCGGTTCCTAATCTTTTTAAGCTTCTTTCTAAGCTTCGCCGTTCTAATTCTGAAGAAGCATGATATGGATAAAATTTTGAAATTAAAAAGATTTTACTCCGGTCATATCCTCTAATTGCCTCGCCAACTAGCTTTTCACTTTTTCCTTCACCATACATTTCCGCAGTATCAATTACTTTAATTCCATTATCTAAGCCATAACGAAGTGCAGCAAGTTCATCTTTTTTCTCTGAAGTGTCTTCGCCGATTCCCCAAGTTCCCATGCCTAAACCTGATAAATTATTTTCCTGAAAACTCTTCTCCATCTCTTCTCACCTCACCTAAATTTTACCGCATAAAAAAATAAAATTAAAAATGTTAGCGGTTTAATTTGACTAGACCAATTTTATATTCTATAATGGGCTAGACCAATGAACGAGGAGGTATATATTATGAAAATCATCGTAACTAAAGATAATATTGAAGGCGGCACTAAGGCATTTGAAATTATTAAAAAGGGAATGGAAGATGGCGATAAAGTTTTAGGTTTAGCAACTGGTTCTTCCCCAATTCCGCTATATGACGATATGTGCGACAGCGACTTAGACTTCTCTGATATGACTAGTATTAACTTAGATGAATACTATGGCTTAAATCCAGATAATGATCAAAGTTATCATTACTTCATGCAAAAGCACTTATTTGATAAGAAGCCATTTAAGCATTCTTATATTCCAAACGGAATGGCAAAGGATATTGATGAAGAAGTTGATAGTTATAACGACATTATTGCTGCTAATCCTATTGATATCCAAATCCTAGGTATCGGTAGAAACGGCCATATCGCTTTTAACGAACCAGGTACTCCATTTGGCAGTTTAACTCATAAAGTTCAATTAACTGAGAGCACCATTAAGGCCAATTCACGTTTCTTTGATAACGAAGATGAAGTTCCTCGTCAAGCCATTTGTATGGGAATTAAATCCATTATGCAAAGTAAGAAGATTGTTTTACTTGCATTTGGCGAATCAAAACAAGATGCAGTTAAAGCCTTAGTTGAAGGCCCTGTTACTGAAGAGGTACCAGCATCTATCTTACAAGATCACCCAGATGTAACAGTTATTTGTGATGAAGTTGCTGCCGCAAAACTTGATCCAAAATATAGAAACTAATCCTCATTAATCAGACCGTTTACTTGAGCGAATTAATCTTTTTAGATTAGTTCGTTTTTTATTTGATTGAATAGAATTCTTTTGTCTTTAATCTACATTTTTTAAGATCTACTCTTGACTTTTTCACTTAACTCTTTTTTCAAAAATAGCTTGCCTACCTACCAGATATTGAATTACACTATTAAAGCAAACTATATATTGTAGAAAGAACGTGATGACAGTTATTGTATTGAGCGGGCCCATTGGAGCCGGAAAATCCAGTTTAACCAGTCTTCTTGCCGAACATTTAGGTACTCAAGCCTTTTATGAGGGTGTAGATAACAATCCAATTTTGCCACTTTATTATAAAGATATGGCTCATTATACTTTTCTATTAAACACTTATCTTCTAAACCACCGTTTAGCTCAAATTAACCAAGCTATTCGCGATCATAACAGCGTGTCTGATCGTTCAATTTATGAAGATGCCCTATTTTTCAAAATGAATGTTGATAGTGGTATTGCTGATCCTACAGAATTCAAGATTTATGATAGTTTACTTGAGAATATGATGGAACAAGCACCTGGTAATCCAAGTAAAAAACCAGATCTTTTAATTTATATTCATGTTTCTCTTGATACTATGCTTCACCGAATTCAAAAACGTGGTCGTAAGTTTGAACAATTATCAACCGATCCAAGTTTAAAAGATTACTATGCTCGCCTTTTATCATATTACGAGCCTTGGTATGAAAAATATAATGCATCCCCTAAAATGATGATTGATGGTGATAAATACGACTTTGTTGCCAATGAAAATGCACGAAAGAAAGTTATCAGCACAATCGATCAGAAACTTACTGATATAGGTAATTTGAACTAGTTAACGAATAGAAGGAACGTGATGACAGTTATTGTATTAAGCGGGCCCATTGGAGCCGGAAAATCCAGTCTAACAGGTATCTTATCTAAATATTTGGGTACTAATCCCTTTTATGAAAGTGTAGATGACAATCCTGTTTTGCCATTATTCTATGAAAACCCTAAAAAGTATGCCTTTTTACTGCAAGTTTATTTCTTAAATACTCGTTTTCAAAGTATTAAGTCAGCCTTAACTGATGATAATAATGTACTTGACCGTTCTATCTACGAAGATGCTCTTTTCTTCCAAATGAATGCAGATATTGGGCGTGCTACTCCAGAAGAAGTCGACACTTACTATGAGCTCTTGCACAATATGATGAGTGAACTAGATCGGATGCCTAAGAAGAATCCTGATCTCCTTGTTCATATCGATGTCTCATACGATACAATGCTCAAGAGAATTCAAAAACGCGGTCGTAACTATGAACAATTAAGCTACGATCCAACTCTAGAAGATTACTACAAGCGTCTACTTCGTTATTACAAACCTTGGTATGAGAAGTATGACTATTCACCAAAAATGACTATTGATGGTGATAAACTTGATTTCATGGCAAGTGAAGAAGATCGTCAAGAAGTCCTAAATCAAATTGTGGCTAAGCTCAAAGAAATGGGTAAACTTGAAGACGACTGGAAACCTAATTTAGTTAAATAAAGCAAAACTGCGATCCAATATGGATCGCAGTTTTTTCTTACTCTAAAAATCAATGTCTTGAGGCACCACTTACAGCATCAGCTGCTTCACCTGTTAACTGATTTTCCTTAGTAACAGGATATGGTTTCATCACACTTCTGCTCGTTGAAGAAATGCCCCAGTCAGCACTGTAATTAATATGATCAATCTTAGCATGTTTAATATCTTCAATTGTCTTACAGCCGGTTAATTGCATATCAATCAATAATTCCTTATTTAATTGCTCAATAACTGATTGAACACCTTGTGCACCACCAAGTGCTAAGCCATATAAGAATGGGCGGCCAATACCGACTAAGTCTGCACCTAATGCTAATGCTTTAAAGACATGAGAGCCGCGACGAACGCCGCCATCAAGAATAATTGGAACACGATGATTTGAGCTTCTTACTGCCTTAGCAATTTCAGGTAAAACATCAATCATCGCAGGAGCGCCATCTACTTCACGTCCTCCGTGATTAGAAACTACGATCCCATCTGCTCCAGCCCCAATAGCAAGCATAGCATCTTCAGCACATTCAACTCCTTTAACAATTACAGGAACATCAGCAATTTCCTTTATTTTACGAATATCATCTGGTCCAATATTTTGAGCCGATGAAGCATACATTTGTGCAACGCTTTGGCCTTCACCCTTTCCACCGTTCCATTCATTAAAGAAAGCCAACGGTACCGGATAAGTAAAGTTTGTTCGTAAGTTAGCTTCACGATATCCACTAACTAAAGCATCTACTGTTAGGAAAAATCCCGTAAAACCCGCTTTAACTGATTCTTCAATTACCATCTTATTAAAGTCCCAGTTTTTGCTTAAATATAGTTGCATAAATCTAGGAGAATCCCCTACTGCACTTTGTACTTCTTGTACACTCTTATTTGCATAGGTACTCATCGCAAATAAGGCCCCAGCAGCTTTTGCACCTTTTGCAGTATCAATTTCTGCTTCGGCGTTTGCAATACCATGGCATGCAATTGGACAAATCATAACCGGGGTCTTTAACTTCATCCCTAAAAACTCAGTATTAAGTTCAGGGTTTTGCATTCCAGTCAAAGCTCGAGGAACTATTTGAAAATGATTAAATGCTTGAGTGTTATTTCGCCAAGTCCATTCATTTTCAGCACCACTAGCTACATAGTAATAAGCAGCTTCTGGCATCACATATTTTGCCTCATTTTCCAGTTCATCTAAGTTAACCATATGTAACTTTTCTTCTCTTGTACTTTGTGGAAAGCCCTTATAGTAAGTTGTCATCGTACATTCCTCCAATTTTATAACGCATGTTTCTTTACACTTTAATTTTAAGACTATTTTTTTAAATGAGTAACTAATAGCCCTTACGAAGTAATTCACTATCTCTTATAAGGTTTACTTTCAGAAAGTTTTTACAAGCTTTTATCGCTAAAATTCGCGTTTACATTTATTTATGGGAATGCTACACTATAAAAGTTGCTTATTTAAAGCTTAAAAACGAACATTATGTCTGGAGGACAAAATGAATTTTATAAAAAACTACTTTCATTTAGAAAAGTTAGGAACTAATGTTAGAACTGAATTTATTGCTGGGTTAACTACTTTTATTAGTATGTCATATATTCTTTTCGTTAACCCTAGCGTTCTTGGCGCTAGTGGAATGAATACCGGCGCTGTCTTTACCGCTACTGCTTTAGCAGCTGCTCTTGGTACAGCAATCATGGGAATTGTTGCCAACTACCCGATCGGTGAAGCACCTGCCTTAGGTATTAACGCATTCTTTGCTTACACAGTATGTATTGGCATGAAAGTATCCTGGGAAACTGCTTTAGCTAGTGTTTTTGTTGCATCAATTATCTTTATTTTAATTACCTTATTTAAGCTAAGAGAAAAGATTATTGATTCAATTCCTTCAGACTTAAAATTTGCCATTTCTTCTGGTATTGGTTTATTTATCGCCTTTCTTGGATTACAAAACGGTGGCTTAATCGTTGCTAATAAATCAACTTTAGTTGGTTTAGGATCACTTCATAATCCACTCGTTTGGATTACTATTTTTGGTTTAATTGTTACGGTAATCTTGATGATCTTAGGCGTTCCAGGTGCTATTTTTATTGGAATGATTGCCGCATCAATCTTTGGAATTTGTACTGGTCAAATTGCCGTTCCTCATAAGTTTATCTCCTTAGCACCAAGCTTAGCTCCAACTTTTGGTCAAGCAATTTTCCACGTTAAAGATATTAACTCTTTGCAGATGTGGGTTGTTGTTTTAACTTTCTTACTTGTTACCTTCTTTGATACTGCCGGTACTTTAATCGGTCTTGCTCAACAAGCTGGCTTTATGAAAAATAATAAAATGCCACGTGTTGGTAAAGCATTAGCTGCTGACTCAACTGCTATGATGTTTGGTTCAATCTTCGGTACTTCACCAGTTGGTGCCTTTGTTGAATCAAGTGCTGGTATCGCTGTTGGTGGTCGCTCTGGTTTAACTGCTGTCTTTGTAGCCATTTTCTTCTTGATCTCAATGATTTTTAGTCCACTACTTGGTGTCTTTACTACACAAGTAACTGCTCCTGCGTTAATTATCGTCGGAGTTTTAATGGCACAAAATACCGCACATATTCACTGGAACAAGTTAGAAATTGCCGTACCTGCATTTTTAATCTTACTTGGTATGCCTCTTACTTACTCAATTTCCGATGGTTTGGCATTAGGGATGATTACTTACCCAATTTGTATGGTTTCTGCAAAGCGTGGTAAAGAAGTTAGCCCAATGATGTGGGTACTGTTTGTAGTATTTATCATCTTCTTATGGGTATTGAATTTTAAATAGATTGAAACTCAAGAAAAAAGCTCGTGCTGATGCACGGGCTTTTTTGGTTAATCAAAAATTTTTCTGTCAATTTTAAATATTGTTTTACTCTCTACTGATTTCCAAACAATAAGATTTTTTACCGCATTTTGGACAAGTCAATTTTCTAAACTTAGGCGTATGCGGGGCTAAATTAAATGCCAGAAATGATGGTATAAATACATCTCCGCAATTAGGACAAACATATTCAACATTATCGTAGTAGTACTTAGATAGGGTACCTGCTCCTATTGTTGCTATCCCTATCACCGCAACACTTAGCTGCAGCTTAAAAGCATATAGGAGACTAATTCCTATCAATTCACCTAATATTAGCAGAATACACCAAAATATCATTTTTCGTCTTAAAGCTGAAAGTCTATTTTCTTTTCTCATAATATCTGTAATGCCAGAGTAATTGGTTAACACAGCAGGCAACAACTTTATTTTTTGCAAGTGTTCTATTTTAGCTTGCTTTTTACTTATTTCATCAATTTTCCTCTGATTCTCTTGATATTGTTCTTTAAGCAATAACTCAAGTGATTGACTCCCATGCTCATCTTGAATGAGCATTTTTATTTGCTTTAATGAAAATCCCAATTCTTTTAGAAAAATAATTAATTCAATTTGCCTGATTTGCTCTTCGCTGTAAAAACGATAGCCGTTCTCTTTGATATAAGCGGTCCTCACTAAATCTTTTTCATCATAATATCGCAAAGTACGCGTACTTATTTGTAATTTCTTTGCTGCTTCTCCGATGGTATATCTCTCTGGCATTACTTTCACCTCCTAGCTTTAAGATATCAATTAACGTAAGGTTAAGGTCAACTCTTAAATTATAAAATATTCTATTTCCTTGGAAATATGGTTCGACTTTTAAACCAATTTTCTTATTTTTGTACCTATTATTCTATATTTTTTTGATTTAATCGAATAATTATAGTTTTTATTCTTGAAATAGTTAATATTTTAGATATAATTTTAGTTGAAAATTCGCTTTTAAATGATTAAACACATAAATTAATCATTTAAAATTATATTTTCCTTTAAAATCCGAACATTACCATTCTTGGAGGGCTACATGAATTCAATTGGTAAATTTTTCCATTTAAATGAAAACCATACTTCATTTAAAACTGAGTTTTTAGCTGGATTAACTACTTTTGTAAGTATGTCTTATATCCTTTTTGTTAACCCAGCTGTTTTAGGAGCAAGTGGCATGAACAAAGGAGCGCTATTTACCGCTACTGCCTTATCTGCCGCCTTCACTTGTATTGTAATGGGAGTAATTGCCAATTATCCTATTGCCTCTGCACCAACTTTAGGACTGAATGCATTCTTCACTTATACAGTCTGCTTAGGAATGCATGTAAAATGGCAGACTGCTTTAGCTGCCGTTTTCGTTGCTTCAATTCTTTTCATTTTACTAACTGTATTTAAAGTACGTGAAATGATTATTGACGCCATTCCTAGTGATATCAAATATGCTATTTCTGCTGGTATTGGTTTATTTATTGCCTTCATTGGACTTCAAGGTGGTAAATTAATTAGTAAAAGTGATTCAACTTTAGTTACTGTTGGTTCCTTAAATAATCCACTTGTTTGGATTACAATCTTTGGTTTAGTAGTAACGATTTTCTTAATGATTGCCAAGGTTCCTGGTGCTATCTTTATTGGAATGATTGTTGCGGCAATTTTCGGTATTGTAATTGGTCAAATTCCAATGCCAAAAGCCTTTATCTCAGGTGTTCCGAGTCTTTCACCAATTTTTGGTCAGGCTATTTTTCATATTAGTGATATCAATACAGTTCAAATGTGGATTGTCGTCTTTACATTTTTACTAGTTACTTTCTTTGACACTACTGGAACCTTAATCGGTCTTGTTCAACAAGCTGGCCTTATGAAAGATAACAAAATGCCACGTGCTGGTGAAGCTTTAGCCGCTGACTCATCTGGTATGTTAGTGGGATCCGTTCTTGGTACTTCCCCAGTTGGTGCCTTTGTTGAATCAAGTGCCGGTATTGCAGTCGGTGGTAGAACCGGTTTAACCGCTGTTTGGGTTGGTATTTTCTTCTTGATTTCTACTATTTTTAGTCCAATCTTGAGCGTCTTTACAACTCAAGTAACTGCTCCTGCTTTGATAATCGTTGGAGTATTAATGGCTGAAAACTTGGCACACGTTCACTGGACTGATCTTGAAATCGCAATTCCATGTTTCTTAATTGCTCTTGGTATGCCACTTACCTATTCTATTTCAGATGGACTTGGCTGGGGACTAATCATTTATCCAGTATCTATGCTAGCTGCTAAGAGATTTAAAGAAATCACGCCAATGATGTGGATCCTGTTCTTTATTTTTGTTATTTACTTCGTTGTTTTGAATATTAAATAGTATTGATTGTCTTCTATATATTAAAACAAGTAGCTTTTAAGGCTACTTGTTTTTTGATTTCAAATTGACATCTTTTGCTAACTAATTGACGCCTTATGATGTTCGAACTTACGGCTTTTATTTCCTAAGAAATTCTTTCTCTAATTTGCGCATATCTAAAATTTCTGCTAGAATACTTAACAATCAAGTTATCTATATATCGTCGAAATAAGGTCGACAGTATCTACCCTGAGCCATAAATTCAGGACTATAGGTATCAGAGGTCATAAATTGCTTTAAAGGACATCTTTTACCCATGGCTCTTAGGTAAACTGTGTCCTTTTTTCATTTTTATTTTATGTTGGAGAAATGATGCAATTTTTAGACAAAGTCTTTCATTTAGAGGATGCTCATACTAATGTTAAACGTGAATTAATTGCAGCCTTAACTACGTTTGTTTCATTGTCATACATCCTTTTTGTTAACCCTAATATTTTAGGTGCAGCTGGTATTAATAAAGGAGCTGCCTTTACTGTTACTGCAATTGCTACCGCAATTGGTTGTTTCTTGATGGGATTTATTGCGAATTATCCTATTGCTTTAGCACCAACACTTGGTAGTGCAGCCTTTTTCTCATATAACGTTGTTATCGGAATGCATATTAATTGGCAAACTACCCTAGCTAGTGTATTAGTGGCATCAATTTTATTCATTTTGATTACTGTTTTAAAGCTTCGTGAAAAAGTTGTTGATGCAATTCCTCAAGATTTAAAATATGCTATTTCTGCTGGTATTGGCTTGTTCATTGCTTTTATTGGATTGCAAAATGGTAAATTGATTGTCGACAATAAATCATCTCTTGTTGGTCTTGGTTCATTTAACAATCCAGCAGTGTGGATCACACTATTTGGTTTAATCTTGACTGTCATCTTAATGGCAGCGAAAGTACCGGGCTCAATTTTCATTGGGATGATTGTAACTGCTATTTTCGGAATGATTATTGGTCAAATTCCAATGCCACATGGTATCGTTTCTGGAACTCCAAGTATTGCACCTACTTTCGGTCAAGCAGTATTCCACTTAAAAGATATCAATACACCACAGCTATTTATGGTTGTTTTAACATTCTTACTTGTTACATTCTTTGATACTGCTGGTACCTTAATTGGTATGACACAACAAGCTGGAATGGTTGACAAAAACGGTAAAATTCCACGAATTGGAAAAGCTTTCTTGTCAGACTCACTAGCTATGGTTGAAGGTTCTGTTCTAGGTACCGCTCCGCTTGGTACTTCTGTTGAATCAAGTGCCGGTATCGCAATGGGCGGTAGAACTGGTTTAACTGCTATTTTCGTTGGTATTCTATTCTTAATCTCAATGATCTTCAGTCCGCTTTTAGCAGTAATCCCAACTACTGTAACGGCTCCTGCTTTAATCATAGTCGGAGTTCTGATGGCAGGAAATCTTAAATACATTCATTGGGATAACTTTGAAATTGCCTTCCCATCTTTCCTAGTAGTAGTTGGTATGCCATTAACTTACTCCATCTCCGATGGTTTAGCCTTAGGAATGATCGCTTATCCAATTACCATGATTGCTTCTAAGCGCTATAAAGAAGTATCTCCAATGATGTACATTTTATTTGTAATCTTTGTTATCTTCTTCTTAATTACTAATATGGGTTAATTAATAATCTTTTTCAAGCTAGTAATGCTATCTATTAAGATGCAAGCATTGCTAGCTTGTTTTTTTGCCTCAATTTTCATTAAATTGAATTACGAGATGAGGCAAAATGGAATTTGCCGAACAAATAAAACGCCTTCGAAAAGAAAATAACTTAACTCAGGAAGAGATGGTCAAGAAACCGAATATAACTAGACAGGCGATCTTTAACTGGGAAAATAATCGTAATCTTCCAGATTTTGAAATGATTATTTGATTGCAGAAACATTTGATGTTTCCCTCGATAAATTAATTTTAAGAGATAAAAAGATGAATAAAATTAAGCAAACTTTGATTAATGATGGTAAAAGAACACGTGCAGCCAAATTTAATATGGTCACTACTATCATCGGGAGTGTATTCATTATTTTAGGAATTATTTTTTCTTAATTAGTGCCACTTCTGTTTCTTACATTGATCGTAACGGTATTTTGCACGAAAACTTCTTCTTAATTCCATTAGGCTATCTTTCATTATTTGTAGAGATAGTGATCATTATTACGTGGGTAATAAATTCGATTCGTCTTGCAATTAAAGAAAGAAAAAATAATTAAACTTAAATTTTACGCGAGTAATATGCGATAATTAGGATAAAAATAACAATGGAGAATTATTTTTTATGGTAGTCAAACCTATTATTCATGATGAACTTTCTTTAAAATTTAAGTCTCTACCAGCAACTAAACAAGATTTAGGAGCAGCCACTGATTTAAAGGACACTTTACTTGCTAATAAGGATAGAGCAGCCGGTCTCGCCGCAAATATGATTGGTGTTCAAAAGCGAATTATCGCTTTATTTGTTGGACCACTCCCAATTGTGATGCTTAACCCAATTATTGTGGCCCAAGATGACAAATATCTAGCTTATGAGGGTTGTCTTTCTTTAACTGGAGAGCGCCCAACTGAAAGATACAAGAACATCACAGTTAAATATCAAAATGAGAATTTAGAAACTCGGCAGCAAAGTTTCTCTGATTTTACTGCTGAGGTAATTCAACATGAAGTTGATCATTGTAATGGAATTTTGATTTAATTAAAAAATTTTTACGTATAATATTTTTCACAAAAAAGGTAGAGTACTCGACCTGAAAATCGAATACTCTACCTTTTTTATTTTAGAATTGGCGATTCGTTGAGTCACGTTCAACTTTAATTCTAACTATCAAGTGGATTAAATTATACAGCAAGGTTAATGCTAATAAAATTATCCAAAAAGCAATAAATGCATAAATAATTAGTAAAATAGCTGGAAAAACACCTAAAAAAGTTGCTACTAAACTATCAGCTAACTTCAATTTCTTATTCAGAATTCCTTCTCTAATCATCTGATAGGTCTTAAATCCTAAATAGCCTGAACCTGTGATTCCAGCCAACCTTAATAAGAGATCAATATTTACAAAGGCACAAATTATGCTAAAGCCTATATAAAAACTACCAATTACAACTACAATATCTCGGCCTATTTTTGTAATTGCGTGATCTTCTTCTAATTTTTGTTCCATATCAATAAGGTAATAAATAATTGCACATACTGCCACTAGTCGATATACCCAGCTTACATTTTTTAAGGCTAAAAATATCACTACAATACTCAGAATGATTCCTATTACGCCGATAATATGATTCAACTTTCTATTTTTAAGAATTAAGTCCGGGCGCATCTACTCATTCCTTTCTTTTTTCTACAGTTCTCGGTTAGTTCCGTCATGTTCAACCTTAATTCTGACAATTAGGTGAAGCAGATTATAGGCTAAAGCAAAAATCAAAAGAAATAGCCAAAGAATGTCTTTAGGAGTAAGTAATATAAGCAAGATTGCAGCTCCGAGCCCGAGACAAATTGCGACTACACTCTCAACAAATTTTAACTTTTTATTCTTCAAATCTTTACGAAATACCGTATTTGTCTTAAAGCCTAAATATCCTGCACTTATAATGCCAAAAGCTAGTAATAAATAATTTAAATTAATGAAAGCAAAAACAATACTAGTCAGCTCATAAACTATTCCAAGGATAATAAAAATAATCTTCTGCGTCCTATTAATTGCCTTACTGTCTTCAAGCATCTGTTCCACATCAATCCAGTAGTAGAGAATAACTGCTACGACAATGAAAGTAAGTAGCCAACCAATATTTTTCAATGTGAAGAAAACCATCATCAAAGCAATCAACAAGCTGATAATGCCAAAATACTTATCTTGCTTTTTTCTTTTTGCTGATTCAACCCATCTTTTATCGTCCATCTACTCACCTTCTTAAAGTATTTGTCTAGATTTTACTATGAAACAATTATTTTAACAATTATTTAATTATATTTTTATCAAATACATCAATCTTTACTGTTGACAAATGTAAACTAAAAATTATATGATTACATTTGTAAACGAAAGGAATATATAAATGAACGAAACAAATTTATCTTCCATTTCATACAGTGAATGGGAAGTAATGCGCATTGTCTGGACATTAGGTGAAACAAATACGAAACAAATTTTAAACGAGCTTCAGGCTAAAAAAGATTGGACAGATTCTACTATCAAAACTTTAATTAGACGTCTCGTTCAAAAAGGCTGGTTAAATGCTAAGCGAGATGGACGCCGGTACATCTACACGGCTACGGCTAATCAAACTGAAATGATGTACAACGAAGCTAAAACCTTACTAAACAGAATGTGTGACATGCACAAGGGAGAAGTAATTTTGAAACTTCTAGAAGACGCCCCTGTTTCTAAAAGTGATTTAATGAAGATGAAAAAAGAAATTAGTCAAAAAGAAAAAACGGCACCTGAGATGGTTCCCTGCAATTGCTTAAAAACAGGGTCTACTATTTGTTAGGAGGAAATAAGAATGAGCATAAGTCAGATCGTTGCCTTAATCGTAGGTGTAATTTTAATCGGCTTTATTATTTGGTGGTTCTTTGGCAAACATAAAGAAACTGCCGGTACGAGCACAATTGTTAATGATGAACAAACTGCAACAATTGTTGTAAATGGTGGTTATTCACCTTCAACGGTAATTCTTAAAAAAGGTGTGCCGGCTCAAGTTAACTTTGACATGCGCGACTCAACAGCATGTTTATCCCATGTTGTTTTCGAACAATTAGGAGTTAATGAGGACTTAACCAAACAAAAAATTACTACTGTCAATATTCCGACAGACAAGGCCGGAACTTATAACTTTACTTGCGGAATGGATATGTTCCACGGAAAAGTCATCGTTAAATAAAGAAAGGATCTATTAAAATGAGTATTTTTTCAAAAAATCAAACCAAAAAAGTTGTTGTCAACGCAGAAAATCATGGTTATAAACCAGATACCATTACTTTTAAGCAAGGTAAACCAGCGCAATTAAAATTTATTCCATCTGACAATATGGGCTGTATGAACGAAGTAGTTTTCAAAGACTTGAATATAGATGACAAACTTGATGGTAAAAAAGAAGTTATTGTCAATATCCCTACAGACAAGCCTGCTACTTATAATTGGAGTTGCGGAATGGACATGTTTCATGGGAAGGTTGTTGTTAAATAATGAAGTTATCAAACATTAAACGATTTTGGATATCGTTTATCCTCTCTATCCCCATGCTTATCCAAATGTTTGCAATGCCATTTCATTGGATGATGCCTGGATATAACTGGATTGCTCTTATCACAACCACAATAATTATGGCAATCTCTGCACTTCCTTACTGGAAAAGCGCTATTGCTGCTTTCAAAAAGCATAGTGCTAATATGAATACCTTAGTAGCTACTGGTACAGCTGTTGCGTATTTCTATAGTATCTTTGCTATGATTACCAACCGTCCAGTTTACTTTGAAAGTGCCGCATTTGTTACAGTCTTCGTCTTATTAGGCGACGCTATGGAAGAAAAGATGCACGATAACGCATCAAATGCATTAGGTAAATTAATGGGTTTACAAGCAAAAGATGCGGAAGTTCAAAGAGATGGTAAATTTGTAAAAATTCCACTTGATCAAGTTCAAGTTGGCGATATTATTCGTGTTAAGCCAGGTGAAAAAATCCCAGTTGATGGTGAAATTCTAGAAGGTGTTACTACACTGGATGAATCAATGGTTACCGGTGAAGGTATGCCAGTAGTTAAAAAAGTTGGCGACACTGTTGTAGGTTCAACTATTAATAGTAACGGTACAATCACTTTCAAGGCTACTAAAGTTGGTTCTGACACCATGCTTGCTCAAATTGTTGATTTAGTTAAAAAAGCTCAAACTAGTCATGCTCCAATTCAAAACTTAACGGATAAAATTTCTAATATTTTTGTCCCTGCTGTTATGATTATTGCTATCTTAACTTTTATCATTTGGTACTCATTCCTTGGAGCAACCGCTGTTGAAGCAATGCTTTTTGCAGTTAGTGTGATCGTTATTGCCTGCCCATGTGCTTTAGGACTTGCTACTCCAACTGCTTTAATGGTTGGTACTGCTCGTAGCGCTAAAATGGGAGTTTTGATTAAGAATGGTGAAGTTCTTCAAGAAGTTAGTGACTTGAATACTGTTGTCTTTGATAAAACAGGTACTATCACTGTTGGTAAACCGGAAGTTACTGATATTGTCGGTGACGAAAAACAAGTTTTAAGTGTTGCTGCAAGTCTTGAGGAATCATCTGAACACCCTCTTGCTACAGCAATAGTTAAAAAAGCAGATTCTGAAAAATTGCAAATCGAAAAAGTTAAAGACTTTGAAGCAATCGAAGGTAAAGGCGTTAAAGCTAATTACCATGATCAAACAGCTTTTGTTGGAAGTAATCGTTTATTAGCTGATGTAAATATTTCCCAGGAAATGAATCAGCAAGCTACAAACTTACAGGAAGAAGCTAAAACAGTTGTTTATGTCGGCTTAAATGGTGAAATTATTGGCTTAATTGCTATTCAAGATATTCCTAAGCCAAGCTCTAAAGAAGCTATCAGCGAACTTAAGAAACGTGGATTAAAGACAGTAATGCTTACAGGCGATAATGAAAAAGTTGCTCAAGCAATTGCTAATGAAGTTGGAATTGACCAAGTTATTGCTGGTGTTTTACCAAACGAAAAAGCCGAGCACATTCAAGAGCTTCAACAAAATGGCGATAAGGTAGCCTTTGTTGGGGATGGTATCAATGACGCTCCTGCTCTTTCAACAGCTGATGTTGGAATTGCCATGGGCTCTGGTACTGATATTGCAATTGATTCTGGTGGTATTGTCTTAGTTCAAAATGATTTACGCGGTGTAGTGCGTGCCCTAGATATCTCAAAGAAGACCTTCAACCGTATCAAGTTAAACCTTTTCTGGGCGCTTATCTATAACACAATTGGCATTCCAATTGCTGCTGGATTATTCGTTGGTTTAGGCTTTACACTAAGTCCTGAACTAGCAGGTTTAGCTATGGCCTTTTCATCTGTTTCAGTTGTTGGTAGCTCCCTACTTTTGAATAAAGCAAAAATTGCCGGAACTAACTAATGTAATTTATTTTTATAGTGATAATTAGTTTTCCTCAAATAAAAAATCAGTTCTATCTTAACGATATGAGCTGATTTTTTATTTTCTTAATTTTTGCTCCAATTTGTTATTCATCCCACCTTTTGCAACCCTTTTCATTTTATGAGTGGTTTATTTAAAGTTCGGCTACTTCTAAGCCTGTTCCAGAGCAACTAGCTTCCAATTCTAAAGCTGAAATCCCTATTACTCTAAATAAGCCTGTACCTTCTACAGTTTCATTTAAGCCAGTTAAAGAACACAGCACTGTGAAGACTGAAAAGGCTACAACGATTAGGGCTACTTCCAGGATTAGTTGGCGATAGAAAAAAGAAGAATAGTTAATTATTCAAATCTACAAAAAATGCGCTAAGATTCAATATCTTAACGCATTTTTCTTATATTAAGGAAAAGAAATTTAATTCATCAAAATGTATTTCCCGGGGAATTTATCATCTTAATTCTTATTTCTTCTCTTTATAACGATTCCTACACTCGCAAGTAATGTAGTCACACCAGTGACAATCAAGCTAACTAATGTTTCTTTTTCTCCTGTCTTTGGTAATTCTTTATTATTTCTATTGTTAGATCTCGAAGAATTCCTCTTAGTAGCTACTTGTTTATTATTCTGGCTATGAGTATGAGGCTTTACTGAAATAGAACTGCTTGTCTTTTCATGGATTGCATTGTTCTTTATTGGTGTTTGTGCATTAGCAGCATCATTCTGATTTGAAGATTCTTTACTATTTTTAATTGAAGTTTGTTGATTTGTTCCTACTACGTTGTCTTTATTTTGAGTAGAAGTTGTTTCATTTTTCTTTTCTGTAGTTGATACGTTTACTGGTTGTTCAACCTTAGGTAGGACTACTTGATGCTCTGTTTGCGTCAAAATACCTTTAGCAGTTTCCAAAATAGCCTTTGCATTTTCTAAGCTAGTTGAAGATGCGGCTTTATCATTTAAAATTTCCTGTATATTATTCAGGATTTCTTTGAATTTATTTTGTGATTCAGGAGTATAACCATCTAAATTCAAACTGTTATTCTTATTGACTTCTTCTTGCAAACTTGCTCGAACATGCTCTGCTTCTTGATCATTAGTGGATTTTGTTTCATCTTTTTTAACTAAATCTTTTTCTGCTTCAACTAGAGTTTCTGTGGCCTTATTAACTTCTTCTACTTGTGCATCTTTTGAATCCAATATTCCTTCCGCAGTTTTCTCAGCATTTTCTTTTACTTTAGCTGAATCATCAGTATATTGCGATTTATCTTCATTTTTGTGCTTATTAAGCTCTTCTTTT
The DNA here is from genome assembly GCF_013487865.1 of Lactobacillus johnsonii. Taxonomy (NCBI): domain Bacteria; kingdom Bacillati; phylum Bacillota; class Bacilli; order Lactobacillales; family Lactobacillaceae; genus Lactobacillus; species Lactobacillus johnsonii. Next base: position 1,965,174 of record NZ_CP047409.1, read on the forward strand.
AATTGATCCTTAGCTTTTTCAACATCAGGATCGGAAACTGTTTTTTCAACCAAAGCCTTTTCAGCCTGTGTCAAACTATCAAGTGCTTCTTGAATTTCACTTGGGTTTGCTTGCGTATTAGTTAAAACTTGATTTACTTTTTTCAGCGCATTGCTTAAGCCTTCTACGCTTTCAGAAGTATATTTGGTGGTATCAAGTTGACTAAGTTTTTCTGCCTTTTCTTTTAAGGCATTTTTGGCAGCCATAATTTCTTCAGCATTGGTTTCTTTTGTATTAGCTGGCTGTGTTGGCTTTTCTGGAGATACCTGTTTCTCCTTAAGAGCCTTCTTTGCATTAACAATAGAGTCAAATGCTTCTTGAAGGGCAGCTACATTTGCGTCTTTATCAGATAAAGTCTTCCTTGCCTGATCAAGAACTTTAGTTATTTCTGCTACTGAATCATCAGTGTATTTACTTTGATCAAATTCTTCACTTTCTTTAATTGTTTTTTCCAGTTTTTCTTTAAGTGCCTGTAAGTCCTTATTAACTTCATGTTCTGCTGGTTTTTCAATTAAATTCTTAATTGCCGTATCTAAACTTTCAATTGCATGCGTCAATTCTTGAAGAGTAGCCTTCTTATTTCTTAATACTTTGCTTGCTTCTTGACGCGCTTGAGCTAAGTTTTTAGCTGATTCATGTGTGTATTTACCAGAGCTTCCTAAAGATCTTGCTTGATCAAGTTTCTTTCTTAGCTCTTTTCGTGCCTGAGCTATACTCTCATCTGTATTAGGCTGATCTTTTTCAATTGTCCTAACGACATATTCAACAACATCTGATTCATTACCATATTTATCAATAGTCTTAAATAAAATCTTTCCGTTCTCTGTAACGGTTAGTCCTTCTTCTGGCAAAACTGCATATTTATTTCCGCCATCAGTACTATATAAGACATTGCCATCTTCACCTTTTCCAGTTATTGTCACTGATTTTTTATCTGATGCAGTTGTAGCAGTAATTTGTGGCGCTGCCAATTTTTGAGCTTTCTTATAGTACACGACTAAAGTCTGAACTTCACTCTGATTATCATTATTATCAGCTACTGCAACATTAAAAGTATTTTTCCCTTCTTTAAGTTTAACAGTATGAGTAAATTTCTTTCTCAAATTCTTGGTGCCATTGTAATCGATATCATCCCAATTTGCATCAACATTATTATCATTTATAAACAAACTATAATATGGGTAATCGTCACTAATTGTACCTTGAACTTCAAACTCTTCCTTATTTGTATAAATTGGTGTGTAGTGTCCCTGTTCATCCTTTTCGTGGTTAAGAGCTACTTCTGGAGTATTTGCATCTACATAGAAGGTTAGTCTTTCTTGAACAGTATCTCCAATTAAAACTGGAAATACCTTAGAACCGTGATTACCAAGATCCAAAATTAGTTTAAATGTTCCATCTGACTTCACTCTAACATCTTGATTACCAATTCTAAGCGTAGTAGTTGGACGGCTGACCTTTCCAGTTAATGTTAACTTACCAGTTTTAGGATCATAGTTCTTTGTTTTCGCGTTAACACTACTTGTTCCAAATTTAACTCCATCATCAAAAGTAACATCAGTTGCTGAAACAACAGTTTTACCACGATCACTCGATTTAACAATTTGCTTAACTGATGAACTGTTACCATCCTCATCGCTAACTACAATATTCATTACATTTTCGCCATAACTTACTGGGACTTTGACTGTAAATTCATGCTCACTATTTGGCTTAGCGCTATATGTTTTATCATTAATTTTTACAGCAACTTTATCAGCATCGGCACTAACTTTTCCTGATACTTCTACTGTATCTTCAGAAGTTTGACTTAACTTAACTTCTCCATCTCCAGCATAGGTTTCTTGATTATCAATTTTAAGACTCTCAATTTTAGCTGGCACTAGACTAACTTTAATATCTTTTTGAGTAATTAAAGTCTCATGTTCCTCATCAGCATAGAATTTAACCTGGGTATCATAATCACTAACTGACAATGGCAATGTTGTAACAAAGCGTTCGCTAGATTCATCATAGCTTATCTTAAGCTCGTGCTCTTTCCCATCTTTATCAGTATATGTCCCATATACTTTTTCTGGATATGTACCTGAAATCGTGTAAGAATTATCACCTGCATCATATGCATCACTAAGTGTTGTTATTTTGCTTGGTAAGTTCTTATCGATAATTAGTCCAAAGTTTATTTCACCTGGCTTATTAGCTACACCTGAAGTAGTTCCAGCATTAGTAGCATTATCAAAGACAGCTATAGACAAGTCGTTTTTTCCTGCTTTAAGGGTTCTAACTTGCTCATCACTAAGTGGAATTTCAATCTTTTGGTATCCAGAATTTGTTGAACCCACAATGTCATATGATACATTTCTATTGAGCTCACCATTTACGTAAGTATTTGCTTGACCATTTAGACCACTAAAATTATCTTTTGCTTCAGCTTTAAGGACATACGATATTTTCCCGTTCTGATCTTTATGCGATCCCAGCTTCAGATTCTTAACTTCTGGTTTAACACTATCAACCTTAATTTTAATGTCATAGTGTTGTTGCTTGTTCGTACCATCGACTGTCCCCGTTACACGATAAGTGTAAGTTCCATCGGGTACTTTTTCAGTTTTATTAGTTTGTTGGTTGAAATATGTACCATCCCAAGCTGGAGCATAATTGAACTTAGCATATCTTTGGCTGCTAGCAGCCCAATATGACTTGGTCACATGCGCTAAAGAGGCCAGAGTATTAATTACTTCACCATCTTGATTTAAAATTTCAGCTTTAACATCGTTAGCATTTCTAAATAAGAAATACTGTGGCTTCAACCACGATACGGATGCTCCATCTGCTGTAGATAATGCAATTGCGTCTGGATCAATACGATAATTTCCAGTATCATCTTGGCTTAATCCAGCGTGTCCGATGGCTCCATTTTTATTTCCAGCCGTTATAATCGTACCTAAATTATTGTTTTCTGGATTAAATGCTAATCCATTCAATCCATCAAAAATAGCTGGCTCAGCCCAATCACCAAAGAAGCCCATGTATGGAATTTTTAAGTGGGAATTATCTAATCCAGTAAAGGTCATAAATCCTTCAATATATTGGTTTTCTTTGAAATTGTCTGGTAATGATAAGGTTACTCCTACTTCTTTAGTTGAATTTGCCGGAACTATTATTTTTTCATCTGGAGTAAGCGTAGCACCTTCAATTTTCTTTTCAAATAATTTTCCTGTTTTGGAATCAGTTGCTGAAGTGTATACATCAGAAAACTTTCCGTTACTATTTAAACTATATTCGATTTCTTTATTAGTACGATTTGTAAATTTAAGAGTAAATTGATGTTTACGATCCTTGAAGTCTTTCAATTCAACTCCTGGGTATCCATTCCCACCACTAACTGTTGAAGGATTATGCAAAATTGCATTAATTGCAGCTTCTACATTAACTAATCCCGCCCCCTGTCTACGAGGTGATTCAATAACTGAATCATGATCAAGGTCAACTTCAATATTTGTTGTATTCATCTGAATATTCTTTATTAAAGCTGCTCGTTCACTCTTAGGCATCTTTTGATATAATTCGTAAAATTTTCCATTCTTGTCATTCATTGCTTGCACAAGTAAAGCTTGAGAACCGGCAATAAATGGTGATGCCATTGAAGTCCCGGACATATTAGTGTAGCCATTGTTATTTTGCAAAGACCAAATATTTCCACCTGGAGCCGTAATATCAGGCTTAAATGCCAAATTAGAAACAGGACCATAAGACGTAAAATCAGACATCAAATCTTCTTCTCGTACCACATTATTCAGTGGTTGAACTGCAATGTTTACTTGCAATGCTTCATCGGGATGAGATTCAAGATAATCAACAAGTTTTTTACCATCATCAGTTGATAAACCGGCTGTTGGAAAACCTTCATTATACAAAACTGATGTTAGTGGAGTATTTCCACCAGCATTATTTATAATAAGAAGTCCAGCTGCACCAGCTTCCTGAGCATATTTTTGTTTATCAGTAAAAGCAATTGCTCCACGAGCTACTACCGCAATTTTTCTTTTTACATCATCGGTATACTGATCCGGTGTTCCCACACCTAATTTTCCAGCTGCATCTTTTACAAGGTAGAATTTTTTATTGTCAAATGCAGAAAGATCAGTGTTAGGAGAAAGCTGGGTAACAGCTGGTCCAAACAGCTTTTCTCCACTTGCAGTAGAGATAGTCATTCCATCAGTAGTTACTTTCGTATTCTCGGCTGATGCAACTGTTGTTGCTCCTTTACTTGTGCCCGGACTACCAATAGTTTCCATATCCGGATTACCGTAAAAATCTTTATTATTTCCCTCTTGATCTGACGTTGAAGCACCAGAGTTTCCTGCTGAAATTACAGCTGCTGTTCCATGCTTAACAGCTTTTTCTACAGCTGCAATTTCTGGATCATCTTCAGTCTGTTCACCTGAAACTGATCCCAAAGACATATTCAGAACATCTGCCCCTAACTTAGCTGAATCATCCACTGCACCAATTATACTGGTTGAATCAGTAGATGCAGAACTATCTGAGTTAGAGAAAGCTTTCATGGCAAGTAACTGTGCTTCGGGAGCCACTCCAACTACTGAAGTTGCTGGATTAGTTCCGGTACCATTTGCACCAACGATACCCGCAACATGCATACCGTGTTGTTCTTTTGGATCATCATCCGTAATAATATCGTTATTATCAGAATAGTTATGACCAAATGGTACTTTACTGGTGAAGTAACGACCGTAGCCACTATTTTCAGTAAAGCCATCAATATCCTTAGCAGTCAATTTAGCTTTAGATTCGTTGCTTAATCTCAAATCCTTATGATTAGGATCAATACCAGTATCAATAATTGAAACAACTGTTCCTTCACCTTTATATTGATAGTTTGACCAAACCGTCGAAACATTGGCCATATTATTTGCTGAGGTATCGGCTGCAAAATATACCTTAGCTAAAGTAACTGATTTTACACCCTTAATTTCTCTTAATTTTTTAATATCTCCAACTTTTGCTTTTGTTGCAAAACCATTAACTACATACCCATAACTTTTATCAATGGCTTGATTTGTAATTTTTTGAACTTCATTCTTAATTCCAGATTGAGCAGCAATTACTTTATTCGATGCTTGCTCAATTTCGGCTCTACTTGCTGTTTGTGAATCAATTGATCCATTTTCAGAAGCTGGTAGAGCGTCGAGTTGGACAATCACATCTACATAAACCTCTTGCTGTTCCTCGGGTGTTAGTCGTTCAAAATTAACACCTTGAGCAGCAAGTTGCGCCTCAATAGCTTGGCTCGAGAGAGCTGTCGTAGACTGTTCTACAGCTGCCTTAGACTTCCTAACGCTGTTAGTTTGGCCTTCTACACTTGCCTTTACGACTTTTGTTCTCCTCTACCAAGTACTTGACCAGTAGTTATAAGAGCTGTACTGAGCAATAACCAAGCATATTTTTCTCTCTTCTTTTTCATTTAAATCCTCCTCAAAGAATTGATTAACTGACCCTTGTAACTAATTTATAATAAAATAAAAATACATTTTAATATATTTTTATTTTAATATTATATCCATTTTATATTAAAGTTCAATGCTATTTTATACAAAAAATAACTATCAAATGCACATTATTTACTAATTTCTTCCAAATTATGCTACTAATACCGAAAAAATTAACATTGATTTATAAATAAATAACTGTTTAAATTATTAAATAAATATTAGTATAGCAAGAGTATTTTTAATTGGAGGTTTATATGAAAAGAATAATTAAAGTTGGTGCTTTAGCAGCAAGTAGCTTTTCCTTATTATTTTTAGCTGGTTGCTCTCCAAATAATAAGGAAGTTGCACAATATGGCGATAAAAAAATATCGCAGGAGCAATTTTATCAGGAACTAAAGAGCTCTCCGACTAGCAAAACAATTCTAGCTAATATGTTGATCTACGGGGCTCTTAAAGAAGCATACGGAAGCAAGCTTAATAAAGATCAGGTAGAAGCCGACTATAATAGTTACAAAAAAAGATATGGTTCTCAATTCGATTCCTTTTTAAAAGAAAACTCCTATACAAAAAAATCGTTTAAACAAATGATTGAATTAAATTATCTAAGTAAAATTGCTTTAAAAAAGCAGATGAAGCCAACCACTTCCCAATTAAAAGAAGAGTGGAAAGATTATCAACCGAAGATCACAGTTCAGCATATTTCAACTACTAGCCGTGATACAGCAAATACAGTTATTGAGAAACTTAATAATGGTGAAAGCTTTGCTAATTTAGCTAGTAAATATTCCGTCGATAGTCTAACCAGTTCCAATGGTGGAAAATTGTCCGCTTTTGATATGCAAAATAGACGGTACGATTCTACTTTCAAAAAGGCCGCCTATAAATTAAAAAATGATGAATATACCAAAGAACCTATCAAAGTTACAAATGGTTATGAAGTCATTAAAATGATTAATCATCCTAAAAAGGGTAACTTTGCTGATAAGCAAAAAGAATTAACTGAAGCAATTTATAATAAATGGGCTAGCAACTCTAGAATGATGAATAATGTTATCAGTCAAGTATTAAAGGAACAGCACGTATCAATTAAAGACAAAGATTTAGAATCAGCTCTTGATATGTATAAAGGTTCCAATAAAGCAAATTTTTAAATACTAAGAATTAATAATATATAGAAAAAACTCTATTAAATTTTGGTGTTAATAAGCCTCGATTTAATAGAGTTTTTAATTTGAATTAAGATTTTTAAAGGATTAAACGCAAAATTGCTTAAATGCAATTTTAAAAGATATTTTTGATTAAAAAGATTTAAATCATATTAGTTTATAAGAAATACCAGCAGACCCTTTGTGGACGCATCATATAAGAGTAGTAATAATTTAAAAAATTATAGTCTCTATAATATGAGTAAGAACCAAAGTAAGAGTATGAGTAGTATACTCTCACACTAATTGAAACATAGTAATATCTAGTAGATGATGTTGGGGCTGTAGCGGCTGTGCCTGCTGTCGGAGCTGTGGCAGCGATGCCCGCTGTTGGGGCTGTAGCGGCCGTGCCTGCTGTCGGAGCTGTGGCGGCTGTGCCTGCTGTCGGAGCTGTGGCGGCTGTGCCTGCTGTCGGGGCTGTAGCGGCTGTGCCCGCTATATTTGCTGTAAGTGGAGCAGTTTCTCTTACATCAGCTGTTTCTGCAACTAAGCCTATATTGTGTTCATCTTGTAAGTTATTATCATTTTCAGCTGCCTTCGCCTTACCGGTATTTAAGGTAAAAGCCATTAATAATGCTGCTGTAGTCAGAGCTAATCTATACTTTTTCATTTTATTTTTTCCTCTTTAATTTATCTTCACCATGAGTTGTTTTTACCCAATATGAGTTGCCACGTATTTTCTTATAAAAAGCGATAATTATAGAAATATATAACAACAAATTATATATTGGAAAAGCTATCAGCATACTTGCCATTAATACGTACTGCTTAGACAATGTTAATTTCCAATATTTCCATCCCAAGTAGCCACACCAAATTATGTTAATACTTATCAGTAGAACTAGTAAGCGCCAATGTCCCTCTGCATTAACGCTCACAAATCCAAGGACTATCAAGTGACTTGCCCCAGTAATTAACGTAATTATTGGTAAAATCATGTAGAAAGTCATTTCACATTTTGCTCTTAAATTAAGATTGTCGTTAGATATTATTTTTCCCCAATAATTTACTAAGCAATCTAATCCGCCCTGCACCCATCTACTTCGTTGTCTAATAAAAGCTATAGGATGACTTACGGCTTTCTGAAGCACCACGATATCGTGAGCATACAGAGTCTTTTTTTCCATTCAAAAGAAAACGTGTACTAAATTCAAAATCTTCAAGTAAAGCATTTCCCCAAGGTCGATTAGTATCAACTGCACTTGCACGAATACATTGACCATTTCCAGAAGCTGCTGCATTAGAGATGATATTTCGTGTATTTTGGATCCAATCATTAATTAAGGCAAACTCTATATCCTGTAAAATATGTAGCCAATTAGTTATCTTTATCATACCTACTCTAGTCTGCAAAAGATCTAAATTTTCATCTACAGAGAAGTACTGTAAAATCTTTCGATAGCCTTTTGCTGTCATATAGGCATCTGCATCCATAACTTCGATAATCAAGTATCGAGGATCATAATTATTCTGTGAAATGAGTCGACTATAGGCCCAATTAAGAGCTTCACCTTTACCAATTTGTGCATTTGGCTTTTTTCGCTCAAGCAACTTAACTCGATCAGTTTTTTCTTGAGATATTACCATCTTAGTAATAGACGACGTTTTATCGGAAGAATCGTCATCAATAATTACCATTTCAACCTGAGAAAGTCCTGCCGTACTTTTTAAAAATTGTTTTATTGTTCGACTAATTACCGCCTCTTCATTCATTGCGGGAACTAATACTACTAAATGATACTTAGGATCAATTTTGCTTATATTTTTTGATAAGAAAGATTTAGCATTTTTACCCCATATTATTAATAAAACAACCCAAAGTACATAAATAAAAATCCCCGTTGCTGAAATATCAAAAATAATAGACTCTATTTTTGATCACTTCCTAACAGACAAGTCATTTTACTTAACTCGAATTGCTATAGGAGCCGTCGCCGCAGTTGCAGCTGTAGCGGCCGTTGGGGCTGTGGGCGCAGTTGCAGCAAGAGACCCTTTGGCAGGAATGCCGAGTTTGCCCGGGATACCTGGTTTTCCTGGAATTCCAGGCTTGCCTGGGATAGCTGGAATAATAATCTATTTACCATCAGTTACTCCACCTTTAGCAGTTTCTGCCACTTTACCTAGAGAAGCTGTTTCTGCCACTGATGCTTTGGAAGCTGTTCTTGCTGTTTCACCTGAGGTTAAACTATTTGCTATTACCTGATAAACATCAAGTTGACCTAAGATAATTACTGTACCTAAAGCAAAAACTATCTTTTTCCAGTTCTTAATCTTCATCTTTATTCCCTCCTACGCTATTACAAGCGTTATGTTATCACTTCACTTTTTCTAATTCAATGTTATTTATAATAATATTTTGATGTTATTAACAGATTATTATAATCACTATTTGTAATTCATAATATCTGGAATGATCTAGTGTTGTCTTTAGCTAATCATATATGTGGAAAGAATTAACAGAATATATATTCAAAATTCACTTTCTCATCAGTACGTTTATTTTAAAGTGCTTTATCTTACTTAACTTGTTTTTTATTTAAGTTATTTTCGTTATATAACAGTCCTTAGATTATAGTTATTTTTATTATTTTAATTACTCCTTTGCTATTTTGAAGCACAAAAAAAACCGAGACTCATTTCTGAATCTCGGAAGTAATAGTTTATTCTAAATATCTAATTTATTCTTTAATCTCGACCATATCTTCTTCTTCACGTTTTTGTTCAATCTTACGGAGCCATGGTAAGACAAAACCTAAACCAAAGAGTACTACAACAGTAATAATATTCATCCATAGTTGATGAGTAAATGCTTTTGTACCAACTGCAACGTTTTGTGGAATGAATCCTAAAGTTGCACAAACAAAAGTAAAGAGTAAGCACCAAAAACCAACAGTTAATGCACCAGTCTTATTTTTAATAAATACATAGCTAGAGTGGTATTTATCTTGATGCATTCTCATTGCTACAAATGCAAAGAACACCCAACAAGTCTTATATGGTGAAATAATACCGTTAACGTTCAAAAGCCAGTTATAAATAGTATTGATGTTTGGTAAAGTACCAGTCAAAAGAAGTAAGAATAAGCTGAGTCCTACAGTAAAAGTATAACTGTGAATTGGACGACCGTTCTTGTTCTTCTTGGTCAACCATTTTGGCATGAATTTTTCGCCAACATCTCCGGCAAATACACGACTTGACGCATCTAGTAATACGGCAAGTTGAGCCATCATAAAGATAGCTTGAACAACTGCGAAAATGTACATCAAGACCTTACCCATTCCTAAACTTTCACCCAAAAGTTGGAAAGCGTAGTAAGGACCATTCATCTTAAAGTCGTGTGGAATCTTGTGAGCGTTAAAGAACATAGCAAGTGCTAAGGTTCCAAAGATAGTCAAGAATCCTGTCATAATTGCAAGCATCCACATTGCCTTAGGAAAGTCACGTTTAGGATTCTTCATTTGTTGCACGTATGGTGCAGCTAATTCTGCACCTGACATAGCAAAGATCAAAAGACCAGTAGTTGAGAAGTAATTCAAACTAAATGATGGCTTAAATGCGCCCCAGTTAAATGGTTGAGTTGCAATGTGGTGTCCATGCATTACTGACCAAGCAGCAAGCAAAACAAAGAGCATGGACATAATGAACATAGCTCCCCCACCAATTAAGGAAAGGATTTCTAGTGAGTTACGCAACTTATTTTCGAGTAAGATAAAGATCAAAATGATCACAAAAGTTAAAATTCCGAACCAGAACGTTGACATCTTTTTGTCTAAACTATTGTTACCAAAGATTATCCAACTGAAAGACACGATAACTGAGTTTGACACGTCAACGATATATGGCACACTCTGAACCCAATACATCCATGAGGTCCAATAGCCTAAAGTATCATTAGTACTTCTTCTTACCCAAGAAGCAAGACCACCATCCTGATTATCAAAAGTCAAACTCATCTGACTACTAATCAATGCGTAAGGAATAACATAAGTAAATAGCAGAAAAATCCAAGAAATTACAACTGAAAGACCTTGGTTTTGAAATGGATAGAAGATATTTTCAAAACTAATAATCGTTACAAAGTCTATCAATGCAATAACTGGCCAACTCATATAGTGCTTTTTATTCGGTTCTAAATCATTAAAGACATCTGGTTTATCCAATTTTTAAATTCCCTCCAAAATTAAAATATTTATCTAAATCCAATGTCTCAAATTTGGAGGTTTTAAAACTATCATCAAAGTATTTAAATCCACTTGTAGAAATCCTCTATAAATCGCTATAATTTATGCCGTAGTCTACTTGCAAATCAAACTGCGTACAAAAACGTTCGCACAAAATTATAAGGATTTATAAAAAATTTGCAAGTCTATTTTAGAAAATATATAGGAAAACAAGGTGATTAAATGAATTTTCTAAAAATTGCGTTAAGCAATCAACTAAAAAATAATGATTTTAATTCATGGCAAACTACTAATTTGAACGATGAAATTCAAGCTAGTGAACTTGCCGCTATTGTTGTAGCAGAGACTGATAAAAGTAGTCTTAAAACTGCTCAAGATTTACAAAAAAAATCAGGGCTTGGAATTCCTATTATTAAAGTTTCACATGAAACAATTTCTAATAATGAAAAAAATCAAATAATCGATGCCGCAAATCAATATACATCAGAAATGGTTCCTGGATTTTTAACTGATTTGGTCAATTTTGCAGAAGATCGTCCAGTTAGTTTTACTACACCAGGTCATCATAATGGCTTATATTACGAAAAACATCCGGCGGGAGTAGTATTTAATCGCTTCTTTGGTAAAAACCTCATGTTTGCTGATACCAGTGATACAGTACCAGAATTAGGCGATACCATGACCCACGAAGGAACACCTTTAACTGCTGAGCAAAAAGCCGCCGAAACTTACCACGCCGACAAAGTTTATTTCTGTACTAATGGAACAACGAGTGCAAATTCAATTTGTGCAAGTGCTCTATTAACCAAAGATGACTTAGTTCTTTTTGATCGAAATAATCATAAATCCCTCTATAACAGTGCCTTAGTAATGACTGGTGCCAAACCAGTATATATTCCAACCGATCGTAATGCGCTTGGATTAATTGGAGAAATGGATCCTAACTTCTTAAGTGAAGAAAAAATTCGCGCTGAAATTGCTAAAGTTGACCCTGAAAAAGCTAAAGCTAAGCGTCCATTTAGACTAGCTATCATTCAATCAGAGACATATGATGGACTCTTTTATGACGCGAAGTGGATGATTGATAAAATTGGTAAACTATGCGATTACATTCTTTTTGATTGTGCTTGGGGTGGATTCGAACAGTTTGTTCCAATTATGAATCACCTGTCTCCCCTCAACTTAGACTGTGGGCCAGAAGATCCGGGTATTTTAGTAACTCAATCACTTCATAAACAACAAGCTGGGATGGGCCAAGCCTCACAAATTTTGAAAAAGGATGCTCATATTAAAGGCCAGAAACGTTACGTTGATCATAAACACTTTAACCACGCTTATCTTAAATTTGTTACATCAAGTTACTCTTATCCCCTTTATGCCTCACTCACCGTTAACTCATATTTAACCAGCGGTGAGGGTAATAAAAAATGGTGGGACCGAATCTTACGCTTAGGAATTGAATGGCGGAAAGAATTAATTAAAAAATCAAAATTATTTAAGCCACTAGTAATTGATAATTTTGAAAATATTAGTACTGATGAGTTAGCTACAAATGAAAAGTACTGGAATTTAGATTCCACTAATCTTTGGCATGGATTTAGCAAAATTGCGCCTGGTCAGGCCATGATCGATCCTCTAAAAATTACTGTTGTAACTCCTGGAATTGATGTTAAAAATGCAAAATATGAAGAAACAGGAATTCCTGGACCAGTTGTCGCAGAATTTCTAATGGAGAAGCGGATTATTCGCGCAAAAGATGACCTATATTCTCTTCTTTTCTTATTAACGCCGGGAGATACGAAAGCTGAATTAGCTATCTTACTAAATGCATTCTTAGAATTTGAGCAGTACTATAACGAGGATGCACCTCTAGAAAAAGTGCTCCCTAAGCTAACCAAAGTATATGGTGATCGCTACAAAGGTTATACTTTAAAACAGCTTTGCCAAGAAATGCATGAATATTACCGGGGAAATAATACCTTTACCCTCCAGCAAGAATTATTTGCTAAACCAGACATGCAAAATTATCAAATGACTCCCGAGCATGCTGACTATCTCTTCATGAAAAATGAAAGTGAATTAGTTAACTTAGAGGATATTAAAGGTCGAATTGCGGCTGAAGGTGCCTTACCCTATCCACCAGGGGTGTTCATTGTTGCGCCCGGCGAAAAATGGAGCAATATTGATCAAAAATATTTTGAAGTTTTAGTAGGTGCTATCGAGCGTTTCCCAGGCTTTGTACCTGAAATTCAGGGAGTCTACTGGGATCAAAAATCAGATGGTAAAATAAGAGTACAAGCAGAAGTATTAAAGGAGAATTAGTAATGGTTTTATCTTGGAAAGAAAACTTACCAACCGAATTAAAGGAAAAAGTCGATAAAGTCGATAAAATGATTGAACCTCGTCTAGAAGAAATTGATGAGCAAGTATTCTATAACCAACAACGTGTTTTGGATATATTTAGAAAGCATCGTGTTGGAGAAGAAGATTTAGTGCCTTCTACTGGTTACGGTTATGATGATGTTGGCCGTGATAAACTAGAAGCAATGTATGCCGACTATTTCAAAACCGATGATGCATTAGTACGCCCTCAATTCTCTTCAGCAACTCATGCTATTGCTGTTGGTCTATTTAGTATGCTCCGCCCTGGCGATACGCTCTACTACTTAACTGGTATGCCATATGACACTATTCAAGAAGTTATTGGCTTAGCTGGTGACAAACCAGGCAACATGAAAGAATGGGGTATTGACTTTAAGCACACTGATTTACTTGATAACGGTGAAGTTGACTATGAACAAGCTAGAAAAGACTTGCAAGATCCAAAAATTAAAGTTGTAACTATTCAACGTTCTCTTGGTTACGCTGTTCGTGCAAGCTTTACAATGGAAAAAATCAAGAAGATGCTTAAGTTTATTAAAGAAGTTCGTCCAGACGTAAAAATCTTCGTTGATAATTGTTACGGCGAATTTTCTGAATCAGAAGAACCAACTTTCTATGGTGCTGATATGATGGCGGGTTCTCTATTTAAGAATGCAGGTGCCGGAATCGTTAAAGCGGGTGCCTTCCTTGTTGGTAAAAAAGATCTCATTGAAGGAGCAGGCTCACGCCTTAACGTCCCTGGTGCTGGTAAAGGAGAAGGCGCTACATGGGGCTATTTAAGAGACATGTATCAAGGATTCTTTATGGCAGCTCACACTACTGGGGAAGCCTTAAAGGGTATGATTTATACTGCTGCTCTTTGTGAAGAAATGGGAATGAAAGTTGCACCTAAGTGGAATGATCCAAGAACTGATATCGTTCAAACTGTAACCTTCGGCGAACCAGATCCAATGGTTAAGTTCTGTGCTGCTATTCAACACTATTCACCAATGAACTCATTTGTTGATCCTATTCCATATCACCAAGATGGTTACGAAGATGACGTTGTTATGGCCTCAGGAAGCTTTACTGAAGGTTCTACGATCGAATTATCTTCAGACGGTCCAATGCGTCCGCCATACCGTCTTTACGTACAAGGTGGTCTTTCTTATGCCCATGACAAGATTGCCATCACTCATGCTGTAGAAGAAACTTTCTATAAAAAAGATTAGTACATATTAGTATCCTTAAAAACGGTCAGTGAACATCATCCACTGACCGTTTTTTGGTCTCTTTATTAAGTTAATGCAAAATCATTTTTTCTTTAGTCTCTTCTACAAATCCACGACTCCGATATAATCTTTTCGCCTTGATATTTGTGGAAAAGACCTCTAAAAAAGCGGGACGTTCTAAGCAAGGAATTACAGTATCCAGTAATTTACCACCAATTCCTCTTCCTTGAAATTCATTTAACACATAAATATAGCCTAGTTCGTTTTCTCTAAAAGCCACAAAACCTACTATTTTGCTATCAATCACAGCCACATAAATTGTTTCCGAAAACAGTTCCTCTTTATACACTGCCACTTCAAGTGGAGCATACAGATCAACCGCATTACCTACAATTAATTCTTGCATTCTGGCTTGATCATGTACTTTGCATAATTGAACATAGTCTATATTTTTATATTTTCTAATAATTACTTCTTCTGACATAACTAACCTAATTTCTATTTAAAACATCAGGAGAAATAAACTCCTGATTAATGACTAAATTGGCTAGCTTTTCTACGTAATCTCATTATCTTACCTGCTTTCTTATTTTTAACAATGTTAATATGTTATTAATATCATTGTCAATATTTAATTTAAAATTAATATATTTTTGCACCAATTAAATTTTTTTGTTAGGGTGGAAGATATACTTATATTTTTTAAGGAGGACTTTTTCGAGTTAATCTAAGTGCTTTAACTCATATTATGCAAAAAGAAAATTTGAACAATACAAATACTATCAAAGAAAAAAAAGAACTATAAAAAGGCTCCGCTGATGCCCATTCATCTACGGGTATTTACTGCTGTATTATTAGGGCAAATTGCCTGTGGTTTTTCCCTAGGTATTTCTGGGACTGCTCTTTCTAGCGCAAGTAAATATATTACAATCAGTGATCTATGGACTGGATTAATTGGCGCCGGATCTTTAATAGGTTTAGCGGGAAGCATCTTAATTGGACGCCTGTCTGATAAAATTGGCAGACGAAAATTATTAATGCTAAATATGTATATCCTAGGATTTCTATCATTAACCCAATTGTTAACTAATAACTTAATACTTATTTTTATTATTAGAATTCTGATTGGTTTAATGATTGCTGTCGACTATACAGTGGGAAATGCTCTCTTAACAGAATGGCTGCCTAAAGGCGAAGATAGTAAAAGACAAAGCCATCTTCTTATTTATTGGACCATTGGATTCATTGCTTCATATTTAACAGGAACCTTTATTACTGGCTTTGGTTCTTATAATTGGCAAATCATTTTATCTACCGGTGCAATTCCAGCGTTTATTGCCGCTATATTTAGATCCATTTTCCCCTTACCTGCTTCACCAAGTTGGCTTGCTAGTCGTGGTAAAGTGAAAAAGCTAACAAAGTTATCAAAAAACATATGGGACATAAATGGGGCCTTCCTCAAAAATTAAAAAAGGCTAAACCCGTCAAGGAAGTCTCTTGGACAATATTATTTTCCAGGAAATATTTGCGACAAACTTTAGTCGGTGGCCTTTTCTATGCTTGCCAAGCCTTTGCATTCTTTGGTATCAGTATTTTTCTTCCGATTCTCTTACAAAGTATGCATGTTACTGATCAAAAAGTTTCCGGCATTATCTATAATGGCGGTATGTTCATTGGAGTACTTTTTGGAATTTTAATTTTTAACAAAATTAGTCGACGTGCATTTTTAATTAGTAACTTTTTACTCTCAAGTCTCTTGATTGGTTTCCTAGCAGTCAATAAAAATATTAATTCTAATATTCAATTGATTATCTTTTGTATATTTGCAATTGTTTTATCGTCTGGATTAGTACTTGACTACCCTTATCCAACTGAGCTATTTGATATTAAAGTTCGAGGAACAGGAGTTGGAACTTGTATCACAATTAGTCGTTTTGGGGCAGCAGCTGGTACTTTCCTATTGCCTATTTTAACTAATCTAGGTGGAGCACATCTGGCAATGATCACTTGTGCTTTTGTTCTCTTTGCTGCCTTTGTCATCTGCTTAATCTGGGCTCCTGAAACTTCACCCCAATTCAAACAAAATAATTGATTTGATACTACTTTTTCTTAAAATTAAGCTTAGAAAGGATTAGGGTGATTTCTATGGTAAAAATGACAATTAGCCAAGATGCAATCGATTTTCTTAAAAACCGTGATTATAACAAACATGAAATACTTTTAATTGTTGATGGCGGTGGTGGCGACTACTCAATTGAAGGTGGATCATGTAATATCGGCATGGATTATTCATTAATCTCACTTGATACAATGAAACACGATCCACGCTACTCAGTAAAAATTGAAAATAATGCTAATTTTGAAATTTATACTTCTGACTACGATTTAGCATTTCTCGGTGATAATTTGATCCTTGATATTCATAATACCACCTTACGTTTACGTAATGATTCGGGCATCTTAACTGGCGCCGTAAAAATAACAAAGGCAAGTTTTTTAGCAGAAAGAGCTAAAGAAGGAATTATTGATCAAAAAAATTGTTAATAAATAACTTTTACTCTCAAATATAATTTTGAGAGTTTTTCTTTACTTTAAGTGGGTGGTAAAAAAGGAGTCGCGTAACCTTGACCCAAAAATAAAAAGTACATAAGACTTATTCCTATAAAGTTTTATTATTATCTACATAAATTAGAATTGGTACTTATCCCGATTAAATATATTTACCTCTATGCCGATTTTTAAATCAACTAGTCGAAAAACTTTACTCATCTAGCAGTTTCTCTAATTCAGGATAAGACATTGTTCCCTCTAATTTATTAGTTTTTAAATCATCTATTGCTTCTTCAATAGAGTTCATTGTTTTCACATTAGGAATGTCCCAATATTTTGGGAGAGCAGGATCTGCTAACGCTTTGCTAGCCTTTTGTTTTATACCAGCTGAGATTCTATTATCAACTCTTGTGTCCACCTTGATCACCTCTATAATAGATGACTCATAAAGACCTTATTTAACAAAAAAGACGGTCACTAAGACCGCCCACGCTCTGCATGACTAAACTCATGTTTCGCAATATCTTTATTCCTAATTTTATTATACCACTGGCAATTGTAAAGTCGGTGGTTTTTATTTGCCGAAAACTCATTAGAATCAACTCGACTTCTTATCTTTTTTATTCGTTCATCAAATTATTTTATACTCTACTGCAAAGATATTGATATACACTTAATTCTTTTCTTCCCCCCAGTGCTTTTTTCGAAAAAATGTTATATCATTAGAATCAATAATTTAGAAAAGGACATATTGCTATATGATGCTAATTGTATTTTAGTCTCAAGGGACTAATTTACCTTCCCTTGAGAAAACCAAATTTAAAATCTATTTTCTTAAGGAGAAAAATAAAAATTGAATAATACTGACGAAATCGAATTTTCACGTGTACGTAAACTTGTAGCTCACTATGCTGTTTCACCAGAGGCTAAGGAGAAAATTTTAGCTCAACCACTTGCAAATAAGTTAGTCAAAGCAAATGCGTTATTAGATGAAACGGAAGAAATGGTCTGGATTTTAGATCACGGCCTACACATCCCTTTTATTAATTCAGATGCTTTTACCCCAATTATCAATAAAGTGAAAAAGGGATATATCTTAAAGCCTCGAGAACTAGAACAAGTTGCCGACTTTATACGGGTTACCCGCTTATTAGTACGCTTTTTTGATAAACAAAGAAGTAGCGTTCCGATTATGGCAAGCTATTGTGATAGTCTAACTATTCTCGATAAATTAGAAGAAGTAATTTATCGAGATATTGAACGCGGAGAGGTTTCAGATCGAGCCGATAAAGATCTGACTAAACTACGCCAAAGAAGTAGTAAATTAAATACAACTATCAAGGAAACCCTACAGAAATACTTGCAGACAAAAAAGTCCCAATCAATGTTGCAAGATTTTCAGATTATTCAAAAAGATAATCACTATACTCTTCCTGTTAAGACAAGTTTTAAGCATACTTTTGGTGGAAATATTATTGATCAATCTAATAATGGGACCACTGTTTTCATTGAGCCAACCAAGATAATTCATCTTACCCAAGAAAAAACTACAGTCGAAAATCAGATTTACTTAATTGAATCTCAAATTTTTGGAAATTTAACAGCAAAAATCTATAATGAGCTAACTCATTTTGAAGCCAATCTTACTGTTATTGTTGATCTAGATTGTATCTTAGCACGCGCAAAATATTCGCATGCTATTGGTGGCAAACGACCAATTTTAAATGAACAAAATGAGCTTCAATTGAACGGAATGAAGCATCCCTTGTTAAGTAATCCCGTTCCTCTATCCCTTAAGTTAGATCCAACTAAACATGGCTTAATTATTACTGGACCGAATGCAGGTGGGAAAACTGTCACACTCAAAACTGTTGGCTTAGCCACTGCAATGACTGAATTTGGTCTCTTCTTACCTAGTGCAGCACCGTGTTCCATTCCGCTTATGACAGAAATTTATACTTCAATTGGTGATCATCAAGACTTAGATAACTCTCTCTCAACATTTTCTGCTGAAATGAAAAAGATGGCAGAGATTGTTCAAAAGGCCACTCCAAGCAGTCTGATTTTGTTAGACGAACTGGGTAGTGGAACGGATCCCAATGAAGGTGCAGCCCTTGCTATTGCTATTTTACAAACCCTGCAGCTAAAAGGATGCCTAATCTTAGCAACTACCCACTATAGCGCTATAAAAGATTATTCAACTAAAAATCCTGCTTTTATTACAGCAGCAATGGACTTTGACTTACAGACACTACATCCCACGTATAAACTACTTCTAAATCAAGTAGGCGCCAGTCGTGCTCTCTGGATTGCAGAAAAAAGTGGTATGCCTGAAAACGTACTGTCAGAAGCTAAAGATTTCTTAAACACAGGAATCTTTCCTCTAAAACAAGCTAATCTTAAATTTAAGAATAAGCCGAAAAAAGTTAAATCCCTACCTTCTTTTAAAAAGGGTGATCGAATTAAAGTACCAAAATATCACCAAGAAGTACTCTTTTATGAGAATGCTGATATAGCGAATCAGATTGTGGTTTTCGTTAATAGAACTTTTGAGACTGTACCCTTAAAAGGGGCAAAATTAGTTCGAAAAGCTGAAGAACTTTATCCTGCAGGTTATAACCTTGATTTATTATTTGTTCAAGATTGGCAAGAATATAAACTAAACAAGGATTTAGATCGCGGTTCTAAAAAGGCCTGGAAGAAGTTGAAAAAGTAATAACACAACTATTTAAATAATTATAAAAATAAGCTCTCCAGCTTACTTTAAGCTAGAGAGCTTATTTGTGTTTATTCAGATATTTTTATCCATCAAGTTCTACGCCCTGCAGTTCTTTCATTGCATCATAAGCAGCTGATCGTTTGTTATGGTCAACACTAAGAATTAATAAATCTCCTGCTACAATTACGGTATCTCCGTGAGGAATTATTTCTCGACTTCCTCTTCTAATAGTTCTAACAAGTACATTATTTGGCCATTTAATATTCTTAATTTCCTGATCTACTAACTTACTATTTTCATATACTGGGATATCTAATTCATCTTCTTCACCTGATATTGGCTGTAAACGTGTTTCTGGCAGCATGGCAGCTGCTAAACTATCATAAATTGGCTTTCCACCAAGAATTTGATCAATTAAAAGTGCAATAAACGCCACAACAGCTAGTGGCATTAAGTGAAGAAGCGATCCGACCATTTCAGTAATTAAAATAATTGCTGTAAATGGTGCGCGAATTATCGCTGCAAAATAACCTGCCATTGAAAAAATTATTAAGTTAATAACTAAGTGTGCGGGCATTAAGCCAAGTTGTACCATTAATGTACCATAGGTTGCTCCAATTAGAGCACCCATAGTTAAAATTGGCAAAAATATACCACTAGGTAACCCTGAATCATAAGAAATAATTGAAAATGCAATTCGCAGCACATAGTAAAATGCTAAAATTCCAACTAATGTCCATCCACCTTGAGTGATCATTTTTTGTAAGGACAAAATTAATCGATTACCTGGTCCAGTGATTAATGGCCAATAATACATAATTGGAATTAAAATCGCTAACGGAATTAAACCATGTAGCCAACGTGGTAACCATGTGACTTTTAAATAGACTTTCTTTAACCCAAATAAGCCTTTTTTATATAAATGGCCTAATAATCCAAGAATAATTCCTAAAATTACCAAATGCCAGTACAAATAAATTGGAAATGAATGGTCATATGGCATCCCTAACGCATGATGTAATCCAAAAAAGTATGACACCATAAAATTAGCGGCAATTGCTCCTACCAAAGAATTCATCCAAACTCGAGGTGAAAAATTATGAAAAATTTCTTCTAAAACAAATAGTGCTCCGCTCAATGGTGCTCCAAATGCAGCTGATAAACCACTTGCAGCTCCCGTTACAAGTAACACCCTTTGGTTATATTTACTTTGTTTTAGCTTCTCACCGACTCCTTGGCCAATAGATGAACCAAGTTGAAGGGATGGTCCTTCAGGACCTAAAAACAAGCCTGTTCCAATTACTAAAATTCCCCCAATTAGCTTCCTCCACAAAATCTGCCACCATTTAAGTTGTAGTTTACCTTGAAGCTGTAATTTAACTTCCGGAATACCGGATCCTCCAACATGTGGATACTGTTTAACAAAATACCCCGCTATGATCCCTACTGCGGCTAACCCAAGAACAATTGCAACAAACCAAACTGGATTATTATGGGCCTCTTTAAAAAGATAGAGCCAAAAAGCAGACGTCTTTTCAATTCCAAATCTAAATAGTCCAACTACGGCACCAGCAATTAGTCCTACAATTAATGCCTGCAGCATCAATTTTAGATTATCTTTTTCTTCTTTCCTCATTCTTACTTACCTACATCCCTATTTATTAGATCCTGCTCTATTTTAACGCAAAAAGCCACTACATCTGTAGTGACTTTTTTAGTTTCATGTGAAACATTATTATTTTTCTTCGTACCATTCAGTATGGAAAGTACCTGGACGATCATTTCTTTGGTAAGTGTGTGCACCAAAGTAATCACGTTGACCTTGAATAATATTTTGAGGTAAGCGTGGGTTAAAAATAGATTCTAAGTAATTCAAAGCCGCACTAAGAGTTGGGGTTGGTACACCAGCATCAGCAGCAATTTTAACCACATCTCTAAGAGCACCAATATTTTCTTTCTTTACCTTATCAAAGAATGGTGCCTTGAATAAGTTAGGTAAGTCCTTATCAGCATTGTAAGCAAACTTAATATCATGAAGCATTTGTGAGCGGATGATACAACCAGCTTCCCAGTTTTGGGCAATAGTTGAATAGTGCAAGCGCCAGTTATAAGCTTTTGCAGCCATCGTTAATTGCTCAAATCCTTGACCATATGAAACAGCCATAGCTAAGTATAAGGCTTTTGCAAGTTGATCAACTAAGTCCTTTGGAGCTTTCTCTGGGTCAATCTTTGGTTCAGGATCATTTCTCAAAGTTGCTTTTGACATAAAACGAGCAAGAACGGCTTCTGCAATTACAGTAATTGGAGCACCTAAACGAATTGCATCTTCAAGCATCCAGTTACCAGTTCCCTTATAAGAAGCTTCATTTAAGATATGATCAATAATATGATCATCAGTTAAGTTATCCTTTTGTTTTAAGACCTTAGAAGTGATTTCAATTAAATAAGCTTGTAAACCACCCTTATCCCAATTCTTAAAGATTTCACTCATTTCATCGTTTGAATAATGACCAACGGTGCGGAGAACATCGTATACTTCAGAAATAATCTGCATAATACCATATTCAATACCGTTGTGAACCATCTTCACATAGTGACCACTACCTGCTGGTCCAATGTATCCGACACATGGTTGACCAGTTGGAGTCTTGGCAGCCATAGCTTCAAGGATTGGCGCTACTTCTTCATAAGCTTTTTCATCACCACCTGGCATTAAGGCAGGACCGTTCAAAGCTCCTTCTTCACCGCCAGAAACACCCATACCAATGAAGTGAATACCATGCTTTTCCATTTCCTTATAGCGACGATTAGTATCATGGAAATTAGAATTACCACCGTCAATTAAAATATCGCCCTTATCTAAAAGAGGCAATAGTTTTTGTAAAGTTTCATCAACTGGTTTACCAGCCATGATTTGAATCAAGATTTTTCGTGGCTTTTCTAGTGAATTAACAAATTCTTCCCAAGTATAAGTTGGCTTTAAATTCTTATCTTCATATTTTGCTAAAGCATCAACCTCTGGCTTATCAATTGAAAATCCAGAGACAGAGTAGCCATGATTTTTAACGTTTAAGGCAAGGTTTTTCCCCATAACGGACAAGCCAATAACCCCAAATTGTTGCATATTTTTGCCTCCACATATTTAATAAAATTCGTTCATCTACTAGTATACTTTTTTATTATGAATTTCGCACAATTTTGCTTACTTTTTATTAAAAAAATAAAGAGTCCAGCTATGTGAACTCTTTATTTAATTATTTCCTAGGAAATTAATGGCGTGATGCACCTGATGAAGCATCTTCTTTAGCTTCAACTGGCTCGGCTTCAGTATGTTCTGATGCACCAGAAGCGGCATCAGCCTCAACACCATACTTACCAGCGAAGTAACTAAATGGCTTCAAAGCTTGAGCATCATATTTAGCAACGAAAGCTGGATCGTCTAAAGTATTTAATTCAGTTGAATATGGCATGTCATGAGTAATCTTACAGTCGATCAAAACTGGACCTTCCATTTGTTGAGCTGCAGCGACTGCGTCTTCAAATTCTCTCTTAGTACGAACAGTAAAGCCTTTTACATTCATACCTTCAGCAGACATAGCCCAATCATTATCAGGAAGTTTTACACCAGATAATGGTTGATGAGACTCATCGACTTGTTCCGCTTCAATATAACCCAAAGTTTCATTTGTGAAGACCACATTAATAATATGCATATTGTAGCGTGCTTGGGTTAAAAGCTCTTGGTTCATCATGGCAAAGCCACCATCACCAGCTAAGTTCCAAACCTCACGCTTTGGATAAATAGTAGCAGCAGCTAAAGCAGCTGGAGCGCCATAGCCCATAGTTGCATATAAGCCGGAGGTAGTCCATTTCTGATCATCATGTAGGTGCATCAGGCGATCAAAGTTAATATTTACATTACCTACATCTACTGCAAATACGGCATCATTAGCAGCCTTTTTATTGATTACATCAAAAATTGGTTCTACTCTCATTGGGATTTCGTCTGAATCATTAAAGCTCTCAAGCCAAGCTTCCCAGTTTTCACGATCAGCAAGAGCAGCCTTGTATAATGGAGATTCTGCACGCCCTTCACCTGCTTCAATTAAGGCACGTAAAGTTTTCTTGGAGTCAGCTAACATTGGAACAGTTACAGCATGACGCTTACCCAATCTTTCTGAATTAATATCAATTTGAATTACTTTTGCCTTAGGATTGAAGAAGAAGATAGAGAATGGTGAATTGTTACCAACCCAAACTACTAAATCAGCATGAGTTTGAATGTCATTACTTGGCTTAGCACCCACACGACCAATTGAACCCATATATGCTGGGAACCCATCCTCAACAATTCCTTTTCCTAAAACTGATGAGACTAGTGGCATCTTAAATTTATCAGAAAATTCCTTTAAGTCTGCACTAGCATCTTGGGCACCATGACCAAAGTAAACAATTGGATTTTTAGCTTCTTTAATTAATTCAAGTGCTTTATCAATTTGTTCCTTACGTGGTGCTGGGAAATTAGGAACGATCTTGTGTGCTGCAGCATTATTACGGAAGTTATCTTCAATCTTATCCCAACCAAAGTCTTTCGGTAAGATTAAAACAGCTGGACCCTTCTTTTGATAAGCTTGACGAATTGCCTCATCCATTAAAACTGGAATAGCTTCCGCTGTCTTTGCTTGGTGATTCC
This sequence comes from Lactobacillus johnsonii, assembly GCF_013487865.1. NCBI lineage: Bacteria > Bacillati > Bacillota > Bacilli > Lactobacillales > Lactobacillaceae > Lactobacillus > Lactobacillus johnsonii. Next base: position 1,989,667 of record NZ_CP047409.1, read on the forward strand.
AAACAGCGACTGGATCAAACCATGGCTTTTCATCAAAAGCTTGGAAGAAATCAATATCTTGACGACTTGTTGGAACATTAGCAACAATTGCAACCATTGGTGTCTTGTCATATTTTGCATCATAAAGTCCATTCATTAAGTGAACGGCACCAGGACCTGCAGAACCAAAACAAACTCCTACTTTTCCACTAATTTTGTATTCAGCAGAAGCTGCTAAGGCACCAGCTTCTTCATGTCTTACTTCAATAAACTTTATCTTATCTCGCCAATTATGAATTGCATTCATTGTTGAGTCAAATGAGCCGCCTGGAAAACCGTATATATGGTCAATACCCCAGTCATATAAGACTTGGAACATTGCATCTGAGCCACTAATCTTTGTCATAGTCTATAAGCATCTCCTTAATGTTTTTTCTTACACCTTGATTAAAGCACATTTGTAACATAATTGAAAGCGGTTGCTATCGCTGCTAGTCCTGTATTTACTCATTATCAAAAATAATTAATTCACAAACTATTTACTCTTCTTTCACAACTTATCACTAGGTAGCAACTTTAAACTGTGATTAAGTGATCATACTCAACAAAAAAAGCAAAAAAATTTTTTATTTTTTTGCTTTAAAACTAATTATTTATTTTTCACCTTTGCAATTCGGCCTTGTTGAATATATGCCGTTAATATTGCCAAATCAGCCGGATTTACACCAGAAATTCTTTCAGCTTGAGCAATTGACTCAGGACGAATCTTTTCAAATTTTTGACGTGCCTCAGTTGCCAAACTTGGAATTGCATTGTAGTCAATATCTACTGGAATTTTCTTTGATTCAAGTCGATGCAAACGATCAACCAAGGTCTTTTCTTTCTTGATATAACCTTCATATTTCAATGCAATTTCAACTTGTTCTTTTACATAGCGATCAGTAGCTAAAGTTTCGCCACTTAATTTTTCAACTGCATCAAAAGTTACACGTGGTCGCTTCAAAAAGTCTGCGCCGCTAACTCCTGCATTCAAACGATCTTGCTTAACACTAGCTAAATATTCTTGAACCTCATCAGTAGGGTGAATGGTAACTTTCTTAATAGCTTCCATTGCCTGGGAAATAGCTTGCTTTTTATCTTGGAATTCCTTATAACGATCTTCTGAAATCAAGCCTAATTCATGACCTTTTTCAGTCAAACGCAAATCTGCATTATCGTGACGAAGAAGAAGACGATATTCTGCCCGGCTAGTTAGCAAACGATATGGTTCATTTGTTCCTTTAGTTACTAAGTCATCAATTAAGACCCCAATATATGCTTCATCACGTTGTAAAGTAAATCCAGGCTTATTTTGAGCACTTAAGGCTGCATTGATACCAGCAATTAATCCTTGACCGGCTGCTTCTTCATAACCCGATGTTCCGTTCATTTGACCAGCAGTGAAGAGGTGCTTAATATTTTTTGTCTCTAATGTATGCTTTAATTGCCAAGGTTCAATTACGTCATATTCAATTGCATATCCTGGGCGCATTAATTCTGCTTTTTCTAGACCAGCAACACTATGAAGCATCTTCAATTGTACTTCTTCAGGCATTGAAGTAGAAAAGTCACCTACGTATATTTCCTTAGTATGGCGTCCTTCTGGTTCCAAGAAAATTTGGTGACGATCTTTATCTGCAAAACGAACTACCTTATCTTCAATTGAAGGACAGTAACGTGGGCCTACACCCTTGATAACCCCAGAAAACATTGGAGCACGATCAAGATTTGCACGAATAATATCATGCGTTACGGTATTAGTGTAAGTCATATAACAAGACATTTGATCTTCTAGGTAATCACTATCTTTGCTAGTGTAAGAAAAATGTCTTGGTTCTTTGTCTCCAGGCTCTTCTTGAGTTTTTGAATAATCAATAGTATTTCCATCCACTCGAGGAGGAGTACCAGTCTTAAAACGACGTAATTTAAAGCCTAACTTTTCAAGATTTTCAGGTAATTTAATAGATGGAAGTGAGTTATTAGGACCTGAAGAATAAGCCAATTCTCCAATAATAATTTTTCCTCTAGCAGCTGTTCCTGTGGTCAAGACAACGCTTTTAGCATAGTACTTTGCACCAGTATTAGTAATCAACCCTTTACATACTCCATCTTCAACGATCAACTCATCTGCAACAGCTTGACGTAAAGTTAAATTAGGCTCGTTTTCAATTGTATCTTTCATACGCTCATGATATTGCCATTTATCGGCTTGTGCCCTCAATGCTCTAACAGCCGGACCCTTACCTGTATTGAGCATTCTCATTTGAATATAAGTGGCATCAATATTTTTACCCATTTCTCCGCCAAGAGCATCGATTTCACGCACAACAGTGCCCTTTGCTGGTCCACCAACTGATGGATTACATGGCATGAAAGCTACCATGTCTAAATTGATCGTTAAAAGAAGCGTCTTTTCTCCCATTCGTGCTGATGCTAAGGCTGCTTCTACTCCCGCATGGCCTGCTCCAACAACAATTACATCATATTCATTTGATTCGTAAGTCTTCATTTTCATCCTACTTTCCAAGACAGAATTGACTAAATAATTGGGTAATTAATTCATCAGGTGCACTTTCACCAGTAATTTCACCCAAAGTATCCCAAGCATTTTTGAGATCAATTTGAACCAAATCTAAAGGCATTGCATCATCAATTCCATTGACAACGTCTTCTAAAGATTGCTTTGCTTTGGCTAATAAACCAGCTTGTCTTTGATTTGTTACCAAGATTTGATTTTGTGAATTTTCTATTCCGCTAAAGAATAATTGCTCAATTGCATTCTCAAGCGCATCCATATTTTCTTGCTTTAAGATTGAAGTTACAATAATTGGATTATCAGTAATTTCTCTTATCATTTCCTGGGAAATTTTTGTGCCTAGATCTTGTTTGTTTAAAATGATAATTCGTTTTTTATTAGCAGTTAAATTTAATAATTTTTTATCTTCGTCTGTTAAATCTTGACTTGCATCCAGAAGTAAAAGCACCAAATCAGCTTCAGCGATAGCTTTCTTTGAACGTTCAACTCCAATTTTTTCGACCTTGTCTTCTGTATGGTGAATCCCAGCAGTATCAATCAGCTTCAGCGGTACGCCTTTAACAGAAACATATTCTTCAAGTGTATCTCTTGTTGTTCCCGCAATATCAGTAACAATTGCCTTATCGTCCTGCGTTAAATAATTTAAAAGAGAGGATTTACCAACATTTGGTCTTCCCACGATAGCCGTTGCTAGACCATTACGGATAATTTTCCCTTCCTGAGCTGTTTTTAGCAATTGATCAATTTGCTTTGAAACTTCTTCGGCCTTCTTCTTCATTTCTTGAGAAGTTAAATCGTCCATATCATATTCTGGATAATCAATATTCACTTCTTCATGAGCCATTGTATCTAAAAGTTCTTGACGCATTGTTCTGATTTTACCTAACAATCCACCAGCTAATTGTGTCATAGCAACTTGACGAGACTTATCCGTCTTAGCCCGAACAATATCCATTACAGATTCAGCTTGTGTCAAGTCAATACGACCATTCATAAAGGCGCGCTTAGTAAATTCACCCGGATCAGCCATTCGAGCACCGTTTGCCAAAAGTAGCTGCAAAATATCATTAGTTACAATCATTCCACCATGACAATTGATTTCAACCATATCTTCTCGAGTGAAAGTTTTTGGTGCGTGTAATACACTAACCATTGTCTCGTCTACAACATCCTTAGTTTTAGGATCAACAATATGTCCATAATGAATTGTATGTGAGGAAACCTGAGTTAAATCTGCTCCTTTAAAAAGTTTATTAGCAATCGCTACTGCATCTTCACCAGATAGACGAACAATTGATATACCTCCTTCGCCAATAGGAGTAGAAATTGCAGCGATTGTATCAAATTGTGTTAATACTTGTGCCATTTTTTCACCTACATAAAATAATCTCAATAAAAAAAGTGCCCACTCCACCACTACAAAAAATAATGATGGATAAAGCACTTTGACTACTTTATCTTCAAATTAAAGATAATTTATTTTTGTTGTTTACGTCCTAAACGTTTGTATGCGCGACGAACTTTGCGCTGACGTTCACGTTCTTCCTTCTTTTGTTCCTCAAGTTCACGTTGATACTTGAATGGATTTTGCAAAATAAAGGTTTGAACTACTTGGAATAAGTTGGAAATCACCCAGTAAAGTGAAATCGCAGATTGGATACCAATTGCTGAAACCCCAATAATAAGAGGCATCAAGTATGTCATTCCCTTAGTCATTCCATTTTGTGAGGATTGGGGCGTTGACATCTGACTGATGTACGTACTCATAAAAGTGAATACAGCCGCCAAGATAGGCATGATGTAATATGGATCGGGACGTCCCAAATCCATCCACAAAAACCGACCATTTTGCAACTGTGGAGTCCGCCAAATTGCTTGATACAAAGCATACATAACTGGTAGTTGAATTAACATTGGTAAACATCCAGTATATGGATTAATACCAGCTTCTTTATACAACTTGCTAGTTTCTTCTTGTAACTTTTGACGTGACTCAACATCCTTACCTGGATACTTTTTACGCAATGCATCCATCTGTGGTTGCACTTTTTGTTGCTTAGCCATGCTTCTAATAGAAATGGCATTCAATGGTAATAAAATTATTCTTACTATAATAGTAAAGATAATGATTGCCCAACCATAGGAATCATGAACTAAACTTGCAATCCAAAGAATAAATTGGGAAATATAGTAAACAATATACCGATCCCACCAATTGCCACTAGTATGAGAAATAGGAGCAACACTTGTTCCATTAGTTGATGCACAACCTGTAACTACTAACGTTAAGGCAAGCATTCCTAAAGCTAATAGAATCAGTTTCCAATTTTTCTTAGACAAATGATTTCTCACTCTACTTTTCCTCAATTTCCGTCTCTTCGCTCGATAAGACCTTGGCTAACCTTAAAACATGAATAAGATTCTTTTTGGTTCGTCCCATATCAAAATCTCGTGCATAAGGTCGAGCTATTACTAAAAAGTCTAAATCAGGCCTTATCTCTGGCTTAAGTTCTGTCAGTGTAGCACGAATGAACCGTTTGAGGCGATTACGTGCTACCGCCGTATGACCTACTTTTTTCCCAACAGAAATTCCAACGCGAAAATGCTTTTGATTTTCTTTGGGTAAGGTATAGACAACAAAGCCGCGATTAGCCATTGACTGTCCTTCTTTAAAAACTTTTTGAAAGTCTCTCTCAGTTTTTACACGGTAGCTTTTTCTCAATCTGGTTCATCCTTACTTAAATTAAAAAAACCACTGAGCTTCAGTGGCTTAAGCAGATAAGACTTTTCTACCCTTTTTACGGCGTCTTGCTAAAACCTTGCGGCCGTTTGCTGTAGCCATACGTTTCATAAAACCATGAACGCGTGAACGGTGACGCTTCTTAGGTTGGTAAGTTCTCTTAGTTGACATTTAATGTTGCACCTCCGTTTTTCAATGCTTAATAAGCACAATTTCTAAGATAGAATAGCATATTTACGCGAAAAAACCAAGGCCTTATCAAAATTTTCCTAAAAAGAAAAGTTATTTTTAAAGCATTTTTCAAATTATTTTTTGTGGATATCTTTTTTAAAATTTTTTATTTATTTTTTATCAACAAGATCATTCTCAGAGTTATGCACAATTCACACCCTGTTTAGAACAAAATAAACACCCTGTGGAAAATATAACTTATTTAGCATAAAGTGTTGATTTATGGCATATAATAAACTCACATATTGCTGTGGATAACTTAAACTTGAAATTTTATTTCACACTTCGGTGGATTTCTATTTTTATATTATCCACATACCTGTGAATTTGTTAATTCTTTTTATTACTTGTGGAAAACTTATTTAATTCATGCTACACTTATTTTGACTTATTCTGTGGATAATACAGTATTTGGAGGAATTTTT